>NZ_JABAIA010000001.1:2850273-3562842 GCF_012641275.1 Chitinophaga varians | reverse complement strand
GCCGCTAGCGTTCATCCTGAGCCAGGATCAAACTCTCCATTGTAAAGAAGTTGATACCTGACTAATTCTCTTCAGAAAATTAATCGGATATTTAAATTATGTTAGCTATAACATTACCTGTGTTTATGAATCAAACTATCACTAATTTGATTCGTGCTGTTGTTTCCATTCTTTCAAAGAACTTTCGATCACTTACTGACCGTTAGCTGATGTCTGAGATCCGATCTCCGTGGCCCGTTCGGCCGTACATCTCATCTTTCAATTTCGCAACTTCGCTTTCCGTTCGTTGCCCCGTTATCGTTGGGGTTGCAAAGGTAAGCAACTTTTCATTTCCACCAAATCTTTTTTAAGATTTTTTTATTTTTTCTTTTCGAAGAGCAGTCAGCGCAAATACGCTGCTATCCATTATTTACAGCAATATGCCACCAATTCGAAAAACGTAAAAATGAAGTATGTGAAGAGCTTTTGTATGCGTGCTTTCTATCAAAGCGGAGCGCAAAGGTAGGCGGATTTTTAACACTTCCAACTTTTTTGCTGAACTATTTTTTCATAAAACCATAAAACCCTTTACCACAAAGGGTTTTATGGCGAAAATTTTTTTATCGGGAATGATGCATGGATCCACCGGACCAGGCGATTTGCCCCCATTTTTTGTTCCCAGGGCTCACGACCTGGGCTATGATGTTATTCAATTGCTTTGGGCTGAGAGATGTGATTAGTTATACGGTGTGGCATTGAAGCCTTAACACTGAAGCAACAGGGACTATGAGGTTATTTGATTGCTTTCGCCCGCCTTGGCGTTGTATTACAACGCCAAGGCGGGCGTACGAAAGACATTTTAAATAACGGTACAGCCTCCAAAGAAGAAGGGACTGACCCGTTGAGGTCAGTCCCTTCTCTTTATATCATCAGACACTATCTGACAAAGGAAACCGGTTCCAGTAATCCTTCCGGATAACGGACAGTCATCAGGAACAACCCCTGTGGCGGGACTGCAAAATCCGCACGGGTACAGTCCCTGCTTTCAATAGCGGCGCGAAACTCAGGTATCGTCAGCTTGCCGCGGCCCACCCGCAGCATGGTACCTACCAACCCCCGCACCATCCCCCGAAGAAAACGGTTGGCGGTAACGTTATAGACTATACGCTCCCCTTCCACCGTCCAGAAAGACTCCTCTATTGCACAGATAAATGTCCTTACCTGCGTATTCCGCTTGGAAAAAGTAGTGAAATCGCTGTACTCCCGGATAATACCGGCTGCCTCCTGCAACGCGTCCACATCCAGCTTATAAGGAAAGAAATACCCGCGGTCCTGCATAAACGGGTCTTTGCGGGTATACAATGTATATTCATAGGAACGGCCCAACGCGGCAAAACGGCTGTTGGCATCCTCCGGTACCCGGTATACCCCCTTCAGCACTACGTCTGTCGGCAGAATAGCGTTGATCTTATACAGGAACTGCGGATGCAAAGGCGCATCTGTATCAAAATGCAGGAAGTTCTGCCTGGCATTCACGCCTGCATCGGTCCTGCTGGAACCAGTACTCTCGATCTTCTCCCGGAGCAGGAGGCTAAGGGCCCTGTCTACCTCCGCCTGCACGGTATGTGCATTCTCCTGTACCTGAAATCCACTGTACTGCGCACCCTTATAGGCCACTTCTATAAAATATCTGTTCATCGGGGGCGAAAATAATACAATTAAAAAAAATGAGCGAAGATGGTCGTCTTCGCTCATTCATCGGCCGAAGGCCAATTATTTATCTATGTGTTCATTTAGCTATTTATGTAACATCGCTTTAAAACGGCCTTTATAATAACTTTCCGTCAGCAGCGATTCCAGCGAACCATATTTCTCGGTATCGTAGGTCTTGGCGTAGGCCAGGTCCAGCAGGCGATAACGGGCTTCTTCAGAGCTTACCAGCAGCGCCAGTGATTTCACCTGCGCCGTTTCAAGGCAGTAATTACGGGTAGACTTACGGAACACATCGATCATGCTATCATCAGACCGGGCGCTCACAAACTTCCGCAACACCTTACGGAAAGTGGCTTCATCCATCACATTACCACAATCGGTATTAATCAGACGGCTACCGGCATCTTTCTTTTCAGAGTTTTCCGCTACTGCCTCTTCATTCTTTTTCTTTTTCCTGGAAGGCGCTTCTGTGCTCATTGCAACGCCATAACCACTGGAATCCGTGATGATATTGTTTGGGTGTTCGGTATCATCGAACAGTTTCCGCTTTTTCTTCTTTCTTACCGGTGCCTCTTCTGTGGCAGGCAGTTCAACAGCCGGAGCTGCTGTTTCCGCGGCAACAGCAGCAGGTGCAGCAGCAACAACAGGCGCACTGGCCTTGCCATCTTCCTGGAATTCAATAAAATCAGGATCTCCTTCCCTTTTCTTGTGTTTTTTCTGTTTTTTAGGAGCCGGCTGTTCTTCTGTCGTCTGTTGAGGCTGGTCCGCAACAGCCGCTTCGCTGGCGGCCGCCTTGCTTTCATCTGCCATAACAGATTTCAGTATATCCTGCTCTTCTTCAGTAAGCGGTTCGCGTTCTGCCTTATGTTTCTTCCCGCGGGGCTTTTTGGCGACAGGCTGCTCCTCTACAGGCGCTGTGGCGCCCTCTGTTGGTTTGACGGGAGCGACTTCCGCCACCGGCTCTTCCCGGTCATCACCGGACACTACCACCTTATCAAGAGCGGAAGAAAAGGCATTACTGGATTTGGAGGCTGATGGTTTGCCAGGACCGGTCACCGTCGCTTTCTGGGAAAAAGTGTCTTCCAGGTCTTTCTGGAGATTGCCCATCATCTCTTTACGGGCGGTATCTTCCGTGTTATTGGCTGCTACTGCTTCCTGGACAGGTTCCTGTGCCGCCGCCGTAGCAGTGCTGCCATCGCCGTTATCGGCTTTGATTTCCCGGAATGTCTGCAGGTTGTATAAGGCGCCCTTCTTCAGCAGGAAGCCCTGGTCATTTTTGGCGATCCGTACGTAGAACTTCTGTTCCTGTGCCGGGCCTTCGCTCTGGGCATATCCAATAGACATTGGTACGGTGCCGCTTTCCAGTTTGGGAAGGATGATATATCCTCTTTCTGTAGAGCTCAGTACCTGACCATTGACCTTTACATAGAAAGGCTGGCCTTTTTCACTCTGTATATATACATAATGCTGCTGGTTCTGTGCCCATGCCCGGCCACAAAAAAACAAACATGCCAGTAAGTATAATACTGTCCTGTATTTAAGAAGCATACTAAAAATTGGTATAAAACTGTCCTTATGCAAATATTATTCCAGCACGATCAGCACCTCTCCTTTTTCAACGGCGGTGCGCTCTGCGACTTTAATTTCCTTGACTACGGCGTCCGAAGCGGCCTTGAATACATTCTCCATTTTCATGGCTTCCAGGATCAGCACCGGGTCTCCTTTGTGGATAACCTGTCCGGGCGTAACCAGCACCTTCAGCACCAGTCCCGGCATGGGCGCTTTAATATCATTCACTTTTTTAGCCAGCGCATCTTTAATGCCCATGGACGCCAGCAGCTGGTCTATCGGTTCTTCAATGGCCACCTCATACTGCTGTTGATTGATCTGCAAAGTCACGGTTTTGCTTTCCCTGTCTACTTTCAGGACCTGGGCCTGGTAGCTGTTGCCGTCCATAATGATGCTGTAATCACCTGAAGGTACCTGTACCGCTGACCAGTCCACTGCCTGGCCATTGCAGGTAATGGTAGCATCCTGATTGATGCTGAACGCAGACTTGCCGTTAACTGTTGCTTTGATCATAATTGCTGTATTTATTAGCCTCTTAGTCTAACAAAAATAGCATTTTTAACCACTTGGCTCGTTATAAGGCCATTTGTTTAAATTTGACCCTTTATATAATCAGAAGCTGATATATTTAATCAAAACAGTTTTTACATGAATCAACACTTGAAGCGGTCCCTGCTGGGTGTGCTGATCGGTGGGATGGCCGGCCTGGGTGCTACTACTTCCCTGATGGCACAATCCGGGAAAGCGGCCACCGATGATCCGGCCCTGAAGATTTACAGAGCGGCAGCCACCAAGGTCAATGACCTGGTACATACCAAACTGGACGTACGGTTTGATTACCCCAAAAGGTACCTCTATGGCAAAGCCTGGATTACCCTGAAACCCCATTTCTATGCAACCGACTCCCTCACCCTCGATGCCAAAGGCATGGACATCCATGAAGTGACTGTTGTAAAAGCCGGCAAAAACACGCCGCTGCACTACAGCTATGATACCATGCAACTGCACATCAAACTCGATAAAAAGTATGCTGCCACGGAATCGTATGTGGTTTATATCAATTATACCAGCAAGCCTAATGAGCTGAAAGTAAAAGGCAGCGCCGCCATTACTGATGCCAAAGGCCTGTATTTCATTAACCCGGACGGCACTGAGCCCAACAAGCCCACCCAGATATGGACACAGGGCGAAACGGAGAGCTCTTCGGTATGGTTCCCTACTATCGATAAAACCAACCAGAAGTGCACACAGGAACTCAGCATGACCGTTCCCCAGAAATATGTGACCCTTTCCAACGGTAAACTGGTAAGCCAGAAAACCAATACCGACGGCACCCGTACCGATACCTGGAAGATGGACCTCCCCCATTCTCCCTATCTGTTTATGATGGCCGTTGGCGACTACGCCATTGTAAAAGACAAATGGAAAGGCAAGGAAGTCAACTATTACCTGGAAAAACCATTTGAAAAATACGCGAAAAACATCTTTGGCAATACCCCCGAGATGCTCTCCTTTTATTCCAATATACTGGGATATGAATACCCCTGGGTAAAATACTCCCAGATCACCGGCCGCGATTATGTGTCCGGCGCGATGGAAAACACCACCGCCACCCTGCATGGGGAGTTCCTTCAGAAAACAGACCGCGAACTGCTCGACAATAACAACTACAATGAATGCGTGATCGCGCATGAGCTGTTCCATCACTGGTTTGGCGACCTGGCCACGGCTGAATCATGGAGCAACCTGACTGTTAACGAGTCTTTCGCCGATTACAGCGAATACCTATGGCTCGAACATAAATACGGTAAAGATGCCGCCGACGAGCACAGCTACGACGCCGCCATGTCCTACCTTTCTATGGTACAGTACTCAGGTGATAAGGACCTGGTACGTTTCCATTACCACGACAGGGAAGATATGTTTGACCAGATCACCTATCAGAAAGGCGGCCGTATCCTCCACATGCTGCGCAACGCTGTCGGTGATTCCGCCTTCTTTAAATCACTGAACCTGTATCTGAAGACCAACGCCTTCAAGGCGACCGAAGCCCATCAGCTGCGCCTCGCCTTTGAAGAGGTGACCGGCCGCGATATGAACTGGTTCTTCAACCAATGGTATTTCGGCCAGGGTTTCCCTGAACTGGATATCAGTTACAAATACAACAATAACAACGTCACGGTTATCATCCAGCAGATCCAGAAAGAAGCCAAGGTATGGCAACTGCCGATCGCTATTGATATCTACGCCGGCGGCAAGAAAGAGCGCTACAATGTGACAGTGGCCAACCGCGTGGATTCCTTCACTTTTGCCTACACCACCAAACCCGACCTGGTGAACGTAGATGCTGATAAAGTGATTCTTTCCAAGAAAGATGACCACCGTGATTTCTCCACTTATGTTTACCAGTATGCCCACGCGCCACAGTATATGGATCGCCGCGTGGCTATCGAGGCAGCCACAGAAGAGCAGGGCCGTAACCCCGAAGCCGTTAAGCTGCTGGTGCAGGCGTTGAAGGATAAATATCACGGTCTGCGTACCCTGGCCGTTTCCTCTCTCAACCTGAAACTGCCTGCTGTAAAAACTGTCGCAGAGCCGGCATTAGTGGAGATCGCCAAACAAGACCCGAGCTCGCTGACCAAAGCCGCTGCCATCAAGCAACTGGGCGATCTGAAAGACGCGCAATACACTGCGTTGTTTGAAGCCGCCACCAAAGATAAATCTTACGGCGTGGAAGCCGCTGCGCTGGAAGCATTGTCAGAACTGGACCTTAACAAAGCCTATGGCATCGCCAAACAGCTGGAAAAAGACACCAAAGGCAAACTGGTGAGCGCTATCGCCGGCGTATATGCCCGTCAGGGCAATCCCGACGATATCAATTTCGTGGCCACCAAATTTGACGAAACTTCCGGTCAGGACAAGCTGAATGCCGCATTCGACTATCTGGGCTTCCTTTCCAAAATCAACAATACCAGTGCCGTACAGCGCGGGGTAGACCAGGTAAAGGCGATGACCGTGCAGTTTAACAACAGCCAGGTAAACACTTACATCAGCAACTGGTTACAGGAGATCTCCCGGAAGAAAGACAGCGACGCTACCGCCGTCAGTGGTGCGGACCGCGAGGGGCTGCAACAGCAGGCTGCCTATATGCGTAAAGCGTCTGAGGCTATCCGGACAGCCATCAAAGAATAGTATTACCTGATTAATAAAAAAACAAAGAGCGAAGACTATCGTCTTCGCTCTTTGTTTTTTATGCTTTCTTTACAATCCGTTGTTTAGCGGGGTCCCACCACCAGGATGACTTGGCCATCCTTACACCGCCCAGCCAGCGGTGTTCCAGCGGGACGTAGTCGAGATAATTTTCCTCATTGTTAAGTACCTCGCGGCCCAGGCTGGTGATACCGATCATCTGGGCATCTTCCTCAATTACTCCGGCGCGTTGCATCCGTTGCACCAGCAGGTCCAGCTGAAAATCACCGAAGCCGTATATCCACAGCTCGTCCCAGAAAGCGATGTAGAGGTCATATCCCCGGTAACGGCCCATGGAGAGTTTCTGCAGGAAAAATTTTTCGATGGCACTGAGCCCGTTTTCCAGATTGGGAAAACGTTGCAGGTGTGCATGGATGGCTGCGGGCAGGTGTTTGAGGTTGCCTGCCGGCATATGGGAGATGGTTTCCAGTGCCAGCGGGGTATCGTCGCAATAGGCGTCCCAGGCGTCGAGGGCGTGCTGAATATCTGCCGGCTGGAGCAGTACCCGTTCTTCCAGCAACTTTGGAAAGTCTGTCGCTTCGCGGTGATGGGGAAGGTCTACCAGGCTAATGGGCGGCAGCGTGGCGAGATTGATTTTAAGGTAATGGATAATGAAGAGGAGATTGATTTGACAGAAGAGGTCTGCTTCAAACCAGAGGACTATTTCATCAAATGAGCCGGAGTTTTTTAATTTCTCCAGCTCATGTACTACATTGGTAAAATAAGTTTGTTTATCGATTCCGTAATGAAATTCGAGATGTTTGGCGCGGCTTTCAAAAAACGTATCAGCGTCTTTGGTGACTTTTACTTTGCCTTCGCTCATCATTTCCCTGCACACTACCACACCGCCTTTCAGTTTGCTTTGCCGTAGCAGCGACAGTGTAGCATCCCCGTTTAACACATACATGAATGACATATCTCAAATTTTCAAAGGTTTTCAGTATTACCAGCTGCCGCTGGCGCCTCCTCCGCCGCCGGAACCGCCACCAAAGCCTCCGAATCCGCCGCCACCGCCGCCGCCGGACCAGCCTCCTCCGTCACCGCGTCCGAAGCCGCCCATGCTGCCGATAACCGGCCATATCCAGCCTCCGCGCCTGTTGTAAGTGGTGCCGCCACCGCCACCACCGCCACGGCTGATGATGGATATGATGATCACAATTACCAGGATGAGGAGGAAGATCGCACCCGGGCTGATACCCGGTTTGCTTTGTCGCGGATCTCCTTTGTATTCGCCGGCTGCGGCCTTAATGATGGCATCAACCGCTTTGTCAAGGCCCTGATAGTATTGTCCTTCCCGGAAAGCGGGCTTAATGATCTGTGCTATGATTTCATTGGCTACCGCATCAGGTACAGCACCTTCCATGCCATAACCTGTTTCGATCCTTATCTTCCTGTCTTCCATGGAAACAAGAATAAGGATACCATTGTTCTTTCCTTTTCTGCCAATTCCCCAGTCCCTTAAAATTTTCAGTGCTACCTGACTGACGTCATAGTCACCGACTGACTTAAGGGTAACGATCGCTATTTGCGTGGAGGTACTGTCGTCGTAGGCTACCAGCTTTTGTTCCAGCCTTTCATCCTCATCTTTCAGCAGGATGCCGGCAAAGTCATTTACTAAAGTTGGAGGATTGGGCCTTGGCGGAATATTCTGTGCTTTAACCAGCAATCCCGTCAACAACAATAATACAGGTAAAAACCAGCGTAATATCCTCATGTTCTTCTATGCTAAAAGTCGTTTAAAATAATGGCCGTCAGATACTGAAAACAATATCATCCGGTAACTCGTTGGCATCGCCGGCCTCATGCGGGAAGTGTATACGGAGGGATTCACCGATTTCGCGGATACATTCTTCGATCCCTTCGATGATATTGTTGCGCTGAAAATGTGTTTTCAGGAGCGTGGCCTCTTTTTGCCAGAAGTCGTTACCTACTTTATCATGGATGCCCTGGTCGCCGAGGATGGCGAACTGGTGATCTTTCAGGGCCACATATACCAATACCCCATTGCGTTGTTTTGTTTTTTCCATGCCGAGTGACACAAATGCCTGGCGGGCACGGTCCATGGGGTCCACATAACTGCAATGGTTTTCTACGAATAACCGGATCTCACCGGACGTGAGCCGTTCGGCTACCCGGATAGCCTGCACCAATTTGTTTTTATCCGCTTCGGAAAAAATCTCTCTCTTTTTGCTGAAAGGGAACAGACGCATGCTATTTTGTTATTTGGTTATTTGCTTATTTGGCGGTTGCGTTTTGCAGCAACCGGCCAAATAAGCAAATGATAAAATTTCTAAATATTAAAATTTAACCTCGGGCGCTTTCTCAGAGCCGGCAGCTGCTTCGAAGTAGCCTTTCTGTTTAAAACCGCCGAGACCAGCAACGATGTTGCCAGGGAAGGAACGTACGCTGCTGTTGTAGCCTTTTACGGCATCGTTGAAATCGTTACGGGCCACGTTGATCCTGTTTTCGGTGCCTTCCAGCTGTGCCTGCAGGTTCATGAAGTTCTGATTGGCTTTCAGTTCAGGGTAGCTTTCGGAAACAGCCAGCAGACGGCCGAGCGCCTGGCTTAACTGGCCCTGTGCAGCCTGATATTGCTGAATTTTTTCGGGGCTGAGATCATTTACGTCCACTTTGACCTGGGTAGCGCTGGCGCGGGCTTGTATCACCTGTGTGAGCGTTGTGGTTTCAAAGTTGGCGGCGCCTTTCACTGTGCTTACCAGGTTGGGGATCAGGTCTGCCCTGCGTTGATAGCTACTCTGTACTACACCCCATTTATTCTTCACATCTTCGTCCTGTTTAACCAATCCATTGTACTTGTTGCAACCTAACAATCCCAGTAATACGATAACAATGATTACAATGATGCCTTTTTTCATCTGAATAAGAATTTAAGTTTTTGTGCCATGCCGGAAAGCAAAAGCTGTTCCTGTTTCCCGGCCTGCCGGTGTAAGTAGTTGTTTTCACGGTGAATGCTGCAAAAAACACGGTAAACGCGCATTTTTCATCCCTACACGAAAATATGGAAAGTAATGCACTAAATCGCTATTGCTTAGGGAAACGATGAATTTTAAAAAAAGTTCATCCATACTTGAAAAATTCACACTAATACAGTATGTTTATATGTACCTTTATAGTAACGTTTATCGTTAGCCTTCTGCCGATAAATGCCAAAAGTGAATGGGGCAGGATAAATACTAAATCGATAAAACTGGTTTCATTGTTTCTAACTCATTTATTATTACTAACTTGGAACTAAGTCTGCTTAAATGAGTGCACAACACATCCATATACTCTATATTGATGATGAAATACACAACCTGAATGCCTTTAAAGCTTCATTCAGGAGGCTTTACAACATTTCTACCGCCACCTCCGCCGAAGAAGCGGTGAAACTGCTGGAAGAACAGGAATTTCATATCATTATTTCAGATCAGCGTATGCCGAAGGTGACCGGGATCGAATTTTTCGAGTCTATCCTGGAAAAATACCCTGAACCGATCCGTATGCTGCTGACCGGCTACGCCGATATCAATGCCGTAGTGGACGCCATTAACAAAGGCCAGGTCTATAAATATTTCTCCAAACCCTGGAATGAGGAAGAACTGAAGCATAATATTGAAAAGGCTTTTGAAGTCTACTCCCTGCGCAAGGAAAACAAGGAATTGACCGCCAAACTGCTGGATGTCAATGAAAAACTGGAGTTCCTCGTACGTCAAAAACTGATCTCGTAGCACTTAGACATTTAGATCTTTTACTATTTGAATATTTACCCCTGCTCCTGAACGAATCTGCAAATCCCAAATTCCCGAATGTTGTTTTTCCGTTAACTTGCACCCCATTGTGAACTTAATTTTCTGAATATGCAAGTTTGGAAAGATTACCAGGCCCAACACCAGGAACGTTTCCTGGAAGAATTGCTGGAATTGCTGCGCATTCCCTCTGTGAGTGCTGACTCCCGCTTTAACGGCGACGTACAAAAATGTGCAGAAGCCGTAAAGCACCGCCTGCAGGAAGCCGGCGCGGATAATGTAGAAGTATGCCCCACCGCAGGACATCCCATCGTTTACGGAGAAAAGATCATCGATCCTTCTTTGCCTACCGTGCTGGTTTACGGCCACTACGACGTACAGCCCGCAGATCCGCTGGAACTGTGGCACAGCGGCCCGTTTGAACCTGTTATCAAAGACGGTAACATATATGCCCGTGGCAGTGCAGACGACAAAGGACAGTTTTACATGCATGTAAAAGCCTTTGAAACCATGCACAAAACCAACACCATCCCCTGCAATATCAAATTCATGATCGAAGGGGAAGAAGAAGTGGGTTCTGCCAACCTGGGCATCTTCCTGGAGCAAAACAAGGAAAAACTGAAGGCGGACGTGGTACTGATCTCTGATACCTCGATGATCAGCCTGGAAACACCGTCTATCGACACCGGCCTGCGTGGCCTCGCCTACATGGAAGTAGAAGTGACCGGTCCTAACCGCGACCTGCACAGCGGCGTTTATGGCGGCGCCGTAGCCAATCCGGCCACCATCCTCGCTAAAATGATCGCTTCCCTGCACGATGAAAACAACCACATATCCATCCCCGGCTTCTACGACAAGGTACAGGAACTGACCGCCGAAGAAAGAGCTGCCCTCAACGCCGCCCCCTTTGACGAAGAAGAATACAAAAAGGACCTGGGGATCAACGATGTATGGGGCGAAAAAGGCTATAGCACCATCGAACGTACCGGTATCCGTCCTACCCTGGAGGTAAATGGCATCTGGGGCGGTTACACCGGTGAAGGCTCCAAAACCGTACTGCCATCCAAAGCATTCGCGAAAATCTCTATGCGCCTTGTTCCTAACCAGGACTGGCACGAGATCTCTGACCTGTTTGCCAAACACTTTGAAGCCATCGCTCCGAAGAGCGTGACCGTAAAAGTGAACAAACATCATGGTGGCAGCCCTTACGTAACACCGACAGACTCTGTGGCCTACAAAGCAGCCCACAAAGCAATATCCGCCACTTTCGGCAAAGACCCCATTCCCGTTCGCGGCGGTGGCAGTATCCCGATCGTAGCGCTCTTCGAAAAAACCCTCGGACTTAAAACTGTTCTCATGGGATTTGGACTGGACAGCGACAACCTCCACTCCCCCAATGAGAAATATGGCGTGGCCAATTACTATAAAGGCATTGAGACCATCCCGTATTTCCATCAGTATTTTGCCGAGATGAGCAAATAATTCGTTTTTTCGTTTTGATATTTTTTCATTTTGAAGGCAGCCTGGCTGTTTCGAAATGAAAAAATATCAAAATGAAAAAATAAACACATATGATATGAGTAATACCGAAAAATTGCGGGTAGACAAATATCTCTGGTCCATCCGTGTGTTCAAGACCCGTAGCCAGGCCGCAGAAGCCTGCGACGGCGGGAAAGTGAAACTGAACGGCAATAATGTGAAAGCCGCCAAACCAGTAGCCATCGGCGATAACTTTGAAATTAAAACAGAAGGCCGTAAATGGCTCATACAGGTAACCGGCCTCCTGGCCAACCGCGTAGCTTACAGTGAAGCCATCAAATACTATGTGGACAATACCCCGGAAGAGGATAAAACCGCTCCCAAAGCCATAGCCGCTGTATTCCATACCGGCAAAAGACAAAGCAAAATAGGACGTCCTACCAAAAAAGACCGGAGAAGCATCGAAGGATTTATGGAAGGGGAAGGCGCGGATGACTGATTTCATCCTTTCCTATATAATTTCTCAGTTTTGCGTAGTAATTTTGCCTCCTCATTCTTAAATCAAGGAGTAAATCAATGCCTAAACAAAGCGACGTTCTTGCTACCGACTTTCTGGTGAAAATAGCAGAAGAATTTGGTACCCCGGTATACATATACCACGCAGAAAAGATCAAAACCCAGTATGAAAAGCTCCAGAAAGCCTTTCATAAGGCCAACACCCGCTTTTTCTACGCCTGTAAGGCATTGACCAATATCAACATCCTGAAGTACATCAATTCCCTTGGTTGCGGACTGGACACGGTATCCATACAGGAAGTACAGCTGGGCCTCAAAGCCGGCTTTGATCCTAAAAATATCATCTTTACCCCCAACTGCGTTGACCTGCAGGAAATCATTGCGGCCAAAGACCTGGGCGTGATTATCAATATCGATAACCTCTCCATACTGGAACAATTTGGCAACAAATTCGGAGGCAGCTATCCCATCTGCATCCGGCTCAACCCCCATATCATGGCGGGCGGCAACTTTAAAATCTCCACCGGGCATATCGACAGCAAATTCGGTATCTCCATCCACCAGATGCGCCACATCGAAAGGATCGTGAAATCCACCAAACTGAAAGTGACCGGCCTGCACATGCATACCGGCTCCGAAATCAAAGACGTGGACGTATTCCTCCGCGGCGTGGAAATCATGTTTGAGATGACCCAGCACTTCCCGGACCTCGAATCCATCGACCTGGGCAGCGGGTTTAAAGTAGCCTACCAGCAAGGCGATCCCGAAACAGATATCGACCTGCTGGGCAAAAAACTGAGCGACGCTTTCAACAACTTCGCCAAAAACTACGAAAAACCACTCCAGCTCTGGTTCGAACCAGGAAAATACCTGGTAAGCCAGTCCGGTTACTTCGTGGTAAAAGCCAATGTGATCAAACAAACTACCGCCAACGTATTCGTAGGCGTTAACTCCGGCTTTAACCACCTGATCAGGCCCATGTTCTACGACGCATTCCACCTGATACGCAATATATCCAACCCGAAAGGCACTGAACGTATCTATACCGTAGTGGGTAATATTTGTGAAACAGACACCTTCGGATGGGACCGCAAAATCAATGAAGTCCGCGAAGGCGACTACCTGGTGTTCTATAACGCCGGCGCCTATGGCTTTGAAATGTCTTCCAACTTCAACTCCCGCCTCAAACCTGCGGAAGTGCTGGTGAAAGACGGTAAGCCCTTCCTGATCCGTAAACGCGATACCATTGAAGACCTGCTGAAAAACCAGATCGAACTTGTATAGTCATTTTGATTATTTTGATATTTGGCTATTTATAAAAAGCTGTATATCAACAGCGATAAAATAGCCAAATATCAAAATAATCAAATTTAAAATATTGGCCCTACCTTTACGTCTGCATACTATCTCCCCTTGTTACTCCTGCACTGTTTTTAACTGTTACTTGTAATAGAAATTTTTTTTTGCTGGCGCACAAATGAACAGCCTTTGGTGATAATTTTATACCGTTTATATGAAGATTTTAACTGCAGACTCCAGTGTAATACATGATGAACAGGTAATTGATTCTAATATATCTTTCGTCCCCTTCGTCCGCTTCCTGAAGGAAAAGGCGGCGAATGACGACGATCCACGCTCCGCGTTTTATCGAATGATCATACGGAAATTTGAAGGCCATCCTGAAATCCTCCAACCCATTCCCCCATCAACCGACCTTGCGGAATATAAAGAATACCTCGACCTGTTGACAGCGGCCATATTCCCTGTCACTACTGATACCAACCGTGATATCTACGGCATCGGCGTACCGTTTAAATTCGCCATCTTTTATTATTCCGACCTGTTCCGTAAAATGTTTACCGACAACGGACTGGTGGCCGTACCACAGGGCATGTCTGTCAGCAAAGTCAAAAAAGACAAGCTGACCTGGCTGTACAAGCTCATTCTGGAGAGAGTATATCACTACCCTGTCAACTATCAGAATGAGATCATCCATCATATGGAACTTCCTGATGGCACCAAAAAATATGTGAAAGTCAATATAGACCCGCGATTTGTGGATGTAAAGGTGAAAGGCGATACCCCGCCGCCACTGGACTATAACAACTATTGCACCTATCAGACCTGTCCCGACGTACTGAAAGATATTATCCCCCCGGATAATTTCGCCCTCGAAGGGTTCGTGATCTGGACCGTGGAAGACGTGACCCAGACCGAAATTCTGAACAATATCAAAGGGCTGGTGATGAACATGAAAGCCAGCAACGAAGTGGAAAGCTATCGTACGCTGGAAAAAATGATCCCCACCATCATGGGCGGCAGAGGGATCACCGCCCACATTGTGCCGTTCCCGAAAGTAAACGGCAAGAACGTGCTGGAAGAACAGTTTTCCAACGCCGATCCTATTCTCGGTGTCGGCAACAAAAAACAACAGCAGCATTTCTTCCAGTTGCTGCTGGAGCATGCGGCCAAACAGCCAACGCCGCTGATACTGCCCACGGTAAATGAAACCAGCCTTACGCAGTATCCGTTCCTGAAATATCTGCCTATTAAAAATATCCAGAGCTTCATCCTCTTCCCCATCACCCATAAAAAAGAAATACTGGGTGTACTGGAACTGGCATCTTCCACGCCCGGCGCATTGTCTGCCGAACCGCTGTGGAAGCTGGAAAGCACCTACCCGCTGATTGTCATGATGCTCAGCAGGAGCATGAGCATCCTCGACAACCGCCTCAACGAAGTACTGAAAGACCAGTTCACCGCCCTGCAACCTTCCGTGGAATGGAAATTCACTGAAGCTGCCTGGAACTACCTCCTGACACCTCCGGAAGAACGCAAGGACATTGAGAACATCTCTTTTGAAGAAGTATACCCGCTGTACGGCGCCATCGATATCCGCAACTCGTCCGTACAACAGGGCAACGCCCTGCGGGAAGACCTCCAGGAACAGCTGGAACTGATTAAATACACCCTGCAACAGATAGCACAGGAAGTACACCTGCCCCTGCTGGAAGAACTGATGTTTAAGACAGAAGACCTGATGCAGGGCCTCAGCGACAACCTGACTGCCGGCGAAGACCTGAAGGTGAACGAATTCATGGAACAGGAAATCCAGCCGATACTCGAACACCTGTGCGAAGGCAGCGAAACCCTGCAACCAGTACTGAACAACTACTTCAATAAGATTGACAAGGAACAGGGCCACGTATTCCGTCACCGGCGCGAATACGAAGAAAGCCTGTCTGTCATCAACAGGGCTATCAGCCAGTACCTGGAAAAGGAACGGCTGTATATCCAGCAGTCTTTCCCCTGCTACTTTGAAAAGTACCGTACTGACGGTATCGAATACACGATCTACATCGGACAGTCCATTGCGCAGGAAAAGAAATTTGACCACCTGTACCTGCGTAACCTGCGCCTGTGGCAGCTTTCATCCATGGCCCGTATTGCCAGGCTGACCAATAAAATATCGCCACAGCTGAAAATACCGTTGCAGACCACACAGATGATCCTCATGCACAGCGCGCCTATTACTATCAGTTTCCGCAGCGACGAACGCCGCTTCGACGTGGAAGGCGCCTATAACATCCGCTATGAGATCATCAAAAAAAGAATCGATAAAGTACATGTGAAAGATACCGGCGAACGTCTTACCCAACCGGGTACTATCGCCATGGTGTATTCCTATGTGCGGGAAATGGAAGAGTTCAGGAAATATATCTCTTTCCTCCAGGCAAAAAACATCCTGCTGCCTGATATCGAAATGCTGGACCTTGAAGAGCTGCAGGGTGTCAGCGGTCTCAAAGCATTGCGTGTAAGAGTGAATATGGACCCGGATTTACCGGAATCAGGCATCTGATGATATCGATATAAAAAAAGACCGGAGCGAAGGCCCCGGTCTTTTTTTATGCGTCAGAATTTAAATCCTAATGTAATGTATGGTATTGTTTCTTCGCTCGAATGCCCTACCACAGCTGTGACGATCAGCGCATTCACCGGCGCCAGGTATACACCGCCGCCATATCCATCGTGCCATACATGGGAATGTTCATTGTCCTTCCATACACGGCCCACGTCATTAAAGGCCAGCAGCCCTACCGTGGCCGGTAATACATAAGTCTTCAGGTCAAATAGTTTCACCCTGACCTCTGTATTGTTATAGGCGGACGCACCACCTGCAAAACGGTAGTTGCGGAAGCCGCGCAGGTTCTGTGTGCCACCGATGGTTGCCGCCTGGAAAAACTCATAATCGCCCCAGATTTTGCTGCCGCCAAAACGGCTGACGATCACGAAATTGGCCGGCACCCGGAAGCTCATATACAGGCTCAGGTCAGATTGCAGGCGGGTGTAGTTCCGGCTATCGCCGTTGAGACCTTTGCTGCCTGTCCAGGAGGTGGTCCATAGGATGCCTCTCGTCGGTATCAGCTTGTTATTACGGGTATCTACCTGGGCCACCAGCTTCAGACCTGCATAAGATTTATTGCTGTATACGCTGGCAGAGTCCAATCCATTTTTACTGAAATTGGTGATGAAACGATTATCGTTTTCATCTTTATCAAACGCATAGTTGTTGAGGGTGGGCCCGTATGAGATACTGAAGTGATTGCTCAGGCTTGTGCGGAGCAATGCTTCCAGCGAATACAGGTTAAACCGGGCGCGATAATAGGTAATGCGCTTGCCGCCACTCTTATCAAAAACTGTTTCATTGCCCAGGCCGAAGAAGTTGATGGTATTGTTCGGCGCCTTGGCGCTTGCCGCCAGCAAGAGATCTGACTTGCCGATTACGTCGGTGAACTCGCCATCGTATTTAAAGTTCCATGCCCTGGTGGCCAGCGAATGGGTAGCTGTAAAGATATGTTTGGCCGCATAAGGTTCTTTACGGAAGGAATGCCGGATCATTTGCAAAGCCAGGCCCAGCTGAACACCGTCGTCACGGTTGTAACCGGCGGCCAGCATAGGGAAGGTTTTGTTATACTTAAAGGCATTGCGGTTGTAGCTTATATTCTCCGGGTTGTCGGACAGGCGGCGTTGCGTATGGCCATCCAGCAGGAACGTGTCTTTGCCCGTACGCTGGTCGTATATCCGTATCCGTTTTCCGCCGCCGGAAGTGGAACTGTCCACATAGGTATCTGCATCCTTACCACCGATCAGGCGTATCCGTATAGGCGTACCGTGATTGCCCCTGATCTCGAAGCGGTCGTGGCCGCCCAGCCCGTATACATTTACCTCTTTTGTTTCTTTGGGATTGAAGGTACGGGAATAGATATTCTGCTCCACTTCGCCCTTTTTGCTGATCTTGAACATGTTCAGGGACACCGCGCCTCCTTCCAGTTTTTCCACCTGTATCAGTTCATTCTTTTGAGTAGCGGGCACGTCTACTCCTTTGGCCAGGAAGCGGTAGTATTTGAGCATGTTGTCTTTGAGGATGTCACGGCGAACGGAAAGCCGGTGTACCATCATAGGCGCCACCTGCTTGCGGATAGTCTCCGGGAAGGCATTGACGGCGGCTTGTATTACGCTGTCCGTCATTTTACGGAGGAATTTATCCGTTTGTTTTTCCCAGTCTTTTTTCTCCAGCTCATTCATAAAGGAGCGGTCAAAATAGCGGGCGCTGAACTGGAAGCCGTTCACATCCGGGATACGGTCGCGGAAGCCCTGAATACCGGGAAGAATCCATGGCTTACATATCATACGGGGCAGCAGTCCTTCATTTACGAAGAAAGCCTGGTCGCGGTCACGTGGCACCGGGTAGTAGTATTCCTGTCCTTTGTGTTTTTCGCGGTACCAGCGCCATTGGTCGTCATGACGATCAAAATCCATGATGTAGGTATCGAAGATACGTGCGCGGAGCACGGCTTTCTGGTCCACATGAATATCGTTATCGCCCAGTATCTTATCGAGTACTTTAGGCGTACTATAGGTTTTGTCTTTATCGCCGGTCACCGGTTCTCTTTCTTCCAGCAGAAACACTTCGTTACCAAATACATTGGCGTAGGTGCCGAGCGTGGTGTCCAGCGGCAGGTACACAAAAGAAGGATGGGTATGCGGTACACCGGCGGCTTCCGCCAGTACGCTGACAGCCAGCGGGGCGTATGGATTGGAAGCTGATATCTGGTCCTGCACCACTTCACGGGCGATGGTTTCACGCAGCATCTCCGGGATGGCGGCCAGCGGGAATTTCTTCAGGGAGCGCATGGCGTATTCCGTGCCGGAGCTGTCTGCCAGCCGGAGCGAGTGGGTTTGTTTTCCACCGCCGCGCTGTAAAATGGTATATCCTTCTTTTTGCAGGTCTATCACCGGGAAGTTCATCGGCGTGTTCCATACCTCCCGGTAATTGTTGCCTAACAGGAAGCGATGAAATTTATTCACACGTGCGTACTGTGTATCAGCAGCGACTTTTACATATGCAGGCAGATTGGAAGGCTCGCGGAACTGCAGTCCCTGGCTGCGGATATCCTGAATCCGCAATACCGTGTCACTGAAAGCCGGGGCTGTCAAGTCTTTCGCAAGGAAGTACTGCGCTCTAACGGTACCGTCGGACATCACTTCCAATGCGCTGAAACCATTCTCTGAAGTGGCATACAACGATTTACCCCCTTTCTTTACCCGGTTGTTTTTAGCACCGCTGCCGCTCACGATATAGGTGTTGGACTTGTCCTTTATCAGCTGTAACGTATGGTCATGTCCGGAAACAAAGACTACCGGGCCGTGTGGCTTAAAGGCTTCCTCCACTCCTTTGATCATATTCTGATACTTAGGATTAGGGATATCTTCCGGTGTACCGAACACACCACGTGCCAGCGGATAGATCGAGCCTATTACCGGCAGGGGCACATACAGCCATGGTTTCAGATCTGTAAGCGGGAAAATATGTTGTTTGATGGTATAATATCCTCCATGAGGGCCATAGCTGCGGAATGGGTGGTGTGTGGCGAAAATAAGCAGCTTGTTCCGGTTATTGGCAACAATGTCTGCCAGCCGGCCTACTATTTCTTCCTTGTCCTTACAGTCGCAGGACGATTCCGTTCCCGGTTTCTGATAAGGGAACACCCACCATTCGCTGTCCATGATAATGAGGGTAATATTATCTGCCAGCTTCACTTCTATGGGACCGGGGCAGCCGTCTTTAGGCAGGAAGTCCACGTTCTCCAGGTGCAGGGAATCGATATATTGTTGCTGGTTGCGGATTACCTGCCATCCGTCGGGTTTACTCTTGTCCCAGTCGTGGTTACCGGGAATAAAAATGCCTTTGGAGCGGGTGCCTTTTACCAGTCCTGCCTGGTAGTCCAATATCTCTCTGGCCACCGGGTAGGATTTACTGGCCTGGTCAGGTAACCCACGCGGGTATACGTTATCGCCGAGGAACAGGACCGTGTTGATATCCTGCTGCAGGTCATATTTCTGTCTCACCGCGTCTACCACCGGGTTATGTCCGTTTTCATGCAGTTCGCCGGCGTCGCCGATGAGGATAATTCTTTTAACGACGGCGGGTGATTGCGCAAACATGCGGCCGCAGGTCAGAAAAGCTAGTGTGACGAGGATGATGGCTCTGTTGATCATTTGCGCTGGTAAGTGAATTTTAGAATATTGGCTGTGCCGTCATAACCGCCTTCATTGGAGATATACAGATCGCCATTAGCCGCAAAGGTAAGGCCTTCCGGTTGCAGGAAGAGCCGGTGTTTAAGATTATAGGCTTCCTGGACATGTCCCTGCAGGTCGGTGATCACCAGCAGTCCGTTGACCGACGCCACGATATACAGTCTTTTTTCGATCGGATGGATGGCTGCGGCAGATGGTTTGAAGAAACGCATGTCTGTACCGGCCAGTTTGGCTATCTCCGCATTGTCCAGCCGGTAGATGGGCACCGTATCAAACGTACGGGTAGCGAGATCAAAGCGGTAGGCGCTGGTCATGCCTTCTTTTTTATCATCAGGCGCGTTTTTGGTGACCAGTACGATCGCGTTGCGGGCGCTGTCGAAATAAGTAGTTTCAAATTCCCGTTTTCCTTCTTTGGGAAATTTGTGATGGGTGCTGGAAGCGCTGTCGGAGAAAAGCCCGTGTACTTCATATAGGGAGCCGTTGCTTTTGAGCACAAACCATCCGCTGTCTGTACGGCAGATGTCTTCATAATCCCCGTGTTTGGCGAATTTCCAGGAAGGATAGGCCTTGGAGGTATGGACGTTGATCTGATACACCCTGCCTTCTTCATCGTTGATCGCGATCATATTGGTTTCGTCCGGGAAAGCTTCGATACCGGAGATCTCCTGCATCGATTCCCTGACCCTGTAGCGTACCGGCGCTTTGAGGTCGTAGCCTGCCGGGGAGGCGAATACTTTCTGTTCCTGGTCACTAAGGTTATTACAGGAAAGGAACATCAACATGATTAGCAACAGGGTTGTTCTGTTCATACATCGGCTTTGTAGCATAAATTTAACTCAAAAATGCAGTAACTTCCGTCATGCAAAGGCGCAAATCGGGGAATGCACGCAAAAGTACCGCTTTCTCCCTTTGCCGGACAAAACTAAGAATATGCAGAACAGCTCACTCATCGATGCCGCCAGAGACTTTGTGATGACCCAGTATCAGCAACACCCACATCCTGAACTGGTGTATCACAACCTTGAACATACGCTGCAGGTGGTAAAAGCAGCCGCTCAGATCGCCGCCCATTACCGCCTTCAGGACGAAGAACTACAAGCCGTTTACGTTGCTGCATGGTTTCACGATGCCGGCTATCTGATAGGAGAAGCAGGCAAACACGAAGAAAACGGCGCAGCGGAAGCTGTCAACTTCCTGCAAAGCCAGCAGGCGCCGGAAAGTATACAGGCCATGGTAAAAGGCGCCATCCTGGCCACTAAAATGCCGCAGTCGCCTCATAACCTGGTAGAACAAATTGTTTGTGATGCAGACCTGTTCCACCTCGGCTCCAAAGATTTCGCCGACCGCAACAAACTGCTGCGTAAAGAAGTGGAGATGAGGAACCAACAGGAAGTGCCTACCAGCACCTGGCTGGCCGGCAATATCAAATTTCTCACTGCACACCACTACTGGACCGACTACGCGCAGACCTACACCAAACAACAAAAAGAAGAAAACCTGCAGAAGCTGTATAAAAAAATGGAAAAAAAATCGGCCGAAGCCGCTGAAACAGCAACCACGCAGGTAGCCGCAGCCGCCGACAATGCCGCTACACCGGATGCTCAGCTGCTGGAGAAAAATAAAAAGAAGGAAAAAGATAAAAAACCCGACCGCGGCGTAGAGACGATGTTCCGCATCACCTCCACCAACCATATCCGGTTAAGCTCCATGGCCGACAGCAAAGCGCATATCATGATATCGGTGAACTCCATTATCATTTCCTTTATGCTCTCGGTACTGGTACGGCGGATAGAAGACTATCCCAATATGGTCATCCCGGCCATTATCTTCCTGGTCACCTCTGTTACCACCATCATTTTTGCGGTGCTGGCCACCCGGCCCAATGTCACCAGCGGAACTTTCACCAGGGAAGATATCAACAACAAAAACGCCAACCTGCTTTTCTTCGGTAACTTCTACAGAATGAAGCTGGATGAATATGAATGGGGCATGAGAAAGATGATGGACGACGCTGATTTCCTCTATGGCAGCATGACCAAAGACGTATATCACCTTGGCGTGGTACTGGCCCACAAATACAAACTGCTCCGCATCTCCTATAACGTATTTATGTTTGGCCTGATATCGTCTGTGCTGGCCTTCATGATCGCAGCCATCTTTTTCCCGGTAAAAGCATAAGTATTCATGGCTATTCCTTTATATAACCGCGATCTCAGCTGGTTGTCCTTCAACCACAGGGTTTTGCAGATGGCAGCCGATCCACAGGTACCACTATACGAACGCATTAAATTTCTGTCCATTTTCTCTTCCAACCTCGATGAGTTTTTCCGCGTCAGAATGCCTGCCATACTGGCTATTAACAAGGTGTTGGAACGAGACCCGGATGCCGCCGGTGAAGAATCTCCCACCCCGGAAACATTACAGGAAGTGATGGACACCATCAACCGGCAGCAGGAAGAATACGGGAAGATATTTACCGGTATGTTGTTACCGGCCATGCAACAACAAGGTATCACGCTGTTCTACGGCACAGGGCTGGCGCCGGAACTGGCCGCCCGTACGCGGGCTTACTTTCAGGCTACCGTACAGGCCTGGCTGCTGCCCGTGTGGCTCAGCCACCGGCATAAAAAGTTTTTCCCTGAGAACAATGCCCTGTACCTCGTGGTGACAGTCAGTCCGCAGGGTACGCCCGATAAACAGGAAATTGTGCTGGTGAATATTCCCTCCGGTCTGAAGCGCTTCCTGACACTGGACGCGCCTGACGGGCAATTTCATATCGCCTTCCTTGATGATATTATCCGGGCCCATCTGCCCTACCTTTTCCGTGGCTACATTATCCATCATAGCTATTGCATCAAACTGACGCGTAACGCGGAAATAGACATGGACGAAATGAAAGGTGATGTGCTGGAAGAAGTAGAAACTATGATCCGCAAGCGGGAGCTGGGCGTGCCCACCCGCTTCCTGTATGACGCCTCCATGCCGTTGTCGTTGCGTAACTTCCTCGCCGGCCAGTTTGAAGCGGCCGATAATGAAATGGTGCCCGGCGGTCGTTACCACAACCTGAAAGACCTGGCAGACCTGCCCATGCCGGCAGGCCTTTCCGGCGCCCTGTATCCCAAAGCCAGGCCGGTAGTGCAGCCGGAAGCTGCTGCTGCAGACTATCTGCTGGACCTGATACAGCGTAAGGACCTGCTACTGCATCTACCCTACGAGCAGTACGACCCGGTGTTAAGGTTCTTCAGTGAAGCTGCCGTAGACCCCGACGTGGAAGAGATATATGTAACCCTTTACCGGATCGCCTCCGGCTCACAGATAGCACAGGCGCTGATCAGCGCCGCGCAAAACGGGAAAGCCGTGACCGTCTTCGTAGAGCTCAAGGCCCGTTTTGATGAAGCCAATAATATCCGCTGGTCCAAGAAAATGAAAGAAGCTGGTGTGAAACTGATTTATAGTATCCCCGGCATGAAAGTACACGCCAAAACAGCGCTGGTAAAGCGCCGCCGCGGCTACCTCTGGGACTATTCCGGTTTGATCGCCACCGGCAATTTCAACGAAAGCACAGCCCGTTTTTATACCGACCATGTGCTGTTTACCGCTCATACCGGCATTACGCGGGAAATGGAACTGTTGTTCCTCTACCTGCAAAGCCGGGAGCAGCCGATGGCCTATCATTTTCTCCAATTTGAGCATCTGCTGGTAGCACAGTTTAATATGCTTACCCGCTTCACGGATATGATAGACCGGGAGATCGCGAATGCACAAAAGGGCCTGCCGGCAAAGGTTACCGTGAAAATTAATAACCTCCAGGAGAAATCGATGATCGCGAAACTGTACGAAGCCCGCCAGGCTGGCGTGGAAGTGGACCTGATTGTCCGCAGCATCAACTGTCTGCAGACAGGTATCCCTGAAAGCGATGGTATCCGCATTGTGCGTATCGTGGACCGTTACCTCGAACATGCACGGGTGTTTATCTTCCATAACAACGGACACGAAGAAGTGTATATGGGCTCGGCCGACTGGATGAACCGGAACCTGCACCGCCGTATTGAAGTATGCGTGCCCGTATATGACGCCGCTCTACGCCAACAGCTGAAAGACATCATTTCTTTGCAGCTGGCCGACAGTCATCAGGCGCAGCAAGCCATTCAGGCTTATGTGCAAAATATAGTGTAAATTAGACAGGATGAATAAATCGATTTTTATGAAGAAGATGGTATGGGCATTGCTCCTCGGACTGTTTTTCGCCCTGCCGGCGATGCAGGTCCAGGCGCAGACACATGACCTGGAACACATTTACAACCCTTCCGCAGATGCTAAGGCGGATATAGCCGCTGCCGTTAAACAGGCCGCTGCAGAGAAAAAACATGTGCTGTTACAGATAGGTGGCAACTGGTGCATCTGGTGCAAACGGCTGTACAAGTTCGTGGAAGATGACGCAGAGCTGAAAGCTGCTATGGACAAGAATTTTGTGGTATATCACCTCAACTATAGCAAGGAAAACAAAAACCTGCCTGTCCTGAAAGAACTGGGATATCCACAGCGTTTCGGTTTCCCGGTACTGGTAGTACTGGACGCCAAAGGCAACCGGCTGCATACGCAGAATACAGGCCTGCTGGAATCGGCGGACTCCTATGACAAAAAGAAACTGACGGAGTTCTTCAAACAATGGTCACCAGCTGCTTTGCTGCCTTCCAATTACGTCAACGAATAATATTGCCATGAATAACGGCATGACCACTTTCAATACGGATGCTGTGCATACTTTTATAAAGTTTGCGCAGCATCCGTTTAAGTTTAGGGCTTACCTCTTCTGGAAGCTGCCGGCCGCATGGCTGGCCGGGGTGCGGATGCAGTCCATCACAGAAGACGCCTGTACCACTTCCGTCCCGTTCCGCTGGCTGTCACAGAACCCGTTCCGGTCCACTTACTTCGCCTGCCTCGCTATGGCCGCAGAAATGAGCACCGGCCTGCCTGCCATGATGTATGTTCAGAGTGCGCCAAAACGTATATCCATGCTTGTTACCGGACTGGAATCCACTTTCGTGAAAAAAGCCACCGGCCTTACCTACTTCACCTGTAAAGACCTTCCGGCGCTGAAAGAAGCCATCAGCAAGGCCATGAACCAGGAGGAAGCGGTCACCGTTACCCTACGCAGCGAAGGCAGGGACAAACAAGGCACACTAATTGCCTCGTTCGCTATTACCTGGTCTTTTAAAGGAAAATCATAAAATGGTGGTCATCACCCTAAATCAAGGATATGAAAATAGCATTCCATGGTGCGGCCCGCACCGTTACCGGCTCCAAGCACCTAATTACACTAAAGAACGGAAAGAAGGTTTTATTGGACTGCGGCATGTTTCAGGGCATGGGCCCAGAAACAGATGAATTGAACAGGGACTTTGGTTTTGAACCGGCCGAAGTCACCTATATGGTCCTCTCCCACGCCCATATTGACCACTCCGGCCTGATTCCCCGCCTGGTGAAAATGGGCTATAACGGCGACATCTACTGCACGCCCGGCACCCGTGACATGACGGAGATACTGCTGCTCGACTCCGCAGAAATACAGGAAGATGATGTGAAGTTCACCAACAAAAAAAGAGCAAACGAAGGCAAACCATATGTGCTGCCACTCTACACCGTGGAAGACGCCAAAAGCGCGATCCGTTTCCTCAAACCTGTCAGCAACTACAACACCTGGATCAACATTGATCCGGACATACAACTCATGTTCACCGATGCCGGTCATATCGTAGGCGCGGCCTCCGTACACCTGCGTATCACGGAAAACGGCAAAACAGAACAAATTACTTTCAGCGGTGACATCGGCCGGTATAATGATGCCATCCTCAAATCACCCGCTACTTTCCCACAGGCAGATTACGTCCTCATTGAGTCTACCTACGGTAGCACCCTGCATGCTGACGCGGCTCCCGCCGATGCGGAATTACTGCGTTACATCCGGGAAACCTGCGTTGAAAAAAGAGGTAAACTGATTATCCCCGCTTTCAGCGTAGGCCGTACCCAGGAACTGCTGTACGCATTAAACAAGGCACAGCTGAACGGCACCCTGCCGAAAGTGGACATCTTTGTGGACAGCCCCCTGTCTACCGAAGCCACAGCCGTGACCAAAGCGCATCCGGAAGTATTTAACCGCGAAGTATCTGACGTGTTGAAACGCGATGATGATCCGTTCGATTTCCCCGGACTGCACTATATAAAGTCTGTGGACGAATCCAAAGGACTTAACTTCCGCAAAGAGCCCTGCGTGATCATCTCCGCTTCCGGTATGGCGGAAGCAGGCCGTGTGAAACATCATATCGCCAATAACATCGATGAAGAAAGAAACACCATTCTCATCGTTGGTTATTGCGAACCACAATCACTCGGTGGCCGCCTGATGAGAGGCAACAAAGAAGTATCTATCTACGGCACCCGTTATGAAGTGAAGGCAGAAGTAGGCGTTATCCGCTCCATGAGCGCACATGGCGACTACGAAGACCTGAGCCAGTGGCTTTCCTGCCAGCATCCGGGCGATATAAAGAAATTATTCCTCGTACATGGTGAATACGATGTGCAGACGATCTTCAAAAACTGGTTGCTCAAAAAAGGATTTTTGGACATCGAAATCCCGGAAAGGCATTATGAAATCGGACTGAGATAATTTATCTATAAAAAAGAAAAACGGATTACGGGCTTCCTTCGTAATCCGTTTTTTTATTCATGTACATAAGGAAACCAGATATTCACCCTTGTTCCGGTTGCATTTCCGGCGCCGTCATTCAGGTCTTCGATATCAAAACTGGCATCCATATTAAAGCGGCTGTTATAAAGTTGTAGCCTGTCGCGTGTAATCTGCAGTCCGCGCGAGTAATGCTGCGTATCCATTTTCCGCAGCGCTGCCGACTTCGCCCTGCCGATGCCATTATCTTCTATTGTACATAGCACCCTGTCGCCTACACGTGCAAACATGATCCGGATCTTTCCCTGGTCAGGGATATGCAAAATGCCATGCCAGATAGCGTTTTCCACAAAAGGCTGCAGGATCATGGTGGGTATCTCCACAAAATCCTGTTCCAGTTCAGGGTCTACGACAAATTCATATTCGAAGGCATCTGCAAAGCGCAGTTTTTCCAGTTCGAGATAGTTAGTAAGCATGTTCACCTCTTTAGATACCGGTATGTTATTCAGCTGGGAGTTGTCCAGCACATTCCGGATAAGCCGTGCAAAACGCGCGAGGTAAGCGAGGGCCTGCTCTGTTTCACTCTTCATCATAAACGTCTGAATGGAATTCAGCGCATTGAAAATAAAGTGCGGGTTCATTTGGGCGCGCAGGGCTTTCATTTCCAGCTGGGCCATCTGCTGCTGGATGGCGGCCCTTTCCCGTGCTTCTTTCTTTACAGAAGTAATACGCAGCCGGATATACAGGTATACCAGGCCGAGTGCCAGCAACAGGCACAGTACGCGGAACCAGGGCGTTTGCCAGAATGCCGGCCGGATAAATATTTTCAGCTCGCTGATATGCAGCGAGGTAGTCCCGGCGGCGTTGACGGCCCTTACCCGGAAAGTATAATTTCCCGGTGCAAGATTGGTGTATTTGGCCACCAGTATATTTTCCGCACTTACCCAGTCTTCATCCAGCCCTTCCAGCTGATAGAAATAACGGATCTTTTCCTGATGATAAGACAGGCTTTTGAATTCTATACTGATGATATTCTGGCGGTGGTTCAGCTCTACCGGCGTGTTGCCCCGCAGTGCTTCCTCTATCAATATAATGCTGTCCAACGCTTTCATGTTAACGATGGTAACATCAGGCGGAGGCGGCGCCACCTCCAGTTTATTAGGTTCAAACACCACAAAATGGTCTGACGCGCCTACCAGCAGCCGGCCGTCTTTCAGCCAGGAGATGCGGCGGCGCACCTTGCGCGAGTTATCGATGATATCATCGTTCTGTGTAAAAGTCTCCAGCTTTCCACGGGGGATGGTGTACCGGTAAAAGCCATAGGGCGTGATAAACCAGAATTTTTCGGGCGTGTCTTCGCGTATATTCAACACCCACTCATCGAAGAGCTGTCCGTCGATTCTGACAGGCACATAAGTGCCCTGGCGGGTGTTGTACATCCACAGCCCGTGGTCAGTTCCGGCCAACAATGTACTGTCATTAAATCTTACCAATGAAGTGACATTGTTATAGCTGTGTTGTAACCACTCAAAATTCTGACGTGCAATGATTTTGCGGGTATGCGGATTAAAGAGAATTAACCCTCCTCCGCTGGAAGCCAGCCATAACAAAGAATCTTTTTCCGGTACGATTTGCAGCACGGACAAAGGCCGCTTCAGCGAATCCGTGATTTCGTGGTAATAGCGAAACTCGTTGGCACGCGGGTTCCAGCTGGCCAGTCCGCGTTTGTAAAGCCCTATCCATACGGCAGTATCGCCTTGCACCAGCATGCGCAATAATGTTTGTTCATGCAGCGCCGGTGAGGTAAGATGCCGGATAAACCGCCCGGTGGCAGGATTAAAAAGCGACAGGTTACCATTTTCCTGTCCTACGAGGATAGTACCGTTTTTCAGTTCAGCGAAAGTCCAAACCAGTCCGCGTTGTTCCGGAATGGTGGTAGCAGTATCTTCCCCGTGAAAATAGTTGCCCAGCAACTGCAGGCGGGAAGACAGACGGCTAAATCCTTTTCCCCAGTATCCTACATATACGTCCCCGTTACTGGCCTGGAAGATGCCTGTCACCTCAGCTGCCGGCAGCCGTTCTTTTGTTTTTTGAAAAACGGTGCGGTGGTCCAGCATCCGGAAAGAAGTGTTGTGAATACTGAGGATATTCACCCCCCGGTCGGTACCTATCCAGAGGTGGCCTTCCCGGTCGCTTAGCATGCAATTGGCTTCGTAGTCGTAGTGGAACCCACGCTCGTCGGCGTTGTTGCTGGTGATGTTAAAATCAAAACGCCGCAGGGAGTCGTTGAACCGGAAGATGCCGCCTTTTTCCGTAGCGACCCACAGGTCTTTGTTGCCGTCGGTCATCACATCAAAGATATGGTCCGTGTCAGGGGTATTGAAGCGGTATTCCTGCAGTCTGTTGACCGCCGGGTCGTACTGGTACAAAATACCTTGCCGGCCGGCCATCCATATATGATGGCGGTTATCGGTATAGATTTTTTTAAAGCTGTTGTGGATATCCAGTACCGGCAGATGGCGGGGATTATTAGCAGGTGAATACAGCTGTTTCCGGTCATGGTCCAGGATATAGAGATGTGTTGTTCCACTTATCCACAGGTTGCCGGATTCATCTTCCATAATGGCGTCCTGCATTTCAAGGCGGTCGGCCTCCGGTATCATGGCCGCTTTGTGAAAACTGAAGGAGGCTTCATCAAACTGCATAAGGCCATCGCGGGTAGTGGCCCATATGACGCCGTTATGGTCCTGTATGATATTGCTGCATTGCAGTCCCTCCGGCAGTTCCGCCCTGTTGGCCACTTTGAGCGTCCTGATGAGCATTGTCACCGGATCGTAAACACGGATATTGTCGGGGGTGCCCATCCAGATGCGGCCACGGCTGTCTTCACAGAGGCAGATATCATCATAATAGATGGAACCAGGCACGCGGTCAAAGTTGGCCATAGTGACCAGGTTGGTGCCGTCGTACCGTTGCAGCGCCGTACTGGCGATCCAGATAAACCCTTTGCGGTCCTGCAGGATAGCCGAAACGTGATTACTCGCGAGGCCATTGCTGATATCCAGATGCCGGAAATGATAAGATATGTTTTCCTCCTGCGCAGCGGCAGTAAGCGTTACACACAGGCAACACAACAGACAATGCAGATATTTCTTGATGTGATACCGTAATGGGGCGACGGACCAGATAAACTGTTCGATCATGGCATTCAGGAAAAAAGTGGCTGTGAGTTAAAAGTACTAAATGTTACCATGATATTACAAATAACTATCAGCCCCTTTTTAGTTTTTCCTGAAATCAGACGGACGGGGAAGCGCAAAATCGTAAAAGGCATCACTGAACTGCCCCACGGCTGAGTACCCCACCGCGTAAGTTATCCCGGAAACCGGCAAATGGCACCAAGCAATGACTACAGGCTCATACCGCCATCCATCACAAGTTCTGCACCGGTGACAAAAGAAGCCGCGTCGCCGGAGAGTTGTACCACCATCTTCCCGATGTCGCCGGCTTTTCCCATATGTTTCAGCGGAATACGGTCAACGATCCATGATTTCACGCCTTTGAGTTCCTCTTCGCTGTAGCCTTGCTTATGCAGGATCTCCGTTTCAATGGGTCCGGGGCTGATGGCATTCACTCTTATTTTCCGCGGCGCCAGCTCTATGGCCGCAATCTTCATCACGGCATTTAATGCTGCCTTGCTGGAGGAGTAAATGGAAGAATGGGCAACGTTCATGCTGGCGGTATTAGAGGAGAGGAATATCACTGATGCGCCGTCCTTCAGGACAGGGATAAACCTGCTCAACGTAAAATAGGCGCCTTTGAAATTCACGTCTATCACCTGATCAAATATTTCTTCCGTTGCCTGTTCAATGCCCGCTCCCGCCAGAACGCCGGCGTTGATAAACAGAATATCTATAGCTCCATATGCAGTTTTAACAGTATCAGCCAGGCTTTCAATGGCCATAAGGTTTCCCTGGTCGGCCACAATGCCGGTGACACCCAGTTCAGCCGCGGCTGTTTCGATGGCTTCTTTCCGCCGGCCTGTAATGATCACTGTCGCGCCCTGTTGTTTTAATTCCTTTGCTGTAGCGTAACCGATACCGCTGTTGCCGCCGGTCACCACAGCTATTTTACCTTTTAACTGTTCCATGATGATGATTTATTAATTCCTGACAAAGGTATGGGCAAACTGGTATAACTTTGTAACCAGTATAACAGAGTATACCAGTATGACAGACAAAAAACGCTTGGAAGAAATAGCGGAAGTACTGAGTAATCCGCGTAACCAGAAAGATGAGTTACAGGCATTGCAGGATACCATTTATGTGATCGGAGGAAAATGGCGGCTACCTATTATCAATTCCATCTGCAATGGGAACAAACGTTTCCGCGAGATAGAGCGCAGCATTCCGGGCATTACCACCAGGATGTTGTCGAGGGAATTAAAAGAGATGGAAGCCAATCAGCTGATTAAAAGGACGGTCATTGCATCCTCCCCGGTGCTGGTAGAATATACCGCTACCGGCTATTGCCGGTCATTCGGGGACATTATCCTGGAGATGATCAAATGGGGGAAAGCACACAGGAAGAAGATTATCAGGAAGCCGGAGAAGGAATAATGGTAGGTAGTGGCTGGCAGCACAAAGACAGCCGGCCACTATCCTGAACTTTCTAACCTACATCAACCACATGCAATGGTCGGCCATGGTATACTGATACAGTAGGGAGATCTTGTGTTACACCATCTGGTGTTTATGCACTCGGAACTTGCGGTTTCACTGAGAACGGCACCTTGGTGTTCTAAATTTAAATGAACCAATGTCACTTTATTAAGGGAAATCTTTCTCTGTATATCAATGTGTTTCTTTTTCATAACATACATATTGAAGATGAAAGGAACTCATCTGCTGCATACCCGGTATGCAACAGGGTGAGTTCCGGTAAAACTTCAGGTCAAAGGCAGACCAGAGTACGGTGAGGCCTGGTGGGGCAAGACGGATCATAACTATCACATCTTATGCACCTGGTGTTCAGACAACGCGCTACATTTGTATCACCCCCATGAACAGCGCTCTGCTCTTCAAAATTCAAATGGGCCAATGATACTTTTTTAAGGGAGACTTTTTTCTGCAAATCAATGTTTTTCTTTTTCATAACATACGTATTGGATGAACGTTTAAAGTGAAAGCCGAAATGCTGTATAAGCATTGCAGCAACAGTAAAAAAGCACCTAACGGAGAGGCATCCAAATCAAACGCACACCAGGGTCCGGTGAGGTTTGCTGGGGCAGGACGGGTCATAACTGTCGCAACCATCGCATCGGGTATCCGCGCACCTTGCGCTCACTGCGCCACCGTAAACAATGCGCTGTTGTTCAAAATTCAAATGGGCCAACGTTACTTTTTTAAGAGAGACTTTTTTCTGCAGGAGAATGTTTTTCTTTTTCATACGGTGTGTATTTGATGAATATCAAATATACTTCCAGGTGCTGCACAAGACTGTCAGTAACAACAGAAACCCTGGCGGTACAAGAGGTTCCGCCTGCAGATGCATTGCAGCACACGACGTATGTTATCAGGGAAAATTATGAAAGTCCCAGCTCCGCGGACATACTTTCAAATAGGTGGATATCGTCTTTTATGGCATGCAGGTCCTGCATTTTGCTCAATTGTTTTTTTAATGTTTGGTGCAACTGTTTCGCAGTCTTCATGTCTTCTGATCGCTGTGCGATACTCATTTTTAATACCATCAGTTTAAACGTGATGTCTGGCTCATCTCCTGCATCGTCCTTCAGCGCTTTTTCAATTGTCCTGATAGCTGCGGCAGTATCTTCTTTCCCATTGGCGAGCCTGTCTGCCAGCTCATAGGCTTTGCTAAGCGCAGTACCGCTTGCCGGCTTCTTTCCGTTTTCTTCAAAGAGCAGACTGTCTTTTTTCGCAATAGGCTGACCGATCCTGATATAATTGCCGGAAGGGTCAACAATAACAAATTGTCTGGCGCCATAGGCAGGCATATCTTTGAGCTGGTTGATCCTGGGTATCCCTTTGAGCGGAATTTTGCCGTATAGCGCTTTCAGTCCCGCCCGGCAGTTATTGTAAAACGTGTCAATGTCATTTACCCTGAGAAAGCAGGTACTGAAATTGGTTTCCGGTTTGATTTGTTTTAAGCCGAAGAAATGTATTTCGATGTCTTTGATTTTAAGCCCGATGTAGTTGTTGGGGGCTTTTTGCTGGTAGGTGATAATGGCGCCAAGGGCTTTATAAAAGTTCAGGGTATCATTAATGGCAATGCTTGGCAGTAGCGGTATCGCGAAGTTTTCCATCAGAAACAGGTTGAACAGTACATATTAAAAACAACATTGCCTAACAAGTAACTGTTAGGCAATGTTGTTTTTCTTCGTACCACGTACGGGAATCGAACCCGTGATTCCTCCGTGAAAGGGAGGCGTCTTAACCCCTTGACCAACGCGGCGTTTCCGTTTTGGGATTGCAAAGATAGGGAATAGTTTTACATCACAAAATTTTTTTCAACTATTTTTTCGGGAGATGATTAACAAGATCAATTTACTTGTGGATCAGTCCCGCAATCAGGTTGATCGTTAATGCCATCACAAACGTATTGAGCAGGTAGGAGATCAATCCATGCACCAGCACTGTGCGCCGGATAATACGGTTCCCTATCTCCACGTCCGAAACCTGGAACGTCATCCCGATCACAAAAGAGAAATAGGCGAAGTCCAGGTAATCGGGATATTTCTCCTGGGGAAAGTCAAGTCCTCCGGCATGACGGGAAGTATCTTTTTCATCATCGTCATAAAAAAGGTGCGCATAATGGAAGCTGTACGTTGTATGCACCAGCGCCCAGGCCGACAGGATGCCGACAATGGCCACCGGCAGGTAAATCGTTGTCTCAGCAGGTTCATTGGACACCATCACCAATGCCACAATGATCATACTGGCAAATGAAGATACCAGCAGAAAAATAGTCACGAAGGTACGGCTGCCGTCATCCACACGTGCCCATGCGCGAATTTCAGGCACCTTACGCCGTACAAATACCAGCCAGGCGGTGGCTATATAGGAAAGCGCAAAAACGTCCCATAAAAGCACGGAAAACACCAAAGGACTGACAGGCACGCGGCATATTTGCAGTATTGCCCAGACCAGCGCTGTAAGGCCAAGACTGATCATTACACGCCGCAGAGGATAAAGGCGGAGCACATCATTAAGCATTCTCCGTTTTGCCATAAAGTTGTTGGTTTGAAATATATGTTATTAAAAGTAGCATTTTTATACAGGGCGTGTACGGGATTTTATCGACTGATGTCAGCCCTTGGCCCGGTGTTGTAACAGGACTTTCTTCTTCATCCCCCGCAGCCATTTGGTCATTACACCGGTGCGGCGCCTGCATTTGGGCATCTTCGGATTTTTCCGCCAGCCCGGGTACCAGAAACGGACTGTAGGTTCGCCATGCCGGCGTACCCCATGTGTAGATACGAGGTCCTTCCTACAAAGTTCCGCCAGTGTGAAAGCATAAAAGATAATATCATTCCCATGCATGGACAATATCGGATGCCCTGGTTCGTCAATCATCATAAAACGGTGGCTCCATACCGGAAAGATGCGGGAAATGCCTCTGGCTTTTACAATGGCGGGCGTTATCCTGCATGCATCGTACACCCATTCAATCTTGTCGCGGATACGGTCTATGTCCCGGGGATAAGAATAAAACCTGTTATCCTCTGTTATGGAACCGTCATCATATGTGTAGATAAAAGGTCTGTCCACCCCATTCATCGTGCGGTAAAAATTACGGAGCGGCTCCGGAAACGGGAAACCCATTTCTTTTTCAAAAGCCTGTAGCTCCTCTTCCGAAAGGCCGGGTAACCATTTTGTACCGGGATTTACGCTTACATAAGGATCATTGAGCTCTAATTGCGCCCATTTTGCCTCCGTTTCGACTTTTAAATATTCAAAAAAAGCAAGGGAATTATTTGGTTTCATGGCAAAAGGGAGAAGAAAAAAACCTGTCTCAAGGTAATGTCCACCTGGAATTAGGGTCACTGAAAAACAGCCGCAGCGCTAAAACATAAAAAGAAGATATATACATATCATCCTGATACAAAATAAAAAGCCGGTCATTATGACCGGCTTTCTTTCGTACCACGTACGGGAATCGAACCCGTGATTCCTCCGTGAAAGGGAGGCGTCTTAACCCCTTGACCAACGCGGCGTATCGTTTTGGGATTGCAAAAGTACACTATTGTTTTATATTTCCAAAAAATTTTTTGATAACTCAAATTTATATTGATTAATAAACGCATTGATTGTAAATTCGCTCTCGATTTTTTCATACTCAAATCACGACAAAAAATGGGAACTACTCTCAAAATTGGTATTAATGGATTCGGCCGTATCGGTCGTTTGGTATACCGCCAGATTTACAAAATGCCCGGCATTGATGTGGTAGCTATCAATGACCTTACCAGCCCAACCGTGCTGGCGCATTTGCTGAAATATGATTCAGCGCAGGGTAGGTTTGATGCAGAAGTTAAACATTCCGAGAACGCAATTAATGTGAACGGCGAAGATGTGAAGATATATGCACAGAGAGACCCGTCTCAAATTCCCTGGAAAGAGCACGATATCGACGTAGTGATCGAGTGCACCGGCTTCTTTGCTGATAAAGACAAAGCTGCTGCGCACATCACCGCCGGCGCAAAACGTGTTGTAATTTCCGCTCCTGCTACCGGTGATCTGAAAACCATCGTTTTCAACGTAAACCACGAACTGCTGGACGGCAGCGAGACCGTTATCTCCTGCGCTTCCTGCACCACCAACTGCCTGGCTCCAATGGCCAAAGTTCTGCAGGACAAATACGGTATCGTTACCGGCCTGATGACCACAGTACACGCTTACACCAACGACCAGAACACCCTCGATGCTCCGCATCCGAAAGGTGACCTGCGCCGCGCCCGCGCTGCTGCTGCCAACATCGTTCCCAACAGCACCGGCGCTGCGAAAGCAATCGGCCTGGTACTGCCGGAACTGAAAGGTAAACTGGACGGCAACGCTCAACGCGTACCAACCATCACCGGTTCCCTCACTGAACTGACTACCATCCTGAGCAAAAAAGTAACCGCAGAAGAAGTGAATGCAGCGATGAAAGCAGCTTCCAACGAATCCTTCGGTTATACTGAAGACGAAATCGTAAGCTCCGACATCATCGGTATCCACTACGGTTCCCTGTTCGACGCTACCCAGACTAAGGTAATGACCGTTGGTGACCACCAACTGGTTAAAACCGTGTCCTGGTACGATAACGAAATGAGCTACGTATCTCAGCTGGTTCGTACTGTGAAGTACTTCGCCGGCCTGATCACCAAATAATCAGATCGTATTCCCGGCCGCCAGGCGCTGCCGGGATACTTTTTTACATTCCGCGGAACAACTACACCATAGCAGCAGATAGGCCAGGTCAACTTGGTTACACTCGCTTTGTGCTGTTGGTCCGCGGTTTTTTTTGGCTAAACCCTTTCTCTTAAATCGCTACATATGAGCAAATTCTCCGACTATAATTTCAACGGCCGCAAAGCCTTGGTCCGCGTGGATTTCAACGTTCCCCTGAACGACAAATTTGAAATTACTGATGACACCCGCATGCGGGCCGCTGTCCCCACCATCAAAAAAATACTGAAAGATGGCGGCGCTGTCATCCTCATGTCCCACCTCGGCCGCCCGAAAGATGGTCCTACGGATAAATACTCTTTAAAACATCTCGTATACCACCTCATTAAACTGCTGGGCGGTGTTACAGTAAAATTTGCAACAGACTGCGTTGGCCCTGTAGCTGAAAAAGCCGCTGCCGACCTGAAAATGGGCGAAGTACTGCTGCTGGAAAACCTGCGTTTCCACAAGGCAGAAGAGAAAGGCGATACCTCTTTCGCGGAACAACTGGCCAAACTGGGTAACGTTTATGTAAACGACGCCTTCGGTACCGCTCACCGCGCACACGCCTCCACAGCTGTTATCGCCCAGTTCTTCGCTAAACCGAACCGCATGTTCGGCCTGCTCATGGAAGCGGAAGTAACCAACGCGGAAAAAGTACTGAACAACGCCACCGCTCCTTTCACTGCCATCCTCGGCGGCGCTAAGGTGAGCGACAAAATACTGATCATCGAAACACTGATGGACCGCGCCAATAACATCATCATCGGCGGGGGTATGGCTTATACCTTCCTCAAGGCACAAGGCAAGGAAATAGGCAATTCCCTCTGCGAAAATGATAAACTGGACCTGGCAAATGAACTGCTGGAGAAAGCCCGCACCAAAAACGTTAAACTGGTGCTGCCGGTGGATTCCGTTGCTGCTGACAAGTTCGCTGCCGACGCGGCCACACAGGTGGTTTCCAACGATAACATCCCCGCCGGATGGATGGGCCTCGATATCGGACCAGCTTCTGTAGCCCTCTTCAGCGAAACCATCCAGGCTTCAAAAACCATCCTGTGGAACGGTCCTATGGGCGTTTTTGAAATGGAAGCTTTCCAGAAAGGCACCAAAGGCGTTGCTGATGCGATCGTGCTGGCCACTGCCCAGGGAGCATTCTCCCTCGTGGGCGGCGGCGACTCTGTAGCAGCGGTTAACCAGTTCGGTCTGGCCGACAAAGTTAGCTACGTATCTACCGGTGGCGGTGCCATGCTCGAATTCTTCGAAGGCAAAACACTCCCCGGCATCGCAGCCATCTGATTGTAACATATCATCAAACATAACAGCATTACGGATTTGCAGGGAAAAGATTTATATACCTGCAAATCCGTATTTACTTTTTACAACTCACCTTATGAAAAAACGCCTCCTCCTCTACCCTGCTATCATTGGCGTGTTCGGAGTTTTGATATGGGTCATTCTCGAACAGGGAAGGCTGCTGCCGGTCAAACAGGCAACACCCGTTGCCGCTGCAGCGACACAACATGCAGCCACAACCGGCGACTGGTGGCAATACCTCGACAACCTGAAACACCCTCTGAGCCTGCTCCTGTTGCAGATCATCGTGATCATGCTGGTCGCCCGCCTGTTTGGTATACTGGCCAATAAAATAAAGCAGCCGGCAGTAGTAGGGGAAATCATAGCAGGTGTATTACTGGGCCCTTCCCTGCTGGGATGGACCATGCCCTCCTTTTCCGCTTTCCTTTTCCCGGCGGAGTCATTGAAAACGCTCCAGTTCCTTAGTCAGATAGGCCTCGCCTTCTTTATGTTCATCGTAGGCATGGAGCTCGATATCAGCAAAATCAGGAACAAAGCGCACGATGCTGTGATGATCAGCCACGCCAGCATCATCGTGCCCTTTTTCCTGGGTGTATGGCTGGCTTATTATCTCTTCACTGATTTTGCGCCGGCAGGCGTCAGCTTCCTCGCTTTCGCACTGTTTATGGGCATCGCTATGAGTATCACGGCTTTCCCGGTACTGGCGCGCATTGTGCAGGAACGGAAACTCACCGGCACCCCGCTGGGCACCATGGCCATTACCTGTGCTGCCGCTGATGACGTGACGGCCTGGTGTATCCTGGCGGTAGTAGTAGCCATTGTGAAAGCCGGAGGACTGATCAGTGCGCTGATCACCATGGTGCTGTCCGTCGTTTTTGTGGCCGTTATGCTCACCGCCGTAAGGCCCTGGCTGGCCCGCACGGTGAACAGGCATATTGCCCGCGGACGCCAGAAAGCAGCTATTTCCGCGGTTTTTCTGACTTTGCTGCTCTCTGCCCTGGCTGCGGAAGTAATTGGCATACACGCCCTCTTTGGCGCCTTCCTGGCAGGCGTTATCATGCCACAGGAAGCTGCTGTCAAACAACTGCTGACGGATAAGCTGGAAGATGTAAGCGTACTGTTGCTGTTACCGATATTTTTTGTGTTTACCGGCCTGCGTACCCAGATCGGCCTGTTGAATGAGAGCCATCTATGGGCTATCTGCGGGATGATCATGCTGGTAGCCGTGGCCGGCAAGTTTGGCGGCAGTACCCTGACCGCCCGGCTTATGGGCCAGTCCTGGCGCCAGTCTGTTTCCATCGGTGCGCTGATGAACACCCGCGGCCTGATGGAACTGGTAGTGCTCAATATTGGCTACGACCTTGGCATCCTGTCACCCGGCATCTTCGCCATGATGGTACTGATGGCGCTGGCCACCACCTTTATGACAGGCCCGCTGCTGGACCTGGTAGCTTTCAGTGAAAGGAAAAAGGGACTGATGGCGGCATAAAAACATACAGGCGTTTCCGTGATTCAGGGGTTTTCCGCATAATAACACCACCGGTTATACGTAATGCTGTAAAAGAAAATAAAAAACCCGTGCTGGTATTACCAACACGGGTTTTTTATTTTCTTTTATAGATGAACTACTTTTTGTGGGTAGTTTTCTTTTTGGTCTTGTGTTTTTTGGCAGCGGAATATTTTTTAGTGCTGCTGTGTTTTTTGGCGCTGGCGGTAGTTGCTTTTTTGGCCGTTGTGGCTTTTTCAGCAGGCATTTTAGCCGGAGGCGGGAATTTGGATTTATCCACGCCTACTGCTTTGTCGTCCAGTGTCATTTGAACAGACTCTTTCAGCATCTCGTCTTTTTCAGCCAGGAACAACTTCATTTTTTCTTTCGGGATGCGCAGGTCATAGTTGTTTTCAGCGCTGGCCATTGCTTTGGCAAAACCAGGATTGTAGCGGTCCAGTTCACCTACAGACATCTCCAGTTTTTTGGCGATGGCCTCGAGGCGGTATTTACCGGTAACATTGATTTCCACGCTGCTGTAGATCTCATCTTCTGTCAGCGGGCCTCTTGCCACAGCGGCAGCAGGGGCGGGAGCGCTGGTATTGTCTGCCACAGGCATGCCGGGTTCATCGCTCACACCGAAGAAGTTGTTGAATCGATCGAGGATATAACCGGTAGCAATAAATTTATACACGTGGTTACGGGATTCTGCGGGCAGGAAATACTGCATGCCCCAGAAATCTTCACGGCCGCTGGCCTTCATGGCACGTAATACGCCACCAGGGCCACAGTTGTAGGCAGCTACTACCAATAACCAGTCATCAAACTGTTCGTACAGTTTGTTCAGGTACTGAGCGGCAGCCAGTGTGGATTTGTAGAAATCTTTGCGTTCATCTACTTTTTTACCCACGCTCAGACCGAAGATACGGGCGGTACCGGCCATAAACTGCCAGGCGCCAACAGCTCCTACTCTGGAACGTGCATTGGTATTAAAGCTGGATTCAATTACTGCGAGATATTTCATCTCTTCCGGGATACCATGTTCGCGGAAGATTTTTTCTACCATGGAGAAATAAGGCTGGCCTCTTTCAACCATGATCTGCAGATGCTGACTGTACCGGGTAGCATAGTTATTTACATAACCGGCCACCAGGTTGTTGTTGATCTGTTCATATACTTTAGCGCTGCGAATGTTGTTAGGCAGGCTCTGGGCAGCTTTTTTCACTGCCATAGTGGTGGGAGAAGGCGCTACAGAGTCTTTCGGCAAATGTACTTTGCGGAATTTCACTGTAGTGTCGGGCGAGACCAATGGTAACGCCGTCTCTTTAGGTACACTGTTGCTACCCATTACTTCAACACTTCCCAAACTCAATGCTGGCAACAGCAATAGTAAAAAGATTTTTCTCATACAATTTATTTTAAACAATCGATGCCCTGTCAGTTGCCATCAGTTGATGGGCAATTTGTAACAAGGCCGCTTCGTCAAACTTCTTTGTGATGATCTGTACACCGTATGGCATTCCGTTTGAATGCCGGCCCAATGGCACTGAAATGGCCGGGACCCCTGCCAGATTAGCCAGTACCGTGTATATATCCGCCAGGTACATGGCAATTGGATCTTCTGTTTTCTCTCCTAATTTAAAGGCTGTCGACGGCACCGTTGGCATTAAAATGGCGTCGAACTCTTCCAGTATCTCGTTTAGCTTGTCTGTAACTAATCTCCTGACTTGTTGTGCTTTGGTGTAATAAGCGTCGTAATAACCTGCGCTCAACACAAAAGTCCCGAGTAATATACGACGTTTTACTTCTTTACCAAACCCTTCTGATCTGTTTTTTTTGTAAAAATCGATCAAATCGAGGTTTTTCTCATTCGTCCGGTGCCCAAATCTGACCCCGTCATAACGCGACAGGTTGGAGGATGCTTCTGCTGTCGTCAACACATAATAGGCAGGGACCACGTAATCGAGGTAGTCAAAACCTTTACCGGTAACGGTATGTCCTGCATCTACCAGACTTTCAAAGAGGTCGATATAGCCATCCTTCATTTCAGCATCCAATCCTTCATGGTACTGGGCATCTCTTAAATACGCAAATCTGTGACTTTTATTGTGCAACAGACCTTGCTGGTAATCAGGGACTTCCCGCTGCGCCGCAGTGCTATCAAACTCATCCGGTCCTGCGATCACCTGCAGAACCGCTGCCACATCAGCAATTTCCTTGCCGAAAATGCCTATCTGATCAAAGGATGAGGCATAAGCCAGCAGGCCATGACGGGAAATGCGGCCATATGTTGGCTTTAATCCGATGATCCCGCAAAAATCCGCCGGTTGGCGAACGGAACCACCTGTGTCACTGCCTAAACTAACCAGGCAAAGATCTGCCTGTACCGCTACGGCAGAGCCTCCTGAAGAACCACCCGGCACCCGGGTATTGTCCAGTGCGTTCAGGGTAGGCCCATAAGCCGAATTCTCATTGGTAGACCCCATCGCGAATTCATCGCAGTTGAGATTGCCTATAATGATGGCATCAGCAGCCAGCAGCCGTTCTACAGCTGTGGCGGAATAAAGCGAAGTAAACCCTTCCAGTATTCTGGAAGCGGCACCCACATGGTGGCCTTTATAGCAGATCACATCTTTAATACCTACCACCACTCCTGCCAGCGCGCCTACCGGTTGACCGTTCTTTATCCGTTCATCCAGCTCCCGCGCTTTTGTCAGGGCTTCCTCCTCATATACTTCCAGGAAGGCATTCAAATGTTTTAACTGCGCTATCCGGTCGAGATACAGACGTACTTGTTCCGTACAGCTTGTACTGCCGGCGTATAATGCTTTATGGAAAGAAGTTATACTGCTGAATTCAGTCAAAGCTAAATCAGTTAAAATATTAAAATCAGGGACAGTATGTGCTACGCCAGATTATGCGTTGTGTTGGGCATCAGTTGGCTTGGTGTCGGTTGTAGCAGGCTGTACAGGCTTTTCCCGCATACCTTCTTCAATTTCCTGGCGCACATTGTTTTTGGCGTCATTGAACTCACGGATACCTTTACCCAATCCCCGCATCAGTTCAGGGATTTTCTTGCCTCCGAACAGCAGTAATACCACAACGGCAATCAACAGCAGCTCGGACATGCCGATATCCTGGAGAATCAAAAATGATGGTTTTACAAAAACAGCAGTCATCTTCTGAAATGTTTGTTTAGTTATCGATGATAGTCTACAAAGATAGCCATAAAATCCGCTTTTTCACCCGTTGGGACTGTTAAAACCACAGATTTAATAGCATTTTAAGAACACGAAAAAAGCGGGACCATACGGTCCCGCCTGTAACTAATTTCCCTGTATTTTATACTAAACCCTTTTTTCTTTGATACGGGCTTTCTTACCGGCACGTTCACGCAGGTAATAAAGTTTCGCTCTTCTTACTTTACCTACCTTGTTCAATACGATAGCATCGATATGAGGAGAGTAAAGTGGGAACAGTCTTTCCACACCAATACCGTCAGAAATTTTTCTAACAGTGAAAGACGCAGTAAACCCTGTACCCTGGATTTTCACCACATCACCTTTAAAGGACTGAATCCTTTCTTTATTACCTTCCACGATTTTATAATTGACAGTGACGTTGTCGCCTGCTTTAAACTTAGGGTACTGTTTTTTAGCTGTCAGTTGTTCGTGAACAAACGAAATTGCGTTCATCTTTCAAATATTTATGGGAGTGCAAAAGTAAAACAAGAAATGGCATTTACCAAATTAAATCAGGAATAAATCTTGAGATTATCCACCTTTTTTCCGGAACTGCCTGTGGAAAACACAGATATTGCCATTTATGTCATTTTTAAGTGATTAATTTACAACAAGTCAGGTCTGCGGGCCTGCGTTCTTTCCAACGCCTGCTGATGCCGCCAGTCTTCGATCTTTTTATGGTCACCGCTCAGCAACACATCAGGCACTTTCCAGCCCCTGAACTCTACCGGCCGGGTATATACCGGCGGGGCCAGCAGGTTGTCCTGGAAAGAGTCAAACAAGGCACTGGTTTCATCGTTCAGCACACCTGGCAGCAACCGCCCGATGGCATCCACCAGCACCGCTGCGCCCAGCTCCCCGCCAGACAACACATAATCGCCGATGGAGATCTCCCGGGTAATGAAATGATCGCGGATACGCTGGTCAATCCCCTTGTAGTGACCACATAACATCAGCAGGTTGCCTTTGAGCGACAACTGGTTGGCCATCTGCTGGTTCAACGTCTCCCCGTCAGGCGTCAGGTAGATGATCTCATCGTACTTTACCTTGGCCTGCAACGATTCAATCGCGTTGACGATCGGTTCCAGCATCATGACCATGCCGGCACCACCGCCAAACTGGTAATCGTCGACCTGATTGTGCTTCAGATTGGAATAGGCCCTTAACGGGTGTACATGCACCTCCAGCATTCCTTTTGCCTGTGCCCGCTTCATAATGGAATGGGACAGCGGGCTTTCCAACAGCTCCGGCAATACTGTAATGATATCTATTCGCATAAATGATATTGCTTTGATTCCCAGGGCTAAAGCCCTGGGCTACGATTTGTTATTGCCTAAGGCTTCAGCTTAGTTGTATGGGCCTGTTCCAAACACCGGCCCAATGCATTGTATCTTGCTCCGGGCCGGATTATTTATCATGGCCCACTGGTATGCTCGCTAATTGTGGCCCAGGGCTTCAGCCCTGGGTATATAGTTCAACAAGCCCTTCCGGCAGGTCGAGATGCACCACCTGCTTTTTGTGGTCCACCTTTACGAGCGACTGCTCATTAACAGGCAGCAGTGCCTCTTTACCTTTGATCTGCACTTTTACCAGTACCTGCATGGGCATTTCGATCACTTCTTCCACTGTTCCCAGCAGTCCGTGGTGGGCATCCTCCACTGTAAAGCCCAGCAGGGCCAACGGGGAAGAAGAAGCCGTTTGTGCCTTAAAGTCCTCTTCCTGAAGGTATATCTGCCCGGGCAGCAGCTTTTGCGCGGCTTCCTTGGAGTCTATGCCTTCAAGGCGTACATATACGTGCTCTGCGTCCTTAACGGTCACCTGCTGCAGAAAATAAGGGATAAAGCTGTTTTTCCTTTCTTCCAGGAAAATAGCGGTCACACCTTTGAGGGACGATCTTTTGCCGAGGCTGTGACGCACCAGCAATTCCCCCTGTAATCCGTGCGCAGACACCAGTTTTCCTATGCTGAAATAATTATTCATCGTTATGAGAGAGTCCTGCCATGAAATTAAAAAAGGAAATATTTGCGAATGCAAACATTTCCTTTTTCAGGTATTGTTAAAACGTTGCCGTTTTATGCTTCTGTACCTTCTCCTTCTGCTGGTGCGGATGGAGCAGCAGGAGTGTCTTCTACCTTTCTAACGATAGGAGCAGCTACTCTTGCTTTTCTGTGGCCGTCACGGCGGGCAGATACTTTCTGTTCGTGTTCAGCTTGCCATTGTGCAAACTTCTGGTAAGCAGTAGGCTCGTCGAACAGGTTCAGGGTAACACCTCTTAACAGGTGTTTCAAATACAATACACCTTTGAAAGACAAGATCCGTCTAACAGTATCGGTAGGCTGAGCGCCTTTCTGCAACCAACGCAATGCTTTTTCAGTATCGATGTTGATGGAAGCCGGAACGGTTAAAGGATTGTAAGTACCGATTTTCTGGATGAATTTACCATCTCTTGGAGCGCGAGCGTCAGCCACTACGATAAAATAGAAAGGCCTCTTCTTAGCGCCATGTCTCTGCAGTCTGATTTTTACTGGCATAAATAAGTCGAGTTATTTTTTGCGAGTTAGGAAATATTGTTTAATTAGGGATGCAAATGTAACCTTCTAATTGGTATTTGCAAAAAAAAGTTTACGGAGCAGTATTTTTTATTTTACCAGCCCTCTCAAACCCTTGCCACCAGCGCCAAACTTGTTCATCATCTTCATCATCTGGCGCATTTGTTCAAATTGTTTCATGAACTGGTTTACGTCCTGGATGTTTTTGCCGGCGCCTTTAGCGATACGCTTACGGCGGCTGCCGTCAATGATGTCGGGATTACCGCGTTCAGCCGGTGTCATGGAGTTGATCATGGCTTCGATGCCTTTGAATGCGTCGTCGCTGATATCGAGGTCCTTTACCGCCTTGCCTACGCCGGGGATCATGCCCATCAGGTCTTTCAGGTTACCCATTTTCTTGATCTGCTGGAGCTGTTCCCGGAAATCGTCAAAATCGAACTGGTTCTGGCGGATTTTTTTCTCCAGTTTTTTAGCCTGCTCTTCGTTGAACTGGGCCTGGGCGCGTTCCACGAGGGTGGTGATATCACCCATACCGAGGATACGCTGGGCCATACGTTCCGGATAGAACACGTCGAGGGTGTCCATCTTTTCGCCCATGCTCACGAACTTGATCGGCTTGGTAACGGTGTAACGAATGGTCAGGGCCGCACCGCCGCGGGTATCACCGTCCAGTTTGGTGAGCACCACGCCGGTAAAGTCCAGGCGGTCGTTAAACGCCTTGGCGGTGTTGACCGCATCCTGGCCGGTCATGGAGTCTACCACGAACAGGATCTCCTGTGGCTTCACCGCATTTTTTACGTTGGCCACTTCGGTCATCATCACCTCGTCCACGGCCAAACGGCCAGCGGTATCGATGATGATGATGTTATTGCCATTGGCTTTAGCGTGTTTGACCGCATTTTCGGCGATCTGCACGGCGTTTTTATTTTCGGGCTCGCTATACACTTCCACTCCGATCTGCTCGCCCAGCACTTTCAGCTGGTCGATCGCCGCCGGGCGGTAGATATCTGCTGCTACCAGCAGGGGTTTCTTCGCCTTTTTGGACTTGAGGAAGTTGGCCAGTTTACCGGAGAAGGTGGTTTTGCCCGAACCCTGCAAACCAGCGATAAGTATAACGGAGGGGTTTGTTTTGATATCAATTTCGGATTCGGTGCCACCCATCAGCTCTGCCAGTTCGTCTTTCACGATCTTTACCATGAGCTGTCCGGGAGAGATGGCGGTCAACACCTTTTCTCCCATGGCTTTATCCTTTACTTTATCAGTAAATTCCTTGGCTATTTTGTAGTTCACGTCCGCATCCACCAGTGCGCGGCGGATTTCCTTAATGGTGGTGGCGATATTGATTTCCGAAATACGGCCTTCCCCTTTAAGTTGCTTAAACGCGGAATCTAATCTCTCTGATAATGATTCAAACATTGTTGATATTTTAAACGGACAGCAAAATTATTGTTTTCGGGCGAGAATATGCCAAGAATCTTGGAATTCACCGGAACCGGGGAACGGGCGGGACGGGACGGCCGGGCGGGGAGTAAAAAAATAGCGGAGACAGAGAGCTGTTTTTCAGCTCCTGTCTCCGCCAAAGCGTTTATATCCAACAATTCTGATTCGTATGTAATGTCTATCCCAGGTAGTTCCGGAGCAGTTTGCTTCTGGAAGTGGTCCTGAGTTTGGTAATGGCCTTGTCTTTGATCTGACGGACCCTTTCGCGGGTGAGGCCAAATTTTTCCCCGATATCTTCGAGGGACATCGGATGTTCCACTGCGATGCCGAAATACAGCATGATCACATCTTTCTGGCGATCTGTGAGGGTAGACAGGGACCTTTCGATTTCCCGGCGAAGGGAGTCATGGTGGTCCAGTTCCTCGTCAGCGCTAACGGCGTTTGGATTTTCGAGCACGTCCAGCAGGGAGTTGTCTTCCCCGTCAATGAACGGCGCGTCCATGGACACGTGGCGGGCGGCTACGCCGAGGGTGGCTTCCACTTCATCGGTATTGATTTCGAGGATAGTGGCCAGCTCGTCGGGTGACGGCTCCCTTTCAAATTCCTGTTCCAGCTGGGAATATGCCTTGCTGATCTTATTGCTGAGGCCTACTTTGTTCAGCGGCAGCCTTACGATCCTGGACTGTTCTGCCAGTGCCTGCAGGATGGACTGACGAATCCACCATACGGCGTAGGAAATGAATTTAAAACCGCGCGTTTCATCAAAACGTTGAGCAGCTTTAATTAACCCCAGGTTGCCCTCGTTGATCAGGTCGCTGAGCGACAGACCCTGGTTCTGATACTGTTTGGCAACGGATACCACAAAGCGGAGGTTAGCTTTAGTCAGCTTTTCCAATGCTCTCTGATCGCCCTGCTTGATGCGGATGGCGAGATTTACCTCTTCCTCCGGCGTAATTAAATCCACCTTCCCAATCTCCTGCAAGTACTTCTCCAGGGACTGAGATTCCCTGTTGGTAATGGATTTAGTGATTTTAAGTTGGCGCATTGACATAGAGTCGGAACAGTTACAGGTTAAGAAAAAGTTAAGATTTGATGAATGCCTGACAAAAATAACTTTTTTTAGAAGCCGACCAAAAAAAATCTATCGTTTTTAAATCATTTCCAAATAAAATCGATTGATCTTTAAGAGCTTATTATTTTCCTGCTAACCCGCTCCCCATATAGGGTCGGCTGCAATCGTCCGTCAGCACGCAGTTACAAATAGTGGAATTTTATAATATTTATAAATTCTATAAGATGTTCATACATTCTTCGGATTAATTAAAAAAAAACCGTAAATTATTTTGACAGAATAAAATATTTTCTATAATTGCAACCAGATGATATTGATTTACTAATTATTTGAGAGATGTCTAAGAAAGTGCTTTACGAGTTGGAATTCCCGGTTAGGTGCTCCCCCGGTATCCTATACGAATTCCTGTCAACCCCGGCCGGTTTGCAGGAATGGTTCGCAGACAGGGTAGATTTCCGGGACAATGTTTTTTCCTTTTCCTGGAATGGCAGCGCAGAGGAAGCGGAGATACTGGAGCAGGAAGAAGATGAATTCATTAAATTCCATTGGCTCCACGCCCCCAGGGAAGAATTCTTTGAATTCCGCATACAGATTTCAGAAGTCACCAACATGACCATCCTGGTGGTCAAAGACTTCGCTGAAAAGAGAGAGATTAAAGACCAGAGCCAGCTTTGGGAATCCCAGGTAAAAGATCTGTTCCATAGAATCGGAAACTAATCACGGCCTTTTCACCGTCAATTCATTGAGTAGGGTCGCATAAGCCTCCACTATATCAGTAATTATTTCTCCCCAGCGTTCCAATGCAAACGGTTTCGCCAGTTTAATGAAATTTTTCCGGCCAACCAGCCTTTTCCAGTCTTCTAAACCCATATCACCTATGGACCGGTAATTTCCGTTTTCAAAATCATGCTCCCAGGGATCTTCCGGCAGATACACCTGAAAACCGGCAGCCGCCAGTGGCCCATACGCCGCCAGCAGTGATGCCTCAAACCGCTTTTTGACCGCTCCCGCCAGGTGCAGGGTGCAGCTAAAGTAATGCCCCCACCAGAACATGCTGCGGAAGGCAAATACGTCCGTTTTACCGAAATACCGTGGATAATCCAGGATTACCCAGGGCAGCGATTTGTATTGCTCCCCTTTTGAGATCTTGGGCCCCTGTTGCAACCACTCCGGCTCAAAAGCGAACGCTGACCCCGCATCCCAGGCAGCCAGCGCTTCCTGCAGCTTCCCCATCAACAGCATCACCTTCTCTATGGCCTTGTTTTTCAACTCCATCACCCGGGGTGTAAATACAATAGCCGCCTCTTCTGCGGTGAGATAAAAATTTTCCATATAATTTAACGGTATTTTCAGGGATGCTTTAACACTCCTTTGTGAAATCGTGCTACCTTTACGTTCGCAAAACGCATAGGGTTGGCCGGAACACAAAGATGAGCGTTCCCGGCGAACCTTTTCCCTTTTGCTGGCAAAAAAATCAGGCATTATCAGTGAAGAAACTCGATAAATTAATCATTAGAACATTTCTGGGCCCCTTTGTGGCGACCTTTTTTGTGACGCTTTTTGTACTGGTAATGCAGTTCCTCTGGAAATATGTAGACGACCTGGTAGGAAAAGGACTGGACACGATGGTGATCGTTCAACTGATCGCCTACACCAGCGCCACACTGGTAACCCTCGCCCTGCCCCTGGCCGTACTGCTGTCATCTATCATGACCTTCGGTAACCTGGGAGAAAGCTTTGAGCTGGTAGCCCTGAAATCGGCCGGTATTTCCCTGCTGCGTTTTATCCGCCCCCTCATGGTGGTGTGCAGCATCATCGGCGTCCTGGCTTTCCTGTTTGCCAACTACGTGATCCCCGTGGCCAACCTGCAGGCCAAATCCCTGCTTTACGACATCACCTATTCCAAGCCCGCCTTCAATATCAAGGCAGGCGTATTTTACCGCGACATCCCGGGGTATACCATCAAAGTGGCCCAGAAAGATAAAGACAACCAGACCATCCATCAGGTCATGATCTTTGATCACTCTGCCGGTGGCGGCAGCGGCGACAGGATCATTCTCGCCGAAAAAGGCCAGATGGTGCTTACCGCCAATAAACGTTTCCTGTACTTCATCCTCGAAAACGGCTGGAGATATGAAGAGAAAGGCAATCGCGGCTATTCCGTTCCGGGGGACATGATCCGTTTCAGCTTCAAAAAATACAGCAAGGCGTTTGACCTGAGCTCCTTTGCGTTTAACCGCCTCAATACTGACCTCTTTGCCTCCAACCAGCAGATGCTCAACATCCGGCAGCTGGACTTTGCCATAGACTCCCTGCAGAAATCACAGGTGGTTTTCGCTAAAACCGTCAATGCCTATGTGACAGTGCGTTTTCCTTTCTTCCGCTGGAAAGACTCCGCCTGGGCGGCTACCGCGCCGCCGCTGAAGGTGAAGGACTTTGAGGAAATCATTCCTGAAAAAAGCCGGCACAACGCGTTGGAGAGAGCGGAACAAAGCGTTCGCGAAACTTTAAGCTCCCTGGAGGCGCCGACTAAAGAATATTCTGACAAGCACGGCGTTATATTGATGCATAAAGTGGAATGGCAGCGCAAGTTCACCCTGGCGGCCGCCTGCGTGGTAATGTTCCTGATCGGGGCACCCCTGGGTTCCATTATCCGTAAAGGAGGTCTGGGCACCCCGCTGGTATTTGCCGTGATCTTCTTTGTGATCTTTAATATATTTTTCATGATCGGCGAAAAGATGGCCCGCAGCGGAGTGATGTTCACCTGGTCGGGCATGTGGCTGTCGAACATTGTCCTGTTGCCCATCGCCGGCTTTTTAATTTATAAAGCCATGAACGATTCCAACTTATTCAATAAAGAATTTTATTTTCGCATATATCAAAAAATAAAAAAGTTCTTACAAAAGTTTAAACGTAACAGGTTTAAAACGCAACCTACAATTTAAAACCTACAGAATTGAAAACACTGTTAACACTGTTCAGAAAGAATGCTTATTTTTTTCTGCCCTTCCTACTGTGGCTCATAGTGGGGGGAGTAATGCTGGCAACCTACAGCCAACGTGAGTTATTTCTTGGCATCAACGGAGAGCACTCATCGTTTGGGGATGTGTTAGTTACCGGGATCACTTATCTCGGAGATGGTATTATGTTTGGCATTATCCTGTTGCTGATGCTGCTCATGCAGAAGTTCAGAGTATTTTTCATCGGTCTGGCAGTATTTCTGCTGGCAGCCGTAGTAGTACAGGTGGCTAAACATTATTTTAACGCGCCGAGGCCTATCAGCTATTTTGGTGATGAAGCCGCTTCACTGGTACATACCGTGAAATGGGTGACCGTACACAGCAGCTGCAGTTTCCCTTCAGGGCACTCTGCCGTGGCTTTTGCCATGTTCAGCTTCCTCTCTGTATGGCTGCGCAATAAAAAGCTGGGATTCCTGTTTATTGTATTAGCACTGACGGCAGGTTATTCCCGCATTTATCTGGCACAACACTTTTTTGCGGACGTATATGTAGGCAGTATCGTTGGCACTCTTAGCACCATTATTGTGTGTGGGTTCTTCAGGTTCCAGGACTCCGCCACTTCTCCGGAAGTATGTCCGGAAGCCGTGATGAACGCCAACGCGGCGTAAATCCCTAAGTTTTTCAAAGGAGCAAAGTTCGCAAAGATCAGCACCTTTGCGGACTTTGCTCCTTTTCTTTTTTGCATTTTCAGAGCGCGCCGAAGTGCTCATTTTTTATAAACCGTGATGATGAAATACCTGCTGATTGCACTTGTGGCTGCCCTGCTGTTTATACCTTTTCTGGGGGCTGTACACCTTTTTGACTGGGACGAGATAAACTTTGCCGAAGCAGCCCGGGAAATGATTGTAAGCCATAACTACAGTCAGGTCCAGATCGATTTCCGGCCCTTCTGGGAAAAACCGCCCCTGTTCATCTGGATGCAGGCGGGCAGCATGCTGCTTTTTGGCGTGAATGACTTCGCCGCCCGTCTTCCTAATGCGATCATCGGTATAGCCACCCTGCTGACGCTTTTTGGCGTCGGCAAAAAACTGGCGGATGAGAAAATGGGCATGTGGTGGGCCCTGGTATATGCAGGCTCCTGGCTGCCACACTTTTATTTCAAGTCTGGTATTATTGACCCTACCTTCAACTACTTTATTTTCCTGGCCGTCTATTTTGCGTACCGGATAGCCTACAGTAACCGGTCGTACCGCATGGCCATGCTGAGCGGCTTTTTCCTGGGTCTGGCAGTGCTCACCAAAGGGCCGGTGGCCATCCTCGTGTCCATGCTTACGCTGCTGGTATATTGGCTTTGGAACAAATTCCGCATTGGTATCAAACTGGCGCATCTCGGCCTTATTGCCCTTTTTGCGTCTGTCACTACCCTGTTGTGGTTTGGTTACGAGATCCTCGCCCATGGCTGGTGGTTTGTCAATGAATTTGTGACCTACCAGGTCCGGCTGCTCACCACTGAAGATGCCGGTCATGGCGGCCCGTTTTTCTACCACTGGGTAGTACTCCTGATTGGTTGTTTTCCTGCAAGCATCTTCCTGTTTTCGTATATCCGTGGCAGAAGAAAGACCATCTACCGGCAACCCGCAGCTGCCGAACAGAAGGATTTTACGGTGTGGATGTGGATATTATTCTGGGTGGTGCTGGTCCTGTTTTCCATTGTGAAAACCAAGATCGTGCATTATTCTTCCCTGTGTTATTTCCCGCTGTCCTATCTGGCAGCCTACCAGGTATATAAACTGTCTTCCGGCAAACTGCGCCTGCGTGGCTGGAACATTGCCCTGTTGTGCGTGACCGGAATTTTGCTGGGTATTGCGATTGCCCTGTTGCCGCTGGTAGGCGTGTACAAAGACATGATCATACCCTATATCGGCGATAAGTTTGCCGCGGCCAACCTGCAGGCTGAAGTACCCTGGTCTGTGGCAGAAACCGGCTACGGTATCGCCTATATTATATTGGTGGTCATCAGCGTTGCGTTACTGTTCAAGCGGAAAATCACCAACGGGCTGATATGCCTGTTTGTGAGCACTATGGTGATCATCCCGGTAACGGTACTGCATTTTGTACCGAAGCTGGAACGTTATTCCCAGGGCGCAGCCATCGACTTTTTTATTTCGCTGCAAGGCAGGGACGTGTATGTAAAAGCACTGGGCTATCACAGTTATGCCCAGCACTATTACACACGGGAACAGCCTCATCACAATAAAAACTATCCAGACACCAACTGGCTGCTGAACGGCGCTATCGACAAACCAGCGTATTTTATTTGCCGTATCACTGACAGTGAAGAGTTTATTCACCATCCCAATCTGGAAGTGATTGGGGAGAAGAACGGGTTTGTTTTTATGAAACGTAAATAGTTATACTAAACATAAAAGTAAAAGCGGGAAGGCCTGGCAGGCCTTCCCGCTTTTACTTTTATCGGGAGTTGTGCTCACGCGTTGTTATAACGCTTTTCCACCTCGTCCCAGTTCACTATGTTCCAGAAAGCGTTGATATAATCCGGGCGTTTGTTTTGGTACTTCAGGTAGTAGGCGTGTTCCCATACGTCCAGCGCGAGGATAGGCGTGCCTTTTTCCTTTACGATGTTATGCATGAGCGGGTTGTCCTGATTAGGGGTGTTGATCACCGACAATTTTTTGCCGGGGCCTGCTATCAGCCATGCCCAGCCTGAGCCAAATTGTGTTTTACCGGCATCATTGAATTTCTCCTGGAATTTCTCAAAGGAGCCGAAGTCTTTATTGATGGCAGCTTTCAGTTTCTCGGAGGGAGTTGTTTTTTTAGGAGACAGCAGGGTCCAGAACAGGGAGTGATTGTAATGGCCGCCGCCGTTGTTGCGGACAGCTTTGTCTTTATCAGCTGTGGTTACCTTATGCAATATTTCTTCCAGCGACAGGGTGGCGAAGGGCGTGCCTTTGATGGCGTCGTTAAGATTTTTTACATAGGCGCCATGGTGTTTATCGTGGTGCAGTTCCATCGTCATTTTATCGATGTAGGGTTCCAGGGCGTCATAAGCATAAGGCAGTGGCGGCACTACAAACGGGGCCTTCGGGTCGTCGGAGCTGGTTTTCGCAGAAGTAACGGGCACGGCCAGGCTGCTGAGGGGGCCGCTGAGCGCAGCTACGCCAGCGAGGCTGGTCAGCTTTATGAATTCTCTTTTGTTCATATTAAAAGAATTGAAATTTGTTTATAGAAATAAGAGAGATACAAATCTAACTGTAAAGGGAATTCATCGCAGCAAAATTTACACCAATGCGTACGGCTATTTTCGCCAGTAAAATATTTACAGATACTTATACTGTTGAATACCAGGGTACGACATCTTGTGTGTTTAGTATTTATTCAAAAAACGGGACATTCTTTATGGATTATTCTGGAAATAATACTATTTTACCATTACCTTCATGTGAAGATGTAGAGCTTTTTAATCTTTTTCAACAAATGGAACTATTTATCCCGGGAGATGCTAACTAAAGAGAAAGAGATGCAATCCCCGCTATAAAGGCCAACGATACTATGCTGTATACTCCCGCCATGGTTACAGCCTAGTGGAAAAGCGGTAGCTTTTTTGCTGACGATGCTTATAAATTAAAACTGCGTATATTTTTTTAAAGCCACCCGACCCTGGCTGACTTAAAACTAAAAAAAATTTTAAAGCATTCCCATACATGCTCAAGGTAAGAGTATTCAAGGCAATCGAATATCCCGAAGAATGTTTGCAATATATTGCAGGACATCGGAAGGTGCTGGAAGCCTATGGTGTGACGAAGGTGACCTCCGCAAACGTCGACTGGATGTACGAGCCTTATACCTACATTATTACCGTGAGCAATGACGACTATACTAAAACATATGGTGGCTGCCGGATACAGCTGGCCGGAGGAAGTGTTCCGCTTCCGATTGAGAGCGCCATCAACAATATGGACCCCAGGATATACGACATAGTAAGGGAATTAGCCGCAGGCGGCGGCACCGGTGAATTTTGCGGATTATGGAATTCCCGGGAGGTGGCCGGCTGGGGTATTGGCAGCATTGTCCTCTTCAGGGTGGTAAATGCCGTATTGAACCAGTTGCCTGTCTCCACCTTTTTAGGGTTCTGCGCGCAAACTACCTTCCGCAACAGTATCCGTACCGGGTATCAGATTATGACCAATATCGGTAATCAGGGTACTTTCTATTACCCCAAAGAAGACCTGATCGCTACCGCGCTCATACTGAACGACCCCCTGGAACTGAAGAGCGCCCACCCGGAGGACCGCGAAAGAATGATGAGTTTACGCAACAATCCGGTGCAAACGATTGTAGAAAAAGGGCCTAAGGGAGAGATGCAGGTTGACTATGACCTGAGGATCATGTCGGCGGCAACGAGCGACCTTCCGCTATCCCGGTAGCAATAAATAATTTAACGATGAACAACGTACTAGTAGATGCTATTGCAACGAGCCAACAGAGATCATTAGAAAGGAAAGTAGAGTTTTTCAGGTTAAAGGACCCCGCACAGCTGGACGCCCTTACCCAGTTGCTCGTCCGGCAACCCGGTATCCGTGTCTTCGACGAGATACAGTCGCAGCTGGCAGAGCTTATCCGCCTTCAACATCCAACAGAAAGGTTATCTGACGCCGCCCTTGCCAAAAAGGTGGCCGCCCACCTGGGCAACACGTCCCCAGCCGCGTATGGTGTATGGGTATACTACCCCTGGTCCGGCTATGTGGTGCATATTCTCGACGAAGCTGAATTTATACAGCTGCGCACCAGCCGCAATCAACATAAAATCACAGAAGCAGAGAGAAAAATCCTGCAGACCAAAAAAATTGGCGTTATCGGCCTTTCCGTTGGACAGTCCGTTGCCATGGCACTGGCCATCGAAAGGCTCTGCGGAGAACTTCGTATAGCCGACTTTGACCGGCTGGACCTCAGCAATATGAACCGTATCCGGACAGGCGTTCATAATGTGGGCATCCTGAAAACAGTGTTGGTGGCCCGGGAAATCGCCGAAATTGATCCTTTTTTAACGGTCCATTGTTATGATAATGGTATTTCTGATGAAAACATAGACGCTTTTCTGACCACAGGCGGCCCGCTCGACATACTCGTGGAAGAATGTGACGGCCTGGATATCAAGGTGCTGGCCCGTCAGCGTGCCAGGTCCATGCAGATACCGGTAGTGATGGACACCAGCGACCGGGGCATGGTGGATGTAGAGCGGTTTGATCTCCAGCCTGATTTACCTATATTGCATGGACGGATACCGGAAGACATCACCGCCCCCCAGATACGAAACATGCAGGGACCGGAAAGGATGGAACTGGTAGACCGTATTGTTAATTTCAATGCCATGTCAACCAAAATGCAGGCCTCTCTCGCTGAGATAGGCAAAACGATTACCACCTGGCCGCAGCTGGCTTCGGCCGTAATGCTGGGAGGCGCCGCTATCGCCCATGTGTGCCGGGAAATAGGGCTGAAAAGAGAGGTTGCCTCCGGCCGTTACTATGTAGACCTTGAACAGATTTTTAATCACGATAAATGATCCGAAATAAGCCATGCGACTTCTGATCAGACCGGCATTTTACAAATTCGTATGCCTGTTACTGTTAGTAACGGCCCGCTGGGTGCCTGCCTGGGCAGATACCATCTGCATATCCCACAACTATCCCATCCAACTGGCTGAATACGGCCAGCTGGAATACCTGCTGGACCCGGCCGGCGACCTCACGTTCAAAGACGTGGAACACTCCCCCGCTTTCCAGAAGCTGCCAAAACAGATTCCTAATTTCGGGCTGACCAAGGACGCCATCTGGCTTCGCTTTACCGTCAAAAACAGCACCCAGTTTCCGGAGCTGATGTTCAATATCACCTATCCGATCCTGGACCTGATAGACCTATATTACCCTGGCCCCAACGGCTATGAGGTGATTCCGGGAGGGGAATTACGGCCCTTCAAAAAAAGACCGGTCGTACACCAGAACTTCGTGTATAATGTCAGTATTCCTACCGGCTTGTCCAGCACTTTTTATCTGCGTATACAAAGCCGGGAGGCCATCCTGGTGCCGGTGTACATCGGCACGGCCAGGGAGATATACAGCAAATTGTATAACGACGACCTGCTGCTCTCCATCTATATCGGTATCATCCTCGTTATGATATTCTACAATACCTTCATTTTCTTTTCCGTAAAAGACTGGAGTTATTTTTACTATATCATCTACATCGCCTGTGTGGGATTGGCGCAGATCTGCCTGCATGGTTTCGGGTACCGTTTCTTCTGGCATGAAAACCTGTACGTCACCGAGCAAAGTGTACTGTGGGCCGGCGCTCTGTCGGGCATCTCGGTACTGTTGTTTGTACAGAGCTTCCTCCACGTGCGGGAAAAAGCACCCTGGGCCTACCGGACCATGAACCTGTTTGTGATTGTATATTCGAGCACCATCGTACTGTCGCTGCTAGGGTATTTCTCCGTCGCGTATGCCCTGATAGATTTCCTGGCCATTACCGGCGTCAGCTTCATTTTGCTGTTTGCCATCATGCAGGCCGTGAAACATTCCCGCACTGCTAAAATATTTGTACTGGCGTGGACAGTGTTCATTCTCGCCATTATCTGTTTTGTATTGAAGGATGTGGGCATCATCCCCTATAATATCTTCACCAGCCATATTATCGTAATAGGGTCCGCGATAGAGGTCATACTGCTGTCCTTTGCCCTGGCAGACAAAATCAACACCTTTAAAGCCGAAAAAGAAGCATCACAGGCCATCGCCCTGGAGATATCCAAAGAAAACGAACAACTGGTAAGAGAACAAAATATCATCCTGGAAGCCAAAGTACAGGAACGCACGGAGGAACTGCAAAACAGTAACCACGACCTCAATGTGGCCCTTACCAACCTGAAAGACACCCAGACAAGGCTGGTGGAAAAGGAAAAAATGGCGTCCCTCGGTCAGCTGACCGCCGGTATTGCCCATGAAATCAATAACCCGATCAACTTTGTCACCTCTAATATCAAGCCGCTGAAACTTGATATTGCCGACCTGCAGGAGCTGCTTAACCGCTACGACAGGCTGGCCGACAAAACCGATATCCAAAGTGAGCTGAAGTCCATCGAACAATTCAAGCGGGAAATTGATATTGAATATATCCATGAAGAAATATCTTCCCTGATCAAGGGCATCGAGGATGGCGCCGCCCGTACCGCAGAGATCGTGAAAGGGCTGCGTACTTTCAGCCGTCTGGACGAAAGCGATGTGAAGTCCATCGATATCCATGAGGGCCTGGACTCTACCCTTGTGCTCCTGCGCAATGGCATTCCGCCCAATGTTAACATCATTAAGCACTATGCGGAACTGCCTAAAATTGAATGTTACGCCGGTAAGATCAACCAGGTGTTCATGAATATCTTCTCCAACGCCCTGAATGCGATCAAAAGCAAAAAAGAACAACACAACGAATCCATTACCATTACCACCGGCCAGGAAGACCAGTTTATCGTTATCCGGATCAAAGACACGGGGATTGGCATGTCGGAAGAGGTGCAACAGAAGATATTTGACCCCTTCTTTACCACCAAAGACGTAGGAGAAGGGACCGGCCTGGGGCTTTCTATCGTATTCAGCATCATAGAGAAACATAAGGGTAAAATCATCGTAAATTCCACCCCCGGGGAAGGAGCGGAATTTATTATATATTTACCTCTCAACATCACGATTCATCAATCATAACCATAACACCCTTTAATGAAAGAAAACCGCATTAGAATATTATATATCGATGATGAAATCCATAATCTGAACGCCTTCAAGGCCAGCTTTCGCAGAAGTTACGAGATTTATACCGCAAACTCAGCGCAGGAAGGCAAACAATTACTGAAGGAGATTATGGTCCATATCATCATAGCGGACCAGAAAATGCCTGTATCTACCGGGGTGGAGTTTTTTAATGAAATCAAAGACACCCTTCCCGACCCGATGCGCATTTTGCTGACCGGTTATACCGATGTGGAAGACATCATTGATGCCATCAACAAGGGGCATATCTTTTCCTATATCAAAAAACCCTGGGATGAAAACGAGCTGCATAAAACCATCAACAATGCATATGAGATCTATTCTACCCGCAAACAGCTCAAGGAAAAGATCGCAGAACTGGAAAAAACCAATGATGAGCTGAACCGGTTCATCTACTCCACTTCCCATGACCTTCGTTCCCCGCTGATGTCTGTACTGGGTATTATTAACCTGTCACGGCTCGATAATTCAGTGGTAGACCCCAACGGCTATATGAACATGGTAGAATCCTGTGTACTGAAGCTGGACGGGTTTATCCAGAAAATCATTGAATACTACCGTAATTCCCGGCTGGAAATAGAATATGAGAAAATAGATTTTAATACCCTGTTGAATGACTGTATCACCGCCTTTCAGCCACAGAACACTGCCATCCGGTTTAATACCCAGGTGGACCAGGTAGCCGAGTTCCGGGGAGATACTTTCCGGATCAGCGTTATTTTAAACAATCTTATTTCCAACGCTGTTAAGTACCAAAAACCGGAAGAACCTGAACCAACGGTCAACCTGTCGGTAAAAGCAGAACCGCATAAGGCCACCATCTGCATCCGGGACAACGGTATCGGTATCCTGAGCGAGCATCTGAACAACATCTTTAAAATGTTCTTTCGCTCCAAGAACAACAACAAACCAGGAAGTGGCATAGGCTTATACATCGTAAAGGAAGCCCTCAGCAAAATTGGCGGTACAATTAATGTAGAGTCCAAATACGGCGAAGGCACTCAATTTGAAATTACCATCCCGAACAGAAATGAATTCGATACCTGACCTGCGCGTCATATTGATTGATGACAATGAGATTGATTTATTGCTGCATGAGAAGTTGATAACCTTTCAACAAATCAGCAGAACGGTGATTTCATTCGCCAATGCTAACAAGGCGCTGGAGTTTTTATCGTCCAATATCGCCCTGCCCAAAATACCCCCTACTATCATTCTGCTGGATATCCAGATGCCTGAAATGGATGGCTTTGAATTCCTGCAGGCTTTTGATACCTATCCTCAGAAAATAAAATCGCAGTGCCATATTGTGATGGTATCGTCCTCTCTCGATTATGGCGATATCACCCGTACTAACGCCAATCCACTCGTCATCAAATTACTCCGCAAACCCTTGCTGCTAAAAGAACTGAAGGAAACCGTAGAAGGAATTTTTAAAGATTTTGTGTAAAAAGTTGGCAGATTCGGAAAATTATCTATTTTTGCATTCCCGAAAGGGAAAATATGGGGGATTAGCTCATCTGGTAGAGCGCAAGCATGGCATGTTTGAGGTGAGCGGTTCGAGCCCGCTATCCTCCACCAAAAAATCGTTAAAACCCGCGCCCAGCGCGGGTTTTCTGTTTTTAGTATCGCTGTATTTTTTGTATTCCAAACATCATTACACGCCCTGTTTTCTCCGCCGTTTTTTCATGATGACAACAGACAATGACCATCAAACCGGACAATGTACTTTTGCTATGCCCTGTATAAAAAAAATCCGGTCACTGACCGGATTTCGTAATGTCTATGATTTCTTCATACTGGCTTTGATCGTGTCTACTTCAGCTTTTAGCTCCTTGTTTTCCTTGTCAAGCTGAATAAGGTACAATGTCAGTTCTTCCACTTTTCGGAGGAGTTTGCTGTTCATCTCTTCCAGGTCAATGCCTTTCTCTTTCACCGCTTCCGCAGAGGGCATATCAGGCAAATGCTGATGCTGACTGATATATGCGTCCAGTTCCTGCAACGACGGCAGACTGTAGTCTTTAGCAAATACATAATCCGGCCAGCGTTGCTGGTTCTTTACCACAATCCTTTCCGCTATCATATTACCGGCCACGGCCAACCGGTAACCTTTGGTATCGTGTACGCCTACCCCGACGTTACCTCCGTTGGGGTTCAGGTATATGTTGCCTTGTTCTGCCGTAGGTGAAAAAGCCTGGATAAAACCACTGTTATCCTGACCTATGGAAATCCCCAGCCCGCCCTGGAAATTAGGAGAGACGCAGGTGATATGATGACCGCCGGAAAAGAGGTTCTGCTGGCTGGTAGGAACACGGATGGTCATACCGCCGGTCCTCCCTGTGCTGACAATTAGCGCATCCGATGTTGCCGGATAAATGGCCGGATACAAACTGGCGTCTCCCACCACCATACCGCCGGGCGCTGCTACCGGATCATATTGTTTAAAGGGCTGTACTTCCGTCACCTCTGTCGCTTTCGCCAGCTGTAACACAGGGTTTTGAACGTATCCTGTAAAGGAAAATTCGGTCAGCATAGAGTTATTGTCGATCATGACAGCCAGGTACTTCTGGCCGTTGTAACGGAGTGTCACCAGAGAGGCCAGCTCATTGTAGCTGATAAGGCTTCCCCTGTCTGAATTATAGGCTGACGCGGTATTTACCTCTATGGTCCATTTCCGGTTCCACGACCCCATGTGGCCGCGTATACCGGTGATCTTTCCCATCACAAAACAGCCGTCCATAAGAGCACTGTCATAGGATTTATGTAGCAGGACGTAATTAAACCCCTGGCTGTCATCTGTACTGCCCGGGATCTCCGCATTCATCCAATAAGTCCTGGTGGGGGATGGCTGCCTGTCCTGTGTAATCGTATAGGTTGTTTGTGCATAGGTAGCAACCGAAAAAACTGCCAGTAGCAGTAACGTACATGCAATTCTCTTCATGAAGTATAGGTTTGAAACAAAGAATAAAAATGCGTTTATCAGTTGTTGTTGGGTACTTTTATTTGCTGAACGGGTAACACAATAATAAAGGCGGTCCCTTCTCCTTCCACACTGGTAGCGGTAATAATCCCCTGGTGTTTGTCAATTACCTTCTTGGCAATGGCCAGTCCGATACCGGTGCCTTCGTAATGGTCTGCATTATGCAGGCGTTGAAAGATAGTGAATATTTTGGACAGGTATTTTTCATTAAACCCAATGCCATTATCGCGAATGGTTATACGGCAATAGTCGCCATCGGCCTGTGACAGACCGTCGACCGAACTTCCGGCTATGGTTTCAGCGGAGATATGAATTTCCGGGGCCAGGTCTTTCCGGGAAAATTTAAGAGCGTTACTGATGATGTTCTGGAACACCTGACGGATCTGCCCAGGAACAGCTTCAATATGGGGCAATTTTTCCACACGTACCACAGCTTGTTTCTCTGTAATGGTCAATTCAAGGTCGCTGATAATTTCCTGTACCACCACATTCAGGTCGGTCACTTCGTATATGCTTGCTGCCGACAGGCGGGAATAGTTCAGGAGATCATTGATCAGCCGGGCCATTCTTTCCGACGAGCCTACGATCCTTTCCATATAGGACATGGCGCCGGGATCGGTTTTCAGGAAGCGGTCGCGCACAATGGCGCCAAACAGCTGTATTTTACGCAACGGCTCTTTAAGATCATGAGAGGCCACAGAGGCAAACTGTTGCAGATCATGGTTACTGGCTTCGAGCGATTTGTTGATTTCCACCAGCTCTTCGGTCCTTTCCTTTACTTTCTGCTCTAATATTTCGTTGGTCTGTTTCTGATGGGCAATATCGGTGAAGGTACCGATCCATTTGCTGATACCGGTATTTTCCCTTACCGGGATAACACGCAACAGATGACAGCGGAAACTATTGTCTGCCCTGTCTTTCAGGTAAACTTCCTTTTCCAGCGGCAGGCCGGCATACAGGGTATCATCGAGGCATTGCCGCAGGCTTTTGTCCATTGGCAGGGTTTCCGGCAACTGCTGCAGGCTGTCGGCGTATTTAAACCAGTTGCGGTTAGCATATTCTATCTGTCCATCGGGGGTAACGGTAAAGGCTATCTGAGGCAGCACTTCGAGCATGGTATGCAGCTCGTTCACCTTTTCGCTGAGGGCGGCCTGCGCCAGCTTACGGACTTCCACTTCCTCCTGGAGCGATTGATGTATCTGCTTGAGCTCCTGCGACTGCTGGTAAAGGCGGGAGAACGTTTTTACTTTCATCAACAGGACGTCCGGATCTACCGGCTTGGTGAGATAATCGATACCACCGGAGTCGTAGCCTTTTACGATGAAACGCTTTTCTTTATTGACCGCAGACAGAAATATGATAGGAATATCCTTTGCCTTGCTGTAGCCGGAAATAGCTTCCGCCACCTCAAATCCGTCCATACTGGGCATCTGCACGTCCAGGATGATCAGGGTGTAGCTGTTTTTCAGTATTTTTTTTAACGCCTCTTCACCGGACAACGCCGTATCCACTTCAAACTGGTATAACTCAAGCGTTTTCCGGATGGATAAAATATTCTCAGGCTTATCATCAACAATCAAAATCATACATGAATTATTGGGCTGGAATTTTTTTTTCAATAACCATACCTCAACCGACCATCAGGCCGGCAAAACTATTAATAAAAGACGCCATGTCGGCCGCTGCCAGCACGTAATCCACCGGTACAGCCTGTATGGCATGGCGTGGCATAAAATCCACGATGGCGGTGTCCGGGTCCTGTACGATCGTGATACCGCCGGCTTCATGCACATCTGCCAATCCTTCCACACCGTCGTCATTGGCACCGGACAACAACACAGCCATTGTTTGCGGACCAAATACTTCCACCGCTGAAGTAAACGTAACGTCTATACTGGGACGGCTGAAATTTACTTTCTCGGAATAGTCCAGGCTCAGCGTGTGATCTGTTTCTATCAACAAATGATAGTCACCCGGCGCAATGTAAATCGTGCCGGGCAGGAGCAGCTCTTTCTCTTCCGCCTCGCGGACAGGCAATGAGGTTTTGACGGCCAGTAACTCCGCCAGTACAGAATCTGAACTGCTTTGCCTGTGCAGGACAATGATCACCGCTGCATTCAAACGTGCCGACAGCCCCGGCAACAATGTCAGGATAGCCTGTAAACCACCGGCGGAACCGCCGATCAACACCACGCGGGAAGCTGTGTCCATAGTTATTTTGTTGATTACAGATGATGTTTCCGCCAGATCTTCTCTTTACCGTCCAACTGCCTGAACTGCCCTGACACAGTGGTAAAGTTAAGCGATTCCTTGCTGCCCAGCGCCAGGAAGCCGAGTGGCTCCAGGCTGTCGCAAAACAGCCGCAGCACTTTATCCTGCAGCATTTTATTAAAATAGATCAACACGTTCCGGCAGATGATCAACTGGAATTCATTGAACGAACCATCTGTGACCAGGTTATGGGGAGAAAAAATAATTTTCCCTCCAAGGTCCTGCCTGAACTTAGCATACTCGTAGTTGGCCGTGTAGTACGACGAGAAATCCTGTACCCCGCCGGCTTCCATGTAATTGCGCGAATATTGCTGCATCTGTGAAAGCGGGAAAATACCGGTCCTCCCTTTTTCCAGCACACTGGTATTAATGTCTGTTGCATAAATCACCGATTTGTGCAGCAGGTTAGCCTCTTTCAGCAAAATAGCGAAAGAATACACTTCTTCCCCGGTAGAACAGCCGGCATGCCATATCCGGATAAGCGGATATGTGGCCAGCACCGGCAGTACCTGTTGACGAAGCGCATAATAAAATTGCGGATCACGGAACATCTCCGTTACGTTCACCGTGATCTCCTCCACAAAACGCGACGCATAATCCGCGTCAGTAATAATACGATAGCGGAATTCCGCAAAGCTCGGGAAACGGTCCAGCTGAAAAAGATGATTCACCCGTCTGTTAATGGAGGCATGTGCGTACTCGGTAAAGTCATACCCATAACGCTCCAGCACATCGTTGAGTAACATGCTCACTTCCTGTTCACTAATATGATTCCTGTTCACAGCTTATACAGATAAGTATTGTTGTAGCTGCGAGAGCAACACATCTACATCAACTGGTTTTGAAATATAGTCGTCAGCACCCGCTTCAAGGCATTTCTCCCGGTCACCCACCATGGCTTTGGCTGTTACCGCAATAATGGGCAGATGCTCCTCCCCTTCTTTGGCCCGCAGCGCCGCAATGGTTTCATAGCCGTCCATGTCGGGCATCATAATGTCCATCAGCACCACGCCTACCTCATGCCCGCCGTCCAGCAGCGCCAGCCCTTCTGCGCCGGTAGAAGCAGCAATACAGGGTATCCCACGGGAGCGCAACACTGCCTTTAGCGCAAAAATATTGCGGGCGTCATCATCTATGATCAGTACTTTTTTCTGCTCCATATTATTTCATGCCTTTATCGTATAGCCATACACGTAATAACGAAATCAACTGGTCTACGTCCACGGGTTTGGAGATATAGTCTGACGCGCCGGCTTTCAGGCATTTCTCCCGGTCGCCCATCATGGCTTTGGCGGTGACGGCGATGATCGGCAGATGGGCCATTGACGGCTGCTTGCGGATAGCGGCAATAGCGTCGTAGCCATCCATTTCCGGCATCATCATATCCATCAGCACAATATCCACGGTATGTTCACTGAGCTGCTGCAGCGCCTCTTTTCCGTCTACCGCGGAAAGCACCTTCATCTGGTGCATCTCCAGCGCTTTCGTGAGCGAGAAAATATTGCGTACATCGTCATCGGCCACCAGTACGGTCTTGCCTTTCAGCACTTCGTTGAGCAGCGACATTTTGCTGTTGCCGGTTTGTGCGGCCGCATTGTTTTCCGATACCAGGTGCAGAAACAGTGACACTTCGTCCAGCATGCGTTGATAGGAATGTGCCGTTTTTACAACGATGGAATCGGCGTACTGCCGTATCCGTTGTTCTTCCGCCCGCGAAAGGCTTTTGCCGGTAAATATAATGATGGGCAGGTTTTCCAGCCCTTTGATTTCTTTTACCGTTTCCAGTGTTTCATAGGCCTGCTGGTCAGGAATGCCCATGTCCAGTATCACGCAGTCCACATCTTTCTGCTGCAGTAATTGTACACCGTCGGTAACGGTACTGCTGATTTCTGAATTCACCTGGTAGTTGCCCAGGAAATAGGCCAGCGCTTTGGCGTGTTTGGCATTCTCCTCCAGTATCAGCACCTTTTTGGTGGAACGTTGCAGAACAAATTCCAGCTTCTCAAAGATGTGCTGCATGCTTTCCATGGTGACCGGCTTGCTCACAAAATCCACTGCGCCTTTCATCAGGCTTTCCTTTTTCGCTTCCAGCGAAGAGATGATGTGTACAGGTATCGGGCGGGTGACCGGATCATTTTTCAATTCTTCCATTACCTGCCAGCCGTCTTTCACCGGCAACTGGATATCGAGCAGGATGCCGACAGGCCGGTATTTGCGGGCCAGTTCACCGGCCATGTCGCCTCTGACAGTAACAACGCCTTTATATCCCCGCTGACGGGTAAATTCAAGCAGTGCTTTGGCAAAGTAAGTATCGTCTTCCACAATCAGCACAATGGAGTCCCCTGGTTGAATATGGTCACGGTCATCAGGGATATCACCGGGAATCAGTGGCGCCAGGTAAGACGTGCCTCCTTTGGCAGCCAGTCCTTCGTCCACTACAGTAGGCTCTTTGACGGTTGTTGGCGAAGCTACCGGGGCTGCGGTGGTCTGTTCATATTTTCGTGCTACCGGTACCGTTACTGAGAATTCGCTGCCGTCTTCCCCGTTGCTTTCAAGGGAAATGTGGCCGCCCAGCAGCTTGGCCAGCTCACGGCTGATAGACAGCCCCAGTCCGGTGCCACCGTATTTGCGACGGGTAGAACCGTCAGCCTGCTGGAACGCTTCGAAGATCACCTGTTGTTTTTCCACCGGAATACCGATGCCTGTGTCTTTTACCACAAAGCGGATAGTGCCAGCTATGTCGCCCCGCTGTACTGACAGCGTAACAGAACCTTTGGCGGTAAATTTCAGGGCATTGGAGAGGAAATTTTTGAGTATCTGCTCCAGCCTTACCTGGTCTGTCTCTATTGATGCCGGCGCACCAGGCATGGCAGCCAGTTGCAGCGCCAGTCCTTTGTCCCGTGCAATCGGCTCAAACAGCGCCTGCATATTGGAGAGGATATTTTCAATGTATACCTGGCCATATTCCAGTTCCATCTTACCGGATTCTATCTTGGAGAGGTCCAGTATTTCATCTATCAGCGTCAGCAATCCTTTACCGGAGGAATTGATGACCTGCGCGTATTCCACCTGGTCGGCATTCAGGTTATGGTCATGGTTTTCAGACAATAACCGTGACAGCAGCAGGATGGAATTGAGCGGCGTGCGCAGCTCATGCGACATATTGGCGAGGAACTCTGACTTATACTTGGTGCTGAGTGCCAGTTCTTCAGCTTTTTTGTGGATATCGAGGTTTCGTTCCACGATGATCTGGTTTTTCTCTTCCAGCATGCGGCTTCTCTCTTCCAGTTCAGCATTGGACTGCATCAGTTCTTCCTGTTGCACTTTAAGTTCTTCTTCCGATACCTGCAGTTTCTGGGTTTGTGCTTCCAGTTCCGCATTGAGGCTTTCCAGCTCGCTGTGTTGCACCTGTAGTTCTTCTGCCTGTGACTGTGTTTCCTCCAGCAGTTCCTGCAGACGTATGCGGCTGCGGGTGCTTTGAATGGCCACTGCTATACTGTGGGATGCCTGTGTCATATATTGCACGGCGCTTTCGCTGAAAGGAAACAGCGAACCGATTTCCACCACGCCTTCCGCTATGCCGGCGTGTATCAGTGGCATAATAAACACATGTCCGGGTTGTGCGGAAACGGACCCTCCGGCGATGTGCAGGAAATTATCGGGGGCATCACGGAGGAGTATCGGCTTACGTTGCAGCAATGCCTGCCCCATCAGCGTTTTGCCGGCTGCCACCACAGGGGGCGCCGGGTATTGGTCCGACAGCGCGTGCCCGGCGGAGAAATGCAGGTCGCCGTTCTGGCGGATGTAGAGCACGCCTGTTTGCGCGCCGGTATATTGTACCAGATCAGACAAAGCGTCTTTGGTGAGGGACTGCATGTCCCTTTCAGCCAGCAGCGTTTCACTTATTTTGTTAAGCCCTGTCTGCACCCACATCTCCAGTTCATTTTCCTCGCGGAAGGCTTTCAGATCAGCCGCCATTTGTACTACGGCGTTGCCCAGCGTATCTTCACTGCTGCGGGGCTTCACGGTGATATTAAAATCTCCCTTGCCGATACTGTCCGCTGCCATGGCCAGCTCCTGGCCGGTCAGATCAATGGCGGCGAGTGATTTTGACAGGCTGCCGATAGCATCCCTTGTACGGATATCGGGCGCTTCCCCGCTCATGCCTTTGGCTATTTTATCGGCCGCAGAACGCAGTATGTTCAGGCTTTCGGTAATTGTCTTGGCGGTGTAGGTAACGAATGCTATCACCAGCACTACAATAAGTACGAGGAAGACGAGATAACGTGTTTTGAGGTCATTTTCTTTCTGTGCAATGGTACGGGCCTCTTTGCTGACCTTGTCCACAATACTGCGTTGCAGCTGTTTGAGCTGGTCTACCGCCGCGCTGGAATTGTCCCACCACGAGTCTGCATTGAAAAGGGTATCTATCTTCCGGTTTTTGATAGTGTTGCTGATAAAATCGGAGGTGATCACGTATTCGTTGCTTTTCTCTACTTTCAGCAGGGCGGCGGCATTGGCGGGGGATGATTTATCAAGGAATTCGGCCCGCAGCGAAGCATACATGTCGTTGTTGTTTTCGATGCGGGAGAAGTCGTCCGGCCACACTTCCTTTTTCAGGATGAAGTAGTAGAGGTCCATCCGTATGAGGCCTTGGTAAGCGGCCATCTGCGCCAGCAGGTACTGCGAATTAAGGTCCTGCTGCAGGGGCTTCAGCACACTGATATCCGGTGTACTGGCATGCGCCAGGTTGTTGAGCCGGAAGATCAGATTGGAATAATAATCCAGTACTTCCCGCTGTGGCATGCTCTTATTGTCGATCTCTTTTCTTTTTTTCGGAAGCGTATTGAGCAGCGAATAGGTAAAAAAACGGCTATCGGCCGCCAGCAGCCTTGATTTCACGGCATCGATGGCGAGGTCTGTTTTGGCCCGCTGCATCAGCAGGTCGTTCTGGGAGTAGTTGCCCAGCACGTAATTCACGCTGGAACGGCGTTCCATATGTATTTCATCGGCCACCTTCATCACGGTGGCGGCTGTACTTACGTCCTGTAGCAGGTTTTCGATGCTGCGGATATCCTCACTCTGTTTGTTGAATATCTGGATACCCAGATAAATAAGGCATATCAAGGGAACAATAGCAATCAGGAATAACTTCCTGGGCAGTGGCAGCTGCATAAAAAATTTCTTCATCCGCCTGAGCTCGTTTAATTTTTTTTCAGGAAAATATAAATGTTGGGTAATGGCATCACAAACCGTATACCTAACTAAACCAGTGCTATGAAAATACCAACAAAATCATAAATTTGTCTTTATTCTAAATCTCATATGGTGAGCAGCTGTAAATATTCCTCTGTACTTTTAATTGATGATGACGTGGACGACAGGATGATATTTGGCGACGTATTGAAAGAGTTGGTGCCGGATATTATTTACAACGAAGCTATCAACGGTGAAGATGCCCTTGTGCGGCTGGAAGAAGGTTTAGTACCTGATCTGATCTTCCTGGACCTCAATATGCCGCGGGTAGACGGAAAGCAGTTCCTGGCAGAACTTCGGCAGATTGAACATCTTCGCCACATTCCTGTTATCATCTATACCACATCTTCCCATGAATCGGATAAAAAGGAAACCCGTGCGTTGGGCGCCTCCTATTTTATCACCAAACCGAATAGCCTGCATGAACTGAGTCAGCTGCTGAAGGGTATCCTGGAACAGACGATTCAATATTCCCTGTAGCCGTACCGCATTAAAAAAGGCCTTGCAAGGAATTGCATGGCCGGATATTTATTATTGTTAAGATATTCGATTTTTTGTCGCAGGACAACCTGACAGGACCTTGGAAAGTTCACCCCAAAACACACCCCCATGGCCCATCTCCTGTACAGGCAGTGTTGTATTACAGCATCCTGGTCAATCCAATAAATATATATAAACGATTTTAATATCCAGAAATTATTTATGAAGCTGGACAACCTGCTTCAAACTTAATAAATTGCACGTTCTAATCTAATGGTATTATGAATCTGGAAGAACTGGAAAGGTTATATCAGGAACAGGCATACACGGTAGCGACGATTGAACTGGAAACATATCTGGAAGAGCATCCGGCCGAAGCCGCCGCGTGGTACCTGATGGGCAAGTGCAGGCTGGAAATAGCCAAATCCGCCGAGGACAGGGAGGAAATGACCACTGCATACCAAACCGCATACGAAGCATTCAGCAAAGCATTGGAATATAACCCCCAACATGTCCAGGCAAGGGTCCACCGCGCTTATATGGGCGCCAATGTTATCAACGATAAAGTAGCAGAAACACTGGAAGATTGCCAGTTTATCCTTGATCAGGGTGATGAGGAACTGATCACCAAAGCGCTCCTGTACCGCTTTCAGATATGGGTGCTGCAAAATGAAACAGACAAAGCCCTGGCAGATATGCACCGCAATCTGGAAATCTACCAGTCGCTCTACCACGATGACCTGCCGCAGCTCAATGTGGCGCGGTTCCAGTGCTACACCCGCATAGGCGACGTATATTATCACAACGACAATAAACCTACCGCACTGGATTATTACCGGCAGGCATTCCAATGCACCGTATACAACAACCGCACCCTCTCCACCCTGCATTTCGCCCTCGAAATGGCAGATTACGACTTCGCCGCGGAAATGCTGCACATCGCCAGCACTTCCGGGGAACAGGAAGAGGAAGACATGCTGAAAATACTCCACCAGGTAAAAGCCCTGCTGGACCAGGGTGTACGGCACCCTGCACTGGCCAGGGAATTCTGCTGGGGCACCATCGACTTCTGGCACCAGTTCTACGGTGAAGACGAAGCAGAAGGCACCCTGGAACAGATATCCACCGGCAAACGCTTTATCTCCCTGTACCCGGAGGAGAGTTATTTTTATCACTTCACTGCCACTGCCCTCTTCAATATCGGTAGCTACAGCGAATCACTGCCGTATTATGAAAAGGCGATAGCCATGCGGCCTTACCCGTCCACCATTATCCGGTGGTACTATGCCCATTACAAAACACATGGGGAGTTCCCGGACAACTGGACCGATCTCGATTACCCTATTGCGTACGACTGGTATTCGGCCGGCGTGGTATGTAATGAACTGCTGCAGGAAGAGCAGGCCTCAGGACCCCGTCAGATACTGACACAACTGAAAAAATACCTCTACCAGAAAGCATACGCCCTGTATTATCCTTACTGGTATGAAAATACCGGTTCGTCTTACGCCGGCCATCCGCACCATTTTGCCATGTGCTGCAACAACTACGGCATCACGCTGTTTGAACTGGGCGCATATGAAGAAGCTATTCATATCCACAGCGTAGGGTATAACATGTCCCCCTTCTGGGAGCAGCTGGAATCCCGCGCCGACGCGTTTCATCAGCTGGGGAAATATGCCGAAGCCGTGGCCGACCGGCAGATGATCCTCAACACTTTTATCTCCAGCCTGCCGCTGGTATATTACGTGTCTATCCATGAACGGATCATTGAAGACCTCACCGCACTGGAACGCTATGACGATGCCATGGCCCTCTATAATAAGATCCTGACGGAATATGAAGAGTGGATCACCAACGATATGGACGAACTGGAGGAGGAAGAAAAAGAAATCATCATCTATAACATAGACCGCATCAAAACCGGCCGCGCCTTTATCAAAACAAACAGTCAGGACGACCTGCACGAAAGGATACAGGCCCTCGAAAAACATCTCGAGGAAAAACCCGACGACAGTGACGCCTACTTCAACCTGATGTACCTGTATTATGACAATGCCCAGTACGAACACTGCATCGGCGCTGTCAATAATCGTATATCCATTGGCGGTATAGCCAAACTGCCGCTGGTATCGCAGATGAAGATCTTCTACTTCAGAGGTAAAGCTGCGCTTAAACTGAACAGGTACGAAGCAGCCATCCAGGATATGCTGCAAACCCTGGAAATCATGTCCCATGGTGATGAATCGGACAATTCACCGAACAACCGCTGCGGCGTATATGCTTTCCTCGCAGAAGCGTACCTGGGACTGGAAGACTACGACAACAGCCTGCAATACGCCAATCAATGCGTGCAGACCTATAAAGACATGAACTGGAGCTGGGACGCAGAATCGTCCGCTTTCTATTACACGATGGCATTGGCACAGGAAGGCAAGGGAGACCTAAGCGCCTGCCGCAAAACCATTGACCGTATCCTGGAAAAAGACCCGGGCTTTCAACCGGCAGTTAGTAAAAAGGCCGGATTGAAAAACGGCAGCGGGCTGTTTTCGTTTCTGAGGAAGAAGAAAGACTAATTAATCGTAATAGAAAGAAAAAAGCGCAGAGTTGACCTCCGCGCTTTTTTCTTTCTATCTATCGTGATTTGTTAATTGATCAGAACTTTATTCCGTACCAGCAAACACGCGCCGATGATACCAGACTTTTCACCGAGGCCGGAGATACGCAGCTTCGTATCGTTGTTCACCAGACTGAGGGAGTATTTATTCACCGCGCTTTTAATAGGCAGCCGGATATAATCCTGTGTGGCTGCCAGGCTTCCGCCCAGGATCACCAGTTCAGGGTTGAAGATATTGATCAACAGGGCGATGCCACGGCCGAGGTTTTCTCCTATTTTAGCTATCAGCTCGATTGCGAGCACATCATCATGTATAGCAGCGTCAATAATATCTTCCAGCTGGATATTGTCCGGCGCGCCGGGTTTGCGGCTCAGCATGGAGGAAGAGCCTTCGCGTAATTTGTCCTGGAACATGCGGGTGAGCGCCCATCCGGAGGCTTCTGTTTCCAGACATCCTTTTTTTCCGCAATGGCAGATGATTTCATTATCAAACAGCGGGATATGCCCCACTTCACCGCTATAGCCAGACTTACCATAATACAGCTGGCCGTCTATCAGCACGCCCATGCCAATGCCATAGTCGAGGTTCAGGAAAAGAACATTCCGTTCCCCGTGTACCGCATCGGAGCTGAATTCGCCGTAAGCCATGGCGCGGGAGTCATTTTCCAGGAAAACACGGATACCGATTTTCGACTCGATAATTTTACTCAGCGGCTCTTCATCAAAATAGAAAAAGCTGTAACTATAGCCGGTAGCGTAATTGATACGACCGGAGAGATTGATGCCGATGCCCAGTATTTTTTCCCGCGGCACAGGCAGACCGTCGATGAAGTTGCTGATAAGCGTACAAAGTTCTTCCAGGGAAGCTTTGTTGTTATCCAGTTTATAGGGAATATTCTCTTCCGTACAGACCAGGTTCTTCTGCAGGTCAGACAATCCCAGGTTAAGATGGTGTTGTTTTACATCTACTCCTATAAAAAATGCGGAATCAGGTACCAGGCCGTACAAATTGGGTTTACGGCCGCCGGTAGATTCCACTTTTCCGTAATCTTTTACCAGGCCGTCCTGGATCAGGTCATTGAGCAGGGTGGTTACTTTGGGTGCGCTAAGGTTAAGCTGTTTGCACATATCGGCAATGGTGGCATTGCCGATGTTGGCGAAGTAGGCCAGTGCGGCCTTCTTCAGGTGAATGTTCTTATAGGCTACCCCGGTAAGATTTTCATTGTTCAATTCTTCGAAAAAGGTTTTAGCCATATAGTGTGCTTTACTTGATTGAGGGGCCAAGTTAATAACGTTATTCTTAATAATTATTAAAAGCAGGCGCGATCAAATCGATTATTTACATAAACGGACAATATTTCAAAAATTATTTTATTATTTAACAAGAATAAATAAAATTTATTAATTAGTATTAGCAGTTAGTAATTAAATTTTTTATTTTAGTCGTCTATCCAGCTCTTTTATGATTGATATCAGACGAATTATTATCAGCCAACTTCTTTGTCTTTTCGCCTGGCAGCTCAATGCCCAGTCGCTGCAAACCGACCTGCTCATTATCGGTGGCGGGGCCAGCGGCACCACAGCCGGCATACAGGCTGCCCGTATGGGCGCCCACGTAACGATTTTGGAAGAAACCACCTGGCTGGGAGGCATGCTCACCTCCGCCGGCGTTTCGGCCATAGACGGCAACAACGCCCTGCCATCAGGCCTCTGGGGCGAATTCCGTGAACAGCTGCACCAACATTACGGCGGCCCCCAGGCCGTAGCCACCGGCTGGGTCAGCAACACCCTCTTTGAACCATCGGTAGGCAATAGTATCCTGCAACAGCTGGCTGCCAAAGAAAAACAGCTGCAAATATTTTTTAACACCAGCTGGACAGGCGTCAAAAAAATCAACGGCCGCTGGCAGGTCAGCTTCGTCCGCAACAACCGGCCAGGCACTATAGAAGCGCCACTGATCATAGATGCCACCGAACTGGGCGATATCATGGCCGCCACCCACACCGCCTACCGCACCGGTATGGACAGCCGCCTGGAAACCGGTGAAGCCGTGGCGCCGCTCAAAGCCAACAACTACATCCAGGTACTTACCTATGTGGCCACGCTCAAAGATTATGGCGCCGGCGCCGACAAAACCATTCCCCGCCCGGCAGGGTATAATCCCGATATCTTCCGCTGCTGCTGCGCCAATGATGATCCGTATAGCGGCAACGGCGGTAAAATGAACTGCGACCATATGATGCAGTACGGCAAACTGCCCAATCACAAATACATGATCAACTGGCCTGGCTGCGGCAACGACTACCCGCTCAACGTCATCGAAATGACCCGCGAAGCCCGCACCAAAGCCCTGCAACAAGCCAAACTACATACGCTCCGTTATGTCTACTACCTGCAAACAGAACTGGGCTACAAACATCTCGGCATCGCTGATGATGAATACCCTACGGCCGACAAACTGCCCATGATCCCCTACTACCGGGAGGCCCGCCGCCTCAAAGGCGTCGCTACGCTTGGTTTTAACCATGTGGCCAATCCTTTCGGGCAACCGGAAGCCTATTATCGTACAGGCATTGCCGTAGGAGACTACCCGATCGATCACCATCAGGAAAAAGATCCGGCAGTACCGAAAATAGATTTCTCCAAAGCCAAAGTGCCCTCCTATAATATTCCGCTCGGCTCCCTGATACCCGCTACCACAGACGGACTGATCGTGGCTGAAAAAAGCATCAGCGTCACCAATATTGTTAACGGCGCCACCCGCCTGCAACCGGTCGTACTACAGCTGGGCCAGGCCGCCGGCGCGCTGGCGGCCATCTCCCTGCAACAAAAAATACAACCACGGCAGGTAGCCGTCAGGCAGGTGCAGCAGGCCCTGCTGAAAGCAGGCGTATATCTCATGCCTTACATCGATGTGCCGAAAGAACATCCGCACTTCGCCGCCATACAGCGTATAGGCGCTACCGGTATACTTCGCGGCACCGGCATACCGCATACCTGGGCCAATCAAACCTGGTTCTATCCACAGCGGCCCATCAGTGAATATGAATTTACACAGGGACTGCTCACCTACTACCCGGATGCGCGGAAGCTGACGCCCACCGGGCAGGACCTCACCCCTGCCTTTCTGATAAAAGCCTGGCAGACTGCCGGCATTACCGTCACCTACGACCAAATAGCGGCTGCATGGCATGAGCTGCAGCTCAGCACTGCCCTGCACGAAAGTCTGCCGCTTAACCGCGAAATGGCAGCCGTACTGACCGACCATTTCCTTCACCCTTTTGATATTCCTGTGTCCTTTACCGGCGCTGTTCAACCATAAAACCACCACATCATGAAAATAACAGGCACTTTCCTCGACGAGATCAGTCACGATATCCCGCACCAGAACTGGGGCCGGGCAGAATGGGACGCCGATTTCTCCCATATGAAAGCCGTTGGCATAGACACGGTATTCCTTATCCGCAGCGGGTTTCAACGCTGGCTCACCTATCCTTCCAAAGTTGTGATGCAGGAAGAAGGCGGCTATGAACCTCCGGTAGACCTGGTAAAAATGTTCCTCGAACTGGCCGACAAACACCATATGAAATTTTACTTCGGCCTGTACGACTCCGGTAAATACTGGTGGAAAGGCGATTTCCAGAAAGAGGTCGACATCAACCTGAAAGTCATTGATGAAGTATGGAAAAATTACGGTCACTATAAATCCTTCCAGGGCTGGTACCTCACACAGGAAGTAAGCCGCCGCACCGGTAAGGTAATTGACCTCTATGCCAAACTGGGCAAGCATTGCAAGGATATCTCCAATAATCTGCCCACCCTCATATCTCCCTGGATAGATGGTAAAAAAGCGGTGATGGCCGCATCTTCCACCATCACCAGAGAAGAGGCGGTGTCACTAAAACAACATGAAAGCGAGTGGAGCGAAATATTCGATGGCATCAAGGGCGTAGTGGACGCTGTCGCCTTCCAGGATGGCCATATCGAATTCCATGAGCTGCCCGATTTCTTTGCCGTTAACAAAAGGATGGCCGACCGCTACGGCATACAATGCTGGACCAACGCCGAATCCTTCGACCGCGACATGCCCATCAAATTTATGCCCATCAAGTTTGAAAAACTGCGCATGAAGCTGGAAGCCGCGCGTAAAGCGGGCTACGACAAAGCTATTACCTTCGAGTTCTCGCATTTTATGAGCCCGCAGTCGGCTTACCTGCAGGCCGGGCACCTCTATAACCGCTATAAAGAATACCTCAAAACCCTCTGATCAATGAACAGAACAATGGAATTTCACGATTATGCCACGTTGTACCGCAACAACCTGTTGAACGATGTCATCCCCTTCTGGATGCAGCACTCACCAGATACACAATATGGCGGCTATTTTACCTGCCTCGACCGCGACGGTAAAGTGTTCGATACGGACAAGTTCATCTGGCTGCAATGCCGGGAAGTATGGTGTTTCGCGATGCTGTACAATAAAGTGGAACAAAAACAGGAGTGGCTGGACATGGCCGTCCAGGGTGCGGAATTTCTCCGGAAACACGGGCGCGACAAAGACGGGAACTGGTATTTCTCCCTTACCCGTACCGGCGAACCGCTGATAGCCCCTTATAATATTTTCTCTGACTGTTTTGCCGCCATGGCTTTCGGGCAGCTGTACCAGGCCACCGGCAATGCAGACTACAGCGATATTGCCATCAGCACTTTTCACAATATCCTTCGCCGCCAGGACAATCCGAAAGGGCATTATTCCAAAGCTGTCCCTGGTACCCGGCCGTTGCAGAACTTCGCGCTACCCATGATACTCTGCAACCTGGTGCTGGAAATGGAGTCACTGCTTGATAAACAGCTGGTGGAAGATACCATCCGGCAGGGCGTCCATACCGTGATGGATATTTTTTATCAGCCCGATGAAGGCCTCATCATGGAAAACATTACACCGGAAGGCCAGCTCTCCGATTCCTTCGAAGGCCGCCTGATCAACCCCGGCCATGGGCTGGAGGCCATGTGGTTTGTGATGGACCTCGCCACCCGCAACAACGATACCGCGCTGATCACCAAAGCCAAAGACATTGCGCTCTCACTGCTGGAATATGGATGGGACCAGGAATACGGTGGCATCTTCTATTTCCTGGATGTAAAGGGATACCCGCCCCAACAACTGGAATGGGACCAGAAACTGTGGTGGGTGCACATAGAAACCATCATCAGCCTGTTGAAAGGTTACCTGCATACCGGCGATGAAAAATGCTGGCAATGGTTTAAAAAAGTACACGATTATACCTGGAAACATTTCCCGGACCCTGAAAATGGTGAATGGTTTGGTTATCTTAACAGGCAGGGACAGCCGCTGCTTCCGCTCAAAGGCGGTAAATGGAAGGGCTGTTTCCACGTGCCAAGAGGACTTTACCAGAGTTGGAACACGCTGCAGCAACTGGCAGCCAAACAAGCATTATCTACTCAACCTAAATAGCTATGGCGGTAATATCCACAACCAACCAGCCACAGGTCACGGTCTCCGGCAGCCGGCAATCTTATATGCCGGCCCTCGTTTCGCTGGCCGTACTGTATTTCATGATGGGTTTCATCACCTGTCTGAATGATACGCTGGTACCCTTTTTCAAGAAAGGGTTCACACTCACTTATTCCCAGTCGTCGCTGGTGCAGTTTTATTTTTTCCTCACCTACGGCATCATGTCGGTGCCTGCCGGCAGGATCGTAAGCCGTACCGGCTACAAGAAGGGAATGGTGCTGGGTTTTGCCATTGCGGCCATAGGCGGACTACTGTTTTATCCGGCATCCGTGTATCATCAGTATGTGCTGTTTCTGGCGGCGTTGTTTGTCATCGCCATCGGCATTGTACTGTTGCAGGTGGCCGCCAATCCCTACATTACAGCACTGGGGCCGGCCCATACCGCTTCTGCGCGGTTAACGCTGATACAGGGCGTAGGCTCTGCAGGCACCACTGTGGCGCCGTTGTTCGGCGCCCACTTCATCCTGGCCAGACTGGCAGAATCGCACGCCTCCAGCGAGGCCGTAAGATATCCGTACCTCGGCATAGCAGCGTTGTTGCTGCTGATCGCTTTTGTTGTTTCGCGTTTATCCCTTCCCGTTATCAGTACTACCGGAAGTGCCGGTAAAGCCGGTCATGATGACGGCCAGGGTATTTTCTCCTACAGGAACCTGCGTTTCGGCATTATAGGCATTTTCGTGTATGTAGGGGCGGAGGTGGCTATCGGTACTTTCCTGACCAACTATATCACCGACCTGCTGGGTGTTCCGGAGAATGTGGCCAACAATTACGTGGCCTTTTACTGGGGAGGCATGCTGGTGGGCCGTTTGCTGGGCGCCGGCCTGTTGCGCGTGCTGCCGCCGGCCAGGGTGCTGGCCGTATGTGCCCTGGGAGCGATAGCGCTGATACTGTTGTCTGTCAGCACCTCCGGGCTGCTGGCCGTGTGGAGCATGATCGCAGTGGGGCTATGCAATGCGATTATGTTTGCCACTATTTTTTCTTTGTCGGTAGAAGGGGTGGGCCGTCATACTACTTCCGCGTCGGGACTGTTGTCTACCGCCATCTGCGGCGGTGCGGTCATCTCCTACGCCCAGGGGCTGCTGAAGGACCACGCTACCTGGCAGATCGCTTTTCTGATACCGGTCATCTGTTATCTCTATATCCTGTTTTATGGCCTCAACGGACATAAAGCATCAAAACAGCCTGTATGAAACGGAGAGATTTTTTAAAACGGTCGGGCATGGCTTCGGGTGCGCTGTTACTGCCCTCTTTTGTGCAGGCAGCCGTGCGGGGCACGCAGCCGCCTGCGGGCCGCCGGGTGGTGTTTATCCGGCTGCAGGGCGGCAATGACGGGCTGAATACCATTATTCCGTATAGTCAGGAATGTTATTATCAACAGCGGCCGCAGCTGGCTATTCCGGCAGCGGAAGTGCTGCCGGCTTCCGGCGGCTGGGGCTTCCATCCGGCCCTGGAGGAGCTGATGCCTGTTTATGAGCGGCGACAGCTGTTGGTGCTGCAGCAGGTAGGTTACCCTGGTACCGATCAGTCGCACTATCATTCCGGCCAAATATGGCGTACCGGCTGCTGCCAGGGGCTGGAGGCCAATCATTGGTTGCCCGCGTCCGTGCCTGTAGCGGATTATGGGGAACAGGATTTTAACCTGTCGTTAGAAGATATCGCCCGCAGGATTATTCAGGGAGATGTGACCGCTGTTTATCATGTGTCCCTGGATGGCTTTGACACGCATCAGTTTCAGCGGGTGCAGCATGATCCGTTGCTGGCCGACTATGCTCGTGGCGTGCGACGGCTGTTGCAACAGCTGGAGGAGAACGGCCAGCTGGACAATACCCTGGTGGTCACCTGGTCGGAATTTGGCCGTAGCCTGAAAGAGAATGTGCGCCGGGGAACTGATCATGGCGAGGCGAACCAGGTCCATATTTTCGGCAGCCGGCTGAAACAGTGGGGCATAGAAGCCTGTACGCTGGGCGATGGCCACCTGCCGGTGCGGACAGACTTCCGCAGCCTATATGCTACCATTGCCGGCCGCTGGCTGGGAACAGACAGCAGGCTTAATGGCCGCTTTCCGGCCATGGCCTGGCTCTAGCGGCTATTTCCGGGGCCTTTTCGCGGGATTCTGTTCACAAATTTTTTTAATTCATAGAAAATAATACCTTTGCAGTCCTTTTTGAGTAAAAAAGGACTGCTTTTTTTACTTATTTTCGCGCGGCCCTCCGGGGCTGGCGGCTGAAAGCAAAAGTTCTTATTTTTATCAGTTCCGGGTGTGGTGAAATTGGTAGACATGCCAGACTTAGGATCTGGTGCCGCAAGGCATGGGGGTTCGAGTCCCTCCACCCGGACATATACTATTAAGTGGCAATGTGTCAATATGGCAACGTGATAATGCTATGCTTTCCTTCACTTTCATTGTCACTGCGCTCCTATCTGACGCGCTCTCACCTAATCATTTGTCTTTTATTATTTTTTAATTTCCTGCCATTCCTGCTTGCCGTTGTGACTTCATGGCAGAAAATCAAACAAGGAATCATTATTGCTTCTTAAAGAACATTTTTATACAATTCAATTATGGCAACCGTTACCAGAGAAAACATTGGTTTATTGAACGATAAGATCACTGTGAAAGTGAGCCAGGAAGATTACCTTCCTAATTTTGACAAAGCAGTAAAACAATTCAGCAAAAATGCAAATATCCCCGGCTTCCGTAAAGGAATGGTACCTGCCGGTATGGTTAAGAAGATGCACGGTCCTGCCATTTTCGGCGACGAAGTGCTGAAAACCGTGGAAAAGGAGCTGATGGGTTATGTACAGGCAGAGAAACTGGATATCTTCGGTCAGCCGCTCTCTCTGGAAAAAACTGCTAAAAACCTCGATTTCGCTAATCCGGAAGAATATGCTTTCGAGTTTGAAGTAGGCCTGAAACCAACTTTTGAAGTTACTCCGCTCGAAAACGACAAAACTACCCTCACCCGTTACAAAGTGATCGTAACTGATGAAATGGTAAACGACGAATTACAGCGTTTACAGCTGAAAGGTGGCAAACCTTCCGAGGTGGAAGCCGTTTCTGTTGAAGATGACATCATCAATGTCACTTTCGAAGAAGCTGACGCTAAAGGCAACGTGGTAGAAGGTGGTATCACCAAAGAAAACAGCCTGCTGGTGAAATACTTCACTGACGCTGTTCAGGCTGAGCTGAAAGGCAAAAAAATCAACGACAGCATCGTGATTGAACTGGGCAAATCATTTGATGAGCAACGTTTGGGCTGGGTCCTGAAAGACCTGGGCTTCGAAGCCGGCGATAAAGAAGCCGCTAAAAAGCACTTCAAACTGACGATCACCAAAATCACCCTGATCGAAAAAAGAGAATTGAACGAAGAATTTTTCAAAGAAGTTTATCCTGCTGACAGCATCACCACTGAAGAAGCTTTCCGCGCTAAACTGAAAGAAGAAATCGCGAAATACTGGGATTCAGAAAGCCGTAACCACATGCACAACGACCTGTTTGAAGTGCTGGTTCATGAAACGCCGATCGAATTACCAAAGGATTTCCTGAAACGCTGGCTGCAGGTAGGTGGTGAAAAACCTAAAACCGCAGAAGAAGCTGAAAAAGAATTCCCGGGTTTCGACCATCAACTGCGCTGGACACTGATCAGCGATAAACTGGTTCGTGAGAATAAACTGGAAGTTTCTTTCGAAGATCTGAGAGAAAACGCCAAACAAAAAGTACTGGGCTACTATGGTGGCGCCGCTGCTGACGGAGCTGAATGGCTCGACAGCTACCTGGACCGCCTGCTGCAGGACGAAAAATTTGTTGACCAGACTTACCGCGAAATGATCACTGCCAAGTTGTTTGACTGGGCTGAGACCAAGGTGAAAGTGAAAGAAGAGGAAATCAAAGCAGAAGAATTTGTTAATTTACCTCATAAACATCACCATCATGAACATTAATAACGACGAATTCAGAAGATATGCCATTAAACACCGCGGAATCAGCAGCCTGGTTGTAGACAGCTACGCAAAAAGCCACTCTATTAACAGCCTGACTCCCTACATCCTGGAAGAACGCCAGATGAATATGACGCAGATGGACGTATTCTCCAGGCTGATGGCTGATCGTATCATTTTCCTCGGCGACCCGGTAAATGACTATGTGGCGAACGTAATCACCGCACAGTTACTGTTCCTGGAGTCTTCCGACCGCAACCGTGATATTCAGATGTACATCAATAGCCCCGGAGGCAGCGTTTACGCAGGTCTGGGCATCTATGATACCATGCAGATCGTTTCTCCTGATATCGCTACTATCTGTACCGGTATGGCCGCCTCTTTCGGCGCTGTACTGCTGGTAGCCGGCTCCAAAGGCAAACGTACCGCCCTGAAACACGCCCGCGTAATGATCCACCAGCCTCACGGCGGTGCTGAAGGCCAGACTTCTGATATCGAAATCACTGCGCGTGAGTTCATTAAGCTGAAAAAAGAGCTCAATGAAATCATTGCCAGCCACTGCGGTCAACCCGTGAAAAAAGTGGAAAAAGACTCTGACCGTGACTACTGGATGACTGCTGATGAAGCCAAAGAATACGGCATCATTGACGATGTTCTCCAGAAAAATCCGAAAAAACAGCTGGATACTCCGCAGTAATTCGGTAGCAGGGAATCAAGACACAACAGATATAGCATAATTCTTAATTGTTAAATCCTGAGAACACTTGATTTATCCCGTAAACATCACAACATCCGGACTGATCAGGAACATCCTGGCCGGTTAAGATAACTTTAACAGTCCCGCCTGAGGCGGGGCTGTTTTATTTTCCGCCCCACCCGGATTTTTAGTGTAAATTTGTACCCCTGTAACGAGATTGCAGGCATTGAGATTCGTCGAAAAATAATTTATTCAAATGAAAGAATCGAAAATTCGTTGTTCTTTCTGCAGCCGCTCCAAAGATGATGTGCAGATATTGATTGCGGGTGCTGAAGGACATATCTGTGAAAACTGTGTGGCCAACGCACAGGAGATCATTGACGCGGAGCTTTTCACTCCCGGCAAAAAGTCTGCTGCCCCCGCCACCAGCGCTATGCCCAAAGTAGCCAAGCCCATGGACATGAAAAAGTTCCTGGACGAATACGTGATCGGGCAGGACGATGCTAAAAAAATACTGGCTGTAGCTGTTTACAACCACTACAAAAGGCTGAACCAGCAAATAGGAGACGATGAAGTGGAAATTGAAAAATCCAATATCATCATGGTCGGTGAAACCGGTACCGGTAAAACATTACTGGCCAAATCCATCGCCAAACAGCTCAACGTGCCCTTTACCATCGTAGACGCTACCGTATTTACAGAAGCCGGCTATGTAGGCGAAGACGTGGAGAGTATCCTCAGCCGCCTGCTGCAGGTTTGTAACTACGACGTGGAAGCTGCTGAACGCGGCATCGTATACATCGATGAAATCGACAAAATAGCCCGTAAAAACGATAACCCTTCCATCACCCGCGATGTAAGCGGCGAAGGCGTTCAACAGGGCCTGCTCAAACTGCTGGAAGGCGCCGAAGTACTGGTACCTCCGCAGGGCGGCCGTAAACACCCTGAACAGAAACTGATCAAGCTGAACACCAGCAACATCCTGTTCATCTGCGGCGGCGCTTTCGACGGTATTGACCGCATCATCAGCAGAAGAGTTCAGACACATTCCATCGGCTTCACTGTCAACAAAGACAAGGAAGAAGAGAACAGAAAACAGATCCTCCGGTATGTAAATTCCCAGGACCTGAAATCTTTCGGCCTGATCCCCGAATTACTGGGACGCCTGCCGGTAGTGACCTATCTCAACTCCCTGGACCGCGACACACTGAAAGCGATCCTCACAGAGCCGAAAAATGCACTGATCAAACAATACAAGAAACTGTTCGCCATCGAAAATATTGCCCTCCAGGTAGAAGACGAAGCGATCGAATATATCGTGGACAAAGCCATGGAATACAAACTGGGCGCCCGCGGCCTCCGGTCTATCTGCGAAGTGGTACTGAGCGATGCCATGTATGAACTGCCATCTGCCAGCGAAACCACTTTTGCGCTGACAAAAGAATATGCCCAGGCTAAACTGGAACAGTCTACCTTATCAAAGCTTAAAGTAGCGTAAAGCAATTACGAATTACAAATTACGAATGAAGGGCTTTTCTATAACAAGGTTACTAAAGTAATTGCCCAATGGAAGTTCTCAATTCGTAATTTGTAATTCGTAATTGTCTTTGTAATTAACCTTTAAAACCCACTATTATGCAGGAACTTATTCAGCAATTACAGGCCAAAGCAGGCCTCACTCCTGAACAGGCCGTCCAGTCAATTGAAGTGATCAAGGAATACGTGAAAGGCAAACTTCCTCCCTTTATTGCGGGTACTGTAGATACCTGGTTTGCCAATATGTCCGACAAACCCGGCGAAAAGAAAGAAGGCCTGATGGACAAAGCCAACGACTTTCTCGATGATGTAAAAGACAAAGCGGAAGACTGGAAAGATAAAGCTGAAGATTGGGCCGAAGACGCCAAAGACAAAATCTCTGACTTCTTCAACAAAGACAAAAAACAGGCATAACCAGCCATCCCAAAGATATCCTGCAAAGCCCCATTGACCGCGCGTCAATGGGGCTTTGCATTTGCTGGGCACTATAAACCCTTCAGGTACAAAAACAACGCCTGTAACTCCTCATCCGAATATTCGGCCGTCATGCTCCACGGCATGTCTTCATTCTTAAGCTTTCGCCCTTCGGGGGTATTGCCGGTACGTAACGCCGTTATAAACTCCTGTGCGGTCCATTTGCCCACATTCCCTTTGGAGGTGATATCGGCCACCTTTTTACCACCGGGAATAGGACTGTCACCACCGGTAAATCGGGGATTATGGCACCCTGTACAGGACACTGACAGGTATTCCCCGTACTCCCTGGTCACCGTCACAGGCATGGTTTCAGGCTGCCGATAGGAATGATCTATCTTCTCTGCCGGAAATAGCGGCAGCTTTCCCAATACCGCCAGTACCTTACCTACCGGGCCTGTCTTCATGGGAGGCAGTGTCCTGTTGACCGCCGGCTGCGCTTTACAAAAAGCGACAATGGCCGCCATGTCTTTGTCAGACAACTTCGCGTATTCATAGGAAGGCATCAGCTTCAGGGTCTTGTTATCGGCGCCCAGGCCATGCCGCATGGCTTTGAGCCAGTCCCGGTCACTATATCCTGCCGGACGGCCTCCTTTTCCGCTGGTGAGGTTGGCCCCCGCCAAAACACCTACCGCCGGATCATTGAGAAAGATTTTGCCGCCCAGGTCGGCGCCATGACAGTCGCCACAGCCTTTGATCGCATACAGGTGCGCACCGGCGGCTATCGACGCGGAATCGTGTGGGATCGCTATAGGCCGCACTTCTACGGCATATTGTTTATTCACATGCGTGCCATACACATAAAAGAAAATACCGAAAACAATCAGTAACAGGACCGCAAGGCTCAGCAAAACAATGCCGGTCCATTTCAGGATTTTGGGGAACATCATATAACTATTGTTGGTTTAGGAATCAGCCGGTAAAATTAAAGCGGGGAATTGGGCCGGATATCAGTAGTAATACTCATTTTTGACGTGGAAGAGGGCTGCTTTTAACGTATGAAAGCATAACGTGGATTACAGGTCGTAATACTATTCAATAAGATGCATACAGGCTTTTCCGGTATAAGAAAGCACCCGTGTTAAAGGGTGCTTTCCAGTGCGTAAAAGTGTTTCAAATCTTTCTTTGATTTTTTGTTAAGGTTGATAAACGGTAAAGAGTGATGAATTAACCCAAATTTAACGTTCCTTTTGCAATATTAAATAACACTAAAGGGGTAATATTTCATTTTTTTGTCAAAAAAGATAAATGGTTTGCCGCTTATCTTTTTTTAAATTAAAAAAAATTCGCCTATCTCCTGCCTGTCAAAATCAATATTAAAAGACGCTGTAGTTATCTTAATGCCTCTCTGGCGATTACAATTTTCTGAATTTCAGATGTTCCTTCCCCGATGGTGCATAATTTTGCATCACGATAATATTTTTCTACAGGAAAGTCTTTTGTATAGCCATAACCGCCGAAAATCTGCACGGCATCGTTAGCCACTCTCACTGCCACTTCGGAAGCGTAGTATTTCGCCATGGCTGCTTCCTTTGTCATTTTCACGCCGCGGTTTTTCATGTCCGCCGCCTGCAAAGTGAGCAGCGTAGCGGCTTCTATCTCGGTGGCCATATCCGCCAGCTTAAAAGACACACCCTGGAACGAAGCGATGGGCTGATCGAACTGGTGTCTTTCCTTAGCATATTTCACGGCGGCGTCACGAGCGCCCATGGCGATGCCCAGCGACAGTGCCGCAATAGAGATACGCCCTCCGTCGAGCACCTTCATGGACTGTATAAAGCCGTCTCCTTCCGCTCCCAGCATATTGGCAGCGGGAATGCGGCAGTTATCAAAAATCATTTCGGCTGTTTCTGAAGCACGCATGCCCAGTTTATTTTCCTTCTTGCCGCCGCTGAAGCCCGGTGTGCCTTTCTCTACCACGAAGGCGGTCATGCCATGGCTGTCACGCACATCGCCGGTACGGGCTATCACTACGGCCACATCACAGCTCTTACCATGGGTAATCCAGCATTTGGTGCCGTTCAATACCCAGTGGTCGCCGTCTTTTTTGGCCACGCATTTCATGTTCATGGCGTCGGAACCTGTGTTGGGCTCCGTGAGGCCCCATGCTCCTATCCATTCGGCAGTGGCGAGTTTGGGCAGGTATTTTTTCTTCTGTTCTTCATTGCCAAACTGGAGAATGTGCCCGGTGCACAAGGAGTTGTGTGCAGCCACGCTCAGGCCGATGGCGCCGCAGAAGCGGGCGATCTCACTGACAACGGTCACATATTCCAGATATCCCATGCCGCTGCCGCCATATTCCTGTGGCACCAGCACTCCCATTAATCCCAACTCCCCCAGTTGTTTGAATAACGTTACAGGAAATTCCTGTGTTTCGTCCCATTCCAACACGTGTGGTACTATATGTGTTTTTCCGAAATCCCGGATCATTTGCGCGATCTGTTGCTGCATATCCGTAGGCTCAAAATTCATAACGTGCGGGTTTAAAAAGTGATTACAATGTAATGTTCAATTTTACGATAAATAACGTCATCCACCAACGGTAGCTGCCGAAGCTCCTCCACATGCCTGAAACCCCCATGGGCACTGCGATACTGTATGATAAGACGGGCCAGTTTATAACGTATATATGGATGTGCCGCCAAAGATTTTTCATCTGTGAGGTTGAGGTCTATTTTTTTTAGAGATCCGTTACCTATCTGCAAAAAAGGTTGAATTTTTTTAAAGGTGCTGTCTGGCAGGCCGTAACATTCGCTTACCTGGCTGATGTCGTAGAAGCCTCCCAGCTTCTCCCGGAATGCCACGATACGCCTGGCAAAACCGGGGCCTATGCCCGGCAGCAGCTGCCATTCGGCCGTGTCGGCGGCATTTACGTCTATTGTCCGTGGCGGTGGTTTCCGATGATATGTACTGTAATGATAGGCCGTATCTCTGCGTTCCGCATGCATGATGCTGTCCGGCCTGCTATTGGCAACGGTACGCGTTATCCGCACATAGGGCTGCAGCTGTCGGCATAACGACGGAGATAGTCCATATATACGTTCCAGGTCGGCGGCGGAGCGGAACCGTCCGCCTTTCTGCCGGTAGCGGTCGATGGTGGCGGCTGTCCGCGCGCTTACGCCCAGCCGTTGCCAGCCTTCGGCAGGCAGCGTATTGGGATCGAAGCAGAACAATGTGGCGGGTACAACGGCAGCGCCTACACGATCAGCCGGCACATCAGGTGGCAGCGGTTGATTGGCGGCAGCTGCCGTGGCAGCTTCCAGCGCCTGCAGGGCGGCGGCACAACCAACGGTGTCCGGCGGGGCAGCCCCGTGTAAATACACCCACAGGTCAGGCACCCGGCTGGTGAGCCATACCAGTAGCAGCAGCAGGACAACACCCGCCTGCTCTTTCCGGGAAAAGCGGAATAATTCTTTCAGGGGAGTTTTATGCATATGGGGTTAATCGCTTGTCCCCAAGTTAATGCACAGCAGTCAGGAAAGTGTTAACGGGAAGTAAACGCGGCTATATTTCCAGCGTAAGGCCGTCATAGGCCAGTGCCATGCCATCGGGCAGCTCTTTCATCACGTCATCATGCAGGCCCATCTGGTGACTGATATGCGTGAAATACACCTGTGGCACGTCCAGCTCACGGCCCAGCGCGATGGCTTCGTCCAGCGTAAAGTGAGAGATATGTGTTTCTTTTCGCAGCGCGTTCAGCACCAGTACTTTTGACCCGCGGATCTTCTCCTTTTCTTCCGGCGCAATAAAATTAGCGTCGGTGATGTAGGTGAAATCATGGACCCGGAAGCCCATGACGGGCATTTTATAGTGCATTACCTGTATAGGCGTGATCGTGAGGCCATTGATCTCAAAGGGCGTGTCATCGATGGTTTTCAGGTTAATTTCCGGAATACCGGGATACTTGAAATCCGCGAAGGCATAGGCGAATTCCCGCATGATAACGTTCTGCGAGAAATCCGTCGCATAAATATCGATGGCGCCCTGCTGGAAATAGTTGAATGCCCGGATGTCGTCCATCCCGGCTATGTGGTCTTTATGTGAGTGCGTGATCAGGACCGCTTCCAGGTGTTTTACCCGTGCCCGCAACATCTGGTAGCGGAAATCGGGGGTTGTGTCCACCACGATATTGCCTGCCGGCGAGGAAATAAAAATACTGCTTCTCAGGCGGTTGTCTTTGGGATTGGAAGATGTGCATACCTCACAACCGCAAGCGATGACCGGTACTCCCTGCGATGTGCCTGTTCCAAGAAATGTAACTTTCATCCTAGCATTAGTTTTCTGGTGCCTCTTCCCCGAGGGCCGCTGCATCGTCTGCATCCGGTACGGGCTTACTGTTCAGGATCTGCTTGTAGAGCTTGTGCGACTCTGCGGTGAGCAAATCCTCATCCAGCGGCAGCGTGGATAAAATATCCAGCAGCGTGTTAATACGTCCTTCCAGGTTCAGGAACTTATTGATCACCACAACCTTCCTGTCTTCAAGGATACAATAACCGGAAGTAAAAGAACCTTTTTCAAAACGCAGTATGTACTTGGCATCTTCAAAAATCTTCTCCAGCTTAGTCAGGTTATTGGGCGTGATCTTAATATTCATACCACAAATTTAAACAATTACTTGGATACCATTCTCACCACGGGCACGATCATCTCTTCCAGAGAGATGCCGCCATGCTGGAAGGTATTGCGGTAATAGTTCACAAAATAATTGTAGTTGTTGGGATAACACAGGTAACCATCGCCCCGGGCGAAAATATAGGACGAGTTGACATTGGGCTTGGGCAGACCGGCATCTCTGGGATCGCGGAAAGCCAGTACTTCCTTCGGATCATAGTTGAGGTTACGGCCATGCTTATATCGCAGGTTGGTGGTCGTTTGTTTGTCGCCGATCACTTTTACCGGTGTTTTTACCCGCACGCTGCCGTGGTCGGTAGCGATGATCAGGTTGATTTTTTTATCACCGATACGTTTGAGCGCCTGGTGCAGCGGGCTGTGCTCAAACCAGCTGGCGGTGAGGGAACGGTAAGACGTTTCATCGCTGGCCAGTTCTTTCAGCACTTCCATTTCCGTGCGGGCGTGGCTGAGCATGTCCACAAAGTTGTATACAATGATGCTCAGCGGATAGTCCAGCAGGTTGTGGATGTTACTGAGCATATGCTGTGCATCGGTATGGTTAGTCACCTTGGTGTAGGAAAAGCGGGCGTCCATTTTCATGCGTTGCAGCTGCGATGCGAAGAATTTCTCTTCATACAGGTTTTTGCCGCCTTCTTCGTCGTCATTCTTCCATTCTTCCGGGAATTTATGTTCGATATCTACCGGCAGCAGGCCCGCGAAAATGGCGTTGCGGCTGTATTGCGTGCTGGTAGGCAGGATACTGTAAAAAGTGTCTTCCTCCACCATCCGGAACGATTCCTGGAAAATGGGCAGGATGGCCTTGAACTGGTCCAGCCGCAGGTTATCTATCAGCAGGAACACATTAGGCACATCAGGGTCCATAAAAGGAACGATCTTTTTGGCGAAAAGCGTATGAGACATCACCGGGGCATCTGTCGATTTGGGATGCAGCCAGTTGGAGTAGTTACGGCTGATGAATTTGGCGAATTCCGTATTGGCCTCCGCTTTCTGCGCGTTAAAGACTTCCAGCATTTCCGGGCTGTTGGCTTTGGTCATCTCCATTTCCCAGTAGACAAGTTTTTTGTAGATGTCCATCCATTCGTTGTGGTCCGGGTTGGAATTGAGCGCCATAAACAGGGAGCGGAACTCCTGCTGGTAGGCTGTAGTGGTTTTTTCGGCCACCAGCCTTTTGTTGTCTATGATTTTTTTGAGCGATAACAATACCTGGTTGGGATTGACCGGTTTGATGAGATAATCGGTGATCTGTGAACCGATAGCGTCGTCCATTACGTTTTCAGCTTCATTTTTGGTGATCATGACCACCGGTATCTGCTGGTCTATCTCTTTGATTTTGCCCAGTGTCTCCAGGCCGGTGAGGCCGGGCATGGACTCATCGAGCAATACTACGTCCACCACCTGTTCTTTGAGAAATTCCAGCGCATCGTAGCCGTTGGTGAGCGCCGATACGTTATAACCTTTGCTTTCGAGGAAAATAATCTGTGATTTGAGGGATTCTATCTCATCATCTACCCATAGTATGTTGATCTGGCTCATAGTTCGTTTTATGGTTGCGGAAAACAGGAAATTACCGCTAATTTTTGGCAAAAATCATTCCCCTGATCATCCATTCCGGTAATTATATGTTAAAAATGGGCTATGCGGACAAAATCCGGGATGGAAAAAGGTGTGCCGCTTCTTAAAGTTAATTACCTTCGCAAATAACATTTTTCTACCTGTAACCTACCAATTGTTTTTTACTGTAATAGGGGTTTTCTCTATTAAAAGCGTCATTATAAGTAAAAAAAATACATATAATTAATTCATAGTGTAGTTTTGCATAATGGCACTATGAATTTCAGGTGCGCTTAGGCATTTGAAATTGAACAATCTGATGCAATGACCGAACGCAAGCGAAAAATTGTTAATGATCCGGTGTATGGCTTTATTACCATAGATCACCCGTTGATTTTTAACCTCCTTTCCCACCCCTGTTACCAGCGTTTACGCCGGATACACCAGATGGCACTTGCGCACCTGGTTTACCCGGGGGCCATGCATACACGTTTTCATCACAGTCTCGGCGCTTATCACCTGATGACCATAGCCCTTCAGGAGCTGAAGAGCAAAGGCGTGGATATCACGCCCGAAGAAGAAGTGGCCGCCAAAATGGCTATTCTGCTGCATGATATCGGCCATGGGCCTTATTCCCATGCACTGGAAAACGGCATTATAGAAGGCGTGTCCCATGAAGCCATTTCGCAGTGGCTGATGGAAGACCTTAACCGCCAGATGGACGGCGCACTGTCACTTACCCTCGATATTTTTAACGGCCGTTATCATAAACACTTCCTGCATCAGCTGGTTTCCAGCCAGTTAGACGTAGACAGGATGGACTATCTCAACCGCGACAGCTTTTTCACCGGTGTGGCGGAAGGCACTATCGGGTACGATCGTATTATCAAGATGCTGACCGTACATAACGGAGAGCTGATGGTAGAGGAGAAAGGGATTTATTCCATCGAAAAATTCATCGTGGCCCGCCGGCTGATGTATTGGCAGGTATACCTGCATAAAACAGTGCTGAGCGCTGAAAATATGCTGGTAAAAATCCTGCAGCGGGCAAAAGTGCTGGCACAGGACGGTCAACAGCTGTTTTGTTCACCGGCATTGTCCTATTTCCTGTACAATACTGTCAGCAAAGACAATTTTGAGCAGGAACCGGACTGTTTACGGCTGTTTTGCATGTTGGACGATTATGATATCATGGGCGCAATAAAAGTCTGGTCAGAGCACCCGGACAAAGTACTGTCACTTTTATGTAAATGGCTTATTAACAGGGAGTTATTCAAAGTGGTATTAACCAATGAACCGTTTGACAACAGTGTTGTGGTCCAGCTTCGCCAACAGGTGGCACAAAAATGGCAGATCTCTGACAGCGACCTGGATTATTTCGTTTTCACAGATGTGGCCTCGCTGAGGGCTTATAATGTGAACGATGAAAAGATCAACATCCTGTTTAAAGACGGAACTGTAAAAGACATTTCCTCGATAGACAACGCATTGATTAGTCACACACTGGCTATACCGGTAAAAAAATTCTACATTTGTCATCCAAAAATCTAGGCTAACAAGGTTTTACAAGCTTTAAAACATTAAAGAATAAATTCATGCATTCCGGAGTAGGCCTGGAAAACATTACAAATATTAATTATGCAGTTTAGCGCATTACAGTTAGCGACCATGTTAGATGGTACGCTGGAGGGAAATCCGGACGTGAAGGTGAGCAACATCGCCAAAATCGAAGAGGCAGGCGAAGGCATGCTCAGTTTTATTGCCAATCCTAAGTATGAAGAGTTCATATATACGACGAAAGCATCCATTCTGATCGTGAATGAAAGCCTGGTGATAGAACGTCCTATCCATTCCACCCTGATCCGGGTAAAAGATGCTTACAGCAGCTTTGCCCTGTTGTTGGAAAAATACCGTTATCTGACCGGCAACAAGTCGGGCATCCAGCAGCCTTCCCACATTCCCCAGTCTGTAAAGATGGGGCAAAACGTATTTGTGGGCGCATTTGCCTACCTGGGCGAAAACGTAGTGCTGGGCAATAACGTAAAGATATATCCTGGAGTGTACCTGGGCGAGAACGTGGTAGTGAATGACGACGCGGTATTGTACCCGGGCGTAAAAGTATATGACAACTGCATCGTAGGCAGCCGTGCCATTCTCCATGCCGGTTGCGTGATCGGCGGCGATGGTTTCGGTTTTGCGCCGCAACCGGACGGCTCCTATAAAAAGGTGCCCCAGATCGGCAACGTGGTGATTTATGACGACGTGGAAATCGGCGCCAATACGACTATCGACAGGGCTACTATGGGCTCTACGATCATCCGCCAGGGCGTGAAGCTGGACAACCTGATCCAGGTAGCGCACAACGTGGACATTGGCATCAACACAGTGATTGCCGCGCAGACCGGCGTTTCCGGCAGCACCAAAATCGGGCAGAACTGCGTCATCGGTGGCCAGGTAGGCATGGTAGGTCATATCCACATCGCTGATGGCACCAAGATCAACGCCCAGAGCGGACTTTCCAAGTCCATTACCGTTCCCAACAGCTCTCTCACCGGTTCCCCGGCCTATGATTATAAAAGTTCGCTGAAAAGTCAGGCAATTTTTAGAAATTTGCCGGATCTTGAAAAACGCGTGAAAGAATTAGAGGAGATGGTAAAACAACTGTTACAGGAAAGAGCAGGAGTTTAATTAAACTGAAGATCAAATAGTTATACATTAGTTAATATGATTGAAAATCAACAGTTGCAGAACCAGCATACCCTGAAAGGTGATATCAGCATTTCGGGCGTAGGTTTGCATACAGGAGCCAGTGTAAACATGACGCTGAAGCCCGCATCCCCGGGTTCCGGCATCAAATTCCAACGGGTAGACCTGCCTAACCAGCCCGTAGTAAAAGCGGACGTGGACTACGTAGTGGATACTGCCCGCGGCACCACGCTGGAACATAACGGCGCCCGTGTAAGCACGGTGGAGCACCTGCTGGCAGCGTTGGTAGGTACCGGTGTTGACAACGTTCTGATTGAGCTGGACGGCCCTGAAATTCCAATCATGGACGGCAGTTCCCTCCCTTTCATCGAAGCAATCGAAAAAACCGGGATACAGGACCAGGACGCCAAAAAGATCTATTATACTATAGACACCAATATCACCTATTACGACGAGCAGAAAAAAGTAGAGATGGTAGCCTTACCGGCACTGGACTACAGCATCACCTGCCTGATCGACTTCAATTCTCCCGTACTGGGCACCCAGCACGCGAAAATGAAGAGCATTGAGCACTTCAGGAACGAGATTGCCTCTTCCCGCACCTTCTGCTTCCTGCACGAACTGGAATACCTGCTGAGCAATAATCTTATCAAAGGCGGCGATATCAACAACGCTATCGTGGTGGTAGACCGCGCCGTGAACGAAGAAGACATGGCGCGCCTCGCCAAGGCCTTTAACCGCGATACTATGTCAGTACAGCGTGAAGGTATCCTCAATAACATTGAGCTGCGCTTCACCAACGAACCGGCACGCCACAAACTGCTGGACGTAGTAGGCGACCTGGCGCTGATAGGTTATCCGATCAAGGCACATATCATTGCCAACCGTCCCGGCCACGCTTCCAACGTGGAGTTTGCCCGTAAGATCAAGGCATATATCAAAAAGAACAAACACAATAAAGACGTTCCGGTATACGATCCCAACCAGCCACCGATCTTCGATACGCCCCGTATTGAAAGAACGCTGCCGCACCGTTTTCCGATGCTGCTGGTAGACAAGATCATCGAACTGGGTGAAGAAAGAGTAGTGGGCGTTAAGAACGTGACTTTCAACGAGCACTTCTTCCAGGGCCACTTCCCCGGCAACCCGGTGATGCCGGGCGTTTTACAGCTCGAAGCACTGGCGCAGGTAGGCGGTATCCTTGCACTGAACCGCGTATCTGATCCTGAAAACTATGATACCTACTTCCTGAAAATCGACAACTGTAAATTCAAACAGAAAGTCGTACCAGGAGACACCATGATCCTGAAAATGGAACTGCTGAGCCCCATCAGAAGAGGGCTCGTGGAAATGCGGGGAACGGTCTTCATTGGCAATAAAGTAGCTACCGAAGCCGACATGATAGCACAAATTGTAAAAACCAGAGAAGGCAAATAAAAGCAATGATCCACCCGCTTACATACATACATCCGGACGCCAAGGTGGCGCCTAATGTTAAAATTGATCCGTTTACCGTCATCCACAAAAACGTAGAAATCGGCGACGGCACCTGGATTGGCTCCAACGTAACCATTATGGAAGGAGCCCGCATCGGTAAAAACTGCCGCATCTTCCCGGGCGCTGTTATTTCTGCTATCCCTCAGGACCTAAAATATGCGGGTGAAGAAACCACTGTGGAAATAGGAAACAACACTACTATCCGTGAATTCGTGACCATCAACCGCGGTACGCGCGACAAGTGGAAGACCAAGATCGGCGATAACTGCCTGATCATGGCCTATGGCCACATTGCGCACGACTGCGAAGTAGGCAATCACTGCATCTTCTCCAATAACACTACCCTGGCCGGGCATATCACCGTGGGCGACCACGTGGTGCTGGCCGGTATGGTGGCCATCCAGCAGTTCTGTAAAGTAGGCGACCACGCCTTCGTTACCGGTGGCTCCCTCGTGCGGAAAGATGTACCTCCTTATGTAAAAGCCGCCCGTGAGCCCCTCTCCTATGTGGGCATCAACTCGGTAGGACTGAAAAGAAGAGGATTCTCCCTGGAAAAAATCAATCAGATCCTGGATATTTACCGTGTGATTTTTGTGAAAGGCTATAAATTATCCAAGGCCATCAGCATCATCGAAGCTGAGTTTCCGGCCACCGATGAAAGAGACGAAATTCTGTCCTTCATCCGTGAGTCCGGCCGTGGTATTATGAGAGGTTACACTTCCCATTCCAATGATGATATCTCTTGACCAGACAGGTAAACGTTTCAACTACGACTGGATATTTCGTGGTGTGAGCCTTACCTTCCGGGAAGGAGAACGCTACGCGATTCTGGGGCCTAACGGTTCAGGAAAATCCACTTTACTACAGGTTATCAGCGGCGCCATTCAACACAATGAAGGCACTGTACAATACAGCACACCGGAAAAACCCATCGCCCCCGATGCGTTTTTCCGGTACTGTGCTATTGCAGCTCCCTATCTGGAGCTGATAGAAGAATTCACCCTCACAGAGATCATCACCTTCCATACCCAATTCAAATCCCTGCTGCCCGGCATTACACCTGCCATGGCCATGGAAATGGCAGGACTGGAAAAAGCAGCCCACAAACAACTCCGTAATTTCTCCTCCGGGATGAAACAGCGTATCAAACTGGCGCTCGCCATTCTCAGCGATGTACCCGTATTATTGCTGGACGAACCCTGCACCAATCTCGATGCTGCCGGTGTAGCGCTCTACCAGGGAATGATCAACCAATACGGAGGCAACCGCCTCATCATCGTCAGCTCCAACGACGAGCAGGAGTATTTCATGTGTAAACACCACATTCGTATCACCGACTACAAACAATAGTGCTGTCATATCGCGATTTTGTTATCTTCGTTGCCAACTAACCGCTTCGCGCTATATGATTACTGCCGGCAAAAAAGTACTCAACGGCTGGGCCATGTATGACTGGGCCAACTCCGTATACAATCTCGTTATCACTACCACCTTCTTCCCCATTTATTTCCTCGCCGTCACCGACGAACACGTCTCCTTTATGGGCATGCGTTTCGTCAACTCTGCCCTGTATAACTACACTATGGCAGCGGCTTTTCTACTGGTAGCGATCGCGTCTCCGATCCTGTCGTCTATTTCCGACACCCGTGGCAACAAAAAGAACTTCCTGAAATTTTTCACCATCCTGGGCTCCGTGTCATGCGCAGCGCTTTTCTTTTTCACCAAAAGCACGCTATGGCTGGGCGTATTGGCCTTTATGCTGGCCACTATGGGCTACTGCGGCGGACTGGTGTTCTATAACTCCTATCTGCCTGAAATAGCCGCTCCGGAGGACCGTGACCGTATCAGCGCCCGCGGCTACAGCATGGGCTACATCGGCAGCGTATTGCTGCAACTGGTAGGCTTCGCGCTGGTCATGACCCTGCCTTTCGGCCTGGATGAAGGCACAGCAGTAAGAGGCACCTTCCTGCTGGTAGGCGTATGGTGGCTGGGTTTTGCCCAGATCACTTTTGCCACCCTGCCCGCTACCAAAGCCACTGTCAGCAAACACAGCAGCGGTGCGCTCACCGAAGGGTTCGGCGAGCTGCGTAAAGTATATGCCCAGGTAAAAACAATGCCGGTGCTGAAACGTTTCCTGCGCGGCTTCTTTTTTTACAGCATGGGCGTACAGACGGTGATGATGGCCGCTACTATTTTCGGCAGCAAAGTGCTGAACCTGCCGTCCGATAAACTGATCGGCACGGTGGTGATCATCCAGGTGGTGGCTATTGCCGGCGCCTGGGGCATGGCCCGCCTTTCCGGCATCTTCGGCAATCTTCGTGTATTGATTGGCGTTGTCATCGTATGGATCGGTATCTGTATAGCCGGTTACAAAATGCAAACCGCTACCGACTTCTATCTGCTGGCCACGGCGGTAGGCCTGGTGATGGGCGGCATACAGTCGCTCAGCCGTTCCACCTACGCCAAGTTAATGCCTGAAACACAGGACACGGCCAGCTTCTTCAGCTATTACGATGTTACCGAAAAGCTCTCGATTGTGATCGGTATGTTTTCTTTTGCTTATATTGATGATTATACAGAAAACATGCGCAACTCCGTCCTCGCCCTGGTCGTGTTTTTTGTGATCGGCCTGGCATGGATCATTTCGGCCCTGCGGAAACAAAGGCAGCTGGCCGGGATGGAGACAGAAAAAGAAAAGCATTTAGTCATGTAGTTGCCCTGGCAACCCAATACACGAGCATATGAAATTATACACCATCGACACAGGTTTCTTCAAACTGGATGGCGGCGCCATGTTTGGCGTAGTGCCCAAAACACTGTGGAACAAAACGAACCCTGCTGATGAAAACAACCTGTGTACCTGGGCCATGCGCTGCCTGCTCATCGAAGACGGCAACCGCCTGATACTGATCGATAACGGTATCGGCGATAAACAGGACGCTAAATTCTTCAGCCACTATTACCTGCACGGCGATGCCACCCTCGATAAATCCCTTGCGGCACACGGCTTTCATCGTAATGACATCACAGACGTGTTTTTAACGCACCTCCATTTTGATCATTGCGGCGGCAGCATTGTACGGGAAGGCGATAAGCTGGTGCCTGCCTTTAAAAACGCCACCTACTGGAGCAATGAAGACCACTGGAAATGGGCTACTGTGCCCAACGACAGGGAAAAAGCATCTTTCCTGAAAGAAAACATCCTGCCCATCCAGGAAAGCGGCCAGCTGAAATTCATCGCTCATCAGGAGGGCGTTGCTTTTACCGATCATATGAGTATCCGCTTCGCCAATGGCCATACCGACGCCATGATGCTGCCGCAGATCCGGTATAAAGACAAAACCATCGTATATATGGCCGATCTGCTCCCGTCTATCGGGCATCTGCCGCTCCCTTATGTGATGGCGTACGATATGTTCCCACTGACCACCCTTACGGAAAAGAAAAAGTTCCTGCAGGAAGCGGTAGACAACCAGTACGTATTGTTCTTTGAGCATGATCCTGTCAATGAATGCTGTGTACTGCAAACCACCGAAAAAGGTATCCGGGCAGGGGAAACATTTGCCCTCAGCGCCCTGTAGCACTGTCACTATGTCATTGCCCACAGGCCTGCATCATTTTTGATCAGCGTACATCATGGCTATACATATTACACCGGACAATAAACTAAAAAAACTGATCGTTGTTGGCGATCGTGTACTGATTAAGCCAACAACACCGCACGACCGTACCAAAAGCGGATTATACCTGCCTCCCGGTGTGCAGTCCAAAGAAAAGGTACAGAGAGGATATGTGATCAAAACCGGTCCCGGTTACGCTATTCCTGTTCCCGTGGAAGACGAGGATTCCTGGAAGCCGGAAGAGGATAAAGTGAAATATATCCCCTTACAGGCCAAAGAAGGCGACCTTGCTATCTTTCTGCTCAGTGGTTCCACAGAGATCGTATATGAAGACGAAACATACTTCATTGTGCCACAGGGAGCCATCCTGATGCTGGAAAGAGAAGAAGACCTGTGATCATTTACAGATTTTGATATGTTGATATTTGGATCCCGCCCCCTGGGCGGGATTTTTTATGGGGATTAATTTAAATATAGGGAGATGAATTCCGCCTTACAGGCGGAATTTTTGTTTATATTATCGGAAGATTATATTTCGGTCCGGGTATGCAAACTGCCATCCAACGGCAGCGATTGCAGCCTGTTTTTGTTATCTTCATAAAAAACAATTTACACCATGGCCAATCAAGAAGCATTTCTGGAGTCCATTAAGAACGGCTATACATTTAAAGGCGAGCATTTCAAGTTAGGATGTGCTATGCTGGATGGTGAAGTGATCAGTGGAGCAGATGTATTCCTCCCTCTGAAAACCATGAACAGGCATGGTTTGATCGCCGGCGCCACCGGTACCGGTAAAACCAAGACCCTGCAGGTGATCGCCGAAGGCCTCAGCGATGCCAGCGTTCCCGTATTATTGATGGACATCAAGGGCGACCTTAGCGGTATCGCTGCTGCCGGCACTGACAATCCCAAGATCCAGGAACGGTACCAGAAAATCGGTGGCTCCTGGTCACCCGCCGCATACCCTTCTGAACTGCTGTCCCTCAGCAACGAAAAAGGTGTCCGCCTGCGCGCCACCACCAGCGAATTTGGCCCCATACTGCTTTCCAAAATACTGGAACTGAATGATACACAGGCAGGCCTCGTAGCCATGCTGTTTAAATATTGCGACGATAACAAGCTCCCGCTGCTGGACCTGAAAGACTTCAAAAAAGTGCTGCAATTCGCTTCTGATGAGGGCAAGGCAGAACTGGAAAAAGACTATGGTAAAATATCCACCACTTCCACCGGCACTATCCTGCGCAAAGTGATAGAGCTGGAACAACAGGGCGCCGATCTCTTCTTCGGGGAAAAATCCTTTGAAGTGGATGACCTCATGCGCATCAGCGACGATGGCCGCGGCGTAGTCTCTATCCTGCGGGTGGCCGATATCCAGGACCGCCCCAAACTCTTCTCCACCTTCATGCTCAGCCTGCTGGCAGAACTATATGCCACGCTGCCTGAAGAGGGAGACCTCGATAAACCCAAACTGGTGATGTTCATCGACGAAGCGCACCTGATCTTTAATGAAGCCAGCGACGCGCTGTTGAAACAGATCGACACCATCATCAAACTGATACGCTCCAAAGGCGTAGGCATTTTCTTCTGTACCCAAAACCCTATGGACATCCCTGCTTCCGTGCTCGGACAACTGGGCCTTAAAGTACAGCACGCCCTGCGCGCCTTCACCGCCAACGACCGTAAAACCATCAAACAGACAGCCGAAAACTATCCGTTGTCTGACTTCTATAAAACGGATGAACTGCTGACGCAGATTGGCATTGGCGAGGCGCTGATCACCTGTCTCAACGAAAAAGGCGTGCCTACGCCGCTGGCCGCCACTATGCTGGTATCGCCGCGCTCCCGTATGGACGTGCTCACCGACGCGGAGATAGATGCCCTCGTCAATAATTCCAAAATGGTGAAGAAATATGCCGAGACCATCGACAACGAAAGCGCCTACGAAATACTGACTGCCAAACTGCAGGAGGCAGCAGAAAAAACAGCTGCAGCCGCCAGTTCCGGCTCATCAGGCACCGGCAAACAAAAAGAAGAAAAAAGCCTGCTCGAACAGGTAATGGGCAGCTCTGCCATGCGGCAGGCAGGTCGTACAGCCGCCAGCGTTATCACCCGCAGCCTGCTGGGGGCGCTGGGCCTCGGCGGCAGAAGCAAGAAGTCAATTTTTTAGTAGTTGTGCCAACCGGTTACGATTGACAAACAAGGATTTGTACAGAAAAACTGATCGTTTTTTTATACTTTAATCCGGAATAATACTAACCGGCCGTACGCCGATTTAAACGATAATTATGAGTAAAGTGATCAAAACGGGCATCTGCTCCTTCGGCATGTCCGGACAAATTTTCCATGCGCCATTTATATACGTGAACCCGGGCTTTGAATTCACCGCCGTGGTGGAACGTAGCAAGGACCTGGCCAGACAAAGATATCCTAACGTAAAAGTATATACGTCCGTCGCCGATCTGCTGGCAGATAAAGAGCTGGAACTGATTGTTGTAAACACGCCCAACTACACCCACTTCGAATATGTGAAAGCCGCGCTGGAAGCAGGCAAGAACGTGATCGTAGAAAAACCTTTCACTGTTACGGCCGCCGAAGCGGAAGCCCTCATCGCGCTGGCGAAAGAGAAAAAACTGCTGCTCAGCGTATACCACAACCGCCGCTATGACAGCGATTTCAAAATCGTTCGTAAAGTACTTAACGAAGGCCTTCTCGGCGATGTCCTCGAAGCAGAAATCCACTACGACCGCTTCAAGGAAGAACTGAGCTATAAAAAACACAAGGAAGTGGCCAACCCCGGTACCGGTAGCCTTTACGATCTCGGTTCACACCTGATAGACCAGGCGCTGCAACTGTTCGGGTTTCCCCAATCCGTTTGGGCAGATATACGGATCATCCGGAAAGATTCCGTTGTAGACGACTACTTTGAACTGGTACTTTTCTACGACACCCTGCGTGTACGCCTGAAATGCAGCTATCTCATCAGAGAAGCGCTGCCTTCCTATCAGATCCACGGGCGCATCGGCTCTTTCATCAAAACAAAATCCGATATACAGGAAGCACAACTGCAAAGAGGCCTGTTGCCTAACAGCCCGGACTGGGGCGCCGAAGCGCCGCATGAATGGGGATTGCTGCATACTACCATCGACGGAAAAACCGTGAAACAATACCTCCCCGGCACCAGCGGCAACTACATGGACTACTATCAGGGCATCTATGAAGCCATCGCCAACAATGCGCCCAACCCGGTAGACCCGAAAGATGCGAAAAATGTGATCAGAATTATTGAAGCAGCCTTCCAGAGCAGTAAAGAAGGCCGTGTAATTTCATTATAATATTGGGCCATTTGGTTATTTGATTGTTGAAGGATGATAGGTATCCTTCAACAATCAAATAACCAAATGCTTAATGACTAAATGCAGAGTTTCCCCTCCTCATCGCGGCGCAACAGCCCTTCTTCATTCATGAACTGTAACACGGCCATCAGATCGCTTCTGCGGATATCAGGCAATTGCTGATGCAATTCCGCAAACAGTAGTGGTTTATCTTTCAGTATCCCTGTAACGTTGTCTGCTATACGTTTAAACGATGCAGCATCCGGCGGGGATGATTTTTTCTTCAGGCATACATCACAGATGCCACAAGGCGCTGCGTCCTTCTCGCCAAAATAAGCCACCAGCTGCTGCGTACGGCAGGTATCACTGTTACGGGCATACGCAAACATAGCCGCCAGCCGGTCGGCATATACCTTTTTACGTACTTCCACCCGCGCCATATTGATACGCAGATTGGATGCCGACACCCTTTCCTGCAGAAAGCAGAGCTGTGGCTCGTCACGCCGGGCGTGATAATGGATAATGCCGTATTGATGCAACTGTTGCAATAACGCAGCAATATCATCATCCTCCATATACATGATCCTTCCTATCTGCCTTTCGTATATCGGCACCGCGTGATCAAAAATACCTTCATAGGTACGCAGCAACACCTTGATGATCTCTTCCAGCGCGGGATACGCGTTTTCAAAAGCGTACAGCGATTCTTTATTGGTCACGAATTCCACCCGGGAAGGCAGGAACACGCTTTCACTCAATTGCAGCACCTCTTCCTGTTCCAGCAATTTGATAGCGCTGTACACCATCGTCAGGTTGAGCTGGAAAGTGCGGGCAAAATCATTGATATCAAAATCAAAATAAACGCCTTCCGCGCTGCCTACCGGCACCTGGAGATAGTTCACCACACATTGGTACACTTCCCGCACCTGTTCCAGCGTTGGGAACTGCAATGCGATGCGCTCCTGCATTTCGGCCAGTTCCTCTTCGTTGTACAATAATACGGCATAGGCTTTTTGTTCATCCCTGCCTGCGCGGCCAGCTTCCTGGTAATAAGCTTCCAGGCCATCGGGCATATCGTAGTGTACCACGATGCGCACGTCCGGTTTGTCGATGCCCATCCCGAAAGCGTTGGTACAGACCATTACCCGGTTTTCATTATTGATCCAGGCTTCCTGCCTGGCGGCCCTTTCGGCCTGCGGCAGGCCGGCGTGGTAGTAACTGGCAGATATGCCCTGCAATTGCAGGAGGTCTGCTATTTCCCTGGTACGCTTGCGGTTGCGGCAATACACGATGCCACAGCCGGGCACGCGGTCCAGTATATGTTTTACTTTATCGATTTTAGTGGCTTCTTCCAGCACACTGTAGGAGAGATTGGCACGGGTGAAACTTTTGGTAAACACTTTAGCCTCCTTCATCAGGAGCTTATCGCAGATGTCTGTCTGTACTTTGGGTGTGGCAGACGCGGTAAGTGCCAGCACCGGCGCCTCGGGGAAATAACTCCTTATATCTGCTATTTTCAGATAGGCAGGACGGAAATCGTACCCCCACTGAGAAATACAGTGCGCTTCGTCCACCGCGATCAGGTTCACCGGCAGGCCATCGCAATAGGTTTGAAACAGTTTGCTTTGCAGCCGTTCAGGAGATACGTACAGGAATTTACATCCTCCTCTGCGGGCCGCTTCCAGCACACGTTCCACGTCTTTGTACAACATCCCGGAATAGATCGAATACGCCGTGATGCCTTTCTTTTTGAGGTTGGCCACCTGGTCTTTCATCAGGGCTATCAGCGGTGTGACCACGAGGCACAGCCCCGGTTTCATCATAGCCGGCACCTGGAAACAGATGGACTTGCCGCCGCCGGTAGGCAACAGCGCCAGTGTGTCCTGGCCTGCCAGGATATTGCTGATAATATCTTCCTGTAATGTGCGGAACTGGTTATAACCCCAGTATTGCTGCAATATGGCTACGGGTGTGCTCAAATTTTTTCGCTGAATAGTGCGTTCGCAATTTACTATTTACGACGCATTTACCACCCGTTTATACCGCAACCGGACAGAATTGACGGCCAGCACCACATCGGAGAGGCCCATCACACCGGCGCCCACAATAGGATTGAGCAATCCGAGCGCAGCTACCGGAATAGCCACCACATTGTAAACAAAGGCCCAGAAAAGGTTTTGTTTAATGGTAAGGTACGTGTGTTTTCCCAGTCCCAGCGCCAGCGGCAATGAGCCCAGGTGATTATTGAGCAGCACCACATTAGCGCTTTGCATGGCCACCTGTGTGGCGTCGCTGAGAGAGATGCCGATAGTGGCTTTGGAAAGTGCCGGTGCATCGTTGATCCCGTCGCCTACCATGGCCGTAGGAGATTGTTGCACGAAGCGGTCTATCTGCTCCAGCTTTTGTTGTGGCGACTGTTCCGCATATACCTCCGTGATGCCCAGCGCTGTGGCCAGTTCCCGGCATTTGCGGGCAGTATCGCCACTGAGCAGCACCGGCTGGATACCGGAGGTTTTCAGTTGCTGAATCACCGTCGCGGCTTCGGGACGGATTTCATCGGCAAAATCAAGCCATCCCATAAGGATGCCGTTGCATACCAGATAGAGGTTATGGCTGTCATCATCTGTAAGTCCGGCTGCCATGCGGAAAGAGCCCAGCTCCCATTCGTTACCTTCCTTGTCTTTGGCCCGCATGCCCAGTCCCTTATGTTCGCGCACCTGCTGTAACGGCACTTCTCCTGCGGATTTCCACATAGCGGCCACGGAACGGGCAATCGGATGGGAAGAATATTTTTCCAGGCTGTAAACGATTTTACGGAAAGTCAGGTCTTCCATCGTGGTATGATAGTGACGAAGGGTCAGTTTACCGGTAGTAAGTGTTCCTGTTTTATCGAATACAACGCGTTTAATGTCTTTGAAAAGCTCCAGAGTATGGCCTCCTTTGATCAGGATGCCATTGCGGGCGGCACGTCCCAGGCCTACCATCACTGCTGCCGGTGTGGCCAGCCCCATCGCGCAGGGACAGGCTATCACCAGAACGGCTATACTGCGCATCATGGCAGTGCCGAAGGTAGTGTGACCGATAAAATACCATCCCAGGAAGGTAACGACAGCGATGCTCAGCACCAGCGGCACAAAGATGGCGCTGATACGGTCAGCCAGCCGCTGCATGGGCGGTTTATCGCTCTGGGCCTGTTTGACCAGCTCTATGATATAAGACAGCACAGTGTCTTTGCCTGTCGCGGTGATGTATACTTTGATACTCCCGTCTTCCAGGATAGTGCCGCCAATGACTTTATCTTTTTCTTTTTTGCTGACAGGGTCGCTTTCGCCGGTGATCATAGACTCGTTGATATGACCGCTTCCCCAGTAGATGGTGCCGTCCATCGGTATTTTGTCGCCGGTATTGACCAGCACACAATCTCCCGGGCGGAGTGTCCGGTTGTCTATTTCGTGGATATGTTCATGGCCATGGTCGGTATTGATAAGGCGGGCCATGGTGACCTGCATGCGGGCCAGTTCCGTGATGGCAGTAGTGGTTTGTCGGACTGATTTTTCTTCGAGCAGGTTGCCCAGGAAGACGAGGGTAATAATGGCGGCCGTGGTTTCGAAGAACAGGTAATCGGGGTTGCCGTTTACCAGGGCGCCGATGACGCTGTAAATGAAGGCGGCTGAAGCGCCGAGGGTTACCAGCACGTCCATATTGGCCATGCGGTTCATCAGGGAGCGGACAGCGCTTTTACCAAAATGCCACAGCCCGGTGATAAATACCGGCAGCGTAAGCCAGAACTGTGTCCATGGGTTATGCAGCCAGTGCCAGTCCACCCACATATGCAGCAACAGTGGCAGTGTAAATATTAAGCAAAAGAAAAATTTAAAGGTCAGGGTTTGGTATACCGGTATCCTGGCCGGTGCCTGGTCGGGCAATACCACACGGAAACCGAGGTCGTTGATACCATTCAGCACTTCCGCCGAGTCAGCGCCGGCCGGGGCGATGAAGCTCACCTCTTCCGTAGCGAAGCTGACATTGATATTTTCCATGCCTTTTTTCTCGAGGTATCGGGACACACTGAGCGCACAATTGGTGCAGTGCATGCCTTCCACCTTGCAACTTACTGATGTCATGGTGTTTCCTTTTTTCCGGTTACAAAATTACCCTATGACGCGCTACGTCCGTCAAATATTAATGCAACAGCGTATAGATTTAACATATCCCTGCGGCGGCGAAAAACAGCCATAAATCGCTACATTTGCCTATGCAATGGACATTTACGCTGGAACAGCTGCCGGACGTAGCCGGTGCTTTCTGGAATTATTTTGGCGATAAGCAGGTATTTACGCTCAATGGCCCCATGGGTGCCGGTAAAACCACGATGATCAAAGCTTTGTGTGCGGCCAAAGGCGTAGCTGACGCCACCGCCAGCCCTACTTTTTCCATTATCAACGAATATGGTTACCAGGACCCGCAGGGAAAAGCCCGCCGTATTTATCATTTAGACCTCTACCGTTTGAAAGATGAAAACGACGCGATCAGCGCCGGTGTGGAAGACACGCTCTACCAGGACGCCATCAGCTTTGTGGAATGGCCTGACGTCATAGCTCCCCTCCTGCCACCGGACACCATCCACCTTCAGCTGGAGGTGCTGCCTGACCAAAAAAGGGTGCTGCGCGAAATTTCCGCATCTGACAAATAGTGTATCTTTACAAATACAGAAAAACAATATTGACCGTTTTATGGAGCAAAGGCAAAAACCTGTAGTGAGTGCTGGCTTTACTTATTCACCACTGGAAGAAACGCTGGATATCCCACAAAAAAATTCCCGTTTATTCATCGGTATACCCAAAGAAAACTCCTTCCAGGAAAACCGTATTGCCCTGACGCCCGACGCGGTAAGCATCCTGGCTGCACACGGACATCATATCGTGGTGGAACATAAAGCCGGCGACGGTTCCCACTATTACGACACCGACTACTCAGAGGCCGGCGCTGAAATCGTTTATGATAAAAGGGAAGTCTTTAAGGCAGAAATCATCGTTAAATCAGCCCCGCTGAACGATGAGGAAATAGAGCTGTTACATCCCCACCAGATTGTTATCTCCCCCATCCATCTGGCTGCGCTGAAAGCGTTGCAGGTGCAGAAGATGATGGACAAACGTATCACCCTGTTGTCTTTCGAAAACCTGAAAGACGATGCCGGCACCTATCCCATTGTAAGGGCGATGAGTGAAATTGCCGGCGGCGCCGTGATGCTTATTGCCGGCCAATATCTGAGCAATGGCAACAAAGGCAAGGGCATCCTGCTGGGCGGCATTACCGGTATCCCACCTACCAAAGTGGTGATCATCGGCGCCGGCATCGTTGGCGAATTCGCTGCCCGTACCGCCATGGCACTGGGCGCATCCGTGAAAGTCTTCGACAATAACATCTACAAGCTGAAAAGGCTGCAAAACAATATAGGCGTACGGGTATTTACCTCCGTTATACAGCCTAAAGTGCTGGCCGAACAACTACGCAATGCCGACGTGGCCGTAGGCGCCCTCTCCTCGCAGAGCGGCCGTACGCCCATCGTGGTGACAGAAGCCATGGTCAGCAATATGAAGGCCGGCTCTGTGATTGTAGATGTGAGCATAGACCGCGGCGGTTGTTTCGAAACCTCTGAAATCACCAGCCACGAAAACCCTGTCTTCAAGAAATACGACGTGGTACACTATTGTGTTCCCAATATCCCCTCCGGCTTTGCCCGCACCGCCTCCGAAGCCATCAGCAACGTGCTGATGCCCCTGCTGGTGGAAGCTGCCGATGACGGCGGCTTTGAGAACCTGGTGTGGATCAAGCGCGGCGTAAGAAACGGGATCTACCTGTATAAAGGCGCGCTGACCAACTACCACCTCAGCGAAAAATTCAAGTTGAAATATACTGACCTGGAACTGTTACTGGCAGTCAAAGGGTAACAGGTCTGAAAGATAAAAGCGAAGCGCCGGTGATATGATATCACCGGCGCTTCGCTATATAATGAATAATAAATTATAATTTTTTGCCCATCAGGATGGCGGCAATGATGATGACCCCCACGATGATACGATAGTAGCCCCACATCTTAAAACCGTATTTTTTGAGGGTGCCGATGAAGAATTTGATCGCCAGCATGGCCACCACAAAAGCTACGATATTGCCTACCAGCAGCAGCTTCAGGTTTTCCGGATGCGCCATCAGCAGCTCTCTGCCTTTGAGCAGCTTATACCCTGTGGCGGCAGCCATGGTAGGCACGGCCAGGAAGAAAGAGAATTCGGCCGCTTCGCTGCGGGTAAGCTTTTGCTGCATACCACCGATGATGGAGGCCGCACTGCGGCTTACGCCCGGTATCAGTGCCAGGCATTGGAAAAACCCGATGCGCAGGGCGGAGAATATGCTGATTTTCTCATCGGAATCAATTACCGGGTTACGGAACCAGTTGTCCACAAACAGCAGCACAATACCTCCCAGGAACAGGGTAATGCCTACAGTCAGCGGACTTTCCAGGAGTTCATCAATTTTATCGCTGAAGAGATACCCGGCAATAAGGGCAGGCACTACGGCCACGGCCAGCTTCAGGTAAAACTGAAACCTGTTTTTGTCGAAAACAAGGAATTTCCGCCAGTACAATACCACCACGGCCAGAATGGCGCCCAGCTGTATCACTACTTCAAACAGTTTGGTAAATTCATCTTTGTTGATACCCAACAGGGAGCTTACAATAATCATATGCCCTGTGGAGGAAATAGGCAGAAACTCAGTCAGCCCTTCCACAATGGCGATAATGATGGCATGGAAGAAGTTCATTAAAAACAAGTATGGTTAAAATGTGATAAAAAAAGCGATGAGGGCATCATCGCTGTTATAATATGATTGTTGGCTCAAATTATTCTTTTGTTTTGGGGCGTGCCATGATGGCGTATACCTCTATCAGCAGGCCCAGTACAATCACAATGGGCGCCAGGGTGATACGACGGAAGCTGTACACCTCATTCACATCGAATGTATTGGGATCGTTGCTGTTTCCACCCATCATCAGGAGGAATCCGATCACAACTACTATAATCCCCGCTAACATGTACTTGTAGTTTTCTTTAGGAAAGATAGGCCGGCTGTCGGTCACCTGGGTATCTTTTGTCACAGTTGATCTGAGCGTTTCTTTAGCCATAGTGTTTATTTGTTAAGATGATGATATTGCATTAATAAAGGTCGTCCAGTTTCAGCCGCAGGTATTTCATTACAGAGCGGTGGGTACTGAACAGGGAGATCGCGATGCCCACTACGATCATGCCCAGGAAAAGCAGGGCGATCATCATGTTGTCACGTAATCCGTTCAGCTCCGGCAGCGCTTTGTCAGCAAAGGACAGGATGCCCACGAGGCCGGCGATGGCTATCAGCGCGCTGATAGCGCCGTTGGCGATACTACGGAGATCGAACGGCTTGGCGATGAACCAGCGGGTAGCACCCACCATCTGCATGGTCTTGATCAGGAAACGGTTGCTGAACATGGCCAGACGGATGGTATTATCGATCAGGAAGATGACCACCAGCGCCAGCAGGCAGCTGATAATCAGGATCACCATCCCTATTTTATTGACGTTTTCATTTAGTTTCTGCACCAGGCTGCGCTGATAGGATATCTCCCGGACAATGTTCTGCTGGGTGAGATTGTTTTCGATGACCTTCAGGCTGTCTGTGTTCACATAGTTGGCGTTGGCCTTGATATTGATGCTGGCGTACAGCGGATTGTACTGCAACAGCTGGATGAAATCTTCGCCAAAATCCTTTTTAAAGCGGTCTGCCGCCACATCCTTCGATACGTATTCAATGGATTTGATATACGGTTTATGAGCAATGGAATCACGGAGGGCCAGTGCCTGGTTCTCTTTCACATTATCTCTCAGAATCACCTGAATTTCAATGTTTTCCTTGAAATACTTGCTGAGTTTGCTGGCATGGATGACCACCAGGCCCAGTGTACCCAACGAAAACAATACCAGCGCTACCCCGATAATGGAGTAGATATAGGACGGTTTAGACTTCTTTGCTGATGATTTCCCGGATTGCGCCATTAATCTTGCAGTTTATCGGCGAAAATAATAAAAATTAGTAGTTATGTGTTTAATTTTGCCAGTCCAACCTGTCACCGGCAGCAATATATGTTAAGAAAACGGCAATATATAAAGATGTTGGGGGATGTCATTGCTGTATTAATATTTTTAACATTATTTTGCCGAAACGGCATCAACCGGTTTTAAATTTATAACTGATAACGCGCAAAACCCCGGATGTATTGTTTTACATCCTGATGGTTATCGCTCATCTACATTGAGATATGGAATACAATTTCAGGGCAATCGAAAAGAAATGGCAACAGCAATGGAAGGAGTCCCACGCTTATAAGGTAAGCAATGACAGCCCCAAGCCCAAATGTTATGTGCTGGACATGTTCCCCTACCCCTCCGGGGCGGGCCTGCATGTGGGCCACCCGCTGGGTTATATTGCAACGGACATCTATTCACGCTATAAAAGGCTAAAAGGCTTCAACGTACTGCATCCTATGGGATACGACGCCTTCGGCCTGCCAGCGGAACAATATGCCTTGGAAACCGGTCAGCACCCTGCAGTGACCACCGCCCAGAATATCAAAGCGTTCCGCGAACAGCTGGACAATATCGGTTTTTGTTATGACTGGGACCGTGAAGTAAATACCAGCGACCCGTCTTACTATAAATGGACACAATGGATTTTCCTGCAACTGTTTGAGAGCTGGTACAACCGCCTCAACGCCAAAGCAGAGCCTATCAGCACCCTGACCGCCATCTTCGAACAGGAAGGCAACAGCCGTCATGCCTGTCCGGGCGACCGCCAGCGGACCTTTACCGCTGCCGAATGGAAAAGCTACACCGAAAAGGAACAACGGGAAGTGCTGATGCAGTACCGCCTCGCTTTCCTCGACTATGCCGAAGTGAACTGGTGCGCTGCCCTGGGCACCGTACTGGCCAACGATGAAGTGATCAACGGTGTGAGTGAACGCGGCGGCTTCCCTGTCGTGAAAAAGAAAATGCGCCAGTGGTTCCTGCGTATCACCGAATACGCCGATCGCCTGCTCACGGGCCTCGAAACCGTTAACTTCAGCGATGCCATGAAGGAAATGCAACGCAACTGGATCGGTAAGAGCCAGGGCGCCGAAGTGACCTTCTCCCTGAAAGGCTCCAGCCACACCATCGAAGTATATACCACCCGCCCGGACACCATCTTCGGCGTGGACTTCGTGGTAATTGCGCCGGAACATGAACTGATACAACAGATCACTTCCGCAGAACAAAAAGCCGACATCGACAAATACCTCGAATACGTACAAAGCCGCTCCGAAAGGGAACGTATGGCAGACGTGAAACAAATCACCGGCTGCTTTACCGGCGCCTACGCCATCAACCCGCTCAACGGCCGCGAAATACCGGTATGGACCGCAGAATACGTGCTGGCAGGCTACGGCACCGGCGCCGTAATGGCCGTGCCCTGCGGCGACCAGCGCGACTTCAGCTTCGCCCGCCACTTCAACATCCCCATCACCAACATCATCGGGGACGCGTTCAACGGCGAAGAAGCCAATCCCACCAAGGACGCCAAACTGCAAAACAGCGGCTTCCTCGATGGCATGGACATGAAACCAGCCATGGAAGCGGTGATCAACAAACTGGAAGAAATGAAGATCGGCAAACGCCAGATCAACTTTAAAATGCGCGACGCCGGCTTCAGCCGCCAACGTTACTGGGGCGAACCATTCCCCATCGTATTCAAAGACGGCGTGGCCTACCCGCTGGATGAAAAAGACCTCCCGCTGGAACTGCCGCATGTAGACCAATATAAACCAGGCGAAGAAGGAGAAGGCCCGCTGGCCAACATCACCGACTGGGTAAACGTAGCGCCCAATGTAAAACGCGAAACCAATACCATGCCCGGCTACGCCGGCAGCAGCTGGTACTTCCTGCGTTATATGGACCCGCATAACAGCACCACTTTCGCCGACCGTAAAGCCACCGATTACTGGAACCAGGTAGATGTGTACGTTGGCGGTACTGAACATGCCGTAGGGCACCTGCTCTATTCCCGTATGTGGACCAAAGCCCTCTACGACCTGGGCCACATCGGTTTCGATGAGCCTTTCAAATCACTGATCAACCAGGGAATGATTGGCGGCAGCTCCAGACTGGTATACCGCATCCGCGGCACTCAGCAGTTTGTTTCCCATGGCCTGAAAGACCAGTATGAAACAGATCCGCTGCACGTAGACGTGAATATCGTAGACGGCCTGGAACTGGACCTGGAAGCCTTCAAAAAATGGAAAGCTGATTACGCTGATGCTACCTTCATCCTGGAAGATGGGAAATATATATGCGGCGTGTTGTTGGAAAAAATGAGCAAACGCCTGTTCAATACTGTCAACCCGAATGATCTGGTGAACAAATTCGGCGCAGATACCTTCCGCATGTACGAAATGTTCCTCGGACCGGTAGAACAGTCCAAACCATGGGACACCAAAGGCATTGAAGGGGTACACCGTTTCCTCAAAAAGCTGTGGCGCCTGTTTGCAGACGAAAACAAAGGGCTCATTGTCACCAACGACGCTCCTACGCCGGAAGAGCTGAAAATACTGCACAAAACCATCAACAAAATTGATGGTGATACCAGCAGCTTCTCTTATAATACAGCTGTCAGCCAGTTTATGATTTGTGTAAACGAACTGGCCACCCTGAAATGCAGCAAACGCGCCATCCTGGAACCAGTGTTGATATTGCTGACTCCTTATGCGCCGCACTTCGCTGAAGAACTGTGGCAACTGTTAGGCAATACCACCAGCATCCTCGACGCCGCCTATCCGGTGTACGATGAAAGCTATACCAAAGAAAGCACCTTTAACTACCCCATCGCGGTAAACGGTAAAACCCGTACTGAAATGGGCCTCCCGCTGGATGCAGACAACAGTACGCTCGAAAAAGAAGTGCTGGCCAGCGAAGTAGTGCAGAAATGGCTTGATGGCAAACAACCGAAAAAAGTAATCATCGTAAAAGGCAGAATGATCAACGTGGTAATATAATCACATAATCATCTCCCGACAAAAAAAGCGCGCAAAGCCATGGCCTTGCGCGCTTTTTCTTTATAATACACTTAGATGCCCAATATAAACCATCCGGTGATAAAAGCCACCAGCATAATGATAAACCCAGACAACAGCAATGCCAGCCCCTCCTCCTTGTCTTCCGATATCAGCAACATCACGCCTACAATGCCATAAGCCAATACCAGCAATCCTAATAGGATCCCTGCTGCCTCCAGGTTATCACCTCTGCCGATACCCAACGCTATGAAAAAAATCAGCAATGGTATAGCAGCAAGGTAACCGGTCTTCCACCAGAAGTTGCGCATAAGCATCTTTTTTAAACATGGCTAGTGAACTCCGGCCAAGATAAGTCCACAGGTAGACAACCCTACCAACATAATAATACCCGCTGCCAGCACCAATGCCTTGCCGGCTTCCGCATTTGGCCGGGAAAATACAGCCAGCAATACACCCACCACGAAATAAGCAGCCACCACAAACATCAGCAGCAAACCGGCACCCAGGATTCCTTCATCGCCGGAGAGCGCCATCACCAAAGCAATTGACAGTGGTACTCCCAACATCCACAACAGCTTTTGAACAAAAGGTTTCATATATAACGTTTATGACTGAACGGATTCTCTTTCCTCCTGTAATGTTTTCAGATAGGCTTCTTTATCATCCCGGTAAAACAGGTTCATCGTTTCAAACGGAATAATCCGGCCGTCTTTATGTACAATATGCACACAGGACTTTTTAATGGCACGCACGTCAAAGTCATATGCATCAATAAACCGCATGATCACGATCCGGAACAGATTGTTGTAATCCAGTCCGGGCGCCTGTATCTGTGGCAGGCAGCACAACAGTGACTGCATATCACAAACTGCCGCGTCCGTGGAGATACCGGTGCTGAAAATTTTCAGCACATGCTGGTGCAGCTTCTCATCCTGTTCATATACAATGGTGTTTTTACTATTGTTCAGCAATACGGCCGGGTCCACAAAACGGGTGAGCGGGAATGTCTTTCCGTCTATTTTCAGCGCGTAGGCCATGGCCAGTGCATCCGGGTTACAGGGAACCGGGATGATATCATGCTCGTTAAAAACGGGCGACTGCTCCAGTATTCGCTGACGTACTTCCGTCAACGTTATACGGTCGGTAGCCGGGTCAAAATCATCTGTGCGGCCCGCCACCTGTACCGGCTGAAAAGTAACGCCCCTTACGCACCGCTGTTGCAGGGCATAGTCAATGATGCTTCCCATCTCGTCTTCATTGACGCCACGTTGCAGCGTCACCACCAGCGTGGTGCTGAGATTGACTTCATTCAGGTTTTCAATCGCCTGTTTACGGGTTTCGGTCAGATCTTTTCCCCGCATGCGTTCCAGCGCTTCCGGCCGGAAGGAGTCGAACTGAAGGTACACCTCAAAGTCAGGCATGTACGTTGCAAGCCGGGCGGTAAATTCCTTGTCCTTCGCAATACGTATCCCGTTGGTATTGATCATCAGGTGGCGGATAGGTTTCCGCTTCGCGATGTCCAGTATTTCAAAAAACTGTGGATGAATAGTCGGTTCGCCGCCGCTGAGTTGCACTACGTCGGGCTGGCCTTCATTATCCACGATGATGTCCAGCATCCGCTCTATCTCCTCCAGCGTACGGTGCCGCCCATAGTGAGGTGAAGACATGGCATAACAGGTAGGACAGGTAAGATTGCAGCGGTCCGTCACTTCAATCACCGAAAGGCAGGAATGCTGCTCATGGTCCTGACAAAGCCCGCAATCATATGGACAACCATAATGCGTGCGGGTGTTGGTTTTCAGCGGTGCTTCCGAAGGTTTGTTATAGTTCCGGGTATTTTTATAGTAGTCGATGTCTGTAGCGATCAGTACTTTTTCCCTTCCATGCGTGGGACAGTTCTTCACCATAAATACCTTGTTGTCTTCAAATATAACTTTCGCGTCTACACGTCGCAGGCAAGTGCTACAGATGCTTACCGTAAAGTCGTAATACGTGTAATTTTTCTCAGGCATATTGTTTCTCAATTAATCGTGATGGGAAAATAATAACGGGGGTGTAATAAATCAGTCCGGCCAGACATGCCAGTTGTATAGCACCAAGGCCAAAAGGAAACCGGTAGCCGGGCTTGATAAAATCGAGCAGGAAACGGAATAATAAATATCCGATCATGAATAGTTGAAAGCGGGCGCCGCTCACCAGCCGGTAACGCCGGCTCACCATACGTAGCAACTGCCACAGCGTCAACAGGAAAACAATTTCATATAATGCCACCGGGTGCCGCATCAGGCCATCTCCCAGGTCCATCCCCCATGGCAAAGCGGTGGGCACTCCGTAAGTCTCTTCATAGATGCCCATGCTGAAACAACCTATACGGCCAATGATCATGGCCAGTATCAGCGGATAAGTAAACAGGTCGCCGGTTGATTGACGCTCTCCTACCAGCTTTTTGATAGTTTCCACCCCTATCAATCCTCCCAGCAGTCCACCTACAATGGTTTTATTCTGGTAGATATATAACAGTGGATTCGCAGCATGTAACAGCCCGGGAGGGTTCTCCAGTGCGCCCAGCAGACGGCTGCCCAACAAAGCGCCAAAGGTAGCGCCAATAACAGACCAGATGCGGTTATTACTGTCTACCTGGTCGCCCTGGCGCCGCCGCAGGAACAGGAAATACCGGAAACCGATGAACATGCCCAGCGTCTCCGTTATCACATGCAACGGAAGATGAAGAGAAGCAACAGACACATAGACAGGATACACCACGGGGCAACTGATTATTTTATACACAAATTAATATTTATATTTAGATGTACAGTTTAAGCTGACAAAATATGTTACAGGAGGTATTAAAACAACACCAATCCGCCTTCCATCCGGTGATTACCCTGCTCCAGCCCAACGAACAACTGCTGGTCATGGACTTTACTGCCAATAATACGACCCTCACCAAACCTGTGCTGAACAATATAGACCGGTTCTGCCGTTACATTACCCGTACCCTCGCCTCCGGCGGCTGCCGGCTGGGCATCGGCGGTTATAATGAGCACCGCACCATCTATGCCGTAAGCCCGCATTTTGATGCCGGAGAAGAGCCGCGCAGGCTTCATCTGGGCATCGATGTATGGGGCCCTTCCGGCACGCCTGTGTCTGCACCGCTGAAAGGGCATGTGCACAGCTTCCGTTTCAATGACCACTTCGGGGACTATGGCGCCACCATTATCCTGCAACATCAACTGGACGGCTATACGTTCCATACGTTGTACGGCCACCTGAGCATTTCCAATCTGCAGGGCCTGTACGAAAAGATGCCCATAGCGGCCGGACAGCAGTTCGCCTGGTTTGGCACCCCTGCCGAAAATGGCGGATGGCCTCCACATCTGCATTTCCAGATTGTAACGGACATGATGCATTACCGCGGCGATTATCCCGGTGTATGCCGCTACAGTGAGCGTGACAAATACCTGCAAAACTGCCCCGACCCCGATCTTATCCTGCAACTGAACCGTAACACCCACGGATAAAAAAAGGCCGCCGGTAAATACCGGCGACCTGCTTTCGATGGTTGGTTTTAGTTTTTCCTATTTCGAGTTTTGCTGTAAAGACTTATTGTAAGCCAGTGCTTTCACAGAAAAAGGCATGATCCACATGAGTGATTCCGGCTTGATGGAATAGGTATTGGTCCCTTCCATTTTGGTGATGGTAGCCTTATACTGCGGGTCATTATTGAAGCGGCGATAAGTAAGGTATGGCAAACCGGTGCCACGGTATTCGCATAACAGGTCGCGGCGTATCAGGCGGATGGCTTCTTCCGCGGTACCAGCCGTTACATCGGTATACACAGCCGGCAATATGCGCTTACGGCGAACGGTATTCAGCGCCGCCATAGCTTCGGCAAGTTTACCATTGCGCGCCAGGCATTCCGCTTTCACATAATACATTTCCGGCGTACGGATACCGCCTACGTTCACGTTGTCTGTTCTTCTGTACGCCCAGATCGTTTCTCCGTTGGCGCCCAGGCTCCTCGGAGCGAGGTTCACTATGCGGCGCACATCGCCATTGTCGAATTGTGCAGAATCCGCATAACGCACGGAAGAAGCATAAAAGCCCTGGTTCTGTACAATGCTTCCGCCGTAATGGAAAATGTAATTCTCCGGACTGGTGAATTCAAACTTCGGTACAGTAACGGAAGTCACAGGTTTATCAAATATTGTTTTGTTGTCATTATAGTACCCGATGTAGTCAAACAGCGCGCTGTTTTCGGCGAGTGCCAGGTCAGCAAAAGAGGCAGCCTCGCTGTAGTTTTTCATGAACAGGTGTACACGGGACAGAAAAGCATAGCCTGCGCCTTTGCTGGCATAGTAGCCGTTCTCCGCTACTTTGGGCAGGTCCGGCAAGGCAGCATTCACATCTTTCAAAATAAAATCATAAATCTGCTGCACAGACAACTGTTTCGGCTGGTCTTCCGTATCTCCGCTGATATTAAAAGGCACACCCGGATCAGTGCCTGCGGTAGCCGCATCATACATTTTAGCATAGGACGTGATCAGGTAGAAATACAACATGCTACGGCCGATACGCGCCTGTGCCACCAGCTGCGCCTTTTCCGCGGCGCTGCCGGTAGTAGCATCGGGCACCTTGTTCACCAAAGTATTATAGATAAAAATACCGGCGTAGGCACCGTTATAAGCAGCGTCGTCAACGATCAGCTCTGCCCGGCTTTTGTCTTCCTGCCAGTTAAAATTGATGTTAGTGAGATTAATGGACACCTGTTGCTGCAACGGTGTATAAAACTCGTTAGCCACCAGGATTTGATTGGTATAATCAAATGTGTGGACAGCTTTGCTTTCCATTAATGGTTTATAGTCGGCGAGCGTTTGCGGGACCTTCTCTCCCTTCGGCACGATCTCGAGGTATTTTTTACAGCCGGCAGCCCCTATCATCAGGCTTCCTCCCAAAACAAACGGCAAGATCTTTTTCATATACATATCTTTTGTGCTGATGATAATTAAAGTGTGATGTTAAACCCTGCGTTATAAGCAGGCATAACGGGCAGGTAACGGCCTCCTGAACGCAGGCCCCAGGCTTCGGGATCTATACCCTGGCCATTAAAGCCGATGTAGAAAAGGTTATCTGCCTGAAAACGTACACGGGCATCGGCCACCTTTATCTTTTTAATCCACTGCTTCGGCAACGTATAGGTTAATGCCAGGTTACGTGCTTTGATGTACGAAGCACTCACTACGTTCTGGTCACCATAACGGTAATAAGCGCTGCGGAAGCTGGCTTTCCGCGGATCATATTCCCACGAAATACGTGGTACATTGGTGTACAATTCGTCCCCTGGCTGTTTCCATACCTTGTCAGCCACACCACTGATAACATCAGCATTGTTAGGCAAATTTCCAATAACCGTAGCATCGCCGCGCATCATATTGCCCAGGTGGTAAACGAACATAAAGGAGAACTGGAAGTTGCGCCAGCTGATATTATTAATCAAAGCACCGCTGAAAACCGGTACCAGCGAACCACTGTACCGCGCGATGTCAGGATTGGTCACAGCTGCGTTAACAGCAACCCCATCAAGGCCGTAAATCATCGGCTCCCCATAATTATTTAGGCCTGCATAAGGGTAGCTGTACAGGCTTTTATAAGGTTTGCCCTGCAGGAAATTGGTGCCTGCATCGCCGTCGGAGATGAGCGCAGAAGCAGTGCCCGGTTTGAGGTCTACCCGGGTGACTTTGTTTTTGTTGAAAGCGCCGTTGATGGTCACATCCCAGCCAAACTTACGCTGACGAATGATCTGTCCTTTCAGCATCAGTTCCACACCGTTGTTCTGCATAGCGCCATTGTTGAGTATGGCCGAAGCAAAGCCCAGCGCAGGATCGATCGTTACAGTAGTCAGCAGGTCGTCGCTTTTCTTTTGATATACATCGATAGCTCCGCTCAGACGGTCCTTCAGGATCGCAAAGTCAACGCCGAAGTTGGTGGTGGTAGTCCGCTCCCAGCGCAGATTAGGATTCGGCGGGGATTTAATGGAACCTGTCTGGTTGTTGGTCAGCGTATTAAGTCCGTAAGTCACGGTCATAAAAGGACCGGATTCCTTGGACACGTTACCATTGATACCATAGGACGCACGCAGTTTCAGGAGATTGATCCAGGAGATATGCTCCATGAATTTTTCTTTGCTCATGATCCAGCTGCCGCCGGCAGACCACAACGGGCGGTACTGATAAGCCGGATTGGTGCCAAAGAGATTGGAGAGATCATACCGGATACTGCCGCTCACCATATATTTATCATCGTAGGTATAGCTGGCATTTCCATAAAAAGAAAAATAACGGTTGATCACCTCTCCTTTTGTCAACAGGTCTTTATAACTGTACAATCGTCCCTGGTGCCTGTTCAGGCCTGTCATGCCGGTCATCAGCTCGGTGACATTATTGATTGGCACATACTGTAATGTCAGCGGGTCATAGCCCCACATGGCCATGAAATCGCGGTTGTTTTTCACTTCCCGGGTTTCAGAACCGGCGATGGCCACAATTTCATGTTTATCGAATGACTTGTTAAGGTTGACCTGGTTACGCAACGTATAGGCGCGCAGGTAGTTATTGAAAGTACGGAAACCGTTACCCTGCGGGAATTTATTAGCCACATTACCTTTTGTATCGAGGTAGGTGAAGCTGTTCATTTTATCCCGCATATAGTAAGATTCGGCGTTCAGCAACTGTTCGGATTTGCCGTTGTTTTTTTCGTACTGGAACATGCCCTCATAGGTCAGCCAGGGACGTATGCGGGCGTTCAGCTTACCGTAAGCGCGTGTTTTGATATCGAGCTGGCGAACCTGGTTATAATTTTGTTCGTCCTGTAATATTCTATCGGGAGAATAGAGATTGTATTTTTTATAATCGGCTGCTTCGTCCGGCAGCAGGCTGTTACGCAGGGGCAATGGGTTACCGTTTGCGTCAAAGATGGGTTCAAACGGCAGCTGCCCGTTGATCATGCTGGTGAGGGATATCGCATCCGACCCAGGACCTTTGGAATCGCCATAGTTGAGGAATACGCCAGCTTCGGCAGTCAGCCATTTGTTGACCGACAGCACATTACGGAAATTCAGGCCGAGTGATTTATTGTTGTCACTCCGTTGATAGCCCTGGTCATTCCGGAAGGTGGCGGAAAAGTTAAAAGCATTACCGGCAGTGGCTTTGGAAAGAGACAGGTTATATTGCTGATTGGCAGCAGGGCGTAATAACTTCAACAGTTGATTGTTATAAAGGTCCATACCGCGCAATTTGTCCATGCCGGCATCCGCCTGATCACGGGTAATTTTTCCTTCGGCCAGTTGCAGCATGATATCTACTGCCGGGGTGATGGCGCCGGCATAGTTGCGCAGGCGGTTGGCTTCCTGCAGGGGATTTGCCTTATAGGCGGGGTCATTATCGAAGTAATTGTAGGTAAGGTCTATCAGCTCGCTGGCACTGGCTCTGCGCAAATAGGAAAGATCGTATTTAGGCTTTACTGCAAAATCACCGGAGAAGTGAAGGCGGGTAGTACCTGCTTTGGCTTTTTTAGTAGTCACCACGATAACACCATTGGCAGCACGGGCGCCATAGATAGAGGCTGCCGCCGCGTCTTTCAGCACTGTGATGTTTTCAATATCTTCCGGGTTGATGTTAGGAACAGATTCACGCAGCGCCCCGGTACTGATATCATAGTAGGTGTTTTCCACCGGGAACCCATCGATCACATACAGCGGTGCGCTGTTGGCCATAAAGGTACTGGTACCGCGGACGCTGATGCTGCCGTTATAGCTTACCAGGCCGGGCAGGTTACCTTCCAGCACCTGCGACAGGCTGGAGATACGGCGTTTTTCGAGATCGGCAGCCTTCACTGTGGAAAATGCGCCGGTAGCCCTTTCTTTGGAAAGTGTCTGGTAGCCGGTCACCACTACTTCGTCCAGTGTTTTGCTCTCGAGATAGATGTTCATCGAGGCCGCCGGGCCCAGGGGCACCCGCTTGCGTTCCATGCCTGCGTAAGTAAAGATCAGGGCCTGGGCGTTCATAGGTACTGCGATGATGTAGTAGCCGCTATTGTCCGTTACCGCCCACTTTCTGCCGCCTTCCAGCTGAATTGTTACGCCTGGAAGGGGTGTTTCGGATTTATCTTTGACCAGACCGCTGATGGTTCGCAGATCTTCATCGGCAGCAATCGCTCCGGGGGCAAGGGTTTCCACCTTTTTCCCTTTTTGCTGCCGGGCCACGATGGTGTAATGGTTTTTATCTACATACAAAAACAACAACTCTGCCGGGTACAGAATTCGCTTCAATACTTCTTCCACCGGGCGGTCTTTCAGTGCTTCCACCACCACATTGGTAGTTCTGTTTTTCAGCAGGTCGCCTTCATACATGAAGGTGGTGCCGTAAATGGCTGTTACCCTGTCCAACGCATATTTTACCGGTATTGCCGCCGCCGTGCGGACAACCCTTCCTTCCTGTGCAAACGCACAGACGCTGGTGAGTAACAGTACGCATAGGTACAGGGAGCCCCGAAGGCTTTGTCTGGTACAAATCCTCATTGATCTTGGTTTTTTTTAATGTCTGTTTAATAGCCGCGCTGCCCGCTATCTTTCAGGTACAGCGTATCATTGTTCTTTTCAATTTTTACATTCAGTATTGCAGACAATTCAAACAATACATTATTTACATTATCCAGGGATAATGTTCCCTCCAGGGTGCGGTTGGCAATGGATGTATCCTGCAGTATGATGGTAAAGCCATAGGTATCCTGCAGCGTATGAATGATATCCCTGACAGATGTCTGTTTCAGTAACATTTTGTGTTCACGCCATGCCAGTGCGGTTTTGGCGTCGGTGATATTTTTTGCCAGTTGTTGTTTCTGAGGCTGGTAAGTGGCCTTTTCATCCGGCCTTAATAACAATACCTGTCCGTTTTCCGGGGACGATACTTTTACTTTCCCTTGCCGGAGATATACTTCCGTGACCTCCCTTCGTTGTTTTACGTTGAAGACAGTACCCAGCACTTCCACGTTCACTTTGCCGGCATGTACCGTGAAATGCTGTGCCGCGGGCACTTCCGTATGTTTCACCTCAAAGAGCGCTTCTCCTTCCAGCCACACTTCCCGCTTTCCATCTTTCCAGTGATGATAGGTGAGCACGGAATGTGAGTTGAGGATCACCACGGAAGCATCCGGTAATTTAACGCGGACCTGTTGCCCATAGCCGCTTTCCACCCTATGCATACCGGAAGGCCGCATAAAGTACCAGGCGGCGAAAATCATCAGCGGCAGCAGTGCAGCTGCCACCATCCGGCGTTTCCAGCGGGGTTTTGCAATGGGCACCACTGGTGTTTCCCTCGTCAGATGCATTTGTATCTGCGACCATACCTGTGCTTTATCTGCGGCTGCAGGCCTTATCCGTTCCAGGCTCAGGATAGCGGTCAGAGTTTTCCGGGCGTCTTCCATTGCTGCCAGGTTAGCAGGCGCGCTATCCCGGTAGGCCGTCCAGAAAGCGGTTGCTTCCGGCGTGCCATGCTTCACCCATTCCAGGAAGAAGGCATCTTCCAGAAAGTCCGCTTTGGTAAATAAATGGTAGTTCTGCTCCAATATCAATTCTTCGTTAGCACCACAGTAATCATCACAGGAGAGTAAGTAACAACTAGCCCCGTGCATCTACAGAACACAAGGACGGCGCAAAACACCCCACTTTTTTTCAATTTTTTTATAATTTTTTAATTAAAACTTATAGAAGTACTGATTTCATTGATATTATATCGATATATAATTTTCATATTTTTTTATGATTATATGAATAGGAAGCAACCGGGTTCGGCTATACATTTTTTTGTACTTTTAGCCGATCAACCAGGAGATGGACCTTTTAACAGTATCTGACACTACACTCTGGACAGCCATACAACAAGGCGACGAACAGGCATTTGCACATTTGTATGACCGTTATTTTGAGCGGTTATATGAATATGGGATGCGCCTGCATCCTAATGATGATGTAGTGAAGGATGTGATACAGGAGCTGTTCATCAAACTATGGACGAACAAAGATAATCTCAGCACTTCCGTAGATGCCCGCCCCTACCTGCTTGTAGCGTTGCGCGGCACATTATACAACCGGCTGCGTCCTCGCCGGAACGCAGTAGTGGTAGCCTTCAATCAGCAGGAGCACGACTTCCTGGCACACTTCTCTACCGAACATGCCTATATCAAAAAAGAACAGTTACAGGCACAACAACAGCAATTGTTACAAGCCCTTAACCAGCTCAATGCACGCCAGAAAGAGATATTGTATCTCCGCTACTTCGAGGAACTGGATTATGAACAGATTGCCGTGATCATGGGCATCTCTGTAAAAGGCGCGTACAAGCTGGTGGCCCGCGCACTTAAAAACATGCGTGAGCTGCTGGGCCTATCCACCGCCATCCTGCTGGCGCAGCTCGCAGCCCTGAAAACTGCCATCCATCCTTAGCGGCTTGACATAAAGCCGCACGATTGATATTTTTACCGGCTAAACAGATATAGTATGAGAAACATATGGCTGACAGGCTTGTTATGCCTGCTCATGGGCGCAGCGATGGCACAGGCACCGCTGCAGGTAATGACCTTCAACATCAGGCTGAACACCAACAGCGACAGCCTCAATGCGTGGCCTTACCGGAAAGAAAAAGTAGCATCGGAAGTATTATTTCATCAGGCCAATACGCTGGGCGTACAGGAAGCGCTGTTTGACCAGATGGAAGACCTGCGCCGGCTGCTGCCCGGCTACAAATCCATTGGCGGCGGCCGTGAGGATGGAAAAAACAAAGGTGAATTCTCCGCCATTTTTTACGATACCAGCCGGTTGCAGCTACTGAAAACCGCCACGTTCTGGCTATCAGAAACGCCGGAAGTCCCTGGCAGCAAAGGGTGGGACGCTGCCATTACCCGTATTGTAACATGGGGCCTGTTCAGGGACAAACAAACAAAAAAAGTATTCTATCATTTTAATACCCACTTTGACCACATGGGCAAAACAGCCCGCCGGGAAAGCGCACGTTTCCTGTTACAGCAGGTACATACAATCGCCGGTACTACACCAGCCATTATTACCGGTGACTTCAACGCCACGCCCGATGACGAGCCGATACAGGTAGTCATGGACACCAGCAACCCGCTGCATTTCACTGACAGCAAAAGCATCAGCGCCACGCCCCATTACGGCCCTACCGGCACATTCAACGGATGGCATGCTGCTGAAGTGGACGACCAGCCTATTGATTATATTTTCCTGAAAGGGAAATTCAAGGTGCTGCAACACGCGTCCATATCCCAGACATGGGGCGGCCGCTTTGCTTCCGACCATTTTGCCGTACTGTCACGTTTAATCCTGCAATAAATAGCAAACAAAGAAGGCAGGGAGGCCGCAAGCATTCACCTCCCTGCTTCTTTGCAAGTTTTTTACCGCATCAGTTACATTGACAATCAATCGTGGGTATGATCAACGCTCATGCTGTTTTCCAGCGCGTCCACCACTTTGTTGTGCAGATTACCATTGACGTCTACACTGATTTTAAGTTTTCCGTTGGTAAAAGAGCCAGTGAAGTCACCCACCTGCAGCTTGGTCAGGATCAGGTCCATAGAGATTTTGAGAGAGCCTTTCCAGTCGATGTTTTTGTCTGTTACCACCACATCTTTTCCGTGGGCCTGTAATTCAATCACGCCGGACAACAGGATTTCCATCGGGATTTTCTTTCCGTCCCAGGTGAGGAATCCTATTAATCTGACAGCAGGGTTGTTTTTGTCTCCTTCCACTCTGGCGTATACTTTCACCTGTTGGTAAGTGCCCAGCGGAATTTTGATGGCGCCCAGCTGAGCAGGGATCTGTTTGAGATCAATCTGACGGTCTGTCTTTAATCTGAATTCCAGTTCATCTTTACCGCGTTTGGCATCGAAGCGGATTTCCCGCAGGCGGGCAGTGGCGGTGTCCCACGTAATATCAAATCCACCGGAGCTCTTGGCCATAGAAGCGTCGCCGGTAATGGCAGACAAACGGCCCGCAGCATCGGGTGTTAAGGTGTACGTTGGGTTAACCGCAGCGATTTCGTAGTTGATAGATGTAGAGTCCTTCACATCAGGCGTTGGCTGCTGATCTGGCCCCGACATGTCTTTTGAACATGATGCGAGCATCATGGTTGCAATGCCAAGCGCACCGCAGAATTGTAGGATTCCGGTTTTCATATTGATATGGTTTTAAATGACTACTTGGGGAAATATTGGCCATAAAAATAAACAAGAAATTCGAAAAAAAAACTGATTAAGTATTAATTAAACATAAAAAATCCGGTTGAGCTCACTCAACCGGATAAATATATGATGGCCGTCCCTATTGGAAAGCAGGCATTATGCGTGTATGCGTTAACGTTCTACCGGCATATGCAAGAGACCGCCTCTATCGTTCAACAGGCACTATACGTGTAGGCGTTGACGTACCATTCACAATAGTCCCTGAACTAACAGCGATGGCTTTAATAATGTCTGTAATATTTTTAATATCAAGGGTTGATACTTCATCTTTCACAGTATGATAGAACTGGTCTTTATCAATCTGCGTGGTAGAGATCGTATGTGCAGGCACTCCTACCTTGGCCAGGTTGGCGTTGTCTGAACGATAGAACAGGTTCTGCTCCGGATAAGGATCGGGATAAAAACGGAATTCAGATCCTGCCAGGTTCTTTTGCAGAATAGTACCAAAATCTGATTTTTCAAATCCGGTAATAAACGCGCTGTTCTTACCAAATTTGGACTCCTTACCGATCATTTCAATATTAAACATCGCCACCACTTTGGCAGGGTCCATATGCCCGGAGAAATAAGAAGAACCGTAACCTCCCATCTCCTCTGCGGTGAAAGCCACAAAAATCAGGGAACGCGCCGGATGTTTCTTCTTAAAGTAATTGGCGAGCATGATCACCGCGGTAGTACCGGACGCATCATCATCCGCTCCGTTGGCGATGCTGTCGCCTGCTTCAGCAGGCAGTATCCCCAGGTGGTCATAGTGACCGGAATAGATCACATATTCATCCGGTTTGCTTTCGCCTTTGATCATACCGGCCACATTGGTGAACTCCTGCGCCCTTACGCTGCGGGTTTGTTCCACGGACCAGTTGTCCTGCGCTGTCAACGGTTCTTTCTCCAGCACCAGCACCATCTGCCATTTAGCGGTATCTGCAGGCACTGCCTGTTCACTGGCGTACATCCTGCTGGAGATACTGCCCTCCAGATTGGCGATATAACCGCTCAGCGAAGGGGCCAGCCATACGATCATATTCTTTTGCAGCGACTTGCGTTTGCCCAGTGCGGCGCGCAATTCATCAGGGTTACCGGCACGCATCTCCGTGCAGGTAGCTGTGTCCCGCCGCAGCTGTATATGCCGTGAAGGCCCTACTGCCACTACAGGCCAGTCTTTGGCCGTACCGTTGACGGTCATCGCAGTGCTTGTGGTGTGAAGTCCGTAATAGCTAAAGCGTTGCAGATAAGATTGCTCACCGGGCAACGGCAGCAGGCCAGCTTTTTTAAATTCATCGCTGATAAATGCAGCGGCCTTGTCAGACCCGGGTGTTCCGGACTGGCGGCCCTGCATATCGTCAGCAGCCAGCGTGTTGATAATACGGGCAACTTCTTTTTGCGGTATCTGTTGACTGTAGCCGGTGGTGAGCATACACCCCGCAGCCAATGATAAGATCAGTTTTTTCATGAGCGGTTTTGTCTGTTGTATTTCGTTCTGGTTGTTGTTTGGACAGTTGGATAGCTGTTGCCTTACAAACCTGTAAGATAACATCATCTCGTTTAATTGCCTGCAATGCTACCATTTTTCCGGCGGGATGCATTAACACCTTTGTAGGATAGTGATATAATAAAGCATGATGATGCCAGGGACTTTTCAGGATACACTGCCGCAGCAACGCCGTATCTGCTGGCAGCAGGGTTGTGTCTATAGGCAATAAATGAGCGTTGACGATATGTGTACTGTACGTGGCCGTCTTCCGGTGCTGGTCCACTACTACAATTGTATCCCGCAGCCAGTCCGTCATATTGCTTTCCCGCAGCATGGCGTATTCCTCCCATATATCAATATTCAGGGAATCACCTGTAACATGGGCTACAGACGACATATCCACCGTTGCCGGTGTTACAGCCTTTACACGAAATGACGCACCGCGAGCTTTCCATTGGTGGCCCGGCTTTAATTTATGAGGCTGGCGCTTAAACAGCAGGTTGAGGTCATCATATACATGTACGTATATCATACTGCGTAAGTAGTCCAATAACCTGGGAGGCAGCTGCCAATGCTGTTGGGCATTATCCACCACAGCAGCTATGCCATCGATTTTACCTAGCCATTCATGATCCGTCACGTTCAGTACTACCGGCTGATTCAGCAAAGCCATCGTCACCATGACATCTGAGTCCCATGCCGTCCAGGTAGCAGGATCGGAACTTACAAAATGGTACCTGCCCCGGAGGTTTTCTGTACTGTCATCGGCATACAACAGCGTACAGGAAAGCAATGCATGGTGTTTATCAGCCGCTAGTACGGTAATATCATAGATCCTGTCAGTGTAACTATAGGCAGGCGGGTGAAAACTGGTTGCGACGCGGTAGCGCCAGTGGTCATATTTATGAAAAGTATTTTGTCCATGCAGAGGCAGGTAACAAAAAAACAACAGGCCTATACAGGCCACCAGAATGGTAAGAGGGGATTGCTGGCGCATAGTATAAACGGGATTGGTTGAAAATGAGGGTAGCACAATGGGGCTCACCATCTTCAATATACAGTAATCGGGTTAATATAATTTGGTATTTTTGATGAGTATTATGTCCAATCCGAACTTAAGACCAGAAGAAAATAAGCTCAGTGCCGCTGAGAAAGAGTTTGAGAACAGTATCAGACCCCGGGAAATCGTTGATTTTTCGGGACAGGACCAGATCATCGAAAACCTGAAGATATTCATCAAAGCTGCCAAAATGCGCGGGGAAGCGCTGGACCATGTGCTGTTCCACGGTCCTCCGGGCCTGGGTAAGACCACGCTGTCACGCATTGTGGCCAATGAGCTGGGGGTTAATATCCGGGAAACTTCCGGGCCGGTAATCGAAAAGCCCGGCGACCTGGCCGGTTTGTTGACCAATCTGGAGGACAAAGACGTGCTGTTCATCGATGAGATACACCGGCTAAGCACCGTGGTGGAAGAATACCTGTATTCCGCCATGGAAGATTATCGTATAGACATTATGATTGATACCGGGCCTAATGCCCGCTCCATACAGCTCAACCTGCACCCTTTCACACTGATTGGCGCCACTACCCGCTCGGGGCTGCTCACCGCTCCCCTGTTGTCCCGTTTTGGCATCAAGTCGAGGATGGAATACTACAATGCTGCCACGCTACAGAAAATCATCTGGCGGGCGGCAGGGTTACTGGGCTCTAAAATCACATCTGACGCTGCCGGGGAGATTGCCCGCCGGTCCCGTGGCACGCCCCGTATCGCCAACGGGCTACTGCGCCGGGTACGTGACTTTGCCATGGTGATTGGCAACGGCGTCATCGACCTTGAAATTGCGCAGCTCAGCCTCAAAGCCCTCAATGTAGATGAATATGGTCTTGATGAAATGGACAACCGCATTTTGCAGGTCATCATCGAAAACTTTAAAGGCGGTCCGGTAGGCATCACTACCATTGCCACCGCAGTGGGCGAAGAAGCCGGTACGTTGGAAGAGGTATACGAACCGTTCCTGATCCAGGAAGGGTTTATCAAACGTACGCCCCGGGGCCGTGAGGTAACGGAAAAGGCATATGTGCACCTGGGGAAAACGCCGTTCCGGGGAGGCAGCAACCTGCTTTTCTGATCCCTGATTGCCTGAATAGTGGCCGACGTCCATGGTTATATAAGATCATAGCGGGCTACGTCATTATATTTAAAAGAAATGCCCCCATTGCATGTCAATGGGGGCATTCCTTTATCATTAATTAAATTGTTATCGGTCAAATCATGGCCATCACGGGTTCTCTTTCACTACCAGTCTGAATCCGTTCCCGTGAATGTTCACGATTTCGATGTTCGGGTCGTCTTTCAGGTATTTGCGGAGTTTGGCGATATATACGTCCATACTGCGGCCGTTGAAGTAGGTGTCGCTGCCCCATATCTTTTTCAGCGCCAGTTCCCTGGGCAGCAGGTCGTTTTTATGTTCACAGAGCATGTGCAGCAGCTCGTTCTCTTTAGGGGAGAGCGTGTGGCTGTCGCCGTTATGCGCGAGGGTACGTAAACGGGAGTTGAAGGCGTAGGAGCCTACCTGGAATTCGTGCTGCTCTTCTTCTTTGCTGTTCAGTTCCTGGTTGCGTTTCAGGATAGCTTTGATTTTGAGCAGCAGCAGTTCGCTATCGAAAGGTTTGGAGATATAATCATCGGCTCCCAGCTTATAGCCCTGGATGATGTCTTCCTTCATGGTTTTGGCGGAGAGGAAAAACAGGGGGATATCAGGGTCTACGTCCCGGATTTCTTCCGCCAGTTTAAAGCCGTCCATATTGGGCATCATAATGTCCAGCAGGCAGATGTCGAATTTTTCGCGACGGAAGGCAGCCAGTGCCAGGATACCGTCGCGGCATAATTCCACATCATAGTCATTCAGTTCGAGGTAGTTTTTAAGTACCATGCCCAGGTTGGTGTCATCTTCCGCCAGTAATATTTTCGGTTTACGTTCTTCCATAATCATAAAGGGTTGATTATAACAAATATAAAGTTTTTCTACGGCACGAAAGGTCGTTAAAATTTGGACGGTGGCGCCCCAAAGAATTGTTAAATCTATTCATTTTCAGGGCGGTAAATATTTTATCGTTGTTTTATCAACGAGGTGAAGGGGTGCCGGAGGTTGCTGTAGTTGACCATGTCCACGATAATATTCCCTACGGAGATGGGGCTTTCCACCCGCAGTGGCACCTTATTGGCGTCGTCGCTTACCCATACGGTCATTTTCTCTCCACCTTCAAAGATGGTGCCTTTGATCAGCAGCGGTTTGAATTTGATAGCCCTGAATTTGCCGAAGCGGGTATTGATTTCTTCCTTTCCGAGGTATCGGATATAGATATTATACACCTGGTCATCGAGGAACATGGCGAAGGGGATTTTATCTCCCTCCTGGTACCTGGAGAAATCGATATTACGGGCGTAGTAGATGGAGCTGATCACGTCCTGTACACAGGGAGGCACGGTAAAGGTGCCGTTGGTGCTGACAGCCTGGTGAGCGGCCTGATTAAACACCACGTTATTATAGATTTTGTACCCGCCTTCGTTCACATTGCGGAGAAACTTCAGTGGCTGCATGGTAGCGGTATCCAGCCAGGTTTCGTATTTATCGCGTACTTTGAATATCCAGTCATAGGCACGGAAGGTGCGGCCATCGCCGGTAATGTGGTATACGTCGCGGTTGGCAAAACGTTCCAGGGCTACGGTAAAGACGGCCTCGCCGGCACCTACGTACATTTTACCGAGGTTATACATCACTTTGAGGGTGATACTTTCGCCAACATTGAAACTGGAATTACGGATAGAACAGAAGTCATTTTGCGCGTGAGCGGGGGTTACACAGGCGAAGCATAAGAGAATTAGCAGAAGGTACCTCATTGCGGGAAGCTATTTGTCCTTAAATATTTTTACACCGAGGAGCAGCACACTTCCAATCACTGCCGGCAGACAAAGGTTGATTAACCAGATACCTCCCGTGGCTGCTATAATAACGGCTGTATTGGTACTGAGCAGTCCGAGGAAGTAAATGCTGACTTTCCCACGGATTCCAAGTTCTGCGATAGCGATGGTAGGCACCATGGCCATTACAAGGTAGATGACGCTATTCAACAGGAAAGCCTGCCACCACAAAAACTCCAGTCCCAGCGCGTCCAACAAAATCAAATACTGTGCCGAGAAGACCACGTAGCGGGCGGCTGAAAGCAGCAACAGGTAACGTAAATCCCCTGCAGAATAACGCACAATAATTTGTACAAAGACCTTTGCTTTTCGCAGGAACCTGACTTTTTCGAATACAGCCAGAATAATCTGTAGCCGAAAATATAACAATATCGTCAGCACACAAATTACTACCAGTATACCAAACACAATTTTCTCCCAGAAGTTCGGGGGGAAATAGCTGTTTTCCTTTACCAGCGTAAAGTTATTGAGATAATAGAGCATGCCTATTAACCCAAAAATAACAGTCACAATGAGCTGGCTAAAGCTTCCTACAATAGTGGCGGCAATGGCTTTGAGCTTATTGTGGTTCTTCAGGTACAGGATGCGCCCACCGTATTCGCCTATACGATTAGGGGTGTTGATCGAGAACGATACCCCCGAAAGGATGGCGCTGAAAGCCCTCATAAAAGAGATAGGTTCCAGGGGGCGGACCAGCTTCTGCCACTTTTTGGCTTCCAGTCCCCAGTTGAAAAACATCAGCACCAGCACCAACAGTAATCCTATCCAGCCCTTCTCCTGCAGCGTTCTGCTCATATGCGCCAGCGACTGTTCCAGGTTCTCGCGATGGGCCAACTGATGATAGATAGAGTAACCCAGCCAGCCAAAAAGCACTGCTCCTAATAAGTAATTGAGAATTATTTTGGTACTTTTGTTCAGATATCAAGATTTTTGCAAAAATATACTGTGGTTGGCAAACAAGGCAAAAATAATTCTAGGCATTGACCCCGGCACCCTGGTTATGGGGTATGGACTGATCCACGTGGAAGGCAAAAAAGCCAGTCTGATAGAAATGGATGTCCTGAAATTATCCCGGATGAAGGACCATTACGAACGCTTACAACTGATTCACGCCCGCGTAAATGAATTGATCCGGCAGTTCCAACCAACCAGCTTCGCCATTGAAGCGCCTTTCTTTGGGAAGAACGTACAAAGTATGCTAAAGCTTGGGAGAGCGCAGGGCGTGGCCATTGCCACTGCTATGCATGCCGGTTTGCCGGTAACAGAGTACTCCCCAAAAAAAGTGAAACAGTCGGTCACCGGCAATGGCAACGCTGACAAGGAACAGGTGTGGCTGATGCTGCAACGCATTCTCAGTATCGGTGAACGGCCTGATTACTTCGATGCAACTGATGCCCTGGCCGTGGCAGTCTGCCACTTCTACCAGGAAAGCAGCCCGCTCGCCGCTGTAAGCAAGGCTAAAGGATGGGAACAGTTTTTGCAAAAACACCCTGAAAGGATTTCGAAATAGCCAAAAAGGTTATTTCATAAATTCGTAAAATGTAGTTACTTTGTTTGAAATTGTTCATCCTGAATAAACGGCTAACCCGGCAAAGGCCGGAAAATTAGCATCACTATGAAAAATGACCATCATTTGTTAAGCATGAATTGCGCAACAAGCTTTTTATTAATCAGCATCAGGCAAATATGAAAGCAAGAATCCTATTGGTGGAAGATGATGAATATATTGGTGCAGTTACAAAGAAGCGGTTGGAAGAAGCGGGCTACGATGTTGTGCACAGTATAGACGGCCAGGCCGCGTGGGAGCAGTTCCAGTTACGCACTTTCGATATTTGTTTGCTCGACGTGGTAATGCCTAAAAAAGACGGCCTCACGCTGGCGCAACAGATCCGCACAGTCAATGACCACATTCCTATTCTCTTCCTGACTTCCAAAAACGAAAAAGAAGACCGTATCGCCGGCCTCCGGACCGGGGCTGATGACTATATCAGCAAACCTTTCAGCATGCAGGAACTGATCCTGCGCATAGAAGTGTTCCTGAAAAGGACCAGAAGCCAGATAGCCAAAAGAAGCACCACGTTCGCTATCGGCAAACTGATGTTTGACTATGAAGACCTCCGCCTCTACAACGAAACCGGAGAAATCTCCATTTCCCTTACCCAGAAAGAAGCCGAATTGCTCAGATACCTGTGCGAAAACCCCAATAAAACACTGAAAAGGGAAGATATACTATCCCATGTGTGGGGTAAAGACGACTACTTCCTGGGCCGGAGCATGGATGTTTTTGTGACCAAACTAAGAAAACACTTCAAGTCTGATCCACATGTAAAACTGGAAACACTGCACGGTGTCGGATTCCGGTTCAATATCCCTGTGAAGTCATAATTACTACAGCTGCGCTACTATCTGTTCCTGGATTGCTTTAAACTCCTCCTCTGACAGTTTCAGCTTGCCGCGCGAAAAATTCATGTCTTGTACAGAATTAATCGGAATCAGATGCATGTGCGCATGAGGCACTTCCAGCCCCACCACACTCACACCTACCCGGTTACAAGGCACCACCCGCTCAATCGCCTGCGCAATAGGCTTGGCAAATACCAGCCACTCCCTCAACAAATCATCCGATACGTCGAAAAACTTGTCCGTTTCTACTTTGGGAATCACCAGCGTATGCCCCTTCATCAACGGAAAAATGTCCAGAAATGCATAAAAATGCTCATTCTCCGCAATTTTATAACTGGGTATCTCGCCTTTAATAATCTTAGTGAAGATTGTCATATTGTGTTATTTTATTATTTATTTATTTGGTTATTTAATGAGCGGTTTTATTACATCCTTAAAATAAGGAAATCTTACATCCCCCAAATATCAAAATAATAAAATAACAAAATGAAAAAGGGGCTGCATCACTGCAACCCCTTCCATATGGTGATTCAGCAGGACCCGGGGATCATACTGAAATACTGTCAATCTTGAATTTAATAACACCATTAGGCGCCTGCACCTCTGCAATGTCACCTACATGCTTGCCCAGCAGCCCCTTGCCAATCGGTGAGGTAACAGAAATCTTGCCCGCCTTCAAATCAGCCTCTGTCTCAGAAACGAGTTGATAGGTAACCGTCTTCTTGTTGGCTGTATTGGTAATGGTAACCTTACATAAAATAGATACTTTGGATGTATCGATAGCATCTGCACTTACAATGCGGGAAGTGGCGATGGCCGATTCCAGCGTTGCAATTTTAGCCTCGTGTATACCCTGCGCTTCTTTGGCGGCATCATATTCGGCATTTTCCTTCAAGTCCCCCTTTTCCCGTGCCTCAGAAATAGCACGGGCAATCTCTGCACGGCCCTTCGTTTTAAGAAGTGTGAGCTCGTTCATCATTTGGTCCAGGGTCTCTTTCGTAACGTAGTTTATGCCAGACATAACCTGCTTGTTTTTTATGGTTATAAGAAAAAAAAATCAACGCCTCCATTTGCACAGAAGCGTTGTTTACGGGTGTTATTGCAAATATAATAAATTCCGGATAAAGAAAAAAAAGCACCCTACCGAATCAAATTGATTGAAAATCAACAATTTAATTCAGGACTCAGGAACTCCGGACGAGCTCCTACAGGATATTTAGCTTCTCCAGCACGATACGCGCCATTTTAATGCTCGCTTCGTGGGAATAACCGGCTATATGTGGCGTCACCACTACATTCCGGGCCTTCAGCAACCAATTCAGCTGCTCTTTTTCGTCCGGTGTATAGGTGCTCAGTTTTTCATTTTCCAATACGTCAAGACAGGCACCGCCAATAATGCCCTGCTCCAGGGCGGCAATCAGATCGGTGTTGTTCACCAGCTTGCCCCTGGCAGTGTTCATAAACCAAACAGGCTTGTTGAACGACTGAAAAAAGGCCATATTGGCGATATGCAGCGTTTCCTCCGTCAGCGGCAAATGCAGGCTCACCACATCGGCTTTGGTAAAGATATCGGTCAGGCTGGCTTCTTTCACATCGGCCGTACCAAAACCTTTTTTGTATTTATCATATGCCAGGATGTTCACATCAAAACCTTTGAGCTTGCGTGCGAAGCTGCTGCCGGTATGGCCGTAACCGATAATGCCCACGGTCCTGCCGTTCAGCTCATACCCACGGTTACCGTCACGCTCCCAGATACCTTCGCGCAACTCTATATTACTACGCAGGATATTATTGATCAGGCAAAGCAACATCCCCACAGCCTGTTCGCCCACAGCGTCCATATTGCCTTCCGGGCTGCTCACGCAGTGAATGCCTTTGCTTTCTGCATAAGGCACGTCTATCAGCTCCATACCGGAGCCCAGCCGGCCTATCCACTGCAGCTGCCGGCCATGGTCAATTATTTGCTTATCTACCCGTATCCGGGTGGTCACAATCAAACCCACACAATCCTGGATGGCACTGTACACGCCATCGTAAGAGATAGAAGGCTCATAAACAACTTCAAAGCCCTTGTTTTGCAACTGGTCCGTTAAATATGGATGTACTTTAGCGGTAATTAATACTTTTCTGCTCATATCATCTTATGGGATAATGCTGCAAATTCAGCAACAGTCAATTCTTCAGCCCTCTTGGTAAAAATCGGGTCCTGCAAAGTTTCCTTGTCAAACAGGGGTTTCAACGGATTACGGAGCTGCTTCCGGCGCTGATTGAAGGCTGTTTTCACCAGCACGGTGAATTTCCGCTCAGAGGCAATATCTGCCGGCTGCTCCAGCCGCGTAAGCCGGATAACGGCCGATTTCACTTTCGGCGGCGGATTAAAACAGTTCTCATGCACTTCAAAGAGGTACTCCACTTTATAAAAAGCCTGCAACAGCACGCTCAGAATGCCATATTCCTTGCTCTTATGCGCTGAAGCAATACGAACAGCCACTTCCTTCTGGAACATCCCCACGGCCACGTCCACATGCTCCCGCCATTCCAGCAAACGGAACATGATCTGTGTGGATATATTGTACGGGAAATTACCGATGATGCGGAACTGGCCTTCAAAAGGCAAGGCTGTCTCAAGAATACTCTCGTTGATCAGCTTGCCCTGAATGGCAGGATAGGTCTTCTCCAGGTATTGTACTTTCTCTGTGTCCAGCTCCACGGCCTTAAAATGAATGCCTGGCAGCTGCAACAGGTACTTGGTGATGGCCCCGCCACCAGGCCCCACTTCCAGCACTTGCTGGCCTTCAATTACAGGTAGGGACTCCACAATCTTCCTGCACATGTTCTCATCTGTGAGGAAATGCTGTCCCAGCGATTTTTTTAATGTATACATGCGTGGCTGCAAAGATAAGCCTGTTTCTGCCAAAGGCGTAATATTTTCTCCCGCAAACTGGCTATATTTGCCTCTCATTGGAGGCAATATCAGTATGAGTACACAGACCAACAAACCGGTTATCGGCATCACCATCGGTGATATCAACAGCATTGGCGCAGAAATCATCATCAAAACCTTTCTCGACGCAAGGATGATGGAGTTCTGCACGCCGGTGATCTTCGCATCTAATAAAACCATCAACTTCTACCGGAAGCTGATGAACGAAAATAATTTCAACTACCAGTCTATAAAGGATTTCACCCGTTTGAACCACAAGCAGGTAAACGTCTATAACTGTTGGGAAGAAGAGGTGCAGATCACACCGGGCGTACTCAACGAAGCCGGCGGCAAATACGCTGCCCGTGCACTGGAAGTGGCCATCCAATGCCTGAAAGACGGCCATGTGCAGGGTCTGGTAACAGCCCCCATCCATAAAAACAATATACAAAGCCAGCAATTCAACTATACCGGTCATACGCCTTACCTGAAAGCAGCCTTCAATGCCAAAGACGTACTGATGTTCATGACCGCCGATAATATGCGCGTAGGCCTCCTCACCGAGCATGTGCCCATTGCGGAAGTCTCCAGATATGTCACTAAAGAAAATATCCTGGCCAAGCTGCAACTGATGAAGGAAAGCCTGATAAAAGACTTTGGTATAGACAAACCACGTATTGCAGTGCTGGGGCTCAATCCCCACGCAGGAGACGAAGGCCTGATCGGCAAGGAAGAAATTGATCAGATCATCCCGGCTATCCGTCACGCAAAAGGCAATGGCCTCCTTTGTTTTGGCCCCTACAGCGCAGACGCGTTCTTCGCCCGGGAAATGTTCCAGCAGTTTGACGGCGTACTGGCCATGTACCACGATCAGGGCCTGATACCCTTTAAGTCCCTCGCCAGCGGCGAAGGCATCAACTATACGGCAGGCCTCAATATTGTCCGTACTTCACCGGACCACGGCACCGCCTTCGATATCGCCGGTAAAAACCTGGCCGATCCCAACTCTTTCAGACAAGCCATCTTCACTTGCCTTGATATCATCGAACAACGGGAACGTTACGCGGAAAATACCCGCAACCCGCTGAAGAAAACAGAACTGGCTTCTGAATAAAATACCAGCTACTTCGATTTGCCCACTTTCAGGTAAGCCTGAATGGCATGCACATAATTCTCAAATGCTTTCCTGCCCGCAGGCGTAATCTTACATAACGTCTGCGGATAGTTGTCCCTGAACTGCTTGATCACCTCTATATAAGAAGCATCCCGCAATTTATTGATCTGTACACTCAGATTACCGGCAGTTGCATTCGTCTTCTCCTTCAATAGCGTAAACTCCGCTTCTTTTTCACTCAACAAAACATTCATGATCGCCAACCGCAATTGTGAATGAAGTACCGGGTCCAGATCTTTAAAATCCATAGCATTTACACATTTAGATATCTTATTATTTTTTATTTGATTTACTGATCTTAAAATAAAACCATCTCAAAATCAGTAAATCAAATAACGAAATCTCAAAATAACCCAATAACCAGACTACTGGGCTTTGGAGAGCAGCTCTTTCGCGTAAGGTTCGCCCCAGTGTGGCGCAATAGCGCTTTCCGGCTTAAAGGCCGCATACTTCTGCAGCGCTGTTTCCAGCATTACCTTAGCTTTTGATTTGCTGCCGCCAAACTGTTCCGGAGTGAACAGCAGCGACTGGCCCAACAACAGGTACACACGCGGGTTTTCGGCATTGTATGTTTTAGCCAGCTCGATCTGCTGACCGGCTTCCATACCGTATTTCATGCCTCTGCTGGCCGGGTCTACCATCAGCCGGGCTGAAGCCACCAGTGAACGGATACAGGCCACTTCAGAGCTCTTCGGGTTTAATGTTTCGGCTTTGTCCAGGTTGGCGGCAGCTTTGTCCGCCACTTCATCAATCTTGCCTTTGTCCTGTCCCACAAAGCAGGACATCACCTGGCAGTAGGCGGCATAATAATACGGCAGCCACTGCGTTTTTTCTGCTTCCGCGATGCGTTCAAAAGTGTTGATTTTGGCTACGAGCGCATCAGGAGCAAAGCTGCTGCTGCTGTCCAGATCAGCCACTTGTTTGGACATAGCGTCCTGATATTGCGCGGATTGCGCTACGGCGACTGTTGCCAGCCCGCCAATCATAAAAAGGGAAAGGAGTAAACGTTTCATATGTGTGTGAATTATAAGTTATTGATAACGTCTTGTCTTCTGTCTATACCGAAGTTCATAAACATCCCCAGGAAAATAAACCGTGGTACGTTGGGAGTAATTTCTCCCCGGCGCAGCCCATCACTGGAATAACGGTAACCGAATACCTGTTTATTGCCCGGCGCATTGCTCACGCTCAGCACAAAGATGGTAAACGCCTTGCGGATAGTGGTCAGATAACTGGCACTGACGCCCAGCGCGTGGTAATCGATGGTTTTATCTGACATAAACTTATCAGCCGGCAGGTTTGGGTTGTAGTAAGGCCTGCCGGTGGCGAAGGTATAGGTAAGTCCGAGGTTAGTGCTCAGTTTTGGAAAAAAATGTTTGTATACCAGACTGGCCGTGTGCGTAGCGGCAAAGTCAGGCTGCACTTCTTTCGGATAATTCAGATAGTCACGTTTGGTATCGAGGTAGGAATACGAAATCCAGTAGTCCACGTTTTTGATGCTTTTCCGGTCCCGCCAGAACACCTCAATGCCTTTCGCATATCCCTTCCCGTTATTGCTGTAGTAGGGCACTGTCTTCACCAGGTCAGCATATTGCTTATAGAAGAGCTCTGTCCGGAAAGTGTAGTCAGACGCCACGCGCTGATAGCTGACGATGTAATGGGTGGCTTTCATATAGCCGAGACCGTGGTCAAAGCGGATATACTGTGGTTCGGGCTTCTGGTAATAATCGCCGTATGCCACAGAGAACTGGCTGTAGTTGTCCATTTTATACGCCAGTGACACCCGCGGGGCGATGTTCATCTTCGCCAGCACGGAGGTATATTCTGCCCTGCCGCCTACCCGGCCGACAAAGCTGGGCGTGAAATAGATGTCACCTTCCGCAAAGGCGGCCGTATAGTTGTCAGCGTAGTTGAAAGGCCGCTGGTTAAAGGAAAATTGTTCCGTGGCATATTGGTATTCTCCGCCAAAACGCACCGCGGAAAACTGGCCGATGTTGCGGGTCAGCATCACGCGTGACTGGCTAAGTGATGACCGTACCCGGATATCGGCAGGCGTCTGGTTTTTACCGAGCGTGTCTGTGGCGATATTGTCGCGGTTATTACTAAAAGAAGCCCCAACGTATATCCGCCAGTCTTTTCCCAGGTTTTCGCGGTACGTCATGTTCGTATAGATGTTACCGTTACGGACCTGATAGGATTCCATATCTCCCGGATATTCAATACTGGGAGAGCTAAAGCCCATTCTGCTCCAGTTGCCGTATCCATAGAACTTTAGCAGCCCCGTGGAAGATGTTTTCCTGCGAAAATTCAGGGAAGTGCCGATAATTTCCGGACCGAGGTTGGGTGTCTGTTTGGGCTTCATCACCTGAAAGTAAGGAGCCAGGTTGGTATAATCGCCTTCCACGCCCCAGGAAGATTTTTTATCGCGGGAAAGGTTCTCCACGCCTGCACTGGCACCAATCACCGAAAGGCCCACGCTGGAAGAAGAGCGCTGGGGCAGGTCAGTGGATTCCAGCACTAAGGCAGAAGAAAGCGCCTGGCCATATTGCGCGGAATAGCCGCCGCTGCTGAAAGTAGTGCCTTTAAAAAGAAAGGGGGAAAAACGGCCCCGTCCCGGTACGTCTGGCAGACTGGAAGAAAATGGGTTCCGTACCAGCATGCCGTCAATTAATGTCTGTGTTTCATAGCCGGTGCCACCGCGCACAAACAGGCCTTCACGATCGTTGGTCTGCTGCGCTCCCGGCAGTGTTTTGATAGCGTTGACGATATCTGCGCCGGCACCCGCCGTGGTCACGATGTCCAGCGGTTTCAGCACGGTGCCTTTTTTATCGTCGCTGGCTTCAAAGCTGCCGGCAGAAATAGTAACGACGCGCAGCGCATTGGCCGCATTTTTCAGAATAATGGACAGCTGTTCTCCGCTCTCTGTATTGATTTTTATTTCCAGAGGCTGATAGCCGCTTAAGGTAGCAGCCAAGATACGTTCTCCCGCTTCTGTAGTGGTAAATGTAAAGCTGCCGTCAGCTTTGCTGGTGGCGCCATCGTAAGATCCTTTAATGTACACGTTCACGCCTGGCAACGGATGTTTTTTGTTGTCCGTTACTTTCCCGCTGATTTTATGCTGTGCCAGCAATACCGCAGGTAAAAAAAGTAAAACAGATAGGTAGAGGTTGATCCTGAACATATTTTTGGAGTTAGGAGACCCGAAGGTAAACTAGTTTATATCTTAAACAAAATAATCTTAAAATAATTTTATAATATACTGATTATCAAAATAAAAAAACCTGCATAATCCCTCCTAAGAGGTACTTATGCAGGTAAATGTGGACAATATATTGGGGTCATATGACATACACGTCACAGGAAAGTATGCAGTGGTCTGCCATTGCTTACTTTTTTCTTTTCTTTTTAGGTGGATGACCATGTCCTTTTTTGTGCTTAACAGGACGGTATTGTGGTGTCTCTTTCACGGCAGGCGTGGGACAAATGGACTTGTTGACCGGTGTTGTTTCATTCATGTTTTTGGTGTCAAACTCCACGCTTTCCACATGATCAGGGTAATGCACACGGATAACGTATTCTGCGTCCGGCTCCAGTTTCGCTTCTATTTTGCCAGACGGAGGCATGATCATATAACACCATCCCATATCCCTCGTTTTGTTGTACAGGTAAACGCAGGTGGCGGTGCCGGCGCAGATGTCAACGGTGAAGGGTATACGCAACAGCGGTACTGGCAGCGGTTTCAGTTCCGGCAGCGCCGGCGGCGCATTAAAGCTGTAAATATCATCACCTCCTTTACCACCGGTCCTGTTGGACGAGATAAAGCCGTCACGGTCTGTTTGCGGAACATAGTAAAAATCATCTGCACTGGAATTGAAAGGCGGTAGCAGGTTGACCGGCGTTGTCCATGTTGCCTTGCTGCCACTGGCCGCAAATACGTCATAGCCGCCTAAACCGGCTTTGCCTTTACTGGCGTAGTATAACATATTTTCAGCGCCGGTTACCGGGAACGCGTCGTCATCAGCGGTATTAAGCTGTGGTCCGCAGTTCTGTGGTTTTCCCCAGGTGTTGTCGCCTTGCTTTTCGCAGTACCAGATATCGGTTCCGCCGCTGCCACCGGGCATATCGGAGGCAATGTACAGAACATTGCCGGCTTCATTGAGGGCGGCATGTCCTATCGAGTAGTCGTTGCTGTTATAGGGAAAGGCTACAGGCGGCTGCCATTTGTGCTGTTGCCGTACAAACATCAGCAGCCGCAGCTGCCGGGTGCCATACACTGGTCTTTCCTTTTTGTCGTAGGGCACGCGGCGCGCCGGATCGGTCACGGTAACATAAGCCGTATCCCCACCGGGCGTGAAGCACACCGGGCCTACGTGATAAGGATAGTTGTTGATAAAGGAAGAGAAATCTTTTACATAGCCGATACCAGATTGCCCGTTTTCCGCTTCATACAGCTTGCCATACCCTGCATTGTTGCGTCCATAGCGACGACGCGTGCCTTTGATATACCATACGTCCTTACGCACGCTGTCTGATACAAACACTACATGATTACCATGCCAGGTAGTGCCCCAGTCATTTTTCCCGGTGTTGACGCCCGTTTCATTTTTCAGGTGTACGCCTCCCGGCAAGTTCATCCACTTAACGGCGGAATCACAGCCGGCAATGCGGGTGGCCACCCTTTGCTGGTCAGGGTACTGGCTGTATTGTTGCCTGGCTTCATCGTAACGGCCGAGGCTTTTCAGCATATCGCCATAATGCAGGTGGTCTTCCGGAGTGGCGGTATTATCCTGCAACACCTGGGCGTACCAGTAAGCGGCTTTATCATATTGATTATACAACCGGTAGGAAGTGGCCAGTCTTTCTTTTATCTCTGCCGCATGTTTGCGTCCTTCGCGGGTACGTAGCAGCCGCTCATACAGTCCTGCCGCCTGCGCATATTCCTCCCGGCGGAAACGGATATCTGCGGTCTTGCTGATAGATGGCTGCTCCTGCGCTACGGCCTGCAGGGTGATGTAAAACAGTACGCCTGTGGCAAAATAATTGATCAGTGTTTTTCTCATGCCTGCTATATTTAAAAGTACCTCGGGCTACGGGTACGGGATTCGTATTTTTTACTGTTGAACAGGAAGCCTACGGAGATTTCATGTGATCCCTGCTGATAACTGGCCATTTTACTCACAGTAATATCGTAGGCATAACCAATGCGCAATTGCGGCGTCGCATAAAATTCCACCAGTACGCTGGCGGCATCCAGTTGTTCGAGGTCTTTGGACAGCGCCGGTTTGCTCCACAGTTTCACACCGGTACGATAGGAACCTCCCACCCACAGGCGGTCTGCTATCAACAAAAAAGCATTGAGGTCCACATTGGTAGGCCCTTTAAAATCTTCCTTCACCATCAGCGATGGTTTTAATTTCAGGCTTTCCGAGAGGTTGAGCAGATAACCGGCAGTGAGGTACAGGTGTTGTGTTTTCTTCAACGTATTGTAATTGTATCCTCCCCAGTAATAGTTGATATTCGCGGAATAGAGGGAGAACAGGTCCATCACTGAAGCGCCGATATAAAACTTCGGCGTGTAATAATACACGCCAAAACGTGCATCGGGCACTATCTTGGAGGTTTTGCCCAGCGGGATGGCCTGGTCCAGATCGTCCACATATTTTAACGCGGTACCATCTACGCTGTATTGGGTAATGCCACCACCAATGCCGATACACAGGCGCCGGGTATCTTCCTCGTCCAGCGGAATACGATAGGAATAGAACCCGTAGGCTGACAGGTTTTCCTGTGGCCCCAGTTTATCCAGCATCACCTGTGCGCCCACGCCCACCCTTTCATCTTTGGCGTTGGTAAGGCCATCAATGGAGATGCCTGCCGTGGTGGGCGCCCCGGGAAAGTCCACCCACTGATGGCGGTAAATCGCATTCAGATACCAATCCTGCTTGTATCCTGCATAGGCAGGGTTTACACTCAGGCCATTGAACACATACTGGCTGAACTGCACGTTTTGCTGTGCAGTGGCTGTCATTAGCCCGATGCAGCCGCATACAAGTAATAATAATCTCTTTGTCATATGTGTGGACCGGTTTTTAACATGATTACCTCATCAATTCTATCCATCCTTTGTAAGACCTTTCGCTTCCGTCTGCCGCTCTGAGCTTCAGTACGTAGTAATAAGTGCCTTCGCTCAATCCATGGCCATCCCATTCATTCTGATAGTTTTTGGATTGATATACCTGATTACCCCAACGGTTATAAATAAAGAGCGATGAATTAGGATAACGGGAGATACCGATGATAATAAAGCGATCGTTTTTGCCGTCACCGTTAGGCGTGATCACATTGGGGATGAAGATATCATCACCTGATACCGTCACTGGCTGTGTAACAGCCGTGTTGTTAGACAAGTCCGGATCTTTTACTACACTGGTGACGGTAGCTGCATTCACAACGGTGCCCTTGTTGTTGATCCGTGCGGTCAGCTGCATCGTGGCAGTTTGCCCGGATGCCATTACCGGCACTTCCCACACTACGATCCTTGACACCGCATCATAATGGGTGACACCCGCACTTACATCAATTCCACCAATAAGATCAAGGTTACCGGTAAGCGTATCCCTCACCACGATAGTCTGTGCTGAATCCGGGCCGGCGTTGGTCAGTGTTATCCGGAATACGGCCTTACCACCTGTTTGCAACGGCTCATTGTTCAGCAGCACTTTTTTCAACTGGAGGTCAGCCAGTTTCAGGAGCAGCCGTTGTTCCACTTTTGTAACAATTGTCCCGCTTGTATTGTTGGCCGGATTGGTATCAATAGCACCATTCGGGGCAATAATTGTAGCGGTATTGCTCAGCGTGGCCGGCTGCGGCACTGTTCCCCTGACGCCCAGCCTTACCTCTCCACCGGCAGGGAATGTGCCAATGGTGGCCGTTATGGTACCGTTGCTGACATCCACCTTCACATTGGCGGCGCCGCCATTTACGGTAAGTACTGCCCCGCTGATATTATCAATGCCTACGGGCAATATGTCGGTGACAACTGCGCCGTCGCCTGCGGCCAAACCATTATTCCTGGCAGTGAGGATGTAGTTGATGGTATCGCCGGTGCTGGCGGTTGGCGGGCCGGATTTATCGATGGCCAGGTCAAGGTTTCGTTGCACCGTAGTGGTGGCAGATGCATTAAAGGTATTGCCTTCAGCGGTGGCGGTGGCGTTGTTGGTAAGCACACCGGCAAAGACCGGACTTATCTGTCCTTTTACGAGGATATGGAGCATATTGTCTCCGCCGGCAGGTACCATGGCGGTGACATTGATCGTATTACCGCTGCCGTTGCCACCGCTGATCACCCGGGCGGTACCGGTCACTGTGGTGGTCCAGCGTATGCCTGTAACAGTGGCAGGCACTATGTCCTGTACTGTTACCAGGCTAAGGTCACTGATACCCGGATCAGAAACAATGATGTCATATTGAATGCTGTCGCCCGCGGCGGCTGTCGCCGGAGCTACTTTCACCAGTCCAACGGTAGTAGTCTTGATGATGTTGGTTGTTACCGTATCACTGGGTACCTGACGGCCATCGGCGGTAGTCAGTAATGCACTGTTGGCAATGCCGCCGGCGGCGGCACTAGCAGCCACCTTTCCATTGATGATCACCCGGATGCTGTTACCTGCTCCCGCATCGATGTTGCCGGCTACGTTTACATTATTGCCACTTCCACTGGTATTGGCGGTCACGGTAGCGTGCCCCTCAGCCGCTGCCTGCCAGGTGACATTTGTTACGCCGGCAGGGACAATGTCGGTAATACGGATGCCTTGCGCATTGGATGGCCCCAGGTTGGTGGCAGTAAGTACATAGGTAATCGTACCGCCGGCGCTCACTAGCTGCGGACCTGTTTTGGTAATCGCCAGCATTGCCTGGTTGGTGACAACTGTTGTCACCGACGACGGATATACCTGACCGTTATCATCGGTAGTCAGGGCGGTATTGCTGATGGTACCGGTGAAATCCGGAGCAATCACACCATGGATGATCACCTGTATATTGTTGCCTGCTCCCGCCGGCACATTGCCTTTAAAGGAGAGCTGCTGTGAGGTGCCGGATACCGGCGTGCCGGCAGCCAGCGAGGCAGCGCCCTGTGTAACAATATTCCAGGACACCTGTCCTATTTGCGGTGGAATAACGTCTGCAATGGTGGCGTTCAACAAGTCGGACGGACCGGTATTGCTGAGGTTTAGCGTGTATACGATCGCGCTGCCGGCGGCGGCTTTCGCCGGGCCTGACTTCGCAAATACCACCCCGGGATGCTGTACGAGCTGTGTTTGCACACTATCCTGCGCTACCACGCCGGTATTATTGGATACGGTGGCTGTATTCTTTACGATACCAGTCGCATTGGAAGCAATAGTGCCGGTAATGGTGACAAGCACGCTATGACCTGCGCCAGCCGGTATATCAGCTTTCACACTCACATTGTTGCCTGTGCCGGCGCTACTGCCGTATATCACCGCGTTATTGCCGGTGGCCGTCCACGTTACATTACCTACTGCCGCCGGCACCACATCAGCGATGGTAATGCCTGTTGCATTGGAAGGCCCGTTATTGGTGACTTGCAAAGTATAAGTAATACTGCTGCCGGCGGCCAGTGTATCCGGACCGGACTTACTGAGCTGCAGCGCTGTCTGCGAGGTGACGGTGGTAACCACCGGTGGCGTATTAACAGTATTACCGCCGTATGTATAGCTGGCGGTATTGGTAATAGTACCTGCCAGTGCCGGGTCAGTATCCCCTTCTACAGTGATGACAACGCGGTTGGCAGCACCTGCCGGCACTCCGGCTGTCAGCGTCACATTGCCTGCGTGATTAGAGATATTACCACCCTGTATCACTGCATTGCCAAATGCTGTAGCAGACCACACAGGGTTCAACAGCTGTGCCGGCAGCAGGTCGCTCACCTGGACATTGGTGGCATCACTCGGACCGCCATTGCTAAGCACCAGGCTATAACTGATATGTCCGCCGGCAGCCACGGTAGCCGGGCCGGATTTCGTAAGCTGCACTGCGGCCTTGTTGTATACAATCGTCATCACGCGGTTAGATGGCGTGATGGCGTTGTTCAGTGTAGCCGTGGCCGTATTACCAATGGTGTCTGTATTGACGAAGGAAGCCTGCAATACCCCGCTAATGGTGATATGTACACTGTTACCGCTGCCCTGCGGAATATTGGCTGTCAGCGTTACATTACCGGTCTGGTTCTGCAGATTGCCTCCGTTGATGGTCGCTCCGCCATTGCTGTTGGCAGACCAGCTTACCTGTTGCAACTGAACCGGCAGCAGGTCAGCGATCTGGATATTGGCAGCATCGGACGGGCCGTCATTATACACATCAATGGTGTATGTCATCATACTACCGGCGGCGGCAGAATCGGGACCGGCCTTCACCACCCGCAGTTTGCTCAGCTGTGTTAATATTGTTTGTGCCGTATCGGTTACCGGTACGCCATTGGCCGGCGTGATGGCCGCAACGTTGGTAATGACGCCGGCCGGGGCGGCAGCATCTGTTTGTGCATTGATCGTCACCATAACAGTACCGCCGGCAGGGATATCTGCTTTGAAGTTCACGTTGCTGCTGCCGTTGGTGATGTTACCTCCCGTAATGGCAGCACCGTTGGCGGCTGTCGCTGTCCAGGTGGCATGCTGCACCTGTTGCGGCAACACATCAGTGACAGTGGCGCCTACAGCGGTAGACGGACCATTATTGGTCACCGCGATACTATAGGAAATGTTGCTGCCGGCAGCTAATGTAGCCGGACCGGATTTGGTGATCACCAGTCCCGGCGTATTGGTAATACGGGTATCCACCGTATTGCTCAGCGTTGTTCCGGCAACAGCCCTATTACTGATGGTGCCGTCAAATGAAGGATTTGTTGTTCCGTTGATAGTCACCGTAACAGCGCCGCCCGCCGGGATATCGGCTGTCAGGTCTACATTACCGGTGCCGGTGCCAGGATTGGTAATAGTAGCATTGCTGGCGGTACCGCTCCAGCTGACGTTGGTCACCGCCGCAGGCACTGTATCCCGGATAATAACACCGGTAGCATTGGATGGCCCGTTATTACGGATGAGTAACGTATAGGCGATACTGTTACCTGCCACGGTGTTGGCCGGGCCTGATTTTACAATAGTGATGCCGGTAGAAGCTGTCACCACAGTGTTAACAGTGGCGATAGCCGGCAACGGATCGATTACCCCGGCCGGCGGCATGGCAGTGGCAGTGTTCACCAGCGGTCCGGTGAAAGCCGGGTCTACAACGCCTTTCACCTGTATGGTAACCTCCCCGCTGTAAGCAGGGATATCTGCATTTAAGGAGATATTGTTACCTATGCCGCTGCTGCTGCCCACCACAGCGCCATTTGTAGCAGTAGCAGTCCAGGTCACGTTTCTTACAGCGGCAGGCACCATATCCTGTATGGAAGCGCCCATGGCATCAGCCGGACCATTATTCGTTACTGTGAGCACATAATCAATTGTTTCGCCGGCGAACATGGCTGTTGGCCCAGACTTGCTGATACGCAGGTCTACTGACCGGTTCACAGAAGTCACTACGGAACTGGTTTTGGTGCCTCCTGCTTCCACGACCACGGTATTGGTGATGGTCGCCGCTGCGGTGGTTTTCACGGTACCATTCACGGTGATGGTGATCATACCGGAGCTGCTGCCGCCTATTGCACCGGTCAGGTTGATGTTATTACCCGTGCCGCTGGCCTGTGATACGCTGGCATTACCGCTAACAGTGGCGGTCCAGCTGCTGACAGTAATATCAGCGGGCACCGCATCAGCAATGGTGATGCCTGTTGCATCGGAAAGCCCGGTATTCGTCAACACAATGGTGTAGGTGATCGGATCATTTACATTCACCGATGCGGGGCCGGATTTAGACAGCAATACACCGATATCGGTCGTGATGACGGTAGACACGCTGCTGCTGTTATTGGCCGGAATAGTTTCCGTCACATCGGCCGGAGGCGTTACGGTAGCGGTATTGCTGATGGTGCCGGTAGCAGAAGGATCTACGGTGCCATTGATGGTCACAGTAATGGCGTTGCCGTTGCCTGCAGCAATGTCACCGGTGAGGGTGACGGTGTTGCCGGTAATCACTGGCGCCACAGCAGCTGCATTGCCCGTGGTGACCGCTGTAGCATTGTTGATGATAATGCTGGACGGTATTGCATCAACAATCACCGCATGGTCTACGTCAGAAACGCCGCGGTTAGTGATTTGCAGCTGATAGGTAATATCCTGGCCGGCATTGATGTTGGCCGGGCCGGATTTCACCATTACAAGATCGGCCTGACGGCTGACCGCTGTAATGGCGGTAGCATTTACCGGCTGAGGATTGTCCACATCTGCCGGAGGCGTTACCGTTACAGTATTACTGATATTGGTACCGTTAACGGTAGATGGATCTATTTTTCCTTTCACCGTGATAGTAATGCTGCTGGTATCAGCGGCCATATCTGCTGTGAAGTCTACATTGCCGGTACCGCTGCCGGTAGACACAATGGTGTTCGGGCCTGAGGACACTGCTGTCCATACCGGTTGGAGAATACCAGGCGGGATAGCGTCGTGGATAGTGACACCCTTCAGGTTGGAAGGACCAGCATTCCTCACGGTAACGATATAAGTAATGTTGGAACCGGCTACAGCACTGCCCGGGGCACTCTTCACCACACGCAGGCTGCCACTGCGGCCCACGCTGGTATTAACAGTAGAAGATACCGGCGGCTGACCGCTGATAACTGCGGTAGCCGTATTGGAAAGCGTAGTGCCGGTAAAGTCAGGATTCAGTGTGCCCGTTACCGTTATATCGATACCATTGCCGGCGCCGACCGGAATATTGCCTGTCAGTGCAACGTTACCGGAACCACTGGCAGCACTGACTGTAGCCGCACCGGTGGCGGCAGCCGTCCATGCCGGCTGCTGAATAGCGGGATCTATCACATCATTGATGGATATATTCACCGCATCGGAAGGGCCGTTATTGGCCAGATGAACAGTGTATTTTATCTGGTCGCCGGCAAACGCTTTGCCGGGCCCGTTCTTCACGATATCCAGATTAGATTCGCTATAGATAGTGGTCACCGCTGTATCACGGGCCGGTACCGGTTGGTCCGGAGAAGACACATTCGCTATGTTAACCAGCGCCGGTCCGGTATAGTTGGCATCTACAATGCCCTGTACCACCACCAACGCGCTGCTCACCGGCGCGCCGGAAGGCATATCAGCGGTAATGGCAATCTGGTTGCCCGTACCGGTTTGGCCGGCAGTAATCACTGTATTGCCCAATCCGATCACAGCCCAGCTTACGCTATGAATGGCAGCAGGCACCGTATCCCGGAACTGTACACCTATGGCGTTGGATGGCCCATAGTTTCTGAAGCCCATCAGATACGTGATATATGCCCCTGCAGCAATCCTGTCAGGACCGGCTTTCACCACGGCCAACGACACTTGTTTCACCACATGTGTAGTAGTTGTATTGGACATTACAGGCGGTTGTCCTGCGGCAGCGGCCTGTGCTACATTGGAAATATCACCTGTAAACGCCGGGTCTACTGTACCATGAATAGTGATAATGATCATATTACCAGCGCCTGCCGGCAGTGTACCGGTAACGGGTATATTATTGCTGCCTGCACCATTGGCGGTTTGCAGGGTGGCGGTGCCCCTTGCCTGGGCCGACCAGCTGATGTTCTGTACAAATGCCGGCACAGCATCGGTGACGGTTACACTGGCGGCATCTGATGGCCCCGGGTTGGTAACCGTCAGTGTAAAGGTGATATCACCACCTGCTGCCACAGTATCCGGCGCTGCCTTCACAATTTGCAGCGACGGTTTGTTCTGCACATTTGTGACCACGGTATCGCTCCACACGGTATCCTTCGCCTGCATGGCCACATAGCCGTTGTTACGCAGTATACCTGTATATCCCGGTGCTACGGTGCCGGTAACGTCAACGAATATATGATTCCCCGTCCCGGCAGGCAGATTACCGGTCACCAGAATATTATTGCCACTACCGCTATTGCCGGTCAGTACCACGCCGTTTGCAGCCACAGATGTACTCCAGGCAACATTGCTGATCTCCGGGGGCACTACGTCCTGAATCTTCAGGTTACGGGCGTCAGACAGGCCATAGTTGGTAGCAACCAGGCGGTAGGTGATCTGTTCACCGGCATTGATCTGAGCCGGACCTGTTTTAATAAGGGATATCTGGGGATTATTGAGTACCATGGTAGATACTTCACTCTCCACAGATGGCTGACCCGTTACTCCTGCTGTGGCCACATTGCTCAATGTACCGGCAGCAGCAGGATTCACGGTACCCTGTATGGTCACTGCCACTTTACCGGTACCAGCCGGAATATTGGCTGTGACCTGCAATTGGTTGCCGCTACCGGTAGCACCGTTACTGATGGTAGCACCGCCAGATATTACAGACTGCCACTGTACGTGTTGTACGGTGGTGTCAATCATGTCTGTAATGCTCACGTTCTGTGCGTCGGAAGGACCGGCATTGGTAACTGTGACCACATAGGTGATCTGGCCTCCGGCCGATATGCTGGCCGGACCGGCCTTGCTAATCTGCAATTGTGGTTTATTGATCACCACTGTGTTAACGGTATCAGACATTACCGGCGGTTGTCCGCCAGCTGTTCCGCTGGCAAAGTTTGTCAGCACACCGCTAAAGGACGGCGAAACTGTACCTGTGACAGTGATCAAAATCGTATGATCGTTACCGGTAGGAATATTACCGGTCACCTGAATATTGTTGCCTGTACCGGTGGCGCCGGCGGTAACGGCGGCACTTCCAGCAGCTGTGGCCGTCCAGCTCACATTGGTAAGGTCTGCGGGTACTGCGTCTGTAATAACCGCTCCCTGAGCATCAGACAATCCATGATTGCCGACAGTCACGGTATAGGTTACCTGCTGCCCTGCGGCCACCGTATCCGGAGCGCTCTTGCTCAGGCTTAGTGCCGGTACATTGCGTACAGTTGTCACCACCACTTCTGAAACAGCGGTATGTCCGCCACCGGCATCTACGGTGGCCCGGTTCGTGAATTGACCGCTAAATGCAGGATCTATCTTACCTGCTATCAGCATCAACACATAGTTACTGTCTCCCGCAGGGACATCAGCCACCACATGGGCAATATGGTTGGTCACGTCTTTGGAATCCACCCTGGCATTACCGAAGCTGGTAGTGGTAACGGAAGGGTTCTGCACCGCTGCTGCGATGGTATCCGCAAAAGCCACGTTGGAGGCATCAGAAGGACCGGTATTGGTCAGCTTCAGCACATACAACAGGGTTCCGCCGGCTGTAGCGGTGGCTGGCCCTTGTTTCGTGATGACCAGCCCTGGCTGTTGTCCGATGGTAGTCACTACCTCATTGGAGTTCACCGGCTGTTTACCAGGCACTGTTACAGTGGCGGTGTTCACGATATTACCGGTAGCGCTGCTCATCACAGTACCGGTGATAGTGATGGTTATTCCATTGTTGCCGCCGGCAGGAATATTCGCATTCACGCTTACATTATTACCCGTACCGGTAGCGCCACTGTTGACAACAGCCGAACCGGAAGCGGCGGCAGTCCAGCTGACATTACGAATAGAGTTAGGCCCAACGAGGTCGGTAATAGTAGCGTTCACGGCATCAGAAGGACCAGTATTGCCTACCGTCACCGTATACACGATGGCGGTACCTGCATTAACGGTAGCAGGCCCGGATTTCTGTACCTGTAACCCTGGTTGTACCAGCACAACTGTTTTATTGGTGGCAGTAGCGGAATCAACTCCTGTCAACGTTGCTGTGGCCGTATTTACCAGCGTATCGGTAGCGGCGGCATTCACAACGCCGTTTACCTGCACCTGTACGATGTTGGCCGCACCGGCAGGGACGTTTACCGTGGTCCGTACCGTATTACCACTGCCGGACACTGGTGCGCCGGACGCCACAGAAGCCACACCCAGCGCAGTTACGTTCCACGTAACGTTCTGAATATTGACAGGGACCAAATCCTGTAGTATAATACCATTAGCGTCAGACGGACCGGCATTGGTCAGCCTGATCAGATAACTGATGCTATTTCCGGCTATTACGGTACCGGATGCCGGTCCTGCCTTGGAAAGGGTAAGGCCGGTCTTCTTGTTGAGAACAGTATTAACAGTATTGGAGGATACCGGTGTTTTGCCGGACGGTGTAACGGTGGCGGTATTGGTAAAGCTGCCGGTAGCGGCAGGGTTGATCAGTCCTTTGATAGTCACCAGGACACTGTTGTTATTACCTGCCGGAATACTGGCAGTGAAATTCACATTACCGGTACCGGCAGTCTGGCTGACAGTGGCGCTGCCTTGTACGGCAACTGTCCAGGAAGCGTTCTGTATGGCAGCTGGTAATACGTCTGCCACGGCGGCATTACGCAGGTCTGAAGGACCGGCGTTGGTAAGTTGCAGCTGATAGGTAATACTATCACCGGCTACCGCTTGCGCAGGGCCGGATTTGGATACGGTAATGTTGTACTGCGGATCAGGATCATCTGTGTCGGTAGAGGTATTACGCGCAGGGTTAATGTTTGTGTAACCGGCCGGAATAGCGGCTGTGGCCGTATTCACCAATGAGCCGGTAAAATTAGCCGGGATGTTTAACGTCAACGTATATACGATAGTTGAACCTGCCGGGAGATTTAACGGCTGGTCAATAGCCCCGTTACCGGAAATCGCAGGCTGTGCTCCGTCAGGAGAAACGGCTGTCCATGAGGCAACGGTAATGCCTGTGGGAAGCGGGTCCCGGAAGGTAGCGCCCATCAGATCGGAAGGTCCTTTGTTCACCACCGTGATCTTATACTGCGTTGTTGTGCCCGGGACATATAACGGCGTATTATCTGTTTTATCTACAGTCACCTCCACACTCCTGCCCACAGGCGTTACAACAGATGCGCTGTCAACGCCGGGGTCCACATCTCCGGCGGGCGGCGTGAGGTACACGACATTACGCAGGCTGCTGCCACTGAATTGTGATGCTACCTTTCCGGTAACAGTCAGGACAACAGACTTTCCGGGAGGCATGGTCAGTCCTGACCACTGCTGACTAACAGGATCATATGTTCCTTCAGCAGCGGAAAAAACTGCGCCCAGGAAACCTGCCGGCAGCGAATCCGTCACTATAATAATTTCATTAGGCTGAATAGTGGACGGCCCATTATTGGTAATGGTAATGGTATAGGTCAACGGTTGCCCGGCCACCACCGTGGACGGCGTAGCCGTTTTAGCCACTACCAGGTCTGTCACGGCTGCTGTTACCTGTATGGTCACCGTAGCGGTAGCGCAGGCGCCCTGGTTGTCACATACCTGGTACACATAGGAATCTGTACCGGTAAATCCGGGAGCAGGCGTATAGGTAAACGTACCGTCGACACGTTGTACGACCTGACCGTGCGCCGGTGGCGTAACCGGTGTAGCCGTTACCGTTAGCGGCTGGTTTTCCGGGTCACTGTCGTTTGTCAGTACGTTACCGCTTACCGCCACATCGCGTGGCGTAGTGTATTGATCATTCACTGCCACCGGCGGATTGTTGGGCACGGTGCCCGTCACGGTAGAAGTATTGTTGCTCTGGTCAGGGTCCGGCATGTCTGCCGGAGAGGCCACCACGCCGGTATTAGCCATCACGTCTCCACCTTTGGCGGTTGACGCTACCGTGCCTCTGACAGTAATCACTACTTTGTTGCCTGTGGCAAAAGGTATGTTAGCCGTGGTGTTAATGGTAGGCCCATTGCCTGAGGTATTACTTAAAGAAACGCCTGCACCGGTGGTAACAGCCGTCCATGACGGGTTACTCATCAATGCTGGCAGCACGTCCTGTATAGAGGCGCCGGTAACGTCAGAGGGACCGAGGTTTTCTGCCGTTAACGTATATACGAGCGAACTGCCGGTCTTATAGGTATTGCCCGCATCAGATTTGGTGATTTTCAGATCGGCCTGGCGCCGGTAGGTGAGCACCACCGTATCCACGGAAGCGGGACAGTTGCCGTTGGTGATCGTCCAGGTGAGCGTGGCGCTGGTATTGGGTTGCAGCGTGACGTTGGTATTTGGGTTGCTGTTGCTTGTGACGGTAGCGGTACCACTGATCACGGCCCAACTGCCCGTACCATTTACAGGTGTATTGGCGCTCATGGTAAAGAGGCCGTTGTTGTATTTGGTTTGGTCCGGACCGGCATTGGCAACAGTCGGTGCTGCGTTTACTGTGATTTGTACCGTATCGGCCGTAGTAGCGCAGGCACCGCTGCGGATGGTCCACACCAGCTGGTAAATGCCTGGCACCATGTTCTGCAATGCCGTATTATTCTGGTTAGGGCTGACAACGGTCACCGTATTAGGCCCCGCGATCTGTGTCCAGGTGCCCGTTCCCGGTGCAGCCGTATTACCTGCCAGCGTAGTACCGGTAACGTTACACAGCTGCTGGTCGGGGCCTGCATTAGCTGCCGGTCCCGGCGCACTGATATTCACGATCACTGTATCGGCCAGCGCCGGACAGGAACCGTTGCGGGTAGTCCATGCGAAAGCATAACTACCGGTTACCAGGCCGCTGACACCCGTATTATTTTTGGTAGTATCGGCAAAGATGGCGGTATTGGGGCCGCTGAGCTGGCGCCAGCCGCCGGTGCCTACCACCGGCGCAGTAGCCGCCATGGTAGTGGCAGTGACGCTGCAAAGGTTTTGGTCCGGCCCTGCCAACGGAAGACTGGCCGATGCGTCTATCCTGAGTTGCATAGTGTCCGCAGAAGCCGCGCAACTACCATTATTTATCGCCCATTCAAAAGTGTAGGTGCCTGTCACCAGGTTGTTCACGCCGGTAGTGGCCAGGTTGGGATTGACGATGGTAGCTGTATTTGGACCGGTCAACTGTCGCCAGGTACCGGTACCGGTAACCGGGTTATTACCGCTTAGCGTGGCAGACGTTACACTACACAATGCCTGATCAGTACCGGCATTGGAAGTCGTAGGTTTATTACGGACAAAAGTGGTGTCCCGCAGAATATTATTACACCCGCCCCCTGATGGCGCAGCATCGCACTCATGGTTAGGGTTGGTAGGCACCGCCACCGCAGGATCAGAAGCATCCACGTCAAGGTCAGTAGCTGAGCGCAGCAGGCTGGCTTCGAAGATGGCCAGGTCCGCAGGCGCCTGTGTGGTAACAACAACGGAAAAAACATACGTAGCCGCGGCGCCGCTGCTGAGGGTAACAGAATCGGTATATCCGATATTGGGAATGGAGCTGCCAATGCCGAAAGAACCGCCACCTGCGGTGATCGTGCGGCTTACCAGGGAAATATTGTTGATGGCGGTGGGTACGCTGAAACTGAATTTGCCATTCACCGCAGAGTCAGGCCCGTTGTTGCGAATGTTGATCTGGATATTGTACGGCGTATTCAGACATCCCTGTTTGTTGGGCGGAGATACGGACGACACTACCTGCAGGTCCATATTACGCCGGGTATCCACTATATCGGTAGCAATATTATTGGCGGTATTAGCTTCAAATGCATTTGCCACCGTGGCTGTATTGGTAATGCTGTCAGGCGCGCCTACAGACACTTTCACAGGAATGGTAATAGGCGGATAGGAAGCGCCGGCCGCCAGTACGTCCTGACGTGTAGCCGTCATCGTAGCTCCTGCCATGTTAATGCTCCAGCCGGTGCCTGTGGGCGTTCCGGTAACAGTAAGCCCTGTGGGAATAACATCTGTCACTGTCACTTGGCTGACGTCCGGCTTGGCATCGGCGCCGTTATTGGAAATGGTCAGTACATAATTACCGTTTAGCCCTTTACGTAAGTTGCCGTTATGTGTTTTGGTAATAGCCAGGTCGGGCGCTATGATATTGGTGGAAACGCTGGAGGTATCGTTCGACGCGTCGGGGTCTGTGATGCCTGTAGCAGACGGGGTCACCCATACCTTATTGGTCAGTACTTTTCCCGGTGGCATGGAAGCCACGGTACCCGTGACCGTAAAAGTGCTGGTGCTGCTGGCCTGCATGTTCAGCGTGGCATTGGAGAAACTGGTGTTCGTATAGCCGGTGGCGGTATTACCTGCAAAGCCGTCATTGGAAAAAGCAACGTTGGAAATATTGAATCCGTTGGCCGGAGAAAACACGTCCTGTAACGGCAGTCCGCTGAGCGCAGAAGTTGTTTCGTTGTAAACAGTGACCTTATAGGTGAGTGCGTCCCCTACTTTGGCAATGGGTTTATCTACCAGTTTCTGTATACGGATATTACCGGGCGTGGTGATGATCAGGTTTCTCACTTCGTGGCGGTTATAGGCGCCGCCGGTAGAAGCGGCGAAGCCCAGTTTCATACGGGCCGGTGGAGGGGAAGTGAGGGTGATGGGGCCAAACAGTGTTTGCAGCGTGCCTCCCTGTACGTTAGTGGATTTTACGGTGAGGGTATATTGTCCGGTACCGGTAGGCAGTATAGTCACTTGCACGCGGCGGTAAAACTGTGTGGGCGTAGGACGTGTGCTGGTGACCACATCATAGTCCAGGGAGGTGCCCACTGAACTGCTGCCAAGGTAGGAGTAATTGGGCGCTGGTCCACGGGCCGAGATATAATCACGGTAAAGTGTGCCGCAGTTGGTGGATACGCCGCCTGATTTTCCTTCGCTGCAGTTAGCGAAATTACCATATTCATCGATGCCTACGCCTACGTAACCACCTGCCAGGCCGGTATTGCCGGTGGAGGTGGACTGTGCATACCCCAGGCTTCCACCCCTGGAGCCGAGGCTGAACGTGGAAGCAGTAATGTTGTCGTTGAACAGAAATACAGAAAAGCCGTCGCCGCCACCCAGACTGGGGTTACTACGTCTCCAGGCCACGTATTCAAAGTCCATCAGTACGCCCAGTGTAGATGGGAACCCGGCATTGACGAAGGCATAACCTACCTGGTTGCCCACGTCTTCTGTGAGCCGCAGCCATCCCTGCCCTACGGGGTCGTCTACGCCGGAAGTCAGTTTGGCGGCGCCACCGAGGGTAACGTTGCCGGTAGAACTACTTTTAAAATTTTCGGTGATGGTAAATTGCGCGCGGGCCGTCAGGGATAATAACAGGCAGGCACATACGAAGTGCCAGGCATCCGGGCGGATACGGACCATTCTTTTTACCACGCACAGGAACAAACGTAGACATACATCCATAGACAATACATTTAGACGGAGTATCTCTGGCCGGGACGGGACACAAACAGTCATGACTTCTCACATGCAACCAGTAACACTTGCAGAAATAGAAAATCGGAAATGATAAATCGTCTAAAGGGTGGTAAAGGTTATGAACGGGGTAAAAACATCAATTCGATCTTGGTCAGTTTAATTGCGATTGTGACCAAATATAAAAAGGCCGGTTCAATTAATAAAAAAAATCTACGTTAAAAAAATCCGTAACAGACTGAAAATAAATAATATGTAAATAATATTTATATCATATTTTTTAAATAATCGTATTGGATAACGTATAAAACAAGAAGCCTCTGCCGTATAACAGGCAGAGGCTTCTTTATAAAAAAGGATTAAGTGCTTGATTAGATGAACCGTGGTTTCAGTTCATTAGCCAGGGTGATCATTTTTTTGATACCATCTTCAGGCAGGTTACCTTTTTTGAACTCATTCAGTACGTCAGCAAGACGGACCTGCATTTCGTTCAGGAAGGCTTCTTCAAACGCACGTACCTGTTTAACAGGAACATCGCGCAGCAGGCCGTTGGTACCCAGGTAGATCATCGCTACTTGTTTTTCAACTGGCAGTGGGCTGAACTGAGCTTGTTTCAGGATTTCCACGTTACGGGCACCTTTGTCGATAACTGCTTTGGTAGCAGCGTCCAGGTCACCGCCGAATTTGGAGAAAGCCTCCATTTCGCGGTATTGTGCCTGGTCGAGTTTCAGGGTACCGGATACTTTTTTCATGGATTTGATCTGTGCGTTACCACCCACACGGCTTACAGAGATACCTACGTTGATCGCAGGACGTACACCGGCGTTGAACAGGTTACCTTCCAGGAAGATCTGACCATCGGTGATGGAGATTACGTTGGTAGGGATATACGCAGATACGTCAGATGCCTGTGTTTCGATGATCGGCAATGCAGTGAGGGAACCACCACCTTTTACCAGGTGTTTGATAGACTCAGGCAGGTCGTTCATGTTTTTAGCGATCTCATCGTTGTTGATGATTTTCGCTGCACGTTCCAGCAGACGGCTGTGCAGGTAGAATACGTCACCAGGATAAGCCTCACGGCCGGGAGGACGTTTCAGCAGCAGGGACACCTCACGGTAAGCAACGGCCTGTTTGGACAGGTCATCGTACACGATCAGGGCAGGACGGCCGCTGTCACGGAAGAACTCACCGATAGCAGCACCGGCGAACGGAGCGTAGAACTGCAGCGGAGCAGGCTCAGATGCAGAAGCAGCAACGATCACAGTGTAAGCCATGGCACCGGCTTCCTGTAAGGTTTTCATTACACCCGCAACGGTAGATGCTTTCTGACCTACGGCTACGTATATACAGAACACAGGTTTACCTGCGTCATAGAATTCTTTCTGGTTGATGATGGTGTCGATACAGATAGCTGTTTTACCAGTCTGACGGTCACCGATCACCAGCTCACGCTGGCCACGGCCGATAGGAATCATCGCGTCGATCGCTTTGATACCAGTCTGCAGCGGTTCTTTTACCGGCTCACGGAACAATACGCCAGGAGCTTTACGTTCCAGTGGCATTTCGTACAGCTGACCGGAGATAGGGCCTTTACCATCGATAGGTTCGCCCAGTGTATTTACCACACGGCCTACCAGACCTTCGCCCACGTTGATGGAAGCGATTTTGCCGGTACGACGTACTTTATCACCTTCTTTGATATCCTGAGACTCACCCATCAATACCACACCTACGTTATCTTCTTCCAGGTTCAATGCAATCGCTTTTACGCCATTGCCAAATTCAACCAGTTCACCATAACGCACATTTCCCAAACCGTAAATGCGGGCGATACCGTCACCCACCGACAATACTGTACCTACCTCTTCGAGATCGGCAGAAGCATTGAAGTTGCTTAACTGCTGGCGTAATATCGCCGAAATTTCATCAGGTTTAATATCAACCATAATTATGCTTTTAAAAAAAGTCGTTAAAAAAGTTAGTATAACGACAACAGCTTTGCGTGTACGCAGCGGCTGCTGTTTTCATTTAGCGTATCGCGGATACGTAAATATTCTGACTGAATTGTTTTTTAATATCATGCAGGTCGCGTGCTACGGAAGCATCGAACAGCTTGTCGTTGCCTTCGAGCACAAAACCACCGATCAGGTCTGCGTCCACGGCAGTTTCCAGCTGTACCTGCTGCGGTATCTCGCTGGCCACTTTCTGACGGATCGTGTCCAGGGTAGCGCTGTCCAGCTCTACCGCTGTAGTGATCTTCACTACACTGATATTTTTAATGATGTTGTACTGGCGGGTGTATTCCACTGCAATTTCAGGCAGGAAAGATTCACGCGCCTTGGTGATCAGCAGGTTGACAAAAGCCAGCGTGGTAGCGCTTACACGGCCATCCAGGATGGCGGCCATGATTTTTTGTTTTTTATCGGCCTTGATGATCGGGCTTCTCAGCAAATTCACCACATCGCGGTTAGACTTCACCAGTTGCTGCAGGAACAGCATGTCGTTCTGCACCGCTTCCAGCTGGCCCTTTTCCTGAACCAGGTCAATCAATGATTTCGCATACCTTGATGCTAAACGGGGATTCTGCATATATGCTTATAACTTTAAGCCGTCAGCCTCCGGCAATCACCGGAGGCCAACAGTTAATATCTTAATTCAGTTTAATTTCTCCGGCCAGTTGTTTCACATAAGATTCCTGTGCTGATTTATCAGACAGTTCTCTTCTCAGCACTTTCTCAGCCACTTCAACCACGAGGCTGCCCACCTGGTTTTTCACATCCGTTAACGCAGCCATTTTCTGGTTTTCGATAGCGGTGTAAGCTTCAGAGATGATTTTTTTAGCTTCCGCCTGTGCCTGCGCTTTCGCTTCACTGATGATCGCGTCTTTCGCCTCTTTTGCTTCTTTCAGAATTTTGCTTCTTTCAGCTTTAGCTTCAGCCAGTACATGCTCATGCTCAGCTTTCATCTGCGCCATTTCTTCTTTTACTCTTTCAGCAGAAGCAATGGAGTCTGCGATAGAGCCTTCCCTTTCTTTCAAAGTAGCGAGGATCGGAGTCCAGGCAAATTTTTTCAGGATCAGGAATACGATGATGAAAATGACGAATGAAATTGCAAACAAACCTAACGCAGGGAGCAACAGATCCATGTTATTTGAATTTTATTATTTTGATATTTAGATATTTAGACATTTACTGATTTCAGCAATCGAGAGATCAATAAATCTCCAAATAATAAAATGCCGAAATGAAAGATTACTGCATCCATTGCCCTGTGCGCCGGATGCAGTAAAAAGTTTGGCTTACAGAACTACCGCCAGCAGACCAGCGATTACACCGAAGAGGGCAACACCCTCAACCAGCGCAGCAGCCAGGATCATGTTCGCACGGATGTCGTTAGCAGCTTCTGGTTGACGAGCGATAGACTCCAGAGCGCTTTTACCAATGTTGCCCACACCGATACCAGCAGCGATAGCAGCGATACCAGCACCAACAGCACCACCAGCTTTAGCTAAACCAGATGCAGCAGCAGCCTGCAATAAAACAGTCAAAAGTGCCATAATGAATATGTATTTGTATTTAAGAAATTACTATTGATTAGTGGTGGTCATCATGTCCACCTTCCATGGCCTGGCCAATAAATACAGCTGTCAGGTTGGCAAAAATGAACGCCTGAATAAATGCTACCAGCAGCTCCAGCATCATCATTACAATGTTGAAGACAATGGTCAGCGGCAGGAAGCCGTAACCGGCTGCTTTATTCAGAGAACCAAATATGAACACCAGGGAAATAATACTCAGGATGATAATGTGACCTGCCAGAATGTTGGCGAACAACCTGATCATCAGGGAAACAGGCTTGGTAAACACACCGATCAGCTCTACCGGAGCCAGGATAACCTTTACGCCAAAAGGCACCGGAGGGTTAAAGATGTGACCCCAGAAATGTTTGTTGGTGGCCAGCATAGTGGCTATAAAGCTGATGATGGCCAGTGCGGCAGTCACCGCAATATTACCGGTCACGTTGGCAGAACCAGGCAACAGGCCCAACAGGTTGTTGATCAGGATAAAGAAGAATATGGTCAGTATGAACGGTACATACTTTTCACCTTTTTTACCAGGGATGTTTGGTTTCACCACCTCGTCACGCATGAAGATGATCACCGGCTCTACCAGGCTCTGGAAACCTTTAGGCGCTTTTTTGGAACCACGTACACGGTAAGCCTTAGCTACGTTCAGCATCAATACGATCAGCAGAATGGCTGCAATCAGCATGGAAGTAACGTTCTTCGTCATGGAGAAATCATAGATCGTTTCACCGGTAGGCATATCGTTCGCATCCACTGCGATAACCCTGCCTTCTATGAATTTCGCCGGGTCCAGGCCTTTCTCGTGCAGATAGTGCGCATTTACAATACGGTAACCTTCGTAAGCCTCATGACCATGGTGGAAATGAGAAGCGGAAAATACAGAAAGACCACGCGCAGGGTTATAAATGATAACCGGCAGCGGCACACTGTAATGTGACTCGCCAATGCTGAAAAAATGCCAGTCATAGGCATCCTTAACGTGACCGAGAATTACTTCCTTAGCATCAAATTTTTTGGGTTCTGCCGCTTCTTCACCATGAGCAGGCTGTTCTGTTGCATGCCCCTCTGTTGCATGTTCAGAACCTTCTGCAGGCGCTGCATAGGAAAAATTACCAAAACCGTGAAGGCCTAAAACCATCACAAGTGCTACCACTCTGTGTTTGAACTTATTGAAAGAAATCACCGTTTTCTGAAATTTTGCGCAAAGATAAACGTTTTTATGTCAAAAATTCAGCGACTATGGAAAAAATGATGTGGATAATGTAAATATATTGATACCCAATGCTTTAAATCGCTCCTGAAACATGCCTGCTTTCAAGAAAAGAACATAAAAAATGGCAGATCTTTTAACGATCTGCCATATATATTTTTTCATCATTTATGCAATGTGTTTGCAACTGCGTCAGGGCCGCAGCCGGATGGTATCCCTACACCTTATTTGCGTTAAACTGCATACTGTGCAGCTTGTAATAAAAGCCCTCCAGTTTCAGCAACTCCTCATGGGTGCCCATCTCCTTAATTTCCCCCTTGTCCAACACGATAATTTTATCAGCCTTGCTGATGGTAGACAACCGGTGCGCAATGATCACCGCGGTACGGTCTGCTATCAGCTTGTCAATAGCCTGCTGGATCATCATCTCGGATTCAGTATCTACGGAAGAGGTGGCTTCATCCAGGATCAGAATAGCCGGGTTGTACAACAGCGCCCGCACAAAGGAGATCAGCTGACGCTGCCCTAAGGACAAGGTACTGCCACGCTCCATCACCTGGTAGTCATACCCGCCGGGCAACTGCATAATGAAGTCATGTATCCCGATCAGCCGGGATGCTTCCTCCACCTGCTCCCGGGTAATGGCCTTGTTATGCAGGGTAATGTTATCGTAAATAGAGCCGGAAAAGAGGAACACGTCCTGCAACACCACCCCTATCCTGCTGCGCAGCGCCTCCAGCGAATAAGCCGGCAGCTCAATATCGTCGATCTTAATGCTGCCTTTCTGGATTTCGTACAACCGGTTCAGGATGCTGATAATGGTGGTCTTGCCGGAACCGGTATGCCCCACGATCGCCACCGTATCGCCCGGATTAGCATGAAAGGTAACATCCTTCAACACATAACGGTCATCTACATAAGCAAAAGACACATGGTCAAACGTGATAGCGCCTTTCATCTGCTCTCCCTTCTCATGCCCCCTGTCCGGAATGTAATCCTGGTTGTCCAGGATCTTGAACACCCGCTCACTGGCCACCATACCCATTTGAAGGGTATTGAACTTATCCGCCAGCATACGCAGCGGACGGAACAGCATGTTGAGGTACATGATAAAAGCGATCATCACGCCCTGGGTCACTTCATAGTTCAACACCTTGTTGGACCCCCACCATACCATCAGTCCCAGCGAGATGGCCAGGATGATTTCCACCACCGGGAAAAACACGGAATATGCAAAAATGGCGTCTATATTCGCCTTGCGGTGCTCCTTGTTGATCTGTTTGAACCGGGCCTGCTCCCGCTTTTCCGAAGTAAAGGCCTGTACTACCACCATACCAGTCAGATGCTCCTGCACAAAGGCGTTGAGCGCCGATACGGCGTTGCGCACCCGGTAGAATGATTTATTCACGCTTTCCTTAAAAACATAGGTGGCAAAAATCAATATCGGGAAGGGCGACAGGCTGACCAGCGTCAATCGCCAGTCTTCGATGAACATCACCACCAGTATCGCCAGGATGGTCAGCAGATCAGAGACGATGGAAATAATCCCTTCTGAAAACACATCATTGATCGCTTCAATGTCATTTACGGTACGGGTGGTCAGCGTTCCAATCGGCGTTTTATCGAAAAACGCCAGGTTCAGGTGGACGATCTTCTTGTATACCGCCACCCGCAGGTCTTTTACCACAGACTGTCCCAGCCAGTTGGTCAGATAGGAAAAGTAAAACCGTACCACCGTTTCTACCGCCAGCAAAGCGATTTGAACAATAGTGACGGTCACCAGCATCTGCAGTAACTGGTTAGCGATATATTTATCAACGGTAACCTGGATCAGATAGGGCCTTAACGGGGAAATCACGGCGAAGATCACCGTCATCACCATAGACAGGTACAATGCCCGTTTGTAAGGCGCCGCAAATGTGAAGATGCGTCGTAGTAAACTGAAATCAAATACTTTCTTTACGGCCAGATTTTCCAATGGAATTACGTTTAAGCTAAACTATATAACAAACCTAGCACAATATCGTAAAAGCGCAAACTGCATAAAAAAACAGGGAGCGCAAAAAATGCTGCGCTCCCTGTTTATATTACGTTCTTCAGGTTTTTATTTCTTCTCGTCTTTCATGATCTGGCGGTAGGCCTTGATGAAGATGGCGCCCAGGTTTTTGTGTGGTGGCACATAATCACTGAACAGTTCGCGGTTGCGGGCGTCCGGTGCAAATTTTTTGGCCAGCTGCGCCCACATCACTACCCAGTCCACATTTTTACCGGCACGTACCACATCTTCCAGGCTGTGGATGATAGGTTCGTTCACAAAACGGGTACCTACCTGTTTGGAAGAAATGATATGCGCTTCAGGAGATTTCTCCAGTACGGTGGCCAGGTTGTGATATCCGCCGCAGGAGCCCAGCACCACGATCTTGGCGGAGCTCTGCAGGTTGTCCAGCGTGGTGTTGATATGGTAACTGTGACCACGGTGGATAAACACTGTCGGATGGATATCGTTCTCATCAAGGTATTCAGACAGCCGCTGTATGGCTTCCTTATCCCCCGGTTCATCTATCGGCAGATTGGCGTAGATGGTGGTAGGCTTGCCTTTCAGCGAAGTAATGGTTACCCAGTATTTGTTTTTCACCGCTCTCCATTCGGAAGACGGGAAGTTGGTCATAAAGCTGGCGTAAGATTCCTGTCCGTCTTTGTCGCCATAGAAAAACACCTGTTGGTACACACGGCCGCTATCATTCTGAAGGGTATTGAAACCTACATAGTTGATCGGTGGCAATGACAGTTCAGCCGCGATGTCTGTGGCTTTGGAAGAATCGTTTTCTCCTTTGGCGGACTCTGTTTCAAACAGGCTGGTGAGCAGCTGGTAGATAACAGTGCCTCTTCTGTCGTTATGTTTCTTTACATAAGCCAGGTTCTTTTTCACTTCAGCGCGGAGGAAATTGAGCAGTTTCTCATCACGGATGCTGCCAAAGGAGTTGGCCACGTCCACGGCATCTTCCAGGTCTTCGGTTTTCTCCAGGTTCTGCACATATTTCTGCATCAGGTAGTTGGAATTTTCCGGCGCCATGGATTTCAGGAAGTTGTCCAGGGTATTGAAGCCCGCAGCCATCGCGATAAATTTCTTGAAGCGGTCAAAGTTGACCATCATCAGTAAACTATCGCCGCGTGGCGGTTTCATACGTACCATCATCTGGTCGTACAAACCGGCGTTGTTATGATTGGTATAGCTGGAAGTGTACAGTTCTTCCTGGCCGTTGATGATCAGGTAATACAGTTCTTCCGGCGTAAAGTCTTTTACGATGCGGAAGCGTACGTTGGCCGGCTCTTCGTGCAGATCGTTTACTTCGCGGATATACAGCAGTGATTTGGCCTGCATGTTTTCCATCATGGCTTTCATACCAAAAGGATTGCGGCCTTCGGCTTTCATTTTCTGCAGCGCGACCATCGATTTCACCATCTGTTTGTAGTACTGGTAGTCGTTGTCAACGATCTTCTCCAGTTTTTCCACGGAGATGGAACCGTCCATCAGCTGATCAATGAAAGGCAGGATTTTGGTGCTCTGGGGAGATTGACCGATGCGGACAATCAACTGCACCACGGGGTCCTGGTTTCTTTTGATCACATTGGCCATGGGCGTATAGGAAGTAGCGTAGGTAAGCACCTGGTTGGGGTATTTACGGGCTACTGCCGCAATGATGGAGTCTGTTCCCGGGAAATCCAGATAGGCCTGTAATTTGGGCATGACGGTTTCCAGGTTATTGAACGCGTATTTGGAGAAGACTTCTCCTCTTGCGTCCTTATACCCCTGGTTATCGTGGAAGATTTCGATAATACGTTCGGAACCGCCGAAAGAAAGGTTTTTGACATAAGGTGAAATGCTCTTCCCTTTAATGTCCGCCCGCATCATATCGCGGTAAGCGGTGATCATTGCCGGCGCTTCTTCCGGTTCAATGAGGCCGCGGGCCCTTTTCTGGTTGTAGTCTTTCAGCACGGTATACAAACCGGTGAGGTATTTTACCTTGAGACGATGGTCCAGCGAGGAATCCCGTTCTATCTCCATCTGCATGTCGTCCACCTGTTTCATGATGGCGTTGGTGACCTGGAGATTGATGGTCTGGTCTTCAGACACTTTCACGAAATCGTCTGCCTTGCCGTCAAACTTGGAGGCTGCAGCCTGTTCTTTGTCAATATTGTCATGGAGCCCCTGCCTGTTAATCGGTATCTGTATGTGACCGTTTTGCGCATGCACCCAACTGCTTTGAGAAGCAACGAGCATTAACAGAAGTAGAATTTTTCTCATTGTAGATGTACTTTTCACTTCGACCAGATAGCAAATTTACAACCAAATTATGAGAGCATCACGCTTTTCGTCTCTAATAAATAAGAATCAAAACGATACGGATATCAAAATAGCAGCATATCATACCAGAACAAATTTCTGTGTAACTTGCTGTTTGTCAATGTGAATAAGAGTGGTATTGAATTAACAATTTCATAATGTTAATTTTCCATTAATCACGGTCCCGGCTTTATAATTTTGTGCCGTCTTTTAAAAAGCAAATTTTTATGGTAGACCAAGCGGTTGCAGGAAAAATACTGGTTGTAGACGATGAGTTGGACATACTGGAGATTATCAGCTACAATCTCAAGACGGCGGGTTACGAAACCGTAACAGCCAAAGACGGCAGCGAGGCTATTCAGAAAGCGAAAATATTCCGGCCGGACCTCATTATGCTGGACATCATGATGCCCAACAAAAACGGCATCGACACCTGTCGGGAACTCAGAAAAATCCCTGACTTCAAGGACACCATGGTGCTGTTCCTCACAGCCCTGAACGATGAAAAATCTGAAATTGACGGTTTAAATATGGGCGCCGATGATTATATCGCCAAGCCTATCAAACCTAAATTACTGGTAAGCCGTATCAATGCACTGTTCCGCCGCCTGCACAAAGCAGAAGAAACAACCGTGCAACTGGGCGACCTCATTATAGACCGGGAGAAATTCACTGTTACGTATAAAGGCCAGGAGATCATTCTCGCTAAAAAGGAATTTGAACTGTTGCAACTGCTCGCCTCCAAACCAGGCCGTGTATTCCTTCGCAACGAAATCCTGAACCAGGTATGGGGCACGGAAGTAATCGTAGGTGACCGCACCATCGATGTACATATCCGTAAAATCCGGCAGAAAATAGGCATCGACCTGATCACCACTGTGAAAGGAGTAGGCTATAAATTTGAAATGTAAACAAAGGAAAACCTCATTCCCCCCTGTTATCACTGACGGAAACCACATTTTCTGCACCAGAACTATTGTTACCTGTTGATGCCTTCCATTGACGGCGAATGGCTTTTTTATGGCGAGAAAGAAATTTAAAGTAATTTCCCATTATTATACTAATTACTCACTTTGGAGTATGTTTAAAGCTAAAAACCTGTCCCCGCAGAAACTGGCGGGATTTACCGCCCTTATCCTGTCAGCCATCATAGCGCTCGGCAGCCTGCTGGTGGATGGTAACTGGCAAGTAATGCTGGGAGCCTTTGTCCTCACCTTCCTGGTGTCTTACTATCTCTATCTGTATACCCTGCAGAATTTCATCTACCGGAAAATCAAACTGATTTATAAGTTTATCTATCAGACAAAAGCTTCTAAAAGAGAAGAATTCTTTCAGAAAAATATCCTTCCCCTGAAAACCATCGAGGAAGTAAGTGAAGACGTGGAAAAATGGGCCAGCCAGAAAAAAGAAGAACTGGACAACCTGCGCCGCAACGAGGCATTCCGCAAAGAGTTCCTGCTCAATCTCTCCCATGAACTGAAAACACCCATCTTCGCAGTACAAGGTTACATCCACACCCTGCTGGACGGCGCACTGGAAGATCCCACGGTGAATAAAATGTTCCTGAAAAACGCCACAAAAAATATTGACCGGCTATGCCGCCTCATCGATGACCTCGATGAAATCTCCAAGCTGGAAAGCGGCGAAATGACCATCAACGCCGAGACATTTGTGATCCAGGACCTGGTAAAGGACGTATTCGACACGCTCTCCCTGAAAGCCAACACCAAAGGCATCAAATTCAATATCAAAAAAGGTTGTGAAGCGCCCATCCCGGTAGTGGCCGACAAAGAGAAGATCCGCCAGGTGCTGATCAACCTGGTCGACAACTCCATCAAATACGGCAAGCCCGATGGCCATACGGTGGCCAGCATCTACAATATGGACGGCAAACGTGTGCTGGTGGAAATCTCAGACGATGGTATCGGCATGGCGGAAGAACATCTGCCACGCGTGTTTGAACGTTTCTACCGTACTGACCGCGCCCGCAGCCGCGATATCGGTGGCACCGGTCTGGGCCTCGCTATCGTGAAGCACATCGTGGAAGCGCACGACCAGTCCATCACCGTACGCAGCAAACCGGAAATCGGCAGCACTTTCGGCTTCACCATGGAAGCCGGCAAAGAATCTATGTTGTAAAAATTGCTAAAACCGGTACTGCATCCGGCAGGTAAGCACATTGTCTTTAATGTCTGTAGTGTAACCAGACAGGCTGGTACTTTCATTCTCCACCCAGTCATAATACACCATGAACTTCAGGTGTTCGTTGGCATAATACAGGTATCCGAGTCCCCAGGTATTATAACGGATATCCGCTGCCGTGAGGTTGGAGCCAGGCGCGCCAATCTCTTTCCCGCTCACTTCCCTGTTAGGGTCGTACCAATCGTATTTTACAACCGCCTGGTGTTTTTCACTGCCCAGGTTCTGGATAAAATACAGGTAGGCGCCGTCGAAATTCCGGATGTACAATGGCAGTTTACGTCCCTGCGCATCCACCGGGATAACGCCCGGAGTCTCGGTAGTGGCGGCCGTAGCCGTCTGAGAGCCGCGAATATATTCCGCCCGGAATTGGGTATATCCTCTCTTAGGCCCGTTAGGAATTTTGAGTTGCACGTCCGCACCGTAATAGTGACGGGGCGCAATCCGGCCTACATTCAACACATTGGAGTCCAGCACAAATGTCTTTTGTCCGTTTACAGTGCCCATCCGGTAAATGGAAGGGGTGAACTGCTGCATGCCGCCATACAAAACAGACACGCCGCCTGACAGTATCCAATTGTTGCCTTTGAAGCGGTAAGGCTTCCAGGCAATACGGGCGATAAGGTCTTTATGACTGTCGAAGTCTGAAGTGGCGGTAAGTCCCTGCCCGTTGAACAGGCCAACGTCCACTTTCAGGTACCGCAGGGGATGATCTTTACGACGGGGCTCAAAGGAGACCATCGCGCCAAGGTCACGCTCTGTTTTCATCAGTATCTGCGACATCCGTCCACGCTCCGGCGTTTCACGGTCGGCCGATGACAGGTTCACCTCATATCCGAAAGGCCGCGCAAACATACCGCCCACCAATGAAAAGAGGTTGAACTTCGTGTCAAATACTCTTCCGTAGAAATCGCGGATAAATACGCCACGTTCGCTCCCGTCAAACTGGAATGCGAACTGCACCACCGGCATATCTTCATGGTTGTAACGCTCATAGTCCACCCGGATACGGCCACGGCGCAGTGAAAACCGGTTGTTGACAGCATCGGGGAAATCGCCTCCGGCGTAACTGCTGATACCTTTGGACTGTGCCAGCTGGAACTGAGGCTGGATATATCCGCTAAAGCGCAGTGCATCGTACTTATGGTACATGGAGATCATACCTTTTCCCAGTTCTGTGGTGGTATCAATCATATCCATGAGAAACTGTGCCTTTACGGACGTAAAGGACGTCAACAGTACTGCCATCAGCAGCAAGGATCTGAACAGTCGCATCTGCGCAAAAAATTTGCGCAAAAGTAGGATTTTCAGGGAGATATTTACTGCGAAGCTATCCGAGGGGCCCTGCCGCATCGCTCCTGCCCGGTTAATCCCTCGTTAATCCGCCCTGATTCCGTTCGAAAACCGGGGCCAAAATCCTAAATTGATGAAGGATTATGTTTCTTATGAAAACGACTACCCGGGAACACTGGGAATGGAAAGTTCAACTAGCCATCGCCTACGCCCACAACAATTCCCTCATAGACATCAGTTTAAAAGCGGTAGCAGACATGCTGTCCGTATCCAAAGACATTTTTTCGCATAAATTCTCGTCGGTCAAGGGCGAGCCATATGGCAGATATGTGAAACGCACCCGTCTGGAGGCCGGTGTAGGGTATCTTCGCCATAGCAACTTTTCCATCTCCGATATCAGCGAATTGTGCCGGTACACCGGCGAATCGTTTGCGAAAGCTATCCGGGGCTGGTTTAACACCAGCCCGTCAGAGCTGCGCAACCAGGATTTTATGCCGGCGGAACGGCATACCCTGGAACAGACCAGGATCGCAACTGCCTCCCGGCAAGACTATCCGGAATATTTCAATATGGATAACACGGTCGACTGCAAGTTGCCCGGTTGTACCCTTTACTACAATATCCTGCCCAGTGGCAATGACCCTGTAAAAGGCATGGTGGCCTCCATGGCCCGCTATTCCCGGCAGCTCCGCGACCTGACCACCGAACTGGCCATGGAAGACGCCCGCATCATCACCGGTACGCTGGACGTGGTGCCCGTTACCACCTACGACCGTATGATGATGTACGTAGGTCTCCTGTTGCCCAATACGCCTGCCAACATGATGGCCCACTACCAGCTGGTTACCCGGTACCAGGAGGCTTACCGCCTGGCAAGCAGGCAGATTGATGAAGGACATTATAAAAAACTGAAAGTCCCGCTCAGTTTTGCTGATGCAGGACTTCCCATGTATAAATTCATTAACACCAATTGCCGGCTGGGGCATTTTTACATGCGGACCAACCACTTCTTTATTTCACTGCCGGAACCGGCTGTATCGGAGATTTACATCCCCTGGCAAAAGAGCATTTAGTCATTAAAACTGGAAATAGATCGGAATCATTGGCTGTGTGCTTTTTACCTGCACCAGCAGCCAGATGAAGATAACCATCACGGCTACACTAGCTACCAGCGGCATACGGCCCAGCACGCCGGCCATCCTCATTTCCGCCTTCGCAGGCATAAAGTGCAGTACAAAACCCAGCAGCATTACCCAGAATACGGCGGTATAACCCGTGTACAGCTCCATCAGGATACCCGGCTGGAAGTCATACGCGATCTGATGTATGAGCGACCAGGCATCATGAAACGTGGCGGCCTTAAAGAATATCCAGCAGAAACATACGAAGTGGAAGGTCAGCAGGATACCGCCTACTTTCAGCAGGCTCGCCTTCAGGCCGGTTATTTCGGTTTTTCGCTTTTTCTGGCTGTCAATACGCACTTTGTCTATGGCCAGCGCCGCGCCATGCATGCCTCCCCAGAAAATGAAGTTCCAGCTGGCGCCATGCCAGAAACCACCGATCAGCATGGTCAATGCCAGGTTGATATACTGACGCACCTTGCCTTTGCGGTTACCGCCCAATGGAATATACAGGTAGTCGCGCAGCCAGCTGGACAGGGAAATATGCCAACGGCGCCAGAATTCTGTGATGGAAGCGCTCTGGTAAGGAGAATCGAAGTTAGGCGGGATCTTGAAGCCGGTCCACCGTGCAATACCAATCGCCATATCCGAATATCCCGAGAAATCGCAGTAGATCACTAACGCGTACCCATATACGCCCAGGAGACATTCCAGCCCGGTGTGTTTGCTGGGATCGTCAAAAATATACTGAACAAAGTTCTGATAGATAAAGTCGGAGATCACAATCTTCTTAAACAAACCACCCACGATGAGGGCCATGCCCTTACCGATGTCTTCTCCGTTCAGCCGGTATGGCTGATGGATTTGCGGGATAAAATCAGCTGCGCGCACGATAGGGCCCATCATCAATTTAGGGAAGAAGGACAGGAAGAACAGGTAATCCATGAAACGGTTTACTGGCTTGATTTCTCCCCGGTACACATCAATCGTATAGCTGAGGTTCTCAAAGGTATAAAACGAAATACCGATCGGCAGCAGCAGGTGCAACGGCGTGATATGCCCGTTGGTAACGTCATTGATGATGCCGATAAAGAAGTCGGTGTATTTGAAATAGAACAGCAGTCCGATGTTCAGGATGATACTAAATATCAACAGCGACTTTTTGACCTGTTGACTGGTAGTATGATAAATCCATCGCGACAGGTTAAAGTCCACGATGGCAGATAGTACCACCAGGCCTACATAAAAACCGCAGGCTTTGTAGAAGAAATAAAGGGAGAAGATAGTGTATACCCATACCCTGCCTTGCTGACTGCGGCTTACAGCGAGGTAGCACAACAGGAAGACAGCAAAAAAATAGAAGAAAAAGGCACTGTTAAACAGCACCGGGTCTGATGGGTTGTACAGCAGCTGCGCAAGCAGCTTATTAACGTCGATCATCCGAGTTGACTGGGTTTTTCTTTTTTACCTGTAAATATTGATTGTAGGACTGTTGCAGCGCTTCATACAGCAATTGTCCCTGTAACTGGTATCCTTTTGTACTGAAGTGAATGTGGTCCGGTGCCCATCCGCCTGCGAAGCGGCCGGCTTCCGCCTTGTTGACCGCGTTGAAATTCCAGCAGGCGATACCGTGCTGCCTGGCATATCCCGTAATCTGTTGCGTTGCCATGGCAATGTAAGGATTGGGATAATACGAGGTGGTATAGTAGGTACGGTATTTTTTCTTGCTGATTTTTTTCCGGACCGCTTTTTTCACTGCCCTCATACAGTCGGGCGGGGTGGTCAGCAGGATGCTGGCAGCGGGGGCCTGTTCACGTATCAGTTGTACTGTTTTGTCTATTTCTTCGCGGAAGGCCAGCGGGTCAAAGCGGCCGTAGGCTTCGTTGGTTCCCAGGGAGATGATGACCAGCCGGGGGTGGAATACCGCCATTTGCGCCAGCAGTACGCTGTTAAGGTCATTATACTGCTGATACATAGCGCCATTGATGCCTACACTATGATACAGCACGCCATTACGGCCATTTTGCAACACGGCTCCATAGAAACGGAAAGGCAGGTTGCCCGGATTATCCCAGCGCACCTGGAAGGTCTGGGAAGTCTGGAGAAAGTCGAGGGTAGCCATTTTGATGGTCGGCGTACCTGGAAACGGTGTGCCCGTTACCGTTATCTGTGCCGCATCGGGGCTGGAAATGGTATTGTTGTCAGTAGCAGCGTCATAGAACAGGGTTACTTTCCGGAAGTTGTTGTCCATCATGCCGTCCTGTTTACCGGCAAACGAAAGTGCCGGGGCCTGTACCAGCGTTTGCATGGCGATAGCACCGGGGCCTAGCACTGGCGGCTTGTAGCGGTCTATCACCCTTTCCATGGTCCAGCGGACGGTGCTGTTCCAGCGGTAATCTTCCGGGCCGTTGGTGCCTGCTACGTTGTAGGGGAAAACATATCCTCTGCCGGCGTAGCCAAACTGCTGTTGCAATAAAGAGGCGATGGCAAGCGGGAAATAGCCGGCCTGCACGTGGGAGTCTCCGAGATGAAGTATGGACACCACATTACTGTCTGCATGATACAGCGATTCAAACGCGCGGTACAGGGCGGTGTCCTGCTGGATCACGTTAACCTGTGGTTGCGCATAGGTGGCAAATGTGGTGAGCAGCAGTACCAGTACTGCTGCCATACTTTTTCTATGGTTGTTCTCCCTGCCTGTAATCATTCATAATAGCTTTATACAGCAGCGCCCCCACTTTGGCCGCTCCCTGTCGGTTAAGGTGTGTATAATCTTTATTGGCCAGTACGGTATCTCCTTCCACCCATTTCACCATGGAACCGGAGCCGCCCATGTTAGCGTAGAGGTTCCAGTACGCAGTACCGTAGGTGGTAGCCAGATCGTGCTGTACTTTCAGTAAGGCTTCCACGCCTGGCGCGGTGATGTAACGGTCTCCTTTTCTATAGGATTTATCTGCTGTGCCTACAATCAGGAAGGATGTCCCCGGCAGGTCTCTGCGGAGGGAGTCCACCACTTTTTTCATCGGCCTTTCGTACCAGCTGTAGTCTGTCAGTTCGGGGCGAAACAGTACGTTGGCGCCATAATGGAGTACTACGAGATCGTAGGGGCGTTCCTGTTGCATGCGCCGCACCATATCTGCAGACAGGTGGCCCAGTTCCACGCCGCTGATACCGCGGAAGGAGAAGTTGTCCACGTAGATGCCGTTGTCTGTTTCAAAACAAACGCCGTAGAAAGGAGCAGCACCGCCGCCGCCATATTTGATGGTGATGCCACCGGCGCCGGTGTCCTGGCGGAAATCGAGCTTGTTCACCTGTGCGTTGCCGGACAGGGAGTAAGGCTTGTCATTGATGTTTACGGTTGTTGTTTCGGCCGGGCCATACAGCAGGGACACCTCGTCAAATTTGTCGAGGCGCGGCTTTTTGACCGGTGTATATTTTATCCAGCTGTCGCCTCCCGGGAAGAAGGTGTGGCCGGACAGGCCGAGCACCACATTGGACGGTGGTGAATTTTTGTAATGATAGTCTTTCCAGTCACGCGAGAAGGTATGCGTGATGGTAGTGCGGTAGCTGGCCACCACGGAGGTGATGGGCACAAACCCTACGCCGGCGCCGCCGAAGAAGGTTTGCAGGCTGTCGCGCAGATCGGAGGTGATGAGATCGCCTTCGATCATGGAATCGCCAAAATAGGCGATACGTACTTTTTTGCGCTTGCCGGATTTCAGTTCCCTGAGTGCTGTCATAAAGCGGTCCAGCCCGGCATTACTGTCGCCTGTTTCTGTGGCGGCGTAATTCAGGATGCCTTTATATGACATAAAATCATAGACCGCGTCCGGGTTAACAACGGCGCCTGTGGGTGTTTTCCCGGCGGCGGCTGCCGTAGAGTCGGCATGAGAACGCTTACTGCCGTCTTTCACAGCAGTAAGCGTTCCTTTATCTTTGTCCGTTCCGGTTGTCCGCAGTTCAGACAACATGTCCAGGCGACGGAATTGAAAATCTCTAAATGAAAAACTAAAGTTGAGCTGGGAGAGTATCACCAGGCACACCAATGATCCTACGATAATAATAAACGGGTAGGCAGACTTGTTTTCGCCAGACATATTTTCGAGTCAATTAGCACACTCACTGGTCGTCGGTTGCTGGCGGCATGCCTACGGTTAACCAGGAAGAGCTCCGTGCCACGCTATCCATTCCTTCGTCCAGTTTATATAGTTTGTAACGGTTAATAATGGCAGTTACTCTTTTGATCCATTCATGGCCAGCAGAGGAATAGCCGCTGTGATTCATATGTTTGAGCCACACTGCGAATTCGGGGTTACCTTTCAGTTGGCTGAACCATTTTTTTCTGGCAAGCACTTCCACGAAATGTTCGTAGGAGGCTACGGCAGAAGCATATTGCTTATACCGGGATTTTGTGCCGGGGGCAGTTTTTGACAGATTGTTTTTTCCGACAATGCCAAAGTGGTTGTTGAGCAATTTGGCGTTTCTGCTGGTACCTGTGCCGGATTCCAGCATGGCTACCCCAAGGATGACACTGGCTGGAACACCGGTTTCCTGCATGAGTTCTACAGATACCGGTTTGAATTTCTTCAGATAATTACTCGTGGACTGTTGAGCATACCCAACATTGCTGAGCATCAGCAATAAAAGCACCGCACATACCCATACTGACCGTTTGATGTAGGTTGTTACCTTTCTCATAGGAGTATTCTTTGTAACAGGTGAAAGATTGTTGTTTGTTTTCAGCATCATTACTTACCTCACATATCTACGATGATCACAATCACACCGCAATATTACTTTAAAAAATTAAATAATACGTTCTTTCTTCTACTAACCTTATCTTCGTCGTTAATTTCTTGTTAAAAAAAATGTTACTCTATATTAGCATCAATCCCCTTTGATGCGGCAAAAGCGCCATATCAAAGGGGATTTTTTCGCTTGAAAGCTCCCTATTGTGCAAAGATTGTGCCGGCAATCCTATTTTACCAGGCTGATCTTTAATTCATCAAGCTGGGCTTGACTTATCTCGGCCGGAGCGTCCATCATGACATCACGTCCGTGATTGTTTTTCGGGAAGGCGATGAAGTCACGGATGCTTTCACTGCCGCCCAAAAGCGAGCACAAGCGATCAAATCCGAAAGCGATACCACCATGGGGCGGCGCGCCATATTCAAAAGCTCCCAGCAGGAAGCCAAATTTGCGTTCTGCTTCTTCAGGTGACATTCCCAGCGCAGCGAACATCTTCTGTTGCAGATCGCGCTGGAAAATACGGATAGAGCCTCCTCCTACTTCAGTGCCATTCAATACAATGTCATATGCGTTTGCCTTGATGTTAGCATATTGTGACACATCGTCCATCAGGGCAATCTGTTCCGGTTTCGGAGCGGTGAACGGATGGTGACGGGCCACCCAGCGATTTTCTTCTTCTGCGTATTCAAACAGCGGGAAGTCTATCACCCACAACGGTTTATAAACGTTTTTATTGCGGAAGCCCAGGCGCTCGCCCATTTCCAGGCGCAGCTCGCTCATAGCCTTACGGGTACGCTCTTCCCTGCCGGCCAGCACCAGGATAAGGTCTCCGGGTTTTGCCTGACATTTTTGCGCCCACAGTTGCAGTTGCTGTTCATCGAAAAACTTATCAACCGAGCTCTTCAGGGTACCATCTATATTGTATTTAACATAGATGAGGCCGCTCATGCCGATCTGAGGTCTTTTCACCCATTCTGTCAGTTCATCGAGCTGTTTACGGGTATATTCGGAGCAACCAGGCGCTGCAATAGCGACCACCAGTTCTGCTTCATCGAATACTTTAAAGCCTTTCTGTTTTACGGTATCATTGAGGTTAGCCAGCTTCATCTCGAAGCGGATATCTGGTTTATCATTGCCATAATATTCCATGGCATCGTCCCATGTCATACGGGGAAAATCACCTTCCAGTTCAATGCCTTTCACTTCTTTGAAGATATATTTGGTCATACCTTCAAAAATGTTCAGCACATCTTCCTGTTCTACAAAGCTCATTTCACAGTCGATCTGGGTAAATTCCGGCTGGCGGTCTGCCCGGAGGTCTTCATCGCGGAAACATTTTACGATCTGGTAGTACCGATCATAACCACTCACCATCAACAATTGTTTAAAAGTCTGCGGTGATTGAGGCAAACCGTAGAACTGGTTAGGGTTCATACGGCTGGGCACCACGAAGTCGCGGGCGCCTTCCGGTGTGGAATTAATCAGAAAAGGCGTTTCGATATCGATGAAGTTCCTGGTATGCAGATAGTTGCGCGCAGCACGGCCTACTGCATAACGCAGTTCGAGATTTTGTTTTACCGCATTACGGCGGAGATCGAGATAGCGGAATTTCATACGCAGCTCATCTCCCCCGTCAGTATCGTCAGTAATCGTGAAAGGCGGTGTTTTGGCCGCATTCAGGATTTTATATTCGCTCACCGTGATTTCGATATCGCCGGTGGGGATATTTTTATTTTTGCTGGTACGCTCTGTCACTGTACCAGTGATCTGTACAACGAACTCACGGCCCAATGGCTGTGCATCCAGTTTATCATTCAGGCTTTCGTTGAATAACAGCTGAGTGATACCATAACGGTCCCGCAGATCAAAAAAGTTGATGCTGCCAAATTTTCTGACTGTTTGTATCCATCCGGCCAGCGTCACCTCCTGGCCTACCTGCTCCATTCTTAACTCCCCGCAAGTGTGCGTCCTGTACATGCGTAAAAAATTGATTTTAAATGTTTTATGGTTGAACCTCCGGATGTGCTGCCAGCTGTTCCGAGACCACTGTCCAGTTGCTCAGCCATCCCTGTAAGGGGGGCAAAGATACGGCATGATACGGGCATTTCACCCCCTGCCGGTGTTAAAATATCTGTTTATATCTACTTCCGGCATCAGCAGGGCATTTCCAGCCAATACTTCCGCGAAATGCGCCGCCATAAAGGGCGCCAGCGAACACCCCTTGGTACCCAGGCCGTTAAAGACGCCCACAGCGGGCATCTCCGGATGCAGCCCTATCATAGGCCGGCGGTCATTGCCGGAAGGGCGTACCGCCGCCTGTTGATACGCTATGCTATAAGGCACTTTCAGCAGTTGCTGCAGGCTTTTTTCCAACACCTCGCGCTGTTTGCCGGTAGGCAGATCATCCACATAATCCCACACAAAGGAAGACCCCGCCCAGAACAATTCCGGCCCGTATGGGACCAATGTGATGCTTTTTTTGATGATATCTTCTGTATGCAGACCGGGAATCCGCACCCATAGCACTTCTCCCTTGTTAGGCAGAAATGTCAGCCTGTCAAACCACGGATTCCGGGCCGTTGCCACGCCATCACAGAAAATGATTTTCTGCGCGGCGATATCTCCGTAACGCACGCCCGTTGGCGTTACCTCCAGCTCAGACAGGTCCAGGTGCGCTTCCTGCAAAGCGCCCATATTGTTCAGAAACTGCCGCCAGGCAGGCAGCAACACCCGCAGGTTCACGGTCGCCCCTTTCACAATGGCCGCTCCGTAAGGCTGGTCCAGTATATCTTCATACTCCGGCTTACCAGGCAACGCTGTATAGGGGCCGCCGGCAGCCTTCTTCATAAAGGCATCATATAACTGCTGCGATGGAAACACATTCCAGAGACGGCGCTCTGTCAGCACCTGTATCTGCAACAGTTCCGACATCTTATGGTAACTGTCGCGGGCAAACGGATAAATGGCGTCATACATCCATGCCGGCTCAAACCTCCGTCCTGACACCGGGTTAATAATACCCGCCGCCACCCGTGACGCGCTGTTGGATTTTGCATCATCGACCACCAGCACCTTTTTGCCGGCCTGCCATAAAGACCAGCTCAACATGGTACCGGCAATCCCCTGTCCTACTATAATATAATCTACGCTTGTCATACTGTTCCTCTAAACGCCTAAAAGTAACGATAAAAGCGAAAAGCCCGTCCGGTATGATACCAGACGGGCTTTTCAACCATATGTCCCTTTATGGCTATTCGGTGACTTTTACATTGATGCCTTCGCTGTGAGCGCTGAACTCCGGCGCATACATGCACTGTGCCGTGCTGATGCCATTGGAGAACTTACCCTGGTGCGTTACAAACAATGCATACTCAAACACGTAAGTACCTTTTGGCAGATAACTGAAGAAGAAATCCGTAGAAGCGTCTTTGGTGCTTTCGTAGTAACTGAGGCCACCCTGCCATTTGGCGCCGCTTAACACGTTCTGTGGCTCAAAGCAGGCTGCACGCATGTCTTTCAGGTGAATGTATTGCATAGACCTGTCAGCACGCAGCACAATCCGCACTTTTACCTTGTCACCCACTTTCAATTCATTGCCATCGGTAATTTTAGTCAGCACGGGGCCTTTATCGGAATTCACTTCTTTATACAGTTCCTTTTCCAGTACCAGCGGTGTTTTAGCGGCGGTAATTTTATCCAGCTCTTCAAAATACTGCCAGTAGATGGCTCCCCAGGTAGGTTGGCCCTTGCTGTCTTTCACCGTTATCTTGATATTGCCCATATCTGCTTTTACATCTTTCGCCTCAATCTTCTGTTTGAAGTAACCGGTACCTGCTTCAGCAGCCTGTTGTTTGCTGCTGATGGTTTCCTGGCCCAGCTGTATATCCACCTCAGGGCTGGCAGTAAGCCAGTTGCTGCCTTGCAGCAGCATAGCGTAACAGGCGTCAGCGGTGGCTTTGGTAGTGCTCCAGTTGTTGGTCTGTTTGTTTTTCAGCAGCCATGTTTTCATATCTGCCACGGCAGCGGCATCTTTACCGGCCACCTGGAATGTTTCTATCAACAGCGCCTGCGTTTCTATCGGCGCCTGATGCCAGCCATAACCGGCCACTACATCTTTCCAGTACATGCCCATCTCCTGGTTGTTGACAGCATTTTCCTTCAGTGATTTCAGGATGGCAGCAGGAGTGGCTTTGTCACCTTTTTTGAACTGGCTCAGCGCAATCATGCCTTGTGCATAGCGGCCCATTTTAGTCCAGTATTGCTGCTGTTGGGCAGCGTAAAAATCGAAGGCCGGCTCCATGCCTTTAGGTACCGCACGTTTAAAGAAGCTGCGGGCATACAGGTATTGCACCTGTATTTCATCAATCTGCTGTTTTTTCAGATCAGCCTTGTTTTTGATCAGCGCATTGTAATCCTTGTCCAGCTGCCTGTCCAGGTACGTCATAGCTTTATCGGCGATGCTGGCGGCTACCGGGTCATCAGCACCGGTCAGCTGTTGCAGGTGACCGATACCAGCCAGTATGTACTGGGTGATGTAACGATCGGCCCACATACCGTTGAACCAGGCGAAGGAGCCGTCAGGCTGCTGCCTGGCAGCCAGTTGGTTCAATGCTGTTTTTCTTTCTTTCTGCATGCGTTGCAGGTCAAACAGCAACGCGATATTTTTCTTCTGCTGCGCTTCGTTCTTCGCATCCAGCACCCATGGCGTTTGTTGCAACAGAACGGATTTCAGTTCTTCATTTTTTTGCAGGTTGCTCAGCAGCGCTGCCGTGTCAGTGGTTTTCCATCTGTCAAAAACCTGCTGAATACCGGGAACCGTTTTGGTAATATGCGTAGCCAGTGCATTGGCGTAGTAGCGGTTAAACACCTGTTCGGAGCAATCGTACGGGTACTCCATCAGGTACGGTAACGCCTGTACGGCATACCACGCCGGATTGCTGGTATATTCCACGGTAATGCCCTGCTGGCGCAATGTGGAAGAAGCGCCTGATTGCAGCAGTTTGTCAAACTTAAAGGTATGATTACCGTCACCACGTACCGGCAGCGGCATTGTTTCGGTCACCAGCATAGAGTTGGTCAGCACCGGCAGTGCACTTTCTTCGCCATCGCTGAAGTTGTTTGCTTTGGCTGTCACGCGGTACAGCAGCGCGCTGGTAAAGTTATGCGGCACCTGCAACTGGAAGGTCACTACTGTGCTTTGACCGGCTTTAGCGGTAAAGTGTTGTACCGGGAAAACATTCTGGAACCAGCCGTCTACGGGCTGCATAGTAGCAGCGTCCAGCAGTTCCAGCTGTGCCTGCCCGATCAACTGTGCGTCGGTCAGGTTGCTTACTTTGGCAGTGAAGTCAATTTTATCACCGGCCCTTACAAAGCGCGGCGCGTTAGGCATCACCATCAGTTGTTTCTGGGTAACGATGCTGGCGCTGATGCTGCCCAGCGCAGCTTCTTTTGTATGGGCCAGGCCCTGGAAATTCCATTTGGTGAGGGCTTCCGGTATGGTGAATTCAAAAGAGAGTTTACCGTCTTTGTCTGTACGCAGTTCCGGCAGGAAGAAAGCTGTTTCCTGGAAGTTTTTGCGGACAGGTACATTGCCGGTATTTTCCGGAGCTTCGGGAGCTTGCTCCTCAGCTTTGTTCTTTGCTTCGTTAGCAGTATCGTAAGCCTGCTCCTTCATAACCGCTCTCTCGCGGGAAGCCGGAGCTGGCGCGGCCATTGCCATTACAGCGCCTGCGGCACCTGGTACACTGCGTTTGTACATTACCCTGTTCTCATACCCTCCCATTGCCCAGGAGAAGAAGTTGAGCACATCATAACTTTTGTCTTTGGCAACAGCTCCCTGTTTATCTGTTTCAAAATAGTACTGGGAATTCACCATGCCGAAGTTGTCGTGCGCGGAATATACCGGAAGGCCGTTGGACATGATATCAGGATAGATGTCCGGTTTAGTCCAGTGGTGCGGAACAAATGCATCGAGCGAAGCATCGTACATAGAGGCCAGCATTTCCGCAGCTGCTTTATCACCTTTGTAGCCGGTTATTTCCACGCTCCATTTTTCCTTTTCTCCCGGCTGCAGCTTATCACGGTGGGTACCGATTTTGATGCTCAGGTCTTTATTGTCCCATGGCACCTGGATAGTATGCTGCGTGGCGAATACACGGTTGTCTTTCACGAAGACGTAGTACAGTGACATACCGCCTCTTTCTTCTTCGGTGATGTTATAATCGAGTTGCTTTACTCCCTCGAGTGTGATGTTTGACAGTTGCTGCGACTGGCCCACCCGTCCGAGTGTTTGTAATATGTTCAGGTCTTTGGCGGAAGTGCCCAGCACAACAGCACCTTTTTTACCGGGTTCGGTACGTTCTTCCGGCTGATAGCTCCACAGATAAGCCGGAACTGCCAGTGTTTTGGCGTTTACGTCCACCAGTTCAAAAACTGATTTTTGCACTACCGGCTGACCATTTTTATCGTTGGCGCTTACTACCAGTTCATAGTAGCCAGGGGTCAGCTTTTTGCCGTCTATCGCAATGTCGCCGGCAGCGGTGCTGGTGAATTGCTGTTCCCATATGGCGGATTTACGGGGCCATTTGGCCTTTTCATCTTCATCATGATAGATGTCCAGGGGGAAGTCTTTAATGTATGCGGCTTCGGTCATCACAAACTGGTCCGCCTGTTCCCAGTAACGGGGACGTAAAAGGCGTTTGGTCGGCTCCAGCGGCTGTACTGCTACTTTAACGGAAGCCTGTTCAAAAGCACCGTTCAGGTTGCGGGTGAAGACGTGTACGTTTTTCAGGGCAGAAGCCTCTAAGCGTTCCGGAACCTGTATATTGATTTCCAGCGCCTGATAGCCCGCATTGACAGATTGCATGGCACTGCGTGTTTCTCCGTTCAGGTCGGTCACATCAGCAGACACCACATACGTGAAGATGGGTTTCTGATCAGCAGACACGGTCTTGTCCGGCAATGCATGGAAGCTCACCTTAAAGTGGCCGTTTTCATCGGTGGTCGTTGTGCCATGGGCTATTTCGCGGGACGCGCCCATTGGCATATAGCCACGGAAGAGCCATGGATAAGGAAAGCGGGTCCTTCTTTCCACGCGGTATTTTACCGTGGCGCCGTTGATGTTATTACCGGCATATGCCAGCGCTTTGCCTTCCGTGGTAACGGTTTCGCCTAAACGATAACTGGATTTAATGGTATCAAATTCCACATAGAATTTAGGACGTTTATATTCCTCTACGCGGAAAGATTGTCCGCCATAGTTCTTGTTGTCACGCATGGAGTAGACGCCATTCAGGCGTCCTTCCGGCAGCACAAACTTACCGGAGAAAGAGCCAAACTCATTGGTGGTCACCACAATTGAATCTACTTTCTCGTTATTGGCATCATATAAAGTAAAGGTGCTTTTCAGGCCTTTCACCACATTGCTGGTGTTTTTACCGGCTTCCTGTTCCAAAGCGATCCCTTTAAAATAAAGCGTTTGCCCCGGGCGGTAGATGCTTCTGTCGGTAAACAGGAAGATCCGCGGTTTGGTGGCGGTATTCTTTTCCTGTCCGTAGTTGTACAGGTATTTGTAGTCGTCCAGGAACAGGACATCGCCCTGCCGCTCCCATTTAAGCCGTACAGAGCTGTTATTGGTGCTTTTCAGGTTCAGTTCAGCAGAACCATTGTTACCGGTAACGGTGGACGCCAGCTGCACCCACTTCGCTTTTCCTTCATTGTATTGTTCACCGAAGGCGGTCAGTTTGGTTCCCGGCAGCGGTTTACCGGTGGCGCGGTCCAGGGCTATAAACTGTGTGTTTTTCTCCAGGTAGCTGATATTGGACACCCAGGTAAATTGCAGTGCCATTGGGTTTTCCTTCAGATCGAAACCGGGTTTGATGCTGGCGAGGATGATGTAGTGTCCCAGCGGCAGTGCATCGATTTTTATTTCCGCAGCGTGACGGTTGTAGTCTTTCGGATCTGGCAGTGATTGCTCCCAGGCTTTTACCGGTTTTCTGTCGAGCAACAGTTTCCAGTATCTGTTCTGTCGGTCACGATAGTCATTCTGCGCCAACTGGAGGGAAGCGGTAAAAGCTTCATCCACAGCCAGTACGCGCAGGTATATCTTATCTGCGTTTTTATACTTCACCAGGGTACGGAAAGGCAGGGACGGGATATTTACCTTCTCTGTAACCAGGTCGAGGGCCTGTGCTTTGATTTCAGTGAGCAGGTTAGAGCAGTCGGCCGCACCGCGGGTGCCGGGGCCTTTTTCTATGGCCTGTTCACATATTTCTTTGGCTTTTTTCAGGTTGGCGGTGCTGTCGGCTTTGCCATACAGGGCATTACCGATATAGGTATTGGCCAGGAGGGCCAGTACGCCGGTCACTTCCTTTTCGCTGCTGTAAGCCGATGTCATTTGTTCCAGCGCTTTGCGGTATTGCTGTGCCTTGTCTTCCGTCACGGCGATCTGCTGCATGTACTGAATCCTTTCGAGGTCTACATCGAGCAGGGCGGCCTTTTCATTTTCGTGCAGGCGTACCAGTTGTTGCAACAGCAGGATGGCCTGGTATTGCAGGGAGGCTTTGTCTGTCGTTACAAAATCATGCCGGGCGAAGGTGGCGGCAGGTGCAAAGGCAGCCGGATCATCCAGTTCGAACTGGTCTACTGGTTTGGTGAGGGTGTTTTCGCCTGATTTGAAGTAATCCAGGGCGCGGTGTGCCAGCAGGTCGAATAATACCGGACGGAGCTGGCGGGTGTCGGTGCCTTTGACCAGGATGGGATCGAAGTCTCCGACAGGTGTTTTTTGCAGGATGGCTTTGTCGGCCACGGAGGCCAGGTAGGCCGCTGTAATCTGGCTGTGGAGGTAGTCCTGGCTCCAGGTGGTAATGTCCTTGCCGCCAGTCTCTTCTGCAATGGCGGTGCGGTTATAGAGCCGGTACCGGTTATTGCGGAGATAGTTCAGCAATACTTCGCCTTTGATACTTTGCAGGATGGCCTGCTGGGCGCCTTTGGCAGCAGCAATTTTCTGGTTGAGTTTTTCCAGGTTTTGCTGGATACTGCTGTCGCTCAGCTGGTCCGTGTATTTCATCTGATAGATGAGGGCTTTGATCTGCTGGGCGGGCAGGTTGTCTTTCACAGCCCGGGCATAGATCTGGTCTACTTCTCCCAGTGCGGATTTAGGCAGGTTCTTCTCGTCGAGGGCAGTCACTTTCTTCCAGGAATTGTCATAATAGGTCTGAGCCATCACGCAGTTGGTTAAAAATAAAACAATGAATAATGAGAGGCATAAACGCATATATATCGCTATTTACGGTAAGTTATACTTTTTGTACAGGATGCAGGTATTGTATGGGTTTCCATAAGGGGGTCAAAAAAAAGGTGAAAAGTGATTGGGAGACCCGCTTCACTTTTCACCTTTTCAAATATATCAGGGTAAACTGATTAGGCCAGTGCTGGTTTTTTGCTCAGTACTTCAGCCATCGTTTTACCGATGTTAGCAGGGCTTTCCACTACGGTAACACCGCATTCAGCCATGATTTTCATTTTAGCGGCAGCAGTATCTTCCGCACCACCGATGATAGCACCGGCGTGGCCCATACGGCGGCCCGGAGGCGCTGTCTGGCCGGCGATGAAGCCTACAACAGGTTTAGTGCCGTATTCTTTGATCCAGCGGGCTGCTTCTGCTTCCATGCTACCACCGATTTCACCGATCATGATGATACCGTCAGTTTCAGGGTCGTTCATCAGCAGTTCCACTGCGTCTTTGGTGGGGGTGCCGATGATCGGGTCGCCACCGATGCCGATAGCGGTAGAAACGCCCAGACCGGCTTTAACTACCTGGTCAGCAGCTTCGTAAGTCAGGGTACCGGATTTGGATACGATACCGATTCTGCCTTTTTTGAAGATAAAGCCCGGCATGATACCGACTTTAGCTTCTTCCGCGGTGATTACACCCGGGCAGTTAGGCCCGATGAGGCGGGTATTGGAACCTTGCAGGAAGTTTTTGGCCTTGATCATGTCCTGAACAGGGATACCTTCCGTGATACATACTACCAGGGCAATACCAGCTTCGGTAGCTTCCATGATTGCGTCTGCAGCAAATGCCGGAGGTACAAAAATGATAGATACATTGGCACCGGTAGCTTTTACCGCGTCGGCCACGGTGTTGAACACCGGGCGCTCCAGGTGGGTTGTACCGCCTTTACCGGGCGTAACGCCGCCTACAACCTGGGTACCGTACTCGATCATCTGTGTAGCATGGAAAGTACCTTCTGTACCGGTAAATCCCTGCACAATCACTTTGCTATCCTTATTAACTAAAACACTCATCGCGCTTGTTTTATTGGTTTATTATGTTATATGTTTCTTCTATCGGTGCGGCAAAAATAAGCCGATTTCCATAATTCTGCAATTTAGTGCCTTTAAGATAAAGCTACCAATTAGCAGGGAAATTACTTTTTGCTGTCGCGTTTCAGCTGTTCAGCCAGCTGATCTTTCCACTTATTGTCCTTGAACATGTCCAGCTGGCGCATTTCTTTGGCTTCCCGGAGGAATTCGGAGGCAAAAATGAAGTCATTGAGCTTCTGGTCCTTACTGAACACGATCTCCTTATTGCTGCCTTCCCACTGCTTCTGCCCCTGGTACATATATACAATATGGTCACCGCTTTCCATTACGGTGTTCATATCGTGGGTGTTGATAACGGTGGTGATATTATATTCCTGGGTCAGTTCCTTGATCAGCTGGTCTATCAGCAGGGAGGTCTGTGGATCAAGGCCGGAGTTAGGCTCGTCGCAGAACAGGTATTTGGGATTTAATACGATGGCACGGGCAATTCCCACCCTCTTTTTCATACCACCGCTGATTTCGGCGGGGAATTTTTTGGCGGCGTCTTTCAGCTGCACTCTCTCCAGACACTCTTCCACCCGCTTTTTCCGCTCTTTTAAGGAGTCTTTGCTGAACATTTCCAGCGGGAACATCACATTTTGTTCCACCGTCATACTGTCAAACAGCGCCGAGCCCTGGAACAGCATCCCGATCTGCTGGCGGACTTCCTTCTTGGCGTGGTGGTCCATGGCGGTGAAGTCCTGGTTATCATACAGGATAGTACCGGTATCGACGGTCATCAGGCCCACGATACATTTCATCATGACGGTTTTACCGCTACCGCTGGCGCCAATAATCAGGTTTACCTTACCAGACTCCATAACGGCCGAAACGCCTTTCAGTATCTCCTTATCTCCAAAGCCCTTGGTTATATCTTTCAGTTCAATCATGATTACAGTAATATAGCCGTTAACGCGTAGTCCATAAATAATATCAGTACGCAGCTCACCACCACCGCAGTGGTGCTGGCCTTACCGATCTCCAGGGCGCCGCCCTGCACGTTGTAGCCATAGTAGGCCGACACGCTGGCGATAATAAACCCGAACGTGTAGGATTTGGCCATGGCGAAAAATACGTTATAAGCCTTAAACTCCTGCCGCAGCCCCATCATGAACTGTTCCCCGGAGAGCGCACCGGACAGCACGCCCGCCTCTTTACCGCCCCAGATACCCAGGAAGCCGGCAATGGCCACCAGGACCGGGATCATCAGCGTAGCGGCCAGGATTTTAGGCAGGATCAGGTAACCTTTGGTATTGATGCCCATGATCTCCAATGCGTCTATCTGTTCAGAAATACGCATATTGCCCAGCTCAGAGGCTATTTTAGAGCCAATCACCCCGGCCAGTACAATACTGGTAAGGGTAGGCGCAAATTCAAGGATGATGGTGTCGCGCACGACCTGTGCGATCGTGCTTTTGGGAATAATAGGGCTTACCAGCTGGTAAGCAGTTTGCAGGGTGGTAACCCCTCCCATGAAAAGGGAGATAATAAATACTATCCCGAACGACCCTACGCCAATATCTACGCACTGCTGCATGAACTGTTTCCAGTATAACTTCATGTTTTCCGGACGGGAAAACATGCCTTTCAGCATCAGCAGAAAATTTCCAAAATGATAAAAGAATCTGAATTCCATAGCTGGTCAAAGATATGAAGGATTTTGCCAATCCGACCCGAATTTAAGATTTTATGGTGTGGCTAACGTAAACTGCTTACCAGTAAGCGTTTCAAACTACGCTCGATAATTTCGCCCATCGTCTTGCAACGCGAAAAAACAGCATCGTGATAATACTCTGCCAGCTCATCTCCCAGCTGCTGCACCTTCTCCGGGAAAGACACTTTATCGGTCATGATCACGTCCCGCAGGTCTTTGATCCGGTGACGCTGCACCTTGAGACGGCGTGCGATCAATGCCCGCTCTTCCTGCTGGTACTGCTTTACCACTTCAGCATTGAGATGCTTCATCGCCAGCTCCACAAACACACGGTTCTCCTTAAAAAACTGCGGCATATACAGGGTGCGGCGACCTTCGTAAAACTGCTGGTCAAAATCAATGGCGCGGATACGGAACTGCACATCATCAAAATCAGGAGTGATATCAATGATAAAATTATAAGAGCGCATATCCCCCAGCAACCGCACAAAACAACGCTCATTGAATTTCACAAACTCCTTGGCGATACGTTTGGGATTAAAATCCATCCTGTCGAGATAATGCAGAATAAACTGATCCCCGGGCACACCGGCAATATGTTCCTCCACCAAAGTATTACCATCAATCAGAAAGTTCATCCAGTAGGGTGACAGGATATGTTCCAGCTCCAGCCCATAGATACGGGAAGCATCGGCCACCTTGATATAGAAGTAGTCATATACTTCGTTGTAGTTATTGACGATCTTGATGCGGAAGGGATGGGAATTGCCAAAGGTGCAGTAATCAATGCGTTCTATATGCAGATGCTCTTCCGCGGTCTGGTCACCCCCGGCCTTGAGGATGGAATAAATCCGTTTCAGGCCGGCATGAATGGAATCCATCGTGCTTTGCGGATAAAATACTGTTTCCCAGAGGGTATCCTTGCCTTCCTTGTCATATACGGAAATGGAATGCTCATAATAGCGCAGTTCCTGATATGTCAGTGGCAGCTTCACCTCCCGCTCGTACAGTTTAAGGTAGTTACGGAAAGCCTCATTGATCGGAAAGAATATCTTCTTTTTGGAGATTGTCTGCATAAGACAAATTTAATCAAATCCGGACAAGCGAAGGCGCAGCAGGGCATAATAAACGCAGAGAGCGAAGGCCGCCAGACGGGTGATGTCTGATAGCCTTCGCTCTCTGTATAAATTGAAGTTCCTTATTTTTTCTTCTTCTTGTCCGCTTTCGCTTTCTCCTCTTTACATTCAGCTTTGCGGCACTTTTCCTGCGCGTCTACCACAGCGATGTTCACCATGTTAACGATCTGCCTTACCGTGCTGCCCAATTGAAGGATATGCACCGGTTTTTTCATGCCCAGCAGTACCGGACCGATGGCATCGAAGCCGGCTACTTCCTGCAGCAGGTTGTATGCTACGTTACCAGCGGTGAGGTTCGGGAAAATGAGGGTGTTCACTTCCTCGTTCATCAATTCGGTAAACGGATAGTTGTCTTTCAGAATTTCCTTGTTGAAAGCCATCGCAGCCTGGATTTCGCCGTCCACTACCAGCTGAGGGTCACGTTGTTTCACGATTTCACGGGCTTTAGCCACCAGCTGGGCTTCCGGCGTTTGGCTGGAGCCGAAGTTGGAGTAAGACAGCATCGCGATACGTGGCGTGATGTTGAAGTGTTTCACCTCTTTGGCCACCATCAGGGTGATGTCTGCCAGTTCTTCCGCAGTGGGATTGAAGTTCACCGTGGTATCCGCCAGGAACAGCGGACCGCGTTTGGTATTGATGATATACATACCGGCTACGCGTTTCACGCCTTCTTCCATGCCAATTACCTGCAGTGCCGGACGGATGGTGTCAGGATATTTACGGGTAAGGCCTGAAATCAGGGCATCTGCTTCTCCTGTTTCCACCATCATGCAGCCGAAATAGTTACGTTCGCGCATGATTTTGCGGGCTTCGTAATGGTTAAAGCCTTTACGCTTGCGTTTTTCGAAGAACAGGTCTCCAAAGGCGTGACGTTTTTCCTGCATCTCATCGCTTTTCGGGTCGATGATCACCACATCATCTATCTCGATGGAGTTCTCGTGCATCAATTGACGGATACGGGCTTCATTGCCCAGCAGGATCGGGAAGGCGATACCTTCGTCGTTTACTACCTGGGCGGCCTTCAGGATTTTTACGTTGTCGGCCTCCGCGAATACCACCTTGCGCGGGTCGCGGCGGGCTTTGGTGCCAATCACCCTGAACAGCTGGTTGTCCAGTCCCAGACGGTTGTTAAGCTCTTGTTTGTAAGCTTCCCAATCGGTAATAGGGCTGTGTGCCACACCGCTTTCCATAGCTGCTTTTGCAACAGCGGGCGCCACGGTGCTTAACAGGCGTGGGTCCAGGGGTTTGGGAATGATATATTTAGGTCCGAAAACGATGTTTCTTTCGTTGTAAGCCAGGTTCACGATATCCGGCACAGGGGATTTGGCCAGTTCGGCGAGTGCCCGTACAGCAGCCAGTTTCATGGCCTCATTGATCTGGGTGGCCCTTACGTCCAGTGCGCCACGGAAAATGTAAGGGAATCCGAGTACGTTGTTAACCTGGTTGGGATAGTCAGAGCGACCGGTAGCCATAATCACGTCCGGTCTGGAAGCGATGGCAGTATCATAGGCAATTTCCGGATCAGGATTGGCCATAGCGAACACGATCGGATTTTTAGCCATGCTTTTTACCATTTCCGGTGTCACCACATTACCGACAGACAAACCGAGGAAAACGTCGGCGCCTTTCATGGCTTCTGTCAGCGTGGTTATTTTGGAAGTGGTGGCAAACTGCATATGCCTTTCAGTAAGGTCTGTACGGGATTTATTCAATACCCCGTCCTTATCGAACATGATGAAGTTTTCCGGTTTGGCGCCCAGTGCCACGTACAGCTTCACGCAAGCCATGGCAGCGGCTCCTGCGCCATTCACCACTATTTTTACTTTGTCGACTTTTTTCTTTACCAGGTCCAGCGCGTTGAGCAGCGCAGCAGCGGAGATGATGGCAGTACCGTGCTGGTCATCGTGCATTACCGGTATTTTCAGCTCTTTACGCAACCTGTCTTCGATTTCAAAGCACTCAGGGCTTTTAATGTCTTCCAGGTTGATGCCGCCGAAAGTAGGCTCGAGGGCTTTCACTGCGGCCACGAAACTATCGGGGTCTTTGGTATTCAACTCAATATCAAATACATCGATATCGGCAAATATCTTGAACAGTACAGCCTTTCCTTCCATCACCGGTTTACCGGCTTCCGGGCCGATATCTCCCAGGCCCAGTACGGCGGTACCATTGCTGATAACCCCTACCAGGTTGCCTTTGGCAGTATATTTATAAACATTTTCTACGTCTTTGTGAATCTCCTTGCAAGGTTCAGCAACGCCCGGAGAATAGGCCAGGGAGAGGTCCCATTGTGTTTTAGTATCTTTCGTAGGTATTACTTCGATCTTGCCCGGCCTTCCCTTTGCATGATAGTCCAACGCATCCTGCTTATTCAGTTTTCTTGCCATATAAGTATAAAAAGATTGTTATTGGGCGTGCAATATACGAAGTATTACACTATACGGACTATCAAAATCCGCAGTCCGCTATCAGATATTGCGCTTTTCAACCACTAAATTTGCTTACTTTTACGCCGTTAAACATTCACAAATATCATGATACAACGCATTCAGAGTCTTTATCTGCTGTTGGCTGCCGGAGCCGGAGCCGCTACCCTGTCTTTTGATCTGTGGAAAGCCAAGCTGAGCAATGGAACAGCCATCGCTGTCAATGCCTCCAGCAACTACCTGTTATTCGTGCTGTATGTGATCATCATCCTGTTAGCACTTTTTTGCATTTTCCTGTTTAAAAAGAGAAAACTGCAGTTCCGCCTTACCATCTTCAATATTCTCTTTGCCATTGCCGCATTGGGTTACACCTATTACACCGTAAAGGAAACCGGCAATAAATTTGCTGCCAGCGGAACACCAGTGGCATCAGGCTCTTTCCAGTTTCCGGCATTTCTTCCGGTACTGGTGATCATACTGCTTTTCATGGCTGCCAGAGGCATCTATAAAGATGAGAAGCTGATCAAATCACTGGACAGGCTTCGATAAGCACCAATCATTATACACCTTGCCCAACAAAAAGAGGACTGATCATCACTGACCAGCCCTCTTTTTATTGGGTATTTTTTTTCTTTTTAGAGAAATTTCCCGGTATAACTTTCTTTCACTTTCTTCAACCCTTCCGGTACGCCTGTATATAACAGGTTTCCGCCACCGGCACCACCTTCAGGCCCCAGGTCAATTGCCCAGTCGGCACTGCGGATCACGTCCAGGTTGTGCTCAATTACCAGTACGGTATGTCCCTGATCGATGAGCGCATTGAAAGAGTTCAGCAACTTCTTTATATCATGGAAGTGAAGACCCGTAGTGGGTTCGTCGAAGATAAACAGGATTTTTCCCTGTGCTTTTCCCTTTCCGAGGAAAGACGCCAGCTTCACACGTTGCGCCTCGCCACCACTGAGGGTATCACTGCTTTGGCCCAGTTTAACGTAACCTAAGCCCACATCACTCAGTGGCCGGATTTTATTACATACGTCCTTTTCATCTTTAAAGAATTCCAACGCCTCATCTACGCCCAGCTCCAGCACTTCATAAATATTCTTGCCCTTATAGGTCACTTCCAGTACTTCGTCTTTAAACCTTTTACCGCCGCAGCTTTCGCAAGTCAGGTGTACATCCGCGAGGAACTGCATTTCCACGATCACTTCCCCTTCTCCCTTGCAGGCGTCGCAACGGCCGCCATCCACGTTGAAAGAGAAATGTTTGGGCTGGAAACCACGCATTTTGCTGAGTGGTTGTTTTGCATAGAGGTCACGAATTTCGTCGTATGCTTTGATATAGGTGACCGGGTTTGAACGGGAAGATTTGCCGATCGGGTTCTGGTCTACCATTTCAATCTGGGTGATCTCATCCACGGCGCCTTTAAGGGCTTTGTGATAGCCTACCCTTTCCGCAAATTCACCTTTCAGCTTCATCAGCGCGGGATAGAGGATTTGCTTTACCAGCGTGGTTTTACCGGAACCGCTCACGCCTGTCACCACGGTAAAGACTTCCAGTGGAAAATCTACTGTAATATCTTTCAGATTATGCTGACGGCAGCCTTCGAGCGTAATGGCTTTTTTCCATTTACGCAGTTTGGCCGGAGGATCTATACGATAGTTACCGCTCAGGTATTTGCCGGTCAGGCTTTTGCCATCCTCCAGAATTTCCGGGTAGGTGCCTGCGAAGATCACCTCACCTCCGAGATGACTTGCCAACGGTCCCATATCGATGATGTAATCGGCCTCTTCCATCATTTGCTCATCGTGTTCTACGATCACCACGGTATTGCCGAGGTCGCGCAGTTCTTTCAGCACATTGATAAGACGGTGGGTATCACGGGCATGCAGACCGATACTCGGTTCATCGAGGATGTACATGGAGTTGGTAAGGTTACTGCCCAGTGTACGGGTAAGCTGTATACGCTGACTTTCGCCACCACTGAGGGTATTAGCCACCCTGTTGAGCGTCAGGTATCCTAACCCTACGTCCAGCAAGGTTTTCAGCCGGTGATTAATTTCAAACAGGATACGTTTGGCCACCTGTTGATCATATTCGTTCAGTTGCAATTGATCGAACCAGTTTTTCAGGTCTGATACCGGCATATCTACCAGGCGGGCGATGTTACTGTCGGCCACGCGGATGTAGAGCGCTTCCTTGCGCAAACGGCCGCCGCCACATTCGGGGCATATGGTACGTCCGCGGTAGCGTGCCTGCAACACACGGTATTGTACTTTGTAGAGGTTCTGCTCTACCATTTTGAAAAATTCGTTCAGGCCGTAGAAGTGTTCGTTGCCGGTCCACAGCAATTGTACCTGTTCATCTGTCAGGTCTGCTATGGGCTTATGTACCGGGAATCCGAATTTACGGGCCACTTTGATCAGCGCTTCCTTGTATTCGCCCATTTTCTCTCCTCTCCAGGGAGCGATGGCGCCTTCAAAAACACTCAGGCGTTTGTCGGGGATCACGAGGTCCGCATCAATACCGAGCACCTGTCCGAAGCCTTCACACGTGGGGCAGGCGCCGTAAGGGTTGTTGAACGAGAAGAGGTTGGGCACCGGTTCTTCAAACTGGATCCCGTCCAGTTCAAAGCGGTTGGCAAAGTGGGTGATGCTTTTACCGTCCACTTCCACGTGGCAGTCGCCTTCGCTTTCATAGAAAGCTGTCTGCACGCTGTCGGCTATACGGTGTTTATCATCTTCCTCAAAATCTTTGACGACCAGCCTGTCTATCAGCACCCAGGCATCTGCGGGCACAGCCGGTTTCTTTTGTTCCATCAGTTCTTCGATGCGCAACAAGCCGTTGCCACCGGCGGAGGGAGCATATAAACGGGAGAAGCCTTTCTGCAGCAGGATGTTCAGTTCTTCTTTAGCGTCTCTTTTGGCGTGCCTGCGGAAAGGCACCAGTAGTAAGACTTTGCTGCCGTGTTCGAGATGGGAGATATAGTCCACCACATCACTCACCTCGTGTTTTTTCACGAGCTGGCCCGACACGGGGGAATATGTTTTACCGATGCGGCCAAAGAGCAGGCGGAGATAATCATAGATCTCCGTCATCGAGCCAACGGTTGAACGGGGCGTACGGGTGATCACTTTTTGCTCGATCGCGATTGCTGGGCAGATTCCTTTGATGTAGTCCACGTCCGGTTTGTTCATTCTCATCAGGAACTGGCGGGCGTAAGAGCTAAGGCTTTCCGCGTAGCGGCGTTGTCCTTCAGCGTACAGGGTGTCCATTGTCAGGGAGGATTTTCCCGAACCGGAAACGCCGGTCACCACCACCATCTTGTTACGGGGAATGGAGACGCTCACATTCTTCAGATTGTGGACCCTGGCGCCTTTTATGAAGATATTGTCCTGCGGGTTAACCGGCTGAGGATCAATGACGGTTTCTTTTTTCTTTGTTTTCATTGCCATGACAGAACAAATTTACGGGAAAAGATGTTAGTTGAATAGTAATTGATCCGGCAATCCGTTTACAGAAAATTAACCAGAACGAAGTACCCCAAAATGGCTAAAAGCTAATCTCCAAGGGCAGGAAAGCTATTTTTATTATTTGTTTTATTGAAGTATTCTTTTATATTTGCATAGAACCTTTTCTATACCTTGGAATAGTAACAAAATCTTTAACGCTTAAAACTGCTCATTATCGCCTAAACTCTACTCAATTAAACAACCAACAGGCTGTAAAATCCGTATTTATTTACTAACCCGTTCTAGTTGTAGAAGTTTATGCAAATAATGTACAAATTGTGCGACGAGCAGTTGATTACCCTTTTTAAGAAAGGCCATACTTCAGCATTGGAGGAATTGGTTCACCGTCATAAAGACAAGGTGTTCACTTCCATATTGTTGCTTGTTAAGGATTCCTTTCTGGCGGAAGATATTTTCCAGGATACATTCATCAAAATCATCGACACGATCAGGGCTGAACGTTATACAGAGAAAGGGAAGTTTTTACCCTGGGCTATGCGTATTGCACACAATCTGTGTGTGGACCACTTTAGAAAGATCAAGCGCACCCCGATGATAAAAACCGGCGATGACAAAGACATCTTCGATGTACTGGGCTTCAGCGACAGCTGCGTGGAAGACAAGATCATCACCCGCCAAAGCCACGACCGCGTCCGGATCATGCTGGACATGCTCCCTGAAGAGCAGCGGGAAGTAATTATCCTACGACATTATGCAGAACTGAGTTTCAAAGAAATTGCAGACCTCACGCAAGTGAGTATCAATACCGCCTTGGGTCGTATGAGATATGGCCTGATCAATCTCCGGAAGATGATGACGGAGAAGCAAATTTGTCTATGAACGACCCTTTTTTTGCTTGCCAGCAGCGGGCGGCCGGATGTAATGTCCGACCGCTCGTTATTTTTAGGCAAGTCCTCAACACTTTTCAAAGATCATCGCAGCACCCTGACCTACGCCCACACACATGGTAGCGAGGCCGTAGCGTGCTTCCGGCCGCCGTTTCATTTCATGTAACAGTGTAGTGGTAATGCGGGCGCCGCTGCATCCCAGCGGGTGGCCTATCGCGATGGCGCCTCCATTCACATTCACCATATCGGGGTTGATCCCCAGGTCGCGCATACAGGCCAGCGCCTGTACCGCAAAGGCTTCATTAAATTCGGCCAGCTGCAGCTGGTCTATGGTAAGGCCGGCACGCTGCAAAGCCTTTTGGGTAGCCGGCACCGGCCCGATGCCCATAATGGCAGGGTCTACGCCCGCCACGGCCATGGCGCGTACCATCGCCAGCGGCTTCAGGTTAAAACGCTGCAGGGCATTCTCCGAGACGATCATCACTGCGGCGGCGCCATCATTGATGCCGGAAGAATTACCGGCTGTCACCGAACCGTCTTTCGCAAATGCCGGACGCAGGCTGGCCAGTTTCTCCAGCGTTGTTTCCCGGGGATGTTCGTCCCGTGAAACCAGCACCTGCTCCTTGCCGGACGCAGCGGTAATTGGTATCAGTTCATCCTTCCAGCGGCCGGCTTTCTCCGCTTCAGCGTACAGCTGCTGGCTGCGCAGGGCAAAACGGTCCTGCTCTTCCCGTCCTATCTGCCACTGGCGCGCCACATTTTCGGCGGTCTCTCCCATGGAATAGGGATGATGCATGGCCGCCAGCTGCGGATTGGTAAAACGCCATCCAATGGTCGTATCAAAGATTTCTGCTTTGCGGCTGAAGGGGCCGTCGGCCTTGCTCATGACAAAAGGCGCGCGGGTCATGCTTTCCACGCCGCCTGCCAGGTATATCTCACCGTCGCCGCACATGATGGCGCGGGAAGCGTCCATAATGGCCTGCAGGCCGGAAGAACAGAGGCGGTTCACCGTATTGCCGCCCACCGTTACCGGTAAACCGGCCAGCAGTGCGGCCATCCTGGCCACGTCGCGGTTGTCTTCACCAGCCTGGTTGGCAGCGCCGGCAATTACATCTTCAATGGCTGCCGGGTCTATGGAAGGGTTCCTGTCTATCAGGGCTTTCAGTACATGGGCCAGCATATCGTCCGGGCGGACGGTACTCAGCAGGCCACCATAGCGGCCTATGGGCGTACGTACTGCGTCTACAATGTAAGCGACTTGCATGTTGATTTTGTTGATTTTGTTGTTATCTGCAATATAAAACTCTTTTTTCCCGCTGCCACTTTTTCCCCGGCTCCGTTGCCGGCGACCGGCTTTTTCCTGTTTTCTGGTAGTCCGGTGCCCCTCCCATAAATCCATTTACATATTTAAAATAATGATTATCAAAATATTGTAAGACAATTAATTTCTTTTGAATTGATTATCAAGCTAAAAGATGATAACTGCGGGGCCAACTGCTATTTTACCTATCTTTGCAGATGCTTTCCGACTGCCGTAAGGCAGCCATTTGCTCATATAACGGTCAATAATGAAGTCTGACAAGAAAAATATCCGGCACTTAAGTCTGCCAGCATTACAAGAATATTTTGGGTCTATTGATGAAAAGGCCTTCCGTGCGAAACAGGTGTATGAATGGCTCTGGTTGCGCCATGCTACCAGCTTTGAAGCGATGACAAACCTGTCTAAAGACCTCCGTCACAAACTGGAGGAAAATTTTGTGCTGCCTGCCGTAAAGGTGGACGCCACACAGCACAGCAACGACGGCACTATCAAAAGCCGTTTCCGTTTACACGACAATCACCTGGTGGAAGGGGTGCTTATTCCCACTGATACCCGTCAAACTGCCTGTGTATCTTCACAGGTAGGCTGCAGTCTCAGCTGTAAGTTCTGTGCTACCGGTTACATGGACCGCAAGCGTAACCTGGATTTTGACGAAATATACGATGAAGTGGCGCTGATCAATCAGCAAGCCCTGGAGCACAACGGAAAGAAACTGACCAACATCGTATTCATGGGCATGGGAGAACCTTTGCTCAACTACAAAAATGTGTTGCAGTCCATCGAGCGGATCACTGCTCCTGACGGCCTGGGCATGTCCCCTAAACGGGTCACCGTATCTACTGCCGGCGTTGCTAAAATGATCCGCCAGCTGGGAGATGACCAGGTGCGCTTTAACCTCGCCCTGTCTTTACACGCCGCCAACGACAAAAAACGCAGCGAAATCATGCCTATCAACGATTCCAACAACCTGAAGGAATTGATCGCGGCATTGAATCACTTCTATAAGGCCACCGGCAACGAGATCTCATTTGAATATATCCTCTTCCGGGATTTCAATGACTCCAAACAGGACGCCGACGAACTGATAAAAATCTATCGTCAGGTACCTGCCGACCTGGTGAACATTATCGAATACAACCCGATTGACAACGCCCGCTTCCAGAAGCCTGATGCTGAAACCGCTGAGGACTTCATGGACTATCTCGCTAAAAACCGTGTGAATGCAAGGTTGCGCCGGAGCCGTGGTAAAGACATCGATGCCGCCTGCGGACAGCTGGCCAATAAAGGTTAATCAGCACAATAAAAACACTATGGGTCATGTACGCATGACCATCAATTAATAATAATTTATGAAGAAGAAACAACCTGCTAAGAAGGGCCCGGCTCCTTTTAAAGGAAGAAAAACGGACAACACAGACAAACCGGCAGCAGGCAACCGCAACCGCTCCTCCTTTGATGGTGAAAGGCCTGGAAGAGCATCTGCAAAAGACAACGCAGGAGAAGCACCTGTTCAACGTAAACGTACCTACAGCAATGACGGCACCGCCGGCTTCCGCAAACGCACGTCCGATAACAGCGAACAGCCTTTCCGCAAGCGCAGCTTTGGTGATAAGGATTTCTCCAAAGAAGATAAAACTCCCCGCAAACGCAGCTTTGGCGATAAAGATTTTTCCAAAGAAGATAAACCTGCTTTCCGTAAGCGCAGCTTTGGTGACAACGATTTCTCCAAAGAAGATAAACCCGCTTTCCGTAAACGCAGCTTTGGTGATAAAGATTCCTCCAAAGAAGATAAACCCGCTTTCCGTAAGCGCAGCTTTGGTGATAAAGATTCCTCCAGGGAAGAAAATACTCCCCGCAAGCGCGCCTTCGGTGATGGCAAACAACCCGTACGCAAAGGATTTGCCAGCGACGACCGTAACAACGACGAAAAACCGGCCTCCCGTAAACGCACTTACGGCGACAAAAAACCTTTCGGCAAAAAAACCGACAACTACGCCCGCAAAGATGAAAGCTCCTTCCACGGAGATTTCAATGATTCAAAAGGTGGTCCCAAAAAGGAAACACCCAGCGGCTTTAACCGCAAAAAATTCTTTGACCGCACCAACGACCGGTTTACCGAAAAACAGGAAAGACGCATGGCTTCCAGGGCCTCCGGCACTGGTAACCAGAGCGCTTCCGGCCATAAAAAAGAAGCCAGGGAAAGCAAGGAAAGCGCTTTCGCTCCGGGCGAAATGCCGCTGAACAAATACATTGCTCACTGTGGACTGTGCTCCCGCCGCAAGGCAGTCGACTTTATCAAAGAAGGTAAAGTGACCGTCAACGGTACGGTAGTGACAGAACCTGCTACTAAAGTCACTGGTGCAGACACCGTTACACTGGCCGATAAAAAAATCAACCTGACTAAAAACCTGCTGTATATCCTGCTCAACAAGCCCAAGGGTTTTATCACCACCACTGATGACCCCGAAGGCCGCAAAACCGTGATGGACCTGATCAAAGACGCAACCGGTGAAGAAAGGGTATATCCTGTAGGCCGTCTTGACCGCAACACCTCCGGATTGCTGTTGCTCACCAACGATGGTGAACTGGCGCAGACATTGGCACATCCTAAACACAACATCAAAAAAATATACCAGGTAGAGCTCGACAAACCGCTTACCAAAAATGATTTTGAACAGATCATTGCCGGTCTTACCCTGGAAGATGGCGTAGCCTTCGTAGATGCGTTAGGTTATGTAGATCCCAAGGACAAAAAGCAGATTGGTATTGAGATCCATAGCGGCAAAAACCGTATCGTGCGCCGTATTTTTGAGCACCTTTCCTACAATGTGGAAAAGCTGGACCGCGTGATGTATGCCGGCCTCACCAAGAAGACGCTCAACCGTGGCCAATGGCGTTATCTCAATGAAAAAGAAGTGATCCTGCTGAAACATTTTAAAAAATAACTGGTGCGATTAGAAGAGCATATTTTACTGGAGACTCCTGATTTTGTTGTTGTTAATAAGCCTTCCGGCATGCTTACGCTGCCGGACCGGCACGATAACGAACTGACGTCCCTGATAGCCGTCATGAAGAAGGCTTATGGGGAAATATTTACCGTTCACCGCCTGGACCGCGACACCAGTGGCATCATTTTGTTTGCCCGCAATGAAGCGGCCCATAAGTATTTCTCCCAGCTGTTTGAAAGCCGTGATGTGGAGAAATATTACCTCGGCCTGGTACATGGCGTGCCCATGCCGGAAAAAGGTTCTATCAACGAAGGCATTATGGAGCATCCGGTGCAGAAAGGCAAGATGGTGACCAACCGTAAGGGCAAAGCTTCCCTCACTGACTATGAAGTGTTGGAATCCTTTGGCCTCTACAGTCTGGTAAGATGGCGGATACATACCGGTCGTACTCACCAGATCAGGGTGCATATGAAACATCTCGGTCACCCGATTGCGGTAGATGAATTGTATGGCAGTCCCCAGCCGGTGTTATTGTCTTCTATTAAGAAAAAATTCAAACTGGGCAAACATACCGAAGAAGAAAGACCGCTGCTGTCCAGACTGGCGCTGCATGCAGCCATGCTGGTTTTCAAGGACCCTTCCGGTAAAACGTATACCATAGAGGCGCCGTTGCCCAAAGATATCCATGCTGTGGTGAACCAACTCAGGAAACACCGATAACATTTTAGTATTTAGATATGGAAGGGAACAGCTGAGGATGTTGTTACAGAAGAAGATATAAATAGTTTTGGTTTAATACTGGCCCGTTGGCATATGCCGGCGGGCTTTTTTATTTTGTGCAGGTGTCATGAGATGTCTATTTCCCTTGTCAACCTTTACCATGTAAGCACCCAAACAAATAACAAAATTTTTAAATGCGAAAATATGAAAATAAAAAAACGGGGAAAAATCCCCGCTTCGTAAAAATCAAAAACCAACCATTAAAAACTCTTATAGTGAAAAGCCGGTACCTGGTTGTGTGATAGTTCGGCTTCCTTGTGTTCGTTTTTTATTTGTTAGGCTGTGGTGTTGTTCTCAGATAAGGCTTGATGATTTTATGGCCTTTCGGGAAACGTTCCGGAATTTCTGCGGTGGGCACTGCCGCCGTAACAATAACATCTTCTCCATCTTTCCAGTCGGCTGGTGTAGCTACGCTGTATTTAGCGGTCAGCTGCAGGGAGTCGATTACGCGTAAAACTTCGTTGAAGTTCCTGCCGGTAGAGGCCGGGTAGGTGATCGTCAGTTTTACTTTTTTATCGGGACCAATGATAAACAGAGATCTTACGGTAAATGTTTCTGAAGCGTTCGGGTGGATCATGCCGTAAAGGTTGGCCACTGTTTTATCTTCATCTGCAATAATAGGAAAAGTTACGTCACAATGTTGCGTTTCGTTAATATCTCCTATCCAGCTCAGGTGTTTATCAAGCGGATCTACACTGAGTGCCAGCACTTTAACGTTCCTTTTGGCGAATTCGCCATTCAGGAGCGCGGTTTTACCGAGCTCAGTTGTACAAACGGGGGTAAAATCAGCAGGATGAGAGAACAGAACGCCCCAGCTGTCGCCGAGATATTCGTAGAAATCTATTTCTCCTATTGTGGTCTTAGCTTTGAAATTGGGAGCAGTATCGCCCAGTCTTAAACTCATAGTTTCACAATTTACTTGACCAAAAATAGCATTTTCCTACAAAAATTATAGACTTTAAAGGAACTTTTTCTCTTTTTATCTGCTTTTTTTTGAGAACCGGATAAAGCCGGCCCGATTACAGGGAATTTTTAATACGATTCTAATACAGATACCACCGACCGGGCACCCTCCTGGCGTGAAAACCAGGAAGGCAGCTAATAGGGAACCGGCAGGGTAGTTTTTGTGGCAGGCTGCGCTGGCAGCCTGCCTCTTCAGGGTCACAACAGATGAACCAGGGGTTAAGCTCAACAATGATGGCTAGGTCATAAATAGGGTTTTGAGGCTAACAAACAGGGGCAAACAAACTGGATTCAATCAACGGGATTTGTAAAAAAATGGAACTAACAAACAAGGATACTTCACGGGTTAAGGGACAATGGACGACGGGGTTACAAACATCCGGACGAAAAACAGGGTTTTCAATCAAGATGGATTTGAAAGATGTAGCTGCCAGGCATAATAGGCGGTACTGAAACTGAGATCATCGGTCAGGCCGGCTTTTACGCGGGCAGCTTCATCTTCCAGGTCTATTTCAATAAATCCAAGGTACAGGTCATACTTGTTGCGCAGTGTCTGCAGGCATTCCTCCATTTTTTCCGTCAACGCAGCCCGCGCTGGCGGTATGGGAGGCGTTACCGGCATTGCCACCACTTTCTGAATAAAATAACAGGCATCGTCCGCACAGATCTCCCATTCATGGTGTTCCGGCCTGCTCAGGAAAAAAACCATGTTATCAAAAACCACTGCGCCACCCATTTCTTCTTCCAGATCAATCAGTTCAGGCACATGGTGCATCGCTTCCAACTTTCTTACAATGGTCATTTGTACCGCATCATTTTTTTCGTGGCTGTACCTTAACATTGTATTCATTACTTCATAAGTAGTTACAAGATCACAAGGATACCACACGCCATCCTGCTGCACATGGCCCCATAATGTCAGATAGTTGGAATCGTCCATAATGATCTGGCCAACTGAAATGGCCTGCATTTGCATAGTTGCTGTCGTTGTATGTGCTTTACTCATAACTATCAGCTTTTGATAACAATACAAAGCTACCTCCTCCGCACGCAAGGGATTTGCGTAGTGACAACAACGTGTGAAATTTTTTTTGTCATTTTCCCCTAAAGCCCGGAAATGCTTATTTTTAAGCCTAAATTTTACGCTTGTGCCAAAAAACAAGGACGCAGTTTCGCGCTATCGCTGGATAGACGAGCGTTTGCGCAATAAAAGGCTGCCAAAACCTACCCTGGAAAACCTGATTGAATATGTATCGGAAAAAATGGACGCGGCCATCTCTACCCGCACCATTCAGAAAGATATTCAGGACATGCGCCAGGACCCGGAGCTCAATTACATGGCGCCTATCGTGTATGACCGCAGCAGCCGTACCTACCGCTATGCGGACGATTCCTTCTCCATCAGCAATATTCCCATTGAGGAAGCTGACTTACAGGGACTGGAAATTGCTATCGGCATACTCGAACAATTCCGCAGCCTGCCGGTTGTGCAGCAGTTTGAAGACGCTATCCTCAAAATAGCCGCGAGCCTCAAAATGAACCGGGAAGCCCTGCAACATAAAGGGCTGATCAAATTCACCCGCACTACGCAATACAAGGGCGCCCAGTTTATCCCTGATATCGTGGACGCCATCAAAAACCTGGAAGTGGTCCGCATCGCCTACCAGAGCTTTGACCGCAACGAACCCAAGGAACACTGGGTGGAACCATACCATTTGCGGGAATACCAGCACCGCTTTTACCTGATCGGCAAAAGCCAGCAAACCAGAGGCGGCGCAGTCATCACCTTTGCCCTCGACAGGGTGGTGAACCTATGGCCTACCATGAAACATTTTGATGAAAAGAATTTTGATGATGCCAGTTACTTCCAGCATGCTATCGGAATCACCGTACATGAAGGCGAACCGGAGAAAGTAGTGTTGTCCTTCTCCCCAAGACAGGGAAACTATATCAAATCGCAGCCGATCCATTCCTCCCAGCAGGTGCTGGCAGACAACAGCAAGGAATGCCGTATAGCCCTGCAGGTAGTCATCAACCCTGAACTCACCATGTTGCTGCTGAGTTATGGCGCACAGGTGAAGGTACTGGAACCACAGCACCTGGCAGATAAACTGGCCACTGAAGCCAAAGAAATGATCAAACTGTATAAATAGCGCAGCGCCGGGGCACAACACCCCGGCGTTTTGCGCACCTTCATTTATTTAGCCACCGGTTTTTCAAACAGGGAATCCGCCATCGGCTGGTTCACTTCCACTTTATTCACACGGATCCTGACATTCGTATCCCCGGTAGTTTGTTCCACCTGGGCGGGATAAGCATATCCGTCCACTGTCTTCCGGTAATCAGACAAGCGCGTTACCAGTTCTGTTTTGTACCCCTTGATTTCCACCTCATTGGTGGCCTTCACCAGATAAAAGGTATTTGCATCGAGATACGCAAAACCATTGACTCCTTCGGCCGTGGTCACTTTCAGTTTATATACTTTTTCACCGTTCAGCGTGTCCTGGCCCGCCAGCTCCACTTTCTTGCCTTTGCCGGCCAAATCAAACAATTCGCCGGTAACATCCAGCTGTGGCTGCATGAGCTTCCTGACCAAAGGGTCTATCTCCTCCACGTTCATATTGGTGGTAACCGGCATGTATTGCCAGGCTGCATCTTTACGTACCACCTGTATGTTTTTCATGTTCTGAACGTCAAATTCCATCCGCATCGCTTCGTTCTGCTTCACCCATTTCTTTATGGGCACTTTCATTCCCTGTTGCGCATCAAATGTCATTTCTCCTTCCGTATACTGGGTCTTGATCGCCTTCAGTTTGTCGGCGCCGCCCAGCGCAGCGGTGTACTTCTCTAATATTTCAGGCAGCGTCTGGGCCTGCAGGCTGATGCCGCCCATTACCAATCCTGCTGCCAGTGAAAAAGCTCTTGCATATCTCATAAACTCCCGTTGATTTTTTTGAATGGACAAAGGTACCAAAAAACGTACCCTCCTTTAGCATTCGCAGATGTGATCATTGAAAATGCCGGCTATTGCTTAGCTTTACGGCATGAATAGCTATCAGATCTCAGGCAATCTTGTAGACATCCTGCAACAGGAAATTTACCCGGCCACCCTGCACATCGGGGACGGCCACATCCGGCAGATCGTTCGTAACAGCAACGACTATCCGCATTTTATCCTGCCGGGGTTTACAGATGCCCACGTCCATATAGAAAGCTCCATGCTGGTGCCTTCTGAATTCGCCCGCCTGGCTGTCGTACACGGCACCGTATCTACCGTTAGCGATCCTCACGAAATAGCCAACGTCATGGGCGTTGAAGGTGTTCAATTTATGCTGGACAACGGTAAAACAGTCCCTTTTAAATTCAACTTCGGCGCACCATCCTGTGTGCCCGCCACCGTTTTCGAAACAGCCGGCGCCACAGTTACAGTGGCCGACATCGAACAACTGCTGCAACGCGACGATATCAAATACCTCACGGAAATGATGAACTTCCCCGGCGTATTGCATCAGGACCCGGACGTCATGGCCAAAATAGCCGCCGCCCAAAAACATAACAAGCCGGTCGACGGCCACGCACCGGGACTTCGCGGCGAAGCAGCCCGGGCATATATTGCAGCCGGCATCAGCACCGACCATGAGTGTTTTACGCTGGAAGAAGCACAGGAAAAACTGGATTACGGCATGCACATCCTCATCCGCGAAGGCAGCGCCGCCAAAAACTTTGAAGCCCTGATACCCCTGCTGCACCATCACCCGGAGAAAATCATGTTCTGCAGTGACGACAAACATCCGGACAACCTCGTGGAAGGACATATCAATCAACTGGTGAAACGTGCGCTGGGCCATGGCATCGACCTCTTCAAAGTGCTACGTGCGGCCTGCGTAAACCCGGTACTGCACTATGGCCTGAACACCGGGCTGCTACGGGAAAATGATCCCGCCGATTTTATCATCACCAATGATCTCAAAGATTTTAATATCCTCGCCACCTATATCGATGGTATCAAAGTGGCAGAAAACGGCAAAACACTCATCCAACCGGTAACTACGCCGGCAGTGAACAATTTCGTGTGCCAGCCCTCTTCCCCGGTGGATTTCAGCGTACCTGCCAGCGGCAACACCATCACGGTCAAAGTAATGGAAGCCATGGACGGACAGCTGATCACCAACGCCCTACAGGCCACCCTGCCCGTACAGGACGGCCACATCGCCTGCGATACACAACAGGATGTAATTAAACTGGTAGTCGTAAACCGTTACCGCCAGGCGCCCCCCGCTATCGCCTTTATCCGAGGCTTTGGCCTGCAACGTGGCGCCATCGCCTCTTCTGTAGCGCACGACAGCCACAATATCATAGCCGCCGGCATCGATGATGCCAGCATTTGCACCGCTATCAACGGTATCATCGCGCACCGTGGCGGTATCAGCGTAGCAGAAAATGAAGCTGTGCAAGTACTGCCCCTGCCCGTGGCCGGACTGATGAGCAACCTTGACGGCTATACGGTGGCACAGCAATACAGCCATTTCGACCAGGCAGCCAAGCAACTGGGGTCTACGCTTGCTTCTCCGTATATGACATTGTCTTTCATGGCACTGCTGGTGATCCCTCACCTAAAACTCAGCGACCTGGGTTTGTTTGACGGGGACAAATTTGCATTCACTGCTATAGAGGCATAAAATCGACAAATTCCCAGGGCTGAAGCCCCGGGCTATGATTTGTTCAGGTTCTTGCGGATACATGGCTTTCTGATTAAAAGCGTAACCCCGCAACAAATCAGGTGTGTTAATATAAATATTCGCGGGCTACAAGGTAAAACACCATCTATGGAACCACGATTGCCTTGGATTTAAAGCACATTGTAGCCCAGGGCTTCAGCCCTGGGACCATTAATAAAAAAGCAACGGCTGCCCCCAATGAGCAGCCGTTGCTTTTTTATATTAAGATTCATTAGTGGCTGATCCAGAGCGCACCATTGATAGAATCATGTTCCGCACCTGTTACAGAAGAAAGTACGTTCACTTCCTGTCTCCATCTCAAAGCACCTATCAGGGCCATTATCAGCGCTTCTTTAAAGCTTACGGTGAGCGCGTCGGGCACTTCCACTTCGATGTTCAGCGGTGCCAGCTGCTGCCGGAGGGTGTCTATGAGGAAAGTATTGAAGGCGCCGCCACCTGTTACCAGTAATTTAGCGGGACCTTCCGGCATGGCTGTTTTCAGCTGACCGGCAGCCTGCGCGATCTGCGCGGCAATGTGTTCGGTGTATGTGCGCAGTTTACCCTGTACGGATATACGCAACGCATTGACCATAGGCAGTACGGTATCTGTGCCAAAATCATTGGCCAGTGATTTGGGCCATGGCTGCTGGTAGTAAGGCAGCGCATTCAGTTGCGCCAGCAGTCCGGCATCGGCAACACCGCCGGCAGCCAGCTTGCCGCCATCATCATAGGGCTTGTTGAGTTGCAGGGCCAGCTCATTGAGCACCCGGTTGGCCGGGCAGATATCGAATGCCACAAAGCCTTGCGGCAGTTCGGCAGAGATATTGGCGATGCCGCCCAGATTGAGCCAGAACTGGTAACCTCCCAGCAAATATTTCTCTCCTATAGGAACAATGGGAGCGCCTTGTCCGCCCAGCGCTACGTCTACCGAGCGCAGGTCGGTGATCACCGGCAGTTTGGTCACTGCCGCCATGGCCGCGCCATCGCCCAGCTGGGCCGTCATTTTCTGGCCGGGCAGGTGAAAGGTGGTATGACCGTGGGAAGCGATGAAATGTACTTTATGGTCCAGTTCATTTTTTTCGATGAAAGACAGGATACGCTGTCCGGTGTAATGACCGTATGCTGTATGCAGCAGTAGGTATTCCTTTGCAGGCAGCGTAGTGGCGGCGGCCAGCTTCTCTACCCACTCCGGTTCATAAGGCAGGCTTTCGGAAGCCTTGATGACATAAGTCCATTGTCCCCTGATTTCCGTCAGCTCAGCAAAAACGATATCCAGTCCGTCCAACGAGCTGCCGGACATGGTACCTATTACGTTGTATACCATTCAACTAAAATTTTGGCAAAGGTAGGATTTCCCTTCGGGTAATTTTTTTTAACCCGTTTATGGAATCTCTTAGCGTCCCTGCATCATGCCTGCAGAAAACACCCATATTATGCAGAAATACTTCTCCCTACTATTGCTGAGCTGCCTGATAGTTATCCAGGCAACTGCGCAATTACGCGTTATTACAGGGCGTGTGCAGGAAAAAGGCTCTCATGACGCCATCCGCCATGCGGTGGTCCGTGTAAAAGGCACCGACTATATGGCCGCCAGTGACAAAAACGGCCGGTTCACCCTGAAAGCCCCATCCGGCGCACTAACCCTTGAAGCCATTGCCACCGGTTACCACAACGTGGAAATGCAGATTACCGCCGGCCGATCATCCGTTGTTTTTAACATGAGCCCCCTCCCCGTACCCCTGGCGATCATCGAAGACCAGGCACTTCAGGAAGTTGTCGTCAGTGCTTATATGCCGTCTCCGGTATCAACACCGCCGGTAACACAGATGCTAACCGGCAAAGCCGCCGGAGTGGTGGCCAACGGCAGTGTTAAACGCCGCAGCCATATCATCTCCTCTCCCGCGCCTGCGGGCCGTTTTGACACAGAAGACTACAGCCCTGTCAATGAAAACATTTTCCATGCTGCTACCGAGCAACCGCTCAGCACCTTCAGCATAGATGTGGACCGGGCCTCCTACAGCAACGTGCGCCGGTACCTGAACCAGGGCGTGCTGCCGCCACAGGACGCAGTACGCGTGGAGGAGATGATCAATTATTTTGATTACAACTATAAAGCACCTGCCGGTAAAGACCCGGTATCTATTTATACTGACATGGCGGTTTGTCCCTGGAATACCCGCCACCAGCTGGTACGCATTGCCCTTAAAGGCAAGGAGGTGGATACCCGTGACCTGCCGCCTTCCAACCTGGTGTTTTTGGTAGATGTTTCCGGTTCCATGGAAGCAGAAAACAAACTGCCACTGGTGAAACGCGCCTTCGCGGCACTGGTGCAGCAATTGCGCCCACAGGACCGCGTAGCCGTGGTGGTGTATGCCGGTGCTGCCGGTGTGGTATTACCATCTACCAGCGGTAGTGAGAAAAAGAAGATACTGGAGACCATGGAATCTTTGCAGGCAGGCGGTTCCACCGCGGGTGGCGAAGGCATTAAGCTGGCTTATAAGATCGCTACGGAAAACCGTAGCGCAAAAAGCAACAACCGCGTTATCCTGGCCACAGACGGTGACTTCAACGTAGGCGCTTCCAGCGACGGCGAGCTGCAGCGGATCATCGAAAAAGAAAGGCAGCAGGGCGTCTTTCTCTCTGTACTGGGCTTTGGCATGGGCAATTATAAAGACAACAAGCTGGAACTGCTGGCCGATAAAGGAAATGGCAACTATGCGTACATCGATAATTTTGAAGAGGCCCGCCGCACCTTTGTGACCGAATTTGGCGGCACGTTGTTCACCATTGCGAAAGATGTGAAACTCCAGGTGGAATTTAATCCCGCCTTCGTGCGGTCGTACCGGTTAGTAGGCTATGAAAACCGGATGCTGGAGAATGAAGATTTCAATAACGATAAAAAAGATGCCGGGGACATGGGCGTAGGTCATACCGTGACTGCCCTGTATGAGATTATTTCAGCCACAGACAAGGCGGGCAAAGATGTTAGCTGGGTAGACCCGCTGAAGTACCAGCAAACCACCGTGGTGGGCCATCTGCCGGAAGTGCTGACCGTTAAGCTGCGGTACAAACTGCCGGATGAAGACAAAAGCCGGCTGATGCAACAGGTATTGCCGTATAACAGGCAGCAGATCACAGAGGCGTCGGAAGACTTCCGCATGGCCACGGCAGCTGCGGCTTTCGGGCAACTGTTGCGTAATTCCGCTTTTAAAGGCGATATCACCTATAAGGATGTGCTGCAGCTGGCGTCTTCCGCCAAAGGCGAAGACAAGGAAGGATACCGGGCAGAATTCATCCAACTGGTGAAAAAGGCCCGGCTGGTCAATAAGGACACCGATCAGGAATAGGTTACATATATTTTCGGTAATTTGCCGCTTCAAAGCGAAGCAGATATATGATAATCAATTTAAGTGAAACAAATTCGCTGGTAGGTGAATGGCTGAGCGAGATCCGGAATGTGGATATACAGCAGGACCGTATGCGTTTCCGGCGTAATATGGAAAGGCTGGGCGAAGTGGCCGCCTATGAGATCAGCAAAACGCTGGAGTATGTAGAGAAAGAGGTGACTACCCCCATGGGCATCGCCAATTGCCGGGTGCTGAAAGCACAGCCGGTACTGGCCACTATCCTGCGGGCGGGACTGGCACTCCATCAGGGTTTGCTGCATTATTTTGATAAGGCGGACCATGCGTTCATCTCCGCTTACCGCAAGCATAATCACGACGGTTCTTTCGATATCAGCCTGGAATATGTGAGCAGTCCTTCCATTGAAGGACAGGTATTGATCCTCTCAGATCCCATGCTGGCCACCGGGTCTTCACTGGTGAAAACCATCGAGCACCTGGAAGAAATCGGAAAGCCCAGTCATATTCATCTGGTGGTGGCCATCGCCTGCACCGTGGGAATTGAATATGTGCTGCGTAATACCAAAGCCAATATTACCATCTGGGCAGGAGATATTGATGATGAACTGACTGCCAAAGGTTATATTGTACCGGGCCTCGGCGACGCCGGAGACCTGGCTTTCGGAAATAAACTACAACAATAATCCGGGTCCGGCGTTTAATACAAGGAATTTTCGGAATACAGCTTACGGGTTTAGCGATTTATATTATGCGGGTATATCACACGATTTTACACCATAATTTAAATTGTTAAATCCGTAAATTTATTATGGCGATAGTCACTTCGTTCCGTATTAATCTTTTTACACATGGATTTAATTTGAAATATAACATATTTGGTGTACCTTCACCCTTACTGCATAAACCCTATGCTTTAAGCTTATCTTATGAAAAGAGCTTTACTATTCTTGACCATATTCTTGTGTTTTAATTCATTGCGGGCGCAGGACCCGCACTTTTCGCAGTTTTTCGCCTCGCCGCTCACGCTTAACCCGGCCTTTACTGGTTTATTTTCAGGCGATTACCGTATATCAGGCAACTACCGTTCCCAATGGCGCAGCATCTCTACGCCTTTCGTGACGGGCACGGCAGCTATTGATTTCGGGATACTGAAAAATGTCATCTCCTATACCGACATCTGGGGAGTTGGTCTGATGGCCATGTACGACAGAAGCGGAGGCGGAGCGCTCACCGCTACCTATCTTTCCGCCAGTACTGCCTATCATAAAGGCCTAGACCCGGAAGGCAACCATACCATCGCCATCGGCCTGCAGGGCACACTGGTGCAGAAGCGTATAGATAATACCAAGCTGCAGTTTGAAAACCAGATGGACAACAACGGCTACAACCCGCTGATACCCAGCAACGAAACGCTGGTCAATCCGAAAATTTCCTACTTCGATCCCAACATCGGTGTCTTGTATAATGGCCTGATCGGCGAATCGTCGAACATCTATCTGGGCGCCTCCTATTATCATATTACCCAACCCATAGAATCCTTTATGGACCAGACCCAGAACCGCCTCAGCTACCGCTGGACCATACATGGCGGCGGCTCTGTGCCGGTAAACGGGAAGGACCGTTTTCATACCAGCATCCTGTATATGAAACAGAGCACCGCTTCAGAATTCACGTTTGGCGGCGCTTATGGCTTCACGCTCAGCGAAGTGGAAGAAAACAATCCCACCGTTCTTTTCCTGGGCAGCTGGTACCGTCTGAAAGATGCGGTCATTCCCTACGTAGGTATGCAGTTCAAAGGTTTCCAGGTAGGTATGACTTACGACACCAACGTATCCAGCCTGCGCCCTGCATCCAACGCCCGTGGCGGCCTGGAGATATCATTGATTTACATCCACACCCGGAACGAGAACAACAAATACAAGACTTTGTGTCCCCGTTTCTAACAACAGCGTCTGTCACCCTGATTATATATCGAACCGTGTAGCTGAGGCTTCACGGTTTTTTTTTATCATGACCCACACAAAATCAGTCATTTCAGCAAATACGGGCCGGATTTGAAATATTTTTGCCTTAGTTTCGTTCATCATCAAATTATTCAGATAAAATTTTCTGTCACCAAAAAAATCTCAGGCGTTGTTGTTTTCATTCAGAGAGGTACTGTCGGCCATTCAATCATATGGAAAAGCCCATCAGTTCATTATGCAACATAAGTTGTGGAAGTGGATACTGATACCCGGCATCATTTATTGTCTACTCTTTTTTACCGGGTTTTATTTTGTCTGGGGCTATTCAGGAGATTTTGTGGAGTACCTTACCCGCCTGCTGCATATTACAGAATGGGTACAGGACCTGGAGAGCAGCTGGGTGAGCTTTCTGTTTATCCTGGTGGCTTTTTCCGTCAGGATTGTTTTTGTGTTCTGGTATTTTTCCTATTTCAAATATTTGTTCCTTATTGTTGCCTCTCCTGTTTTCTCCTACCTCTCGGAGAAAACCGAAGCCATTCTGGAATACCGTGAGTTCCCCTTCAGCTGGGCGCAACTGGGTCAGGACATCTGGCGCGGCATCCGGATGTCTTTCCGTAACATCGTTTATCAGACCGGCGCCATCCTCATATTACTGGTGGTTTCCTTTATTCCTGTTGTGGGATGGATCACCCCGATGATCGGCTTTTTTATTGAGTCCTATTTCTATGGTTTCTCCATGATGGACTACAGCTGCGAACGGCACCGCCTTACCATGGCACAGAGCATACAGTTTATCCGCCAGCACCGGGGCATGGCTCTGGGCAATGGCATGGTATTCTATGTGTTTATGCTGGTACCGGTAGCCGGCTGGATGCTGGCGCCCTCCTATGCCGTGATTGCTGCCACCATCGATTTACAACATAAAAAACTGATATAAACATGAGTGCAACAGGCAAAGTGTACCTGATCCCTACTGTGTTGAGCGCTGACGCCCTGTTCAGCATTCCCGCCTACATTACGACGATTGCACAACAGTTGCGCGTATTTTATGTAGAAAATGAGCGGACCGCCCGCCGTTACCTGAAAGCATTGGACAGAAACATCAACATCGATGAACTGCAACTGCTGCCCATGCATGAAAACCAGCCACCCGACACTGCTTTAGCCAAAAAGCTGTTACAGGCCGGTACCGACATCGGTGTGCTCAGCGAAGCAGGATGCCCTGCCATTGCGGACCCTGGCCACCTGGTGGTACAGGCCGCACACAGCATCGATGCGCGCGTGATACCCATGATAGGCCCCAACTCCATGCTGCTGGCTCTGATGGCCTCCGGCATGAACGGCCAGAACTTTCAGTTTACCGGCTATCTCCCGATCAAAGCACCGGAAAGAGGCAAAGCATTACGCCAGCTTGAAGAAGAATCTGAACGGAAAAAACAGACGCAGTTGTTCATAGAAACACCTTACCGCAACAATCAACTGCTGAAGGACATACTGGACCACTGTAAAGACCATACCCGGCTGTGCATAGCCGCTGATATCACCGGCCCGGAAGAATATATCAAAACAAAAACCATCAGGGAATGGCGGAAAGCCTTACCAGATCTGCATAAGCGGCCGGCAATATTTCTGCTTTATGCCGCACCGCAATAAAAATTACGAATTACATAGTACGAATTGAGGGCTATCACGCAGGATAAAAATCCTTACATGATAGCCCTCAATACGTCATGTCGTCACCATTTAAGGAAGGTCCCTGCCGGCGGCGTCTCTGACGCTGATCACACTGTCCACAATAAACGGACTGTAACCACGCCAAGGTAATGCGCCGAGGTATTCCCTGTAGTGCAGTTCCACGGTTTTACCGCTGGCAGTCATCAGCTGTTGCGCGATGCGCTCGTCGGCCACGGAGAACTGGAATTCGTTGGACTGAATGGTACCGGCCGTACGGCCTTTATAGCCGGACTGGATTAATTTTCCTTCATAGGTTTTGAAGACATAGCCTTTTTCCACGAAGTAGTTGAGCTCCCCTGCCTTTACCCCTCTGCCGAAGACAAAGTAAAACTTGTACAGGAAGAAGCCGCCCAATACCAGGACAATGATAGTAACAACAATAAAAATAAACCGGCCCATGTGAATAGTTTAGTAAACGTTATGATCAAAAGTAAAGGTCCACCAGATAGATAAAACCGGCCATGGAAAAAGCGCCCAGCTCCAGTTCGCGCTTATTCACCGCTTCAAAGACATCGTTGACCGCGTGATGAATATCAAAATAACGCTGACTGTCCGGAGAAAGTTCAGCCATAGGCGTACCCAGTGCCTGATGCAGTGGCCCGATGTCGGTACCGCCACCTTCTTCGTTAAAGTCATACAAGCCATAGGGTTCCAACAGCGGTCTCCAGCTCTTTATGAGAGCTTTCTTCTCAGGGTCCACAGTAGAAGTGAAGCCTCTTGGGGTAAAGCCACCAGCGTCACTTTCCAATGCGAGGATATGTTTTTCATTGCGTTGTTTTGCCAGTTCCGCATATTTTTTACCGCCGCGTGTACCATTTTCTTCGTTGGCAAACAGTACCACCCGCAGGGTACGGGCGGGCTTAACGCCTGCCGCTTTGAAAGCGCGCAGCACTTCAATGGACTGTACACAGCCTGCGCCGTCATCATGAGCGCCTTCTGCTACGTCCCATGAATCGAGATGGCCGCCAACCGTAATGAACTGATCAGGGTATTTACTGCCGCGTATTTCGCCTACCACGTTGTGCCCAATAGTGTCTGGCAACATCTCGCAGTTGGTGCGGAGGAATATTTTCGCGGAATTGTCTTTTTTCAGACGGGCGCTCAGGCGGTCAGCATCCTGCAAACCGATAGCCACTGCGGGAATTTTCGGGTAAGCAGGGTCGTAAGCCATCGCACCGGTATGCGGGAAGTTAAAGGCCCCGTGGGACATGGAACGCACGATTACCGCTACAGCGCCATATCTGGCAGCCTTGCTGGCGCCCTGGCCCCTGTATTTCACCGCATCTCCGTAAGAATAAAAGGTCTTGACGAATTCCGGTTTAAAATGATAATTATAAAAGACGATCTTACCTTTTACCTGGTCTTTTTTCGCTTCCAGGTCTTCAAAAGAGGCTACTTCCAGTACCGGGGCGGTGATGCCGGAATTACCGGTGCCCACAGAGTTACCAAGGGCCAGTACATTCAGCGGCGGTACAAAATCCCGCAGTTTTGAAACGATGCGGGCTTCTTCCTTTGCGCCCCGCACCCAATGCGGCACCATACATTCCTGGAGGTACACGGTGTCTGCGCCGGCAGCTTTCAGCGCATTTACGCCCCACTGCTCAGCCTTGGGCATCTGAGGAGAGCCTGCCAGCCTTCCGCCGATGGTTTTGGTCAGTACACGGAGGTTTTCATAAGCGGTGCTGTTTCTCAGCACTTCATCGGCCAACTGTCTTAAAACGAGGGAATCTGACTGCTGCGCCCTGGTTACTGCCGGTAAAAGGCAGGTCAGCAGCATTGGCAAAAGGCGTTTTCTCATATAAGCGGCTAAATTTTGCAATAAAACTAATTAATTGGCAGGGTTCTTACAAATAACAAATAAATGGTTTTAGAGTTTCCACTAATTGAAATTTCAGCGTTACCTTCGTTTCACGAAGTAATCTTGTCGCTGGCACTCATTTACAGGGCTTTATTACTTGTCGCTTTCCGTTCGTTAAATTAAAGATCATGCGCATAGGAATAGTATGTTATCCGACATACGGGGGTAGTGGCGTATTGGCCACAGAGCTGGGCAAAGCTCTGGCAGACAAAGGCCATATGGTGCATTTCATTACCTACCAACAACCAGTGAGGCTCAATGCTTTTCACGCAAATATATATTACCACGAGGTACAGGTACCGACCTACCCTCTTTTCGATTTTCCACCTTATGAGTCTGCCCTCAGCAGCACCATGGTAGATGTGATCCTTAACCAGAAACTGGACCTGCTCCACGTACACTATGCCATTCCGCACGCTTCTACAGCGTACCTGGCCAAACAGATCGTGAGCAAGCAGGGCCGGGTGGTGCCTTTCATCACTACCCTCCATGGTACCGACATCACCCTCGTGGGCAAAGACAAGACCTACGCACCGGTGGTGACCTTCTCCATCAACGAATCAGATGCCATTACAGCGGTATCGGAGAACCTGCGTGATGAGACCTACAAGTATTTCCAGATAGAAAAAGATATCTCGGTGATCTACAATTTTGTGGACACACAACGGTTCAGTCGCCGCGAGATGCCACACTTCCGCAATGCTATTGCACCTAACGGCGAGAAGATATTGCTGCATGTGTCCAACTTCCGTAAGGTAAAGAGGGTGCCTGATGTTGTCAATGTATTTGCGAAAGTAAGGCAGGAGGTGCCATCCAAGCTGTTGCTGGTGGGTGACGGCCCTGACAGGCCTACCATCGAGTGCCTGTGCCGTGAATTGGGCATCTGCGAAGATGTACGGTTTGTGGGTAAACAGGAACAACTGGAAGACGTGATGTCTATCAGCGATCTTTTCCTGCTGCCTTCCGATTATGAAAGCTTTGGTCTGGCCGCGCTGGAAGCCATGGCCGCACAGGTCCCGGTAATTTCCTCCAATGCAGGTGGTTTACCGGAAATCAATATTCCTGGTCAAACCGGCTATATGAGCGATGTAGGAGATGTGGACGGTATGGCTGCCCATGCTATTAAATTACTGCAGGACGACGCGTTGCTGGCCAAACTGCGCAAAGGAGCGCTGGCGCAGGCGCAGCGTTTCCATATCGACAATATCATTCCGAAATACGAAGCGTTGTACGAGCAGGTGTTGCAACAGCAGGCGCAGTTACTCTAACGCCCGCGTATCCACCTTTCGGGGTTCTGTTGTACCATGTTGCGGTAGATCTGTAATTCTATTTCTCCATTGCTGGCCACCGCGCTGGCGGCAGCAGCGCCCAGTACATGGCCGCGTTTTACGGACATGCCTTTTTTGACGCGTATATCCACCAGTCTTACATAGTTGGTAAAATATCTTCCATGGCGCAGGGTAACCATATATCCTGCGCCTGGAACGCTGAATACCATTATCACTTCTCCATCAAAGATCGCTTTTACCGCGGCGCCTCTGGGTGTAGCGATTACGATACCATTGTGTTCCACTTCCACTTTTCCGACTTTGCCGGTACCAAAGCGGCCGGTGATCCTTCCTGCGTCAACGGGCCATGGGAGCCTGCCCCGGTTGGCTTCAAAATCGCGGGACAGTGATAAGGCTTCCGGTGTTGCCGCCAGCACGTCTTCTTTGGATGCCGGAGCAGGGCTGTCATCCTCTTCATCATCAGCTACCTGTTTCGGTGGCGGCGGTGGTTTTTTACCGGCTTTTTTAGCCGCGGCGATGGCACGTTTGCGTGCCGCCTCCTGTTCTGCTTTCCGTTTTGCCGCTTTGGCCGCAGCAGCACGTTTACGGGCCGCAGCAGCAGCCAGTTCTCTTTTTCGGGCGGCTTCTATTTCACGGCGGATCGCATCCTGGATGGCGCGGTCTACCTGTCTGGCTTCTGCCCTGCTTTTTTCAATATTTTGCTGAAGTTGTTTTTCCTGTTCCTGTAACTGTACGATCGTATTGTCTGTCTCCTTTTTGTCCGCGATCAGTACGCCTCTTTGTTTCTGTTCCGTGTACAGGGCGCCTGCTTTTTGTGCGCGTTCCTGCTCGAGGTTTTCCAGTTTCTGGGCCAGCAGCACTTTGGTAGACAGCAGGCTTTCTGCCTGCCGGCGCCTGTTTTCCCGGTATTGCCGCAGGTATTGGTACCGGCGCAGGGCATCGTTGAAGCTGGTGGCGGAAAACAGGAAGTTGAGCACATCATAGTCTGTTTTTGTCTTGTAGGCATACACCACCAGCTGCGCGTAACGGGCGCGCAGGGAGTCTACTTCTTTCTCCAGCGTTTGTACGTTATCGTTAGTGCTGCTGATAGCGCCGTCTATCTGGCTGATCTCTATATTGATGCTTCTGATCTGGGCGTTGCGGCTGTCAATTTTCTGTTGCAGTTCCCGTTGCAGTCCGAGGTTTTGTTTGGTGGACTTACGGGTATTTTGCAGGGAGCGGGTAGCCTCCTGTATTTCCTTCAATAGTTCCTGTTTACGGCTTTCCAGCGCCGCGCGCGATGTTTTGTTACCACGCTGTGCATACAGCATTCCCGGTAACAGCCAGCAAGCTATCAAAAATGGGATCAGCTTTTTCAAAAAGGAACGGTTTTAGCAATTTGGGTATCTGTTCATCTGATCATGAAGTCATTTAGTTATTTGCTTATTGATGGATGCCCGGGCCGCCTGCAATAAGCCAATAACTAAATGATCAAATAATCAAATTATCTGCGTCTTATCCACTGTTCGGGATTTTGTTTGGTAACACCCTTCCAGATCTGCAGTTCCACCTCACCGGTATTTTCGAGGTCATTAACACTGGCAGTACCGATCACCTGACCGGTTTTCACCATATCTCCTTTCTTCACGCGGGTAGTCTGCAAACGAACATAGGTAGTAAAGTATTGTCCGTGGCGGATAATAATCACATAGCCGGAGCCGGGCATCACCACTACGGATTTCACTTCTCCTTCGAAGATGGATTTCACGGCGCCGCCTTTGGTGGTAGCGATCACGATACCATCAGAAGGTACGGTGATATGTTCCATTACGGCGTGTTGGTGTATCCCGAAATGTTCAATGATATTGCCTGCATCCACTGGCCATGGCAGTTTACCGCGGTTGGCTTCGAAGCTTTCAGACAGTGCCAGTGCTTCCGGCGTGGCTTCCAGTACGTTTTCGCTACGTACAGGCGCTGGTTTCGGCGGTTCTGGCGCAGGCTTCGCGGGTTCCGGGGCCGGTGTTGGCTTCGCTGGTGGCGGGTTATTGGCGGCAGCGTTGTTATTGGCGTTATTGGCAGCAGCGGCGGCGGCATCAGCTTTGGCTTTCTCTGCAGCGGCCAGTGCGGCTTTGCGGGCCTCTTCCTCTCTTCTGCGTTTTTCTTCTGCGGCCTTACGGCGGGCAGCTTCTTCCTCCATGGCTTTGCGGCGCGCTTCTTCTATCTCCCGGCGGATTACCGCACGGATAGCAGCCTGCACTTTCTGGGCGTCTTTGTTGCGCTGATTGATATCGGCTACGAGTTCTTTCTCACGGCCTTTCAGCTTGGTGAGCACTTCGTCTTTCTCTTTCTTGTCCTGTTCCAGGGTTGACCGCTGTTCCTGTTCCGTTTTCAATGCATCGGCGCGTTTTACGCGCTGGCTTTCGAGGCTCTGGATTTTCCGGTTCAGCTGGTCCTGTGTACTTACGATGTTATCTGCCTGCCGGCGGCGGTATTCGCGGTATTGTTTGAGATACTGGAAACGTTTTACGGCATCATTAAAACTCTGGGCGGAGAACACAAAGTTCAGCATGTCATAGGAAGAACGGTTCTTGTAAGCATATACGATCAGCTGAGCATACTGTGCTTTCAGGGTGTCCAGATCTTTTTGCAGGGTTTTTACATCACGATAGGCGGTATTGATATCACCGTTGATGAAATTGATTTCTTCATTGATATTATTGATCAGCCGGGTACGGAGGGTGATTTTGTCCCGTAGTGCGCGCAACTGGCCCAGGCTCTCCCTGGTAGACCGTTTGGTATCTTTCAGCTGAGCGTTGGCTTCCTCGATTTCTTTTTGCAGCTCTTTTTTCCTGCGCTCCAGTTCCTCCCGCGTCGGTTGTTGCTGGCCGGTGTTCTGGGCCACCAGCATAGCCGGTAATAACCATATGATCAATACTAACGGGATAATCTTCTTCAAATACAACATGACTATTTTAAGTAACTGCAATTAAGTACCAGGTATATAAACGATAAATATACAACGTTTATTAGTTTAATGAAGATGACATTTACCAGGAATTTTATTACATGCGCTTATAGCTCGCCGGCGTACTGAACGGGAACGTCAGCGGTACGTCAAAATCATAGCGGGTAAAGTCCAGCGCAACTTTGGTCACGCTTTTTTCTTCCACGAAAATGCGGCGCACGGTAGGAAATTTCCGGTTGGCCACATTGGCATAGTCGCCATAGGTCAGTTCACAGGAACGTTTGACAGCGCTGGTACTATCGGCGTCCATCACTTTGCTCTGCTGGAGGCTGTAATCATCTGAGAATACGTTGAACAGGCTCACGAACTTAGCATTTTGACAGCTGAAAGAGATCACAGACGGTGTTTTCACCAGGCCAAAGACAGAATCCGTGAGGTATACAGGATTGCCGATCAGCAGGTCCTGTAAGGTTTTGAAGTCAAACGGCACACCCAGCAGCTCTTCCGCGTCGGCCATCCGTTTGAGATAGAGCTGTTTCTCTATTCTGTTGTATAATTTGAGGCTGTCGGGGGTGATCACGGCACGCATCACCTCATCGATAATAGGCGCGCTGACAGATATCCAGATGATACTGTCTTTCTTCATGCGGATAGTTGCCGTGAGGTTATTGTGGCTTTTGTTTTCTGTTTCAATAGCCAGTTTCATCCTGCCGGAGAATGTATTAAAATCGATGTTGTTCTTATGAATGCCTTTCAGCATATTGCTGACAAAGGCGTTCCGCTCTTCTGCGGAAGTGGTGTCCCGGTGGGCAGCCACCCTGCTGGTGTCTGTGGCCGGGAACGTATTGCGTGACAGTTTTTTCGGGTGACGGCAGGCGGTAAAGGCCAGGCCGGCTATTCCTATTAATAACAGTAGTGTTTTTTTCATGCAGCTATTAGCTTTTAGCGGTATCAGCGCTACCAACGGTGTGAACAGGCATTCCCGGCTGAACGCTATTGAATATATTTTTTCTCGGCGATCTTACGGACAAGGCCGACGGAGTTAGCTCCTTTGTCTTTGGCCTTCTGCCAGTATTCCACCGCTTTTGTGACATCTTTCAGGTTAAACAGTATGTCCCCGTAATGCTCGAGCACATTTGGATTCTGCTGTGCTTCGGGAAATTGCAGGGCTTTTTCGATCCAGTGCCTGGCATCCTCAAACTTGTCCTGCCGGAACAGTATCCAGGCGTAAGTGTCCATGTAGGTAGGACTCTCCGGTTCCAGGTCCAGTGACCGTTTAGACATTTCTGCGGCATGGGCCAGGTTTTCACCGCGCAGTGACAGGTAATAACTGTAGTTGTTGAGTACGAGCGCATCATCGGGCCGCAGCAGGAGAGCTTTTTCATAACTGCTGTCAGACTGCTGGTGCTGTCCTGTAGCGTGATAGGCGTCTCCGAGCAGCGACTGTACGTCGGCCATAAATTTCTTTTCCCCGTTGCCTATTTCCAGGGCCTTGTTCAGGGCGCCGATGGCCGCGGGGTATTGCTGTAACAGGAAACTGGCCACTCCTTTAAAGTAGTAGCCCATAAATTCTTTCGGGAACTTGTCTGTTACAGTATTACTGAGTGCCAGCAATGCATTCGGATCTTCCTTACGGGAGTAGATCCACATCAGCTGATACCATACCGAAAAGCGGCTGGAGTCGAGGCTTAGCGCCTTCGTATAATTTTGCTGGGCGCTGTCCAGCATATCCGCCTGTGAGAACATGTCCCCTCTCAGGGCATATGCTTTGGCTTCTTTCGGATGAGCGTTTACAATCAGGGAAGTAAGCTGCAGGCCTTCTTCCACTTTGGTAGAATCCAGCTGCATCATCTGCAGGTAAGGATATACGTAAGCTACTTTTTCATCGATACTGTAGGTCGGGTTGGCGAAGGCGCGGGTCAGGTAAGCCCAGTAGCCGGCCTTGTCATTGCTTTTCTTCGCATAGGTAGCGAGGCCCAGCAATGCCCTCGCATTGTCCGGGTCTTTACGCAACACGTCGTTGTAGATGGCGGTTGCTTCCGCAGTACGATCGTTGGCGTCATACACTTCCGCCAACAGGAAATAGTAGCGCAGTTCCTGTGGATTGTTGTCAATGAGCTTGCGGATTTCGGCAGCTGCCGCGTCCACCTGGCTCATTTTAAGCAGTAGTCGTTGTTTTTGGTAGATGACTTCCTCCACCACTCCTATTTTTGCCTCCAGCTGGGTGAACACTGCCAGTGCGGACGCAGGTCTGTTGGCTTTGGCGAGGAACATGGCCTTGTTGTAAAGGTAGTCTTCGCTTTCAGGGTAACGGGTGGTCAGTTTATCAAAAACAGCGGCGGCGCTGTCAAATTGTTCATTGACAGCAAAAGCGTCAGCCAGTGTTATCTGGAACCAGTGGTTGTCGGGGTCCATGGCGGCGGCACGACGGGCAAAGCCCAGCGCGTAACCGGGGTTCTGGACCTCCATGAACAGGCGGGCCAGTTCATAATAGGCGGTGGGGTTATTCTTGTTTAACCGCAGGTAGTCGGAGTATTGGGTGATGGCCGTGCGGAAATCGCCCAGCATTTTAGAGCGCTGGGCCGCAAAGAAAAGGCTGTCTGCCCGCTGCTCCAGCACAGCAGGGTCTTTGATCACGGTATGGCGCAGCGTTTTTTTAGGCCCGCTGCACGCGCCTGTAATCAATATACCAGCAACACCTATAACGGTTAAGAATACACGCATCTATCAGGATTTACCGGTATGACCGAAGCCACCTTCACCGCGAACGGTTTCGTTCAGCACTTCCACAGGTTGCATAACGGCTTGCACATAGGGAGCGATGATCATTTGGGCTATACGGTCTCCGGGTTGTATCGTTTGTGGTTCGTTGGACAGGTTGATCATAATTACTTTGATCTCTCCTCTGTAATCCGCGTCAATAGTACCAGGCGAATTGGGAATGCTCAGACCCTGTTTAAAAGCCAGGCCGCTGCGTGGGCGGATCTGCGCCTCGTAGCCTACCGGCAGTTCCATAAAAAGGCCCGTTGGCACCAATACCCTCTCCAATGGCTGGAGCGTCAGCGCTGTTTCCAGGTGTGCACGCAGGTCCATCCCTGCCGCTTGGTCTGTTGCATAAGACGGCAATTCGTTGTCCGACTTATTAATGATTTTCACAATTATATCAGCCATTGAGCAAAGATAATTTATTATTATTTAGCGATTTTCTCCAATAACACAACAGCATGGGCAGTAACGCCTTCCTCACGTCCCACAAAACCCAGTTTTTCCGTTGTGGTGGCTTTTACAGATACATCTTCCAGCCCTATACGCAGTATTTCCGCAATAACTGCCTGCATTTCTGGCACATAAGGCTTGATTTTAGGGGCCTGCAGGCACAGGGTGCTGTCTACGTTCACTACTCCATAACCTTTTTCTCCGATCAACTGAGCGCAGCGGGCCAGCAGTATTTTACTGTCAATATTTTTGTAGGTATTGTCTGTATCCGGGAAATGCACACCGATATCACCCAGTGACAGCGCCCCCAGCATGGCATCACAGATGGCATGCAACAGCACGTCGGCGTCGCTATGCCCCAATGCGCCCTTGTGGTGCGGCACTTTCACACCGCCCAGCCAGAAATCGCGGCCTTCCACCAGCTGATGAAAATCTACTCCCAGACCAATACGTATACTACTCATAGCTTATATTTTAAAACATTTATGCCAATCCGCAAGGTAAGGCTTTAAATATAAAAATCCCCCCGTTAAAAAACGGAGGGACAGAATATATTTTAGAAATTTTTTATTTAGAAATTTTTCTGATTTATAACCTTACCAGCCAGTCCTGCTTTCCTCATTGCGGGCGCCCAGATCGAACGTCAGCGTGAAGCGCAGAGTGTTGGACAGCGGGTTACGCTGGATACCGGAACCGGAAGGCACGAGGTAAGAAAAATTCAGACCGAAAATATCATACTTGATACCGACCCCGGCAGTAACATATTTACGGTTGCCTTTTAACTTGTTTTCGTTGAAATACCCGGCCCTTACGGCAAACATATTATTGTACCAGTATTCTGCTCCAACTGAATACATCAGTTCCTGTAACTCTTCCTTAAAACCGCCGGGCGCATCACCGAAGGAACTGAACATCCCCTGCAATACACCTTTCTCTTTATAGGCCCCGGTAGAATCAGGAGTAGGCACCAGGAGCTTGTTGACGTCCAGCGCGAAAGTCAGCTGATTGGTCTCATCAAGGGCAAACGTATAGGCGGCACCGATACCCAGGTTGGTAGGCAGAAAGTCCTTGTTCTGCGCTGAACTGGTATAGGAAATTTTAGTACCGATATTGGAAATAGACGCACCGAGGCTTAAACGGTTGGTAAGCCCGTCGTCCTTTTCATATTCTTTGGTGTAGTAGGCAGAAAGGTCCGCTGCAAAAGCTTTCGCGGCGCGGATGGTGGCGCTGCCGTTGGATTGTCCGCCGGCCAGGTTGGAATAGATATACCGTCCGGTTAACCCCATGGAGAAATTATCGGACAGTTTGCGGGCGTAACCGGCGTCCAGTGCGAATTCACGCGGACGGAAATCGCCCAGGTCCTGGTTAGTGACATCCCGGAAGTTGATAGATCCCAATGAAAAATAACGAAGCGAAGCAGAAATAGCCTGATACTCGTCCAGCTTCGTATAGCCGCTGACGGTCGCCAGGAACACGTCGTTCACCAGTTCTTTCAGCCACGGCGTATAAGTCACCGCCACGCCTGACTTGGACTCTGCAAACGGCAGTTTTGATAAGTTCCAGTAAATGGAAGATGCATCAGGTGAAATGGCTAAACCTACGTCGCCCATAGCGCCGCTTCTGGCGTCGGGGGTTATGCGGAGAAAAGGCACCGCAGTATTAATCGTATTGGTACGGCCATCAATCTGACCTGAATTAATCTGGGCTGAGGTTTCAAAACTGCTGAAAGTACCGTATATGAACACAAGGCTCAAAGCTACCTTTCGGATCATGCAACGTTCGTATTTTGATAGGGTGTAAAAATAAGCTTAATTATTAATATTAAAATGAAACGGAGGGGGTTGATAAAGGGATCATGTCAAATCTGCTCTCCCATGCATAGGTCAAAATAATACCATTTTTCCACCCAATGCCCTGGTTTGACCATTACTGCCTATAATCAGCCGGTAGAAATAAATTCCGGCGGGTAACCTTGCTCCTGAATCACCTCTACCGTCCCAGGGGATTCCATCAAAACGGCTTGTACCGGAAAATATTGTGCTGCGCATTTTCTTTACCAATTTTCCATCCGTGGCAAATACCTGTAAATCCACCTGCAATTGTTGTCCCTGCTGGTTATGCAAAAAAGAAAACCTCGTTACATCGTGAAAAGGATTTGGGTAGTTGACAACTTCGTCTACCGCCAGTGTCCCCGGCGCCGCAACTTTAAAGGCAATCGTTTTTACAGTGCTGTTGTTATAGGTGTCCCAAGCTTTAATGGTAATACGATGTGCTCCTGCTGGCAATCCGCTCAACTGAAAACGCACCTGTCCCTCCCGGTAACTGTCCAAAGATGCGTCAAAATAATCATTTAAAATCAAATATTCTGAACTATCCAATATTGCCACCAGGCTATGTGCCGGATTACTACCTGATACATTAATGCCACTGCTGTCTGCCAGATCTATCATCAACAACGGCGATGGACCGGTCATATCTCCATTGACAAACGCCTTGCTGTCGAGCCATACTTTTACATCAGGGCCGGTAATATCTGCCGGTGCTCCGGGCAACAAGCCTCCTGTAAAAAATCCATCAAAGTAACCACCACCGTCTGCAGTGGTATTGCTGGTGTAATAACTGATCTTACTTTTTCCTTTTCCCGGCAACAGGTCCGCAGGCACTGTGAAGGCTACGGTAAACTCGCCCCTGCTCACGGTCTGTGTGCCTTTAAACAAAATATTTTCCTGTACCTGAAAATCTGCCGGCTGGCTACGGGGATCATTGCCACGGGTGCGGTGTGTGGCCGGCTGATCATATATCACCGTGTTCAGCGTACCGCTATAATCACGCAGCACATTACCCTGCGCATCGGCGATATGCCCCTTGATAATACAATGTTGCAACCCTTTCAGGGTATCCGTTTCCGTTGTTACCTTCCTACCATTGATGCTGTCCGTTATCACCTGCCACTGTGGGAAAGCCAGTGTCAGCGAAGGATCTCCCAGCAGCTGGAACTTGCGGTTGTTGATCACATCACCGGAAGTAGCATAGGTCTTGTTCTTGCCATCCCGTATGGCTGCGCCCAAACTACGCATGGAACCATCGGCCTGCGGTGTGAAAGCAGCTTCGAGATAATTACCGTTCATAATACGATTGGAATTGGCAAAAACAGCCCTCGTAGTGGTCATCAGCGCAATAGCGCCACTTTGTTGTTGTAACAACAATTGCGCTCCCAGTGAATTAATGCCAGGATCATCAAATGGCGCAAAGTCACAGGTGGCGGTGATCAGCAACGGCAGCTGCTGCTCATTTTTCCAGTCCTGCACACTATTTACGTCCATCACCGTTTCCTCTGCAAGACGGTTACTACTGCCATGACCACTATAGTTCAATACAAGCGCACCGGCGTTGACACTATTGTTGACGGCTTTGGTCACCTCCGGTGAACGGGCCCCGGCACTGGTATTTTCCTGCGGATACGCATCCACATATATTTTTCTGATATTAGGGAGATGATTGTTTTTTGCGATGGTGTTGCCCATGATTTCAGCATCCTGCAGATGCAGGTTGTCGTCTTCATCATCAGCCACCAATGTTATCCGGTTGCGCCACGGCCCGAAGGAACGCGGCTGCTGGTAACGGATAATTTTGTCTACCGCTGTTCTGGCCTCGGAAACATTACGCACAGGCAACCGCCCGATACCAACATCCAGCAGATTCGGGATATCCGTTCTCGTGATATCTTCCGCGTCGTCCAGCAATCCGAAGAAATCATCTGACACATGGGAATGAATGGCATCGAGTGAAGCATCACTTTGCCAGGAAGGCACCAGGTTGGTGTTATTTTTTACCCGCTGGCGATAATCATAGGAGGCCGCTCCGAACAGCAGAAGGTATTTCGGATGTGCTCCCCGGTCATAGTGCATCTTCACATAATCGCGGATGGCTGTAGGATCGGGTGTCCCTGATGCAAACTCATTGAATACCTGGATAGTTGTTACCACGGCCACCCGCAGTCCGTCGCGGGAGCGGCGCCATGCTGCCAGCCGTTCTGCCTCGGCCAGGAAGGTTTCATGGGTCACGATCAGCAGATCTGCTCCGGGTTGACCGTGCAGGTCCTGGTTGATCACCGGTCCGCCAGGCAGCGGCCGCATGACTGCCGCCGTATTAAAAGCAATATATTCCCGCAAAGGTCCGGCATCTCCCGTAAAAACCAGGGTGTCAGCCTGCAGCGCCGTGGGCATGGCCAGCGGTTTAAGCGGGTCTGTCACCTGCCACACCTGCGTTTGTGCAGTAGCGTTAGCAAGGAGGTATTGCGTACGACCGGTACCGGCAGTGCTGCGGAAATCAAGTACGCCGCCGGCTGGTATCCGCAACGGACAGGGGGCTGTCAGCTCCAGGTAGTCAAGCCATCCCCGGGCGTTCAGATCGCCCGGCTGGAAGTCCACGCCTGCTGTGAGCACGTCCCCGCCAACGGTGGCGGTACCGGAGGCGTATGCCGCGGTGGCATAAGATTCAAAGACACTGCTGCCTACGGGCAACAAATACGCGCTGGCGGCGGCGGCCTGGTTCAGGCTTACCTTAAAATTGCTGCCGGTGGCGCCGCGTGCGGCGGCCCGGAAAGCGACGGTCACCAGGCCCACTGGCGGCCCTGGCAGTGAAAAGCTATAGGAACGGCTGTTCCCGATCACTTTACCAAATTCCTGCCCCCACCATTGTTTACCACTGCTGAGGAAGTTAAGGCTGTCCCTTTCATAAAAGGTGTGGAAGTCAAAGGCATAAGTTTTATTACCGGCCGGTTGAGTATTGCTGTCCTGCGTTATACGGGCACCGTTGTCCCCGATGGTCAGGAAATAGGTGGCCACGTCGCTGTAAAGGTTGTATTGATGTACAAACCCTGGCTTCAGCGGGTCCCATTGCCAGCGGTGGGGGCCGGGCGTATAAAAAAGGAGGTAGTCGTTACCGTCCAGCTGTCCGTCGCCCCCGTCCTGTACCTGAAGCGCTACCTCCGGCAGGTCGTCATAGCGGAGCTGGTTGTTGGGCTCCGGCAGCATACCGCCGCCGGTACCAAAGAGCCGCACACTGCCCGATGGCAGTTGCCGGGTATCTACCCCGAGTTGCTGTAGCAGCGGGAGGTCTATTTTATAAATGCCGGGAGCAGCCACTGACAGTTTATACCAGTGGCCTGATGCCAGTACGCTATGATCTTTATAGGTACGGGGCACGGTCTGTCCGGTAGCGCTGCCGCAGTGATATAGAAAAAATAACAGGAGCGCCGGAAAAATATTCGAAGGTTTCATTATCTTGATAGCCCTTTTCCATCCTTCCTGAAAGGCCGGTGTAATGTAGAGAAAATATAAGATAAAAAATTGAAATATATCTCTTAATTTTCGCTGCTGTCGTGTTCTTGGTTGTTACCGGGGGCGGATCTGGCAAGGGCAAATTACAAATTAATTTTTTTCGCCATAAAATAAAAAAGATTACATTTGCGTTTACTGTAAATATAATCGACTAAAGCTGTATCGCATGCGTAGATTAACCTCTTTATCATTGCTCGTTGGTACCGGCGTAATGCTATCCATGACTGCCTGTCACAAGGACGGTGGAGGACTTTTCGGCAAAAAGAAAGAAGTTTCCTCTGCTACCGGCTGGAACTATAACGACCAGAAAATGGGTGGTTTCAGCGTAGCCAAGAATAAAAACCAGCAAACCGGACCGGGTCTGGTGTTTGTACAGGGCGGTACTTTCGCCATGGGTGCCACAGAGCAGGATGTAATGGGCGACTGGAACAACATTCCACGTCGTATTACAGTTTCCTCTTTCTACATCGATGAATCCGAAGTAGCGAACGTACACTATCGCGAATACCTGTTCTGGCTCGCCCGTGTTTATGGGGAGTCTTTCCCGGACGTATACCGCAACGCATTGCCGGACACCCTGGTATGGCGTAGTGAACTGGCTTATAACGAGCCCCTGGTGGAATACTATTTCCGTCACCCGGCCTATAACGACTATCCGGTGGTAGGTGTGACCTGGAAACAGGCTACTGACTACTGTAAATGGCGTTCCAACCGTGTAAACGAAAAATTGCTGATGGACAAGGGCCTGCTTTCCAAAGCAGATATCACCAACCAGTCAGACGACAATACATTTGATACCAAAGCCTACAGCGCCGGCCTGTATGAAGGTACCCCCGGCAAAATGTCCAAGTCTACCAAAGACCAGTTCAAAAATCCGGACGGCACTCCGCGTACCGCCCAGTTTGAAGATGGTATTATGCTGCCAGCCTACCGCCTGCCTACAGAAGCAGAATGGGAATACGCTGCACTGGGTTATATCGGCCAAAACCCCGGCCCTTCCAAAAAAGAAGGCAAACACGGGGAAGAGCTGATCATGAACAAACAGGTGTACTCCTGGGGCACTAACACCAGCGGCCTGCGTGATATCCGCCGTGGCACCATGCAGGGTCAGTTCCTGGCCAACTTCAAGCGTGGTTCCGGTGATAACATGGGTGTGGCCGGTGGTCTGAACGACCGTGCTTCCATCCCGGGCCCTACCCGCTCCTTCTACCCCAACACTTTTGGCATCTACAATATGTCCGGCAACGTGTCTGAATGGGTACTGGACGTGTACAGACCACTCAACCCGATTGATGGTGAAGACTTCAACTACTTCCGTGGTAACAAATTTCAGACTGTTTATCAGAACGAAAACAAAGAGTTTGAAAAAGACAGTCTGGGCCACCTGAAAATGCGTGACGTAACGGACGAAGAAAGTGCCAACCGTCTTAACTACCAGAAAGGTGACGTTATCAACTACCTCGATGGTGACTCGCTCTCCCAGGTGGAATACGGTTATGGTGTAACCACCCTGATCAACGACAAATCTCACGTAGTAAAAGGTGGTAGCTGGAACGACCGTGCTTACTGGCTCTCTCCGGGTACCCGTCGTTACATGCAGGAAAACATGGCTACCAATACAGTAGGCTTCCGTTGCGCGATGGACCGCGTGGGCAGCCCTGAGGGTAACAAATTCAAAACAGGTAACCTGTTCAAAAAACAAAGACAGAAGAGATAATCATCTTCATAAAAGACAAAAAGCCGCAAATTACTTTGCGGCTTTTTTTATGCGTTGTACGCAACTACTTCCAGCGTTCCAGAATTTCTTCCGTATGGTTTTTGGTGTCCGGCTTTTTGATAATATGGTCGATCACACCCTTTTCGTTGATCAGGAAAGTGGTCCTGTGAATACCGTCGTATGTCCGGCCCATCATCTGCTTCTCGCCCCAAACACCATACTGGTTCACGATCTTGTGATCATCATCTGCCAGCAGGGTAAAAGGCAGTTCATATTTTTCGATGAATTTCAGATGGCTTTGTTCACTGTCAGTGCTGACGCCAATTACTTCATATCCTTTTTTAGTCAGTGTGCTGTAGTTGTCACGCAGGTTGCAGGCCTGTGCCGTGCAGCCGGGCGTCATATCCTTCGGATAAAAGTAAAGCACTACGCGCTTGCCTTTAAGGTCCGTCAGTGACACGGTTTTTCCGTGCTGATCTTTGCCTTTGAATACCGGCGCTTTATCGCCTTCCTTTAAGTTTGCCATATCGCGTTTTTTTAAATTAAATCATTTAGCGTTTGAAAGACAGGTGATAGCTGCCTTCGTTACCGGCAACGTCCGTCACCTTCATGACCAGGGTATGGTTGCCTGGCTGGCAATGTTCATCAAACGTATAGGTGAGCACATTGCCCTTGCGGGAAAACAGCAACCATTTACCATCCAGTTCTCCGCGGAAGTCTTTGATGCCGCTGGCATCGCTCATCACGAAAGAGAGCCTGGCGGCCTTTGAGAGGTTGGCCCCGGGCTTCACGCCTACCGGTGTTACTTTCGGCGCTTCAGTATCTATCTCCAGATGGAAATTGCCGAAGTCGCGGAAGCTGCCTTTATACCAGCCGTCTTCTTTGGTAGTAGCGGAAGTACTGTTGCTGCCCATACCTTCCCGCACCATCACCACTTTGGGTTGCAGATATTCCGGCACTGCTTTCGTGGGCTTCAGCCGCACATCGAAGAAATCGTGTACCGGCACCACCGGCGTATGCAGCCGGTAGATATTGGAATAATATTTAGCTGAAGTAGCAGGAACCTCCTGGTAATTAAAGCAGATCTGGTCATACAGTGCCCGTTCATCGAGGTAGAATTCCACCTGGTTGTTTTCAAAGATATTGCGGGAATCCGGGTACATGGGGTTGGCGCAGGTTTTCTCCGGTGTTTCCTCACCGCTCTGTTGCAGATTCAGTTTCACGGTGGAAGTATTGCCATAGGCGTCTTTTACCAGCAGCTTTACTTCGTGTACCTGTCCGTCTGACAGGTTGATGGTACCATCGCCTTTGAGGTCGTGGTAGATATCCAGTTCATTGCCCGGTACAGAGAACAACAGTTGCAGGTAAGGCCCGTTGTTCTTCTTCACTTTATAGTCGATGTGCGCGTTCAGGTAGCGGGTTTCATCATATCCGATGTTGTCCAGCTGGAAGTCGATGTCCGGCACATCATTATTGTACATGAACACTTCATAGATGCCGTAGGTATTGGGCGCTGTGTTCATACGGTCAATAGCGTTGATGCCCAGTCCGGCTTTATGGGCCCGTACCTTCACTACCGGTTGAGCGGTCGTGTAGTGATCTCCCACTTTTTTCACCGGCAGTATCATCGGTTGTTGTTCGTAGACACTGCGGTCCCTATCGTAGATGGCTATACGATAAACGTCCGGTGGGCGGGTATCGGCGATATTAAACCCGAACAGCAGCGGATTGAGTGGTTTTTCCGTTTGTGTGTTCCTGATTTCGAAGTGCAGGTGCGGGCCGGCAGATCCGCCGGTATTGCCGCTCCAGGCAACGAAGTCGCCTTTCTTCACAGGGAACATATTTGCCGGGATAGACAGGTCGCTGGCCCAGCTTTCATTGGAGTATTGTTGTTTTTTCACATAGGCCTGTAAAGCCGGGAAAAAGGCGTTCAGGTGGGCATATACGGTCGTATATCCATTGGGGTGGGTAATGTACAGCACATTGCCAAAGCCGGTATGTGATACGCCGATACGGCTTACATAACCATCTGCCGCCGCGTGCACCGCCATGTTCTCCCGCTGTTGTGTTTTGATGTCCATGCCGGAGTGGAAGTGATTGGGGCGCAATTCACCGAAGTTACCAGCCAGTTCTATGGGGATTTCCAGGGGATTCCTGAAATAGCCTTTTGGGTAATTCTTTTCGGGAACGGATTGTGCCTGTAATAAATGCGGTAGTAAGCAAAATAAGCCAATGACTCTCTTCATAATATGCAATGGTAGAAAAAAAATAGGAATTGACAGACGTAATTTCTTCCGTACATTAGATGCCGCAAAACAAGTATATCCTACATGTCTATCCTGGTATCACAACTGAGTAAGGTCTATGGCGAACAACGGGCAGTGGACGCTATTTCCTTTGAACTGAAGAAAGGGGAAATAACCGGCTTCCTGGGCCCTAACGGGGCGGGCAAGTCCACCACCATGAAAATGATCACCGGTTTTCTGCCTCCTACCAGCGGCACTGCCAGCGTGTGTGGATATGACATCGTGGGCCAGTCGCTTGAAGTACGCAAACGAGTAGGATACCTTCCGGAATCCAACCCGTTGTATTACGACATGTACGTGAAGGAATTCCTGGAATTCATTGCCGGCGTGCATCAGCTGGGCACGGCAGGTGCCGCGCGCATCCGCCGGGTAATTGATATGACAGGCCTGTTGCCGGAGAGCCGTAAAAAAATCGGGGCGCTGTCCAACGGCTACAAACAGCGTGTAGGGCTGGCCCAGGCGCTGTTGCATGATCCCGAAGTGCTGGTCCTGGATGAGCCTACCACCGGGCTGGACCCTAACCAGCTGGCCGATATCCGGCAGCTGATCAGGGATTTGGGGGCCGACAAGACGGTGATCCTGTCCACGCACATTATGCAGGAAGTGGAAGCGCTCTGCGGGCGGGTGATCATCATCAACAAAGGAAAGATAGTGGCAGATGACCAGCTGGTCAATCTTCAGCAGCAGAACGCCACTGGTGGCTATATTCAGGTGACCTTCGGGGAACCGGCCAGTACCGGCGAGCTTTTGCAGATACCCGGTGTTTCCCGTGCGGCAGCCCAGGATGGCAATACATGGCAATTGTATACCAACGAAGTAGATACCGTGCGAAAAAACCTGTTACAATTTGCTTTGATTAATAACCGGAACATCCTTTCTTTGCAGAGCAATTCACAAAGCCTGGAATCTATTTTCCGGGAGATAACAAAGCGCGTAGAGCCAACAGGTGAAACGCCCGCTGCTAACCGCTAATAGCTAACAATTATAACTTTTGAATTATGAGTACCATTTCAGCAATCCATGCCAGGCAGATCCTCGATAGCCGCGGTAATCCCACAATTGAGGTAGACGTAACCACCGAAGACGGTCACTTTGGCCGCGCTGCCGTGCCTTCCGGCGCTTCTACCGGTAAGCATGAAGCCGTAGAACTGCGTGACAACGATAAAAGCGTTTATGGCGGAAAAGGCGTACTGCAAGCTATTAAGAACGTAAATGAGATCATCGCAGAAGAACTGGTTGGCTGGGAAGTAACAGACCAGGCAGGTATTGACAAATTGCTGATTTCCCTGGACGGAACCCCTAATAAAGCCAAACTGGGCGCTAACGCCACCCTGGCTGTGAGCATGGCCGTAGCCAAAGCAGCAGCAGAAGAATGCAACCAGCCCCTGTACCGCTACCTGGGCGGCGTAAACGCTTTCACCCTGCCAATTCCCCTGATGAACATCATCAACGGTGGCGCACACGCTGACAATAAAATTGATTTCCAGGAGTTTATGATCGTTCCGATCGGCGCTTCCACTTTCTCTGAAGGTCTCCGCTGGGGCGTGGAAGTATTCCACAAACTGAAATCTGTACTGAAAGGCAAAGGCTACAGCACCAACGTAGGTGACGAAGGCGGTTTCGCTCCTGAAATCCAGAGCAACGAAGAAGCAATCGAAACTGTACTGGAAGCTATCAAAGCAGCAGGTTACACTCCGGGCGAACAAATCGCTATCGCCCTGGATGCCGCCAGCAGCGAGATGTACAACGAAGAAACCAAAAAATACAAGTTCTATAAGAGCTCCCAGAAAGAAATCACCAGCGATGAAATGGTGGCTTACTGGACTGAATGGTGCAGCAAATACCCCATCGTTTCTATCGAAGACGGTATGGCAGAAGACGACTGGGACGGCTGGAAAAAACTGACCGAGTCTGTAGGCAGCCGCGTACAGCTGGTAGGTGACGACCTGTTCGTGACCAACGTAAAACGCCTGAAAGAAGGTATCGACAAAAACATCGGCAACAGCATCCTGATCAAAGTAAACCAGATCGGTACTGTTACAGAAACCATCGATGCAGTGAACATGGCCCACAAAGCCGGTTATACTTCCATCATGAGCCACCGTTCCGGCGAAACTGAAGATACAACCATCGCTGACCTCGCAGTAGCACTGAACTGCGGCCAGATCAAAACCGGTTCTGCTTCCCGCACCGACCGTATGGCCAAATACAACCAGCTGCTCCGTATCGAGGAAGAACTGGGCGAAGTAGCGATCTATCCTACCAACGCTATCAGCGTGAAAAAATAATAAACCATTTTATTTAGGGATTTTTTGCATCACCTCCGTGATGCAAAAAATCCCTAAATTGCATTATGTCTTTTCTTAAATCCATAAAACTGCCGCGCTATATAAAGAACAAATTCTTTATTACAGGCATTGCTTTCGTTATATGGATCGCCTTTCTGGACAAGACCAACCTGATGTACCAGTACCAGTTCCAGTCTGAAGTCAACAAGCTGGAAAACCAGAAAGAGTTTTTTATCAAAGAGATCAAACAAACCAAAGAAGAACAGCAGGAGCTGCTGTCCAGCCCTGAGAAACTGGAGAAATTCGCCCGTGAGAAATACTTTATGAAGAAAGACAATGAAGACCTGTTCATTATCAGCCCCGCCCCCCAGCAGTAATTGTTTCTGATCTCCCCGTAATCATAAAATTTTATCTTAAATTAACAATACATTGCACCTTTCTGTCGTTATAAAGTAGGATACGATTCTCTTAACAAATCTATATTGCATGAGTAATTTTACACTATCTCCCCTCTCCACCTTGTGTCTTGTTACTGCTAGCGATCTCAAACGTTCACAACAGGAAGTATCATTGACCCGGGAAGAGCAGGCTTGCTTCGAGGACACCAAAGCCGTCCTCGACACTGTCCGTTTTTCTCCCAGGGCCGCCACGCTCCGGTTGATCTTTGACTACGCTGCCAGTAAACCGGAGAAACCATAACCCGGTACACACCCTGAGACCTTACATACCTGTCGATTGTGCTGCAACTTCCACGTGCGGTTATCGACCCATTTTTCCTATTTTTACGGCATGACCAAAAAAGAGCGTTTTGCATTCGTTATCAGCTATTTCGAGCAACATGCACCTCATGCCGAAACAGAACTGATTTATGACAATCCTTACCAGCTGCTGGTAGCCGTAATCCTCTCCGCCCAATGCACCGACAAACGGGTGAATATGACCACTCCTGCCATATTTGACCGCTACCCGGACCTGGAAGCGCTGAGTAAAGCCACTTTCGACGACCTGTTCCCGCTCATCCGCAGTATCAGTTATCCTAACAATAAAACCAAACACCTGATCGGGATGGCACAGATGGTCATGGACGACTTCAACGGAGAAATACCCAGCACGGTGCCAGAGCTGATAAAACTGCCCGGCGTGGGGCGCAAAACGGCCAATGTGATCACCTCGGTGGTGCATCAGCAACCCAATATGGCGGTAGACACGCATGTATTCAGGGTATCAGCCCGCATAGGCCTTACCACCAATGCCAAAACACCACTGCAAACCGAACTGCAGCTGCTAAAATATATCCCGAAGGAAAAAGTATATATTGCCCATCACTGGCTGATATTGCATGGCCGTTATATTTGTGTGGCCCGTAATCCCAAATGCGGGGAATGCGGCCTGCGCCCGGCCTGTAAGTATTACCAGCAAATCATCAAGGCACAATAAACAGCTGCCGTATATTCAGTCCTAAATCGTTTGTATGCGCCCATTCCTTACTGCCAGCTGGCGTAACCTGCTCATGCTCAATTTCGCCGCGGATGCCAACACGCTCCGGCCCTATCTCCCGGCCCATACCGAGCCGGACACCTGGAACAATATTCACTATGTAAGTCTCGTCGGCTTCCTGTTCCAGGACACGAAAGTCAAAGGCATCGGTTTCCCCGGCCATCGCACATTTGAAGAGGTAAACCTTCGCTTTTACGTGCGTTATAAAGACCAGGGCCAGTGGAAACGCGGCGTGGTATTTATCCGTGAACTGGTGCCCAAGCCGCTGATCACACTGGTAGCCAATACCCTCTATAAAGAAAACTACGCCACCCACCGGATGAGCCACCACTGGGAGCAACCAGACACTGATACCCTCCGTGTCCGGTACGAATGGGAAGTAGCCGGTCAGACCAACTTCCTGAAGGCCACCGCGTCTGCCACGCCACAGCCACTGGTGGAAGGCAGTGAGGCCGCCTTTATCACGGAACACTACTGGGGCTATACCCGCCTGGACCATCAGACTACCGGTGAGTATGAAGTGGCGCACCCCAAATGGGACCTTCACCCTGTGATTGATTACGACTACCGCTGCCACGCTTCCCGGCTGTACGGCCCGGCCTTCGCCCCTGTACTAGAACAGGCGCCGGTATCCGCTCTGCTGGCCAATGGTTCGCCGATCGCCGTCATGCATGGCCGGAAACTGCGGTCCTGAATTGCCGGAAACCCCGTTCGTTTTTTTCTTCCATCATAAATTTTGAAGCGATTTATAATAATTTGCTATCTTAAGCAGTTCATTCAGATGCAATTAAATAAAGCTAAAAAAACGTTATGAAATCAGCCGTAAGAGTACAATTGTCCTTCATGATGTTCCTCGAATTCTTTATCTGGGGAGCATGGTTTGTGACATTAGGTACGTTCGTGTTAAAAAATCTGCAGGACACCAATGCCAACCAGGTGAGCGTTGCGTTCCTCACCCAATCTATCGGGGCGGTCATTGCGCCTTTTATCGTGGGGATTATTGCGGACCGTTTTATTTCCGCCCAGGTGATCCTGGGTGCCATTCACCTGATCGGTGCAGCGCTGTTATGGACCTGCTCCGGCATGACCAGCTTTGACAGCTTCTATCCTGTGTTGTTGGTGTACATGATTCTGTACATGCCTACGCTGGCACTGGTAAACTCCATCTCCTTCCGGCAGATGAGCGATCCCAGCAAAGACTTTTCCACGATCCGTGTGTTCGGCACTATTGGCTGGATCATAGCCGGCCTGCTGATCGGCTGGCTCAACTGGGAGAAGAACAACACGCTGGGCCTCACTTTCAAGATGGCCGCCGGCGCCTCCCTGCTGCTGGGCCTTTTCAGCTTTACACTGCCTAAAACACCTCCGTTAAAAAAAGGCACACAGATTTCCGTGAAAGAAATCCTCGGACTGGATGCTATCCGGATGCTGAAAAACCGCTCTTACCTGCTGTTTTTCATCGCTTCCATTGCTATCTGTATTCCGCTGGCGTTTTACTACAACTTCACCAATCCGTTCCTGAACGAGATTGGTATGACAGCTGCTGCCGGCAAGCAGTCCCTTGGCCAGATGTCTGAATTTTTCTTCATGCTGGTGATGCCGCTTTTCTTCTCCCGCCTGGGTGTTAAAAAGATGCTCGCACTGGGTATGCTGGCATGGGTACTGCGTTACGTGCTGTTCGCCTACGGTAATGTGGACTCCAACTACTGGATGCTGATTGTGGGTATTGTGCTGCATGGTATCTGTTACGACTTCTTCTTCGTTACCGGTCAGATCTACACCGATAAACTGGCAGGGGAAGAATTCAAGAGCTCCGCACAGGGCTTCGTTACGCTGGCCACCTATGGTGTGGGCATGCTGATCGGTTTCCTGATCTCCGGTCCTATCGTAGAGTCTTATAAAACTGCCGGCGGTCACAACTGGCAGGGTGTCTGGCTGATTCCTGCCGGTATCGCTGCTGCCGTTCTGGTACTGTTCATGCTGCTTTTCCAGGACAAAACGGAAAAAACCGCCTGATTCTCAGATATTATCATCGGAACTAAAAAAAATGCAGCGAGGCAAGGCTTCGCTGCATTTTTTTTCCATAGTCGTTGAACTGGAAATATGGCGGGGTAAAGAGGGTGCTGGATTTCGTTGAATGATAAAATACCTCAATAATCAAATGGTCTTAATGAACAGCGCTCTGCCAAAAGTATGGTTCACTTCCACTTCCGTCAATACTCCATTGGAATACTTATAGATATTCTTTTTTCCTTCCGGCAGCACCAGCTCATACTGCCCGCTTCCCAGGGGATGCAGCGGCAGGAATTTCCCCAGTGCTTCAGAGAAAATGCGGGACACCTGTTTCGGTTCTGAGAAATAAAGATCGGCCACACAATGGGCTATTTCCGTATTATCTATCACCGAACGGGCGCCATTGAGCATCACCGTATAGTCGTTTCCGTTACGACGCGTGGTCGTTTCCTTGTCCTCCCCTTTTTTACCCGCCACGCGGGTGGATTTGGCGAGGGTGAGCACGTTATTATCGTACTCATTGAGGATGTCGCTGTTGATCTTCGCCAATAGCGTCTGGATACGGGTTTTAATTGTGATACTCTTGGCAGATCCACTTACTTTACGTTGTGCTTCGATAGTACCCACCGCATGATTGGCGATCCGGACTTCAAAAGTGGTCGTCTGGGCATGTACCGGGAGGTAGAATACAGCTACCGCTACAACGCATAACAATACACGAAAAAGGCATTTCATAAATAGAGACTTAAACCAAAAAATTAACATCAGAGGGGAGGTAGCTGTAATAGTCCCCTTATTGAAAATACAAAAAATCCCTGAAGTTTGACGCCTGCCCTGTCCTGTTCATACAGCAGGGGCGCAGTGGAGATATTTTCCGCTGCGCCCCTGGCCTATATAACGTATTAATGTATGTTTTCTTATAACATTTCCTTAATGCGGGTAATCAGTTCCCCTTTGGTGATGGGCACGCCCATGATTTTATGGTATCCCTGTGCATCAATCAGGTATTGGTCACGGATGATTTTGATCAGCTGACCGTTGTTGATTTCCGGTATTAGTACTTTATCGTAGCTGTGGAGGATTTCACCCAGATTTTTAGGGAACGGGCGCATATGGCGGATGTGGGCATGGGCCACCTGATGGCCTTCAGCCAGCAGGTCCAGCACAGCGCTTTTAATGGCGCCGAAGGTGGAGCCCCAGCCGAGCACCAGTACTTTTCCTTTTTCGGGGCCGACTTCAATTTTCTGTGGCGGAATATGGTCTGCGATCTTATCTACCTTTTCCTGGCGGATTTTCACCATGAGCTGGTGGTTTTCAGGATCGTAGCTAACGTTACCGGTGATATTCTGTTTTTCAAGGCCGCCGATGCGGTGTTCCAGGCCAGGGGTGCCGGGCACGGCCCAGGGGCGTACCAGGTTCTCATCGCGGTGGTAGGGCAGGAAATTTTCCTCTCCTTCTTCCAGCTGTTTTTTGAATTTCACTTCGATGGCCGGAAGGTCAGCGCTTTTCGGGAAACGCCATGGCTCTGCACCGTTGGCGATGTAGCCGTCGCTGAGGAAGATCACAGGCGTCATGTGCTGTACCGAGATTTTGAAGGCTTCAAAAATGGCATCGAAGCAGTCCGCCGGTGTGGAAGCAGAGATGATCGGCATCGGACATTCACCGTTACGGCCATAATAAGCCTGCAAGAGGTCTGATTGTTCCGTTTTGGTAGGCAGGCCGGTAGAAGGTCCTCCACGCTGGATATCAATGATCAGCAGCGGAATTTCGAGCATTACCGCCAGGCCCATGGCTTCGCCTTTCAGGGCCATACCGGGACCGGAAGTGGTGGTTACGCCCATGTGGCCACCGTAGGAGGCGCCAATGGCAGATGTGATGCCCGCTATCTCGTCTTCCGCCTGGAAGGTGCGGATACCGAAATTCTTGAAGCGGCTCAGTTCATGCAGGATATCAGAAGCCGGCGTGATGGGATAGGTGCCCAGGAACATCGGCAGATTGGCTTTTTGGGAGGCAGCTACCAGGCCGTAGGCCAGCGCGGTGTTACCGGTAATGCTGCGGTAAGTGCCTGGCTCCATGCGGGCTTTCTCCACGCGATAGCGGGTGGTGAAGGCTTCCACAGTATCAGCGAAGTTATAACCGGCATGCAGCACTTTCAGGTTACTGTCCAGGATTTCCGGTTTTTTGCCGAATTTCTCTTTGAGGAAAGCCTCTGTATTGTCCATGTTACGGTCGTAGAGCCAGTAAAGGAAGCCCAGCACAAACATGTTTTTGGCGCGGTCTTTCTCTTTCATGCCCAGCGTGGAGTCTTTCAGGGCCTCGCGGGTCATCTTGGTGACGTCCATGGTATGAAGCTGGTAGTTGGCCAGAGAGCCGTCTTCCAGCGGATTGATGCCTTCGGGGTAATTGGCCAGCCGGAGGTTTTTAGCATCGAAGCCGTCAGTGTTGGCGATGATGATGCCTCCTTTTTTGAGGCCTTTCAGGTTGGCTTTGAGCGCGGCGGCGTTCATGGCCACCAGCACGTCGCAGGCGTCGCCCGGGGTAAATATCCTGTTCGAAGAAAAATGAAGCTGGAAACCGCTCACACCTGGCAGGGTGCCCTGTGGGGCCCGTATTTCGGCCGGAAAGTCCGGGAACGTGCTCAGGTCATTGCCGATCAACGCGGTGTTATTGGAAAACTGGCTACCTGTCAACTGCATCCCGTCTCCACTGTCGCCTGCAAATTTTATCACTACATCATCCAGTTGTTGAATCGAAGTATTAGACATCTATTATTCTTTTAAGGTATCTTAGTATAAGGTATTCTGTATAAAGGTGTAAATTTAGGCAATCGGCGGATGTTATTGGCCAAACCTGCGCAAAATCATGTTTATCTCCCTACAAAAGTACACAAATCCAGTAGACTATTGCCGCCGGAAACGGCCATTCACATCACTTCTTGTTATGGGTGATAACTATAGGTTATTGGCCAATAAATGCTAATTTTAATACAAATTCAGCGGTAACGGGCGCTGGATGTCAAATCAAATCGTATTTTTATTCCGTTAATAATTTTAAACTGTATTTTATGGCATTGTTTCAATCGAACAACCCTGTACTCAAAGAAAGTATTTTCAACAAGGCTGCCCATGCTGATGGTTCTACCATGACCATCCGTGGCACTATTAACAAGATGGCTTTTCTGCTGGTCATGCTGATGGCGGCGGCAGTTTTTTCTTACGGTCAATTTTTAAAAGGCAGTTCCAACGTGCTTCCGTTAGTATTCGGCGGCGCCATTGGAGGTTTCATACTGGCACTGGTTATTATCTTCAAGAAAGAGTGGTCCGGTTACCTGGCCCCGGCCTATGCGCTGGCGGAAGGTCTTTTCCTGGGCGGTATCTCCGCGATGTTTAACGCGCAGTGGCAAGGCATCGTGTTGCAGGCTGTAGGCCTCACTTTCGGTACCTTCATCGCTATGCTGGTATTGTACCGTACCGGTGTGATCCGCGCTACGGAGCGTTTCAAATCCATCATCATCACCGCTACCCTTGGCATCGGTATCTTTTACCTGATCGCGATGGTATTGCGTTTATTCCATATCGATATGCCCCTGATCCACAGCAGCGGTACCTTCGGCATTGTGTTCTCCCTGATCGTGGTAGCTATTGCGGCGCTGAACCTGATCCTGGACTTCGATATGATCGAGCAGGGCGCAGCTATGGGCGCGCCTAAATATTTCGAGTGGTATGGTTCTTTCGGCCTGCTGGTGACCCTGGTGTGGCTGTACCTCGAAATCCTGCGCCTGCTGAGCAAATTAAACAGGAGATAAACGATCGTTTTTCATCTTATAACAAAAGTCTTCCGGTATACCGGAAGACTTTTTTGTTTTGTTAATGTCTTCCAAAAGATTTGTTAAAGCGATTTGGCCCGCGGTTTTATGGCACCGTGTTTGCAAAACTACCATCAAGTTCTTTACATCAAAAAAAGCGATAGCAAATATGCTGACACCTTTACTTTAACCATAGAATCTTTATTGTCTAACTGTTAAATCGTGTGCTATGAAAAAATTGAAAGTAACTATGTTGGCATTGGCTGCAGTAGCGTTTGGAAGCTTTGCTTTCAAAGGAATTGATGGTGGTACCATCGCGGGTAAAGTAACACCTGCGGACGGCGCTACTGAAGCACTGGCTATCACTGGAACAGATACGTTAAAATCACCCATTAATGATGGTGCCTTTAACTTTCAAAATGCCAAATCAGGGACCTATACGGTAATTGTGGGCGCGAAAGCACCTTTTAAACCAGCCACCATTACTGAGGTAAAAGTAGAAGATGGAAAGTCTACTGATTTAGGCGAAATAAAATTGACAAATTAATCAAGAGCAATAGTTGGTTTTCATAGGGGTTAATCAAAAGCCGGTTCCGTACGTCTGTACGGCCGGCTTATTTTTTTTGGGTACTCCGTAGGGGTAATTGTTTCTTCAGCCGTCATTTTTGCATAGCCCCCTAAAAATGACTTTTATGAAGAAACAGGCAATCATCACCTACACCAGTCTCAGTGTGAGCTGGTTATTACTGATGCTGGCGATTTTTACCCTTATCCTGAGCAGTTGTGCCAGGGACCAGATAGCCGGATCAGGCAATATCGTTGCGGAAACCCGCAACACCTCTCCTTTTTCAGAGGTGGAGATATCCGGTCCGTTTGAAGTGCATCTTATCCAGGACAGTACGGCCGCTGTTGAGATCAAGGCAGAAGACAATGTCATCGCCGCTGTTGAGACCAATACCAGCAACAATACGCTTTTCATCCGGTTGCGGAACCGTGTCAAACTGTGGCGTCATATGCCTATCCAGGTATATGTACACAGCCGTAGTTACCAGCGCATCAACTTTGCGGGTTCAGGCTACCTTGATAATAAGGACACCTTACGGAGTTCTAATTTCTCTTATCAGATCGATGGCAGCGGCAATGCGGCATTGGCGCTTGCCGTGCAGGAGCTGCATACACGCATTAATGGCTCAGGCAGCCTCGATATCAAAGGAACGGCTATTTCCCTCAGTAGTGACATTAACGGCAGCGGCAGGGTCAGGGCGCTGGACCTGGACACGCAGCGGGCCGATATTACTATCAGGGCTTCGGGCGATCATTCTATCAGTGTCCGGGATGCTTTGACGGTAGGCATTTACGGTAGCGGTGATGTAGTTTACGCCGGTAATCCACAGAAAGTACAAACCGATATTAAAGGATCAGGTAAGGTAAAAAAGATCTGATTCGTATAACCTGCACTGTTATACTGTTGTAAATGCACGGTATATACAAACAGAAGGGTCTCTGCAGCTGTAGCGGAGGCCCTTTTTCATTTACTCATTTTGATATTCTGTTATTTACATATTGGGGGTTCAGGGCAGCGGGTATTGCATTATTGAACAAGCTGAATTCCGGGCAAAAAATTAGCCATTTGGGAATCCCCAAATGGCTAAATATCTAGTTAACCAGATTTCTAAAAGATTATGCGCCGCCCAGTTTGCATTTCTGCAGCACTTCCCAGGATTTGCCGTTATGACGCAGGAAGTAGAGGTTGTTTACTTTGAAAGTAGCCTCATATTCCTTGTTTTCATATTCAGGCCATGCCTTGTTGAACTGATCATCGTCCAGGTCTTTGAAGGCCACGGTCACGTGAGGTGTGAAGCCGGTGCGTGCCAGCATGGTGCTGAAGCCAAATTCCTTACGCAGGAAGTTGATCAGCTGCCGATGCATGGTAGCCATGGTTTCGCTTTTTTCCACGTTGATGAACAGGACGCGGTTTTGTTTGTTCGGGAAGGTACCGAAACCTTTCAGGGACACTTCAAAAGGAGCCTGTGTTTTTGCGAATTCCGTCAGTTCATCGCAGAAGGCTTTTTCCAGTGCCGGATCGGCTGTAAAAGGTACCTGCAGGGTAATATGCGGCAATACTTTCAATGCGTACATTGGTCCGTATTGTTCAGCAAATTCCTGTTTTATTTTGATGATTTCCTTACCTACTTCTGCAGTTGGCAGCAGTGCGATAAAGTATATCTTATTATCAGGTTTGGGTTCGAAGCGTCTGTTCTGGCCTCCGGGACGTGGTCTTCCACCACCGCCGCGGTTAAAGCCGCCACCACCGCCACCGCGGTTGTAGCCACCACCACCACCGCCACGGTTGTAGCCTCCACCGCCGCCGCCACGGTCGTATCCACCGCCGCCGCCACCGCGATTGTAGCCGCCGCCACCGCCGCCACGGTCGTAACCACCACCGCCACCGCGGTTGTAGCCTCCACCGCCGCCGCCACGGTCGTAACCGCCGCCGCCACCGCGATCGTAGCCGCCGCCACCGCCGCGATCGTAGCCACCACCGCCACCGCGGTTATAGCCACCACCGCCGCCGCCGCGGTCGTAACCACCGCCACCGCCACGGTCATATCCACCGCCGCCGCCGCGATCGTAACCACCACCGCCGCCACGGTCATATCCACCGCCGCCGCGATCGTAACCACCACCACCGCCGCCACGGTCGTAACCGCCGCCGCCACGATTGTAGCCGCCACCTTCACCGCCGCGGTCATATCCACCGCCACGGTCGTAGCCGCCGCCACCTTCACGATTGTAACCACCGCCATCGCGGTTGTAATCTGTACGGGGGCGATACCCACCCTCGCGATTGTAGTCAGTGCGTGGACGACGTTCTGTGTTGTCGCCACCATTGTAGTCGGGTTTTCCACCCTCCCGCTCATTGTTTAAGTTGGGTCTGTAGTCACCTCTCTCCTTGTTGGGATCATTCTCTTTGTTGGTATCAGAAGAGTAGGGCCTGCGGGGGCGTTCGTTTCTCTCAAAATTCATCTTACTTAATTAAGCGTTTGAAGCAATATTAGCTATGATTTCATAAAAATGAAACACATCCTGATAAGAGTTATACATCGGCGCCGGTGAAACCCTGATGACTCCGGGTTCTCTCCAGTCAACGATTATACCGGCATCCGTCATTTGCTGATGTATCTCTTTTCCTTTTTCCAGGAACAGCAAAGATAGTTGTGCGCCACGTTCATTACAATTTTTAGGTGTAATAATTTCAAAATTAATGCCTTTCAACTGCTGCAGCAAAAACGCCAGGTAATTGGTCAGTCCCTGGCTTTTTTCTCTCAAAGCGCCGATACCGGCCGCTTCAAATAGTTCGAGGGATGCTTTCAGGCTTACCATATTGAAAACCTGTGCGGTACTTTGTTGCCATCCTTCGGCTTCTTTCTTAGGCACAAACCCTTTTTCCATTTTAAAACGTGCACTCTCTTCGTTGCCCCACCAGCCACCCAGGCGGAGAAATCCGCGGTCGCTGGCATATTTTTCATGCACAAAGGCGCCTCCTACCGCGCCGGGACCACCATTCAGGTACTTGTATGAACACCAAACGGCAAAATCTACGTCCCAATTGTGCAAAGACACCGGAATATTTCCTGCTACGTGTGCCAGATCGAAACCGGCGTAAGCTCCTGCCTGATGGGCAGCGGCTGTAATAGCGGGTATATCAAAATATTGTCCGGTGTAATAATTAATCCCTCCGAATAAAACTAATGCTAAGCTATCACTTTCCTTGTTAATAATATCTAAAATATCTTCTAATCTTATCAAATGTTCTCCGGCCCTGGGAGAAACCTCAACAATGGCCGTTTCCGGGTCAAAACCATGAAACCTGACCTGTGTCTCCACTGCATATTGGTCGCTTGGAAAGGCCCCTGCCTCCATTAACACTTTAAACCGCTGTTTGGTTGGCCGGTAAAAACTCAACATCATCAGATGAAGGTTCACAGTGAGTGTATTCATCACCGTTAGTTCCTGCTGGCTCGCCCCCATTATGGCTGTGAGTGGCTTACTGCAATACTGCTGATAATAAAGCCAGGGATTCTTGGCCGCCCAATATCCTTCAACCGCACACTGCTGCCAATCTGCCAATTCCTGTTCTATCGCTGATTTTACATTTTTAGGCTGTAATCCGAGTGAATTGCCACATAAATAAATTGCGTCCTTTCCTTTTCGTTGGGGAAAATAAAACTGCTCCCTGAATTTATTTAATGGATCCTGCCGGTCCTGCTCTTTAGCAAATGCTAAGGTTGCTACGTACTCCATGGTCTTCCAATCTTTTGCCAGTCTTCCTAGTTTTAATGGCTGAGGGTATCCCGTGTTGATACCAGTGTCTTTCCTTCGCTAAAATCTATAATTCTAATCTAGATAAAACAGGCAATCCTGTATAACTGTTTAAAACAGACTGTTTTCTGTCAAAAATTTAACGTCCGATAATCATATGGCATATAAGACTAAGGCTGTATATAGCTAGTAACGTGAACGCTCTTAGGGTCAAATGTAACAATAGCTATCGAATTGCCCACCATCCCGATTGTTAAAATTTGTTAACAACAATAAAAATATGGTTTCGTCCACAATATACAAAAAAAAATCCGTCCTGAAGAATCAGGACGGAGACTGTTAACCTACAACTGTTACACTGTATTACTAAAAGATGTAATTATCAAGTACTTAATTCACGGAAACACCGCCCACTTTGGCATTTTTCCGCAAAATCTCCTCCTGCTGCTCCTTTTCAGGCGCCGGGAAGAAATTATAAGGTTTGGCCGACATATACTTCGGATCATGCAGCTTCTTCACCTCTTCCTTCTTCATAAATAACTTTAATATCAGCACCAGGAAAGGCACATATTTCAGCCCCCTGGACATTTTATAGCGGTCCAGCACATCAATGGAACGCTTGTTCATGGCGTACATCACCGGCACCAGGATGAGGGTCAGGAAAGTCGCAAAAATCAACCCGAACACCATGGTCCAGGCCAGCGGCCCCCAGAACGCCACGTTATCCCCGCCGAAGAAAATATGCGGTTTAAATTCACTGAACAGGGTGGCAAAGTCAATATTAAACCCTACTGCCAGCGGAATCAGCCCCAGAATAGCGGCAATCGCAGTCAGCAATACCGGCGTCATACGGGTTTTGCCCGCTTCCACCACGGCATCATATACCGGCATGTTCTGCATCACCAGCAGGTCGGTAAATTCCACCAACACAATCCCGTTACGCACCACGATACCCGCCAGGGCCATAATACCTACCCCGGTCATCACAATGGAGATGTCCATTTTGAAGATGGAGAAGCCCAGGAACACCCCGATAATACTGAACAGGATCTCCATAAAGATCACCAACGGACGGCCAATGGAGTTGAACTGCGTTACCATGATCATCAGAATCAAGCCAAATGCGCCCAGCATCGCCATCAGGAGGAAGTCCATGGTCTCCTTCTGATCTTCCTGCTCACCGGTCATCTTAATGGTCACAGAGTTAGGGTGACTGAAATCATGCAGCGCCGTCTCAATATGCTGTACCACCTCATTGGCATTGAAGCCGGTCAACACGTTGGAATACAAGGTGATCACACGTTTCTGGTCAATACGCTTGATACCGGCGTACGTATTGGAATAATGAATGTCCGCTACCGCTGACAACGGCACCTGGCGTACAGCCCCTCCCATGTTCATATCCCGGTAAACCAGGTTGAGGTTCATCAGGTTATTGATATTGTTACGCTGATTTTCCTGCAGCCGCACCATGATCTTGTATTCGTCTTTGGCATCCCTGATCTTGGACGCTTCAAATCCAAACAACGCGGTACGCAGGGCGCCACCGATCTGGCGGGTGGAAATACCTTCGTTATTGGCCCTTTCGCGGTCGATATTCACCACGATCTCCGGCTTGTTCGCTTCAAAGTCGCTTTTCAGTTCTTCCACGCCGTCAATGTGCAGGGAGTCCAAATAACGTTTAAGCCTAAACGAAGAGTTGGTCAGTTCATCAAAATTATCACCGGTAATTTCGATATTGATCGGTTTACCGGTAGGAGGACCGCCCTGTTCCTGTTCTACCGTGATATTAGTGCCCGGGATGCCTTTTACGGCGTTACGGATTTTATCGAGATATTGTACGGTAGACTGCCCGTTACGTGCGCCGAATTCCACGAAAGCCACGGTCACCTTGCCTTTCTGCGGCTGGGTGCTCATGTCCATCTGCGACGGGTCACCGGCGCCTTTGGCCACATTGGAAATGATGGACTCCACAATGGGATTGTTGGCACCCACTACTTTCGCAATGCGGTCTTCCACAATATGTGTAATGGAATCTGTATATTTTTGATCGGTGCCGTTAGGCAACTCGATGTAGGTGTAGATAAAGTTAGGATCGGCCTGCGGGAAGAACACCACTTTCGGATTACGGATACCCGTCAGGATAATACTGAAGATCAGCAGGGCGAAAGTAGCCACCAGGATCCACACCGGACGCCAGCCAACGAGGCACCATTTCAGGATATGCTTGTAACGCTCCTGTACCTTAGGCCAGAACTTGTGCTGGAAGTGACGCGCCACGCCGCCCAGCCAGAAACGCTCCAGGGCGATCATCAGGTAGGCGAAGATCACAAAGTTGCCCACGCCCACGCTGCCATTGGCATAGCCGATGAGGGCTATCACCGCAAACACGGCGGTCAGTATCTGGAACTTACGGTCAAACTTAGGTTTGGGATGGTCTTCTCCTTCATGCCTGTCCATGAAATCGACCGCAAACACCGGGTTAATGATGTATGCCACCACCAGCGATGCACCCAACGTAGTGATCAGCGTCACCGGCAGGTAGAACATGAACTTACCGATAACGCCTGGCCAGAATAACAGCGGTACGAATGGCGCCAATACCGTCAGGGTTCCTGACAACACCGGCAAAAACACCTCTCCCGCCGCTATCTTGGCGGCTCTTACTATACCCAGGTCTTTTCTTTCATTAAAAATACGGTGTACGTTTTCAATCACCACAATGGCATCGTCTACCACAATACCCAATGCCAGCAGGAAGGAGAACAACACCATCATATTGAGGGTAAACCCATACATGGGCATCAGCAGGAAGGCGATGAACATGGAGATGGGCACCGACAACGCCACGAAAATAGCGTTTACCGCTCCCATGAAAAACATAAGGATAACGGTTACCAGAATGAAGCCGATAATAATAGTATTGATCAGGTCATGCAGGGTTACGCGGGTGGATTTGGACTGGTCAGCCGTGATGGTCACGTGCAGGCCTTTCGGGAAGTAGTTGGCTTCCATGTCTGCCTTGATGGCCTGTATTTTGTCTGATGCATCGATCAGGTTTTTACCGCTTTGTTTGATCACGTTGAGCGTGATCACGTTTTTACCGGCGAGGCGGGCATAACTTTCCTGTTCGAGGAAACCGTCCACTACGTTGGCGATATCTTTCAGGTAAACGACAGCGCCGGACTGTCCGCGCACGATGATATTACCGATCTTAGCCGGGTCTTTGTACTCTCCTTTTACGCTGAGGGTACGTTTCTGGCCGTCCATAGAGACGAGGCCGCCGGAGATGGTGATATTCTCGCCCTGGATGGCGCCAATGATATCATCAAAACCGATCCTGGCGGCATCCATTTTATATTTATCGACATTGATCTGTATCTCCCTTTCCAGTTCACCTACCAGGTCCACACGGGTGATTTCATTGAGTGCCTCGATCCGGTCTTTCATATCGTCTGCATAACGTTTGAGTGTTTGCAGGTCGAAGTCGCCGGAGAGGTTCACGTTCATGATAGGAATCTGGGACACGTCAATTTTCACGATCTGTGGTTCCTGTGTGAGGTCTTTCGGCAGGTCTTTTTTGGCGTCGTCCACTTTTTCCCTTACCTGTTGGCGGGCCGCTTCGATATCTTCATTAGCGTTGAACTCGATGGTGATAGCGGAGAAGTCCTGCATGGAAGTGCTTTTGATCTTCTTTACGCCGGATATGCCGTTGAGCTGTTTCTCGATGGGCTTTGTCACCAGTGTTTCCATATCTTCCGGGGAAGTGCCGGCATAGATGGTATTGATATAGAACTGCGGGAACACCACTTCGGGAAACTGTTCCTTTGGCAGGTTGATATAAGAAAGAATACCCGCCAGCGCGATAATAATGGTGGCCACGTAAATGCTCACCTTATTATCAATGGACCAGCTGGTGGGTTTAAATTCTTTATGGAGATTGTCTTGCATAAACTTGTTTTTGGCTGTTAGTGGTCAGCATTACAGTTTGATCAGGTCATTATCATTGAGGCCCTGGTAGCCGGTGGTGATGATTTTATCACCGGTTTTCAGGCCATCTTTGATTTCAGCCTTATCGTTATAGGTGCGTCCCACTTCGATGGTCCTGCGCAGGGAGGCCAGCTGGCCATTTTTGGATTCTGCCACCATGACGAATGGTTTACCGGAAGAGTACTGGATCAGGTTTACCGGTATTACCACAGCGTTGCTGGCAGTATAGTCCACGATTTTGATATGGGCGATCATATTAGGGCGCAGGGCGTTATCGGGTTTCAGCGGCACTTCTATTTTGATGGTACGGCTGAGCGGGTCGATAGTCCTGGAAGCAAAGGCGATAGTGGTTTTTATTTCGCGGTTGATGTCCGGGAAAGCGATGATAACGCGGTCGCCTGTTTTGAGAAGACCGGCATATGCTTCCGCCACGTTGGCCGTCACTTTCAGATTGTTGGCGTTTACCACGCGGAAGGTGGGATTGCCGGGAGCAGCATTATCGCCCACTTTGGCGATCACGGCATCTACTGTGCCGCTGATGGGCGCAATGATGCGGGTTTGGGCCAGCTGGTCCTGCAGGGTGGCCATTTTCCTGTCCAGTGCTTCTTTCTGGTTTTTAGCGTTGAGGTATTGTACTTCAGAACCTATTTTCTGTGACCAGAGATTCTTTTGTTTTTCATAGAGCGTATTGGCGAGGTCCATCTGGGTACGCAGTTCAGCCATGTTTGCTTTCAGCACCTGATCATCCACCTGGGCCAGTGTCTGGCCTTTGCTGACCTGCTGGCCTTCCCGTACGTATATTGCCGTGATTACGCCCATGGCGCGGGCGGACACGTTCACGTTTTCCCGTGCGTCCACGCTGCCCTGTACATCGATATAGTGTTCAAATACGGTGTCTTTCACTTCAGACACTGTCACATCTTTTTTTCTGGCTACGCTATCTTTTTTACCAACTTCTTTCTCGAGGGCAGCGATTTTAGAATCGATGGCAGCTCTCTCCTGTTTCAGTTTTTCCAGTTGTTGTGTTTTGTTGCCACCGCCGCCACAGGCAGCTATTAAAACGGCGAGCACCGGGACCGTGAAAAGATATCTTTTATTCATATAGCTAGTAGTGATAGGTGATTGAAAAGGTTTTGCACTATAGTTTACCATAAGCTTTGAGCAGGTCTATCCTGGCTACGATAGCGTTGTACAGTGCGGTGAAATAATTGTTCTGGGCGGTAAGCAGGTCATTTTCCGCTGTCGACATTTCCAGGCTGGAGCCCACGCCTTCGCGGTATTTGATCTGGGTGGTGTTATGCACGTCTTCCGCGAGCTGCATATTTTTTTCCTGTGCCTGCAGGCTCAGCACGTTGTTGCGGAAAGTGGAAGCCGATTGTTCTCTTTCGAGATCTATGCCCAGTTTGGCGTTTTCGATGGCTACTTCACTTTTCTTCACGTTCAGCAGGGCCTGGTCCACCTGTCTTCTTCGCTGCATGCCGCTGAAAATGGGCACTGAGAGGTTAAGGCCGGTGTTGAGGTAACCATACCACATCTGTGTTTTAAAGTAGTCGAACCTGTCGCTGCCGCGCAGGGCGCCGGTAGCGGCGAAGAGCTGCAATGAAGGCAGGCCTTTCATGCGGTATCTTTTCAGGTCGTATTCGTTGGCTTTCTTTTGTGTTTCGAGCAACTGGTATTCGATACGCTGGGAGTAATCGAATTTGTCCATGTCAGGAATGTTTTCAGCGATCCTTTCAGTAGACAGGGTATCGGTGAGCACTACCTCCTGTTTCAGCGGCATGCCCATCTGGTATTTGAGCGCGGCCACTCCCAGTTCCACGAGGTTACGGAGTTTGGTCTGTTCAGTCTGAAGGTTGGTGTATTGCACCACGAGGCGGTCTACGTCCAGTTTTTCCACCAGTCCGTTTTTATTGATTTCCCTGGTATCGCTGAGAAGTTTTTCCAGGGTGGTAATATTGTTTGTCAGGATAGACAATGCTTTCCTGGCAGACAGTACATTATAATAGGCTTTATATACGTTGGCTTTCACATCGATTTGTGATTTGGCCACATTTTTTGACACCAGGTCTTCCAGTGTTTTACGGGCTTGCAGGGCCACGAGTACGCTGGGGTCGAAGAGGGTTTGGGTGAGCCTCACTTCGCCCATAAGGTTTTGCGGCAACTGGAAGGTGATGACAGCGAAGGAGTCTTTGGGGGCTCCCGGCATGAAGTTGCTCACGCCAAACATTTGTTTCTGGAGGATCGGGTTGTACTGATACTGGCCGGTACCGGTGATAGTGGGCAGGGCCAATCCGCTAACCTCTTTGTTTTTGGCCAGCTGGATCAGTTCATCCAGTTTGGCCGTTTTTACGGCTGACTGGTTAGCCAAGGCATAGTCCACTGCTTCCCGGGCCGACAGGCGGACAGGCTCCTGGGAGATGGTCTGGGCGCCGGCGCTGATGGCCGCTGCGAGCAGTCCCACCATGGAAGCCATGCCGGTGAGCCTTCTGATACGTTGCATAGTATTATATGTTTTGCGATAGTTGTTTGTACTTTTCGATGAGCTTATATCCTTTAGCAGAGGCTACTCCGTACAGAAAATTTTCCAGCAGTACTTTTTGTACCCTGGTCATGTCGGAGTTGCCTGGAAATGCTTCGGGCTGAAAGCTGAGCATACATCCGTAAACGCGGTATTGAGTCAGTGTTCTGATGTCGAGGTCCGGCCGGTAGAGTCCTTCATTGATGCCACGTTCCATGTTTTCGCGGATAGTGTTTGTCAATGAGTTGTTCTGATAGTTCAAAAACACCTGATAGGCTTTAGCATGGAACTTTTGCAGGTCGAGCAGGACGACCGGGTTCATATTGCGCAGGCGGCGGTCCAGCATGTCCATTACGAGGAACAGTTCTTCTATGGCGTCAGCTGATTTTTCGCGGTCTGTCAGGCATTCCTTTTCCACGATGCCGATAAAACGGGTAATCGCCTGTGTTACCAGGTCGTCTTTATCCATGAAGTGGGCATAGAGGGTCTTTTTGGAGATGCCCATTTTCTCAGCGATGTCATCCATGGTAATAGACCTGGTGCCATATTGTCGAAACAGGCCGAAAGCCGTGTCCATGATACGTTCCTGCGGTTCCATAAGAGTGCTTTAACAGGCTTTGTGATGCGAAGACAAAACTATGGAAACTTTTTAAACTTTCAAAGTTTCCAGTAATTATTTTTTACATGTGGCAACATCTTTTCATGGAGACAGGCAGTGGGGCGGCGGGTGCCGGGGAGATATGGAAAAACCTTTACAGACAGGCAATGTTGCGGACAGGTAATCTTCCGCTTATTTGTCTAATTTTGTGCCTTCATTCCTTTTGCCATGTCGCCAAAACTCAGATTAAAAGTGTTTGCGTCCCGTTTATTGCGGTATTTCTTCCAGGGCCTGTTGATACTGGCCCCTATCGGGATCACTGCACTGACCTTATATTGGGCGTTTGTTACTATTGACAATCTTATTCCGAAGGAGATCATTCCTGAGGACACCTCATTCAACTTTCTAAAATACAAGGGCGTAGGTTTCGCGTTGGTATTGATACTGGTGGTAGTGGTAGGGTACCTGAGCTCTTCCTTTATTATCGGGCGGATTTTTGATTTGTTTGACCACCTGCTGGAGCGTACGCCTTTCATCAAATACATCTATACTTCCATTAAGGACGTATTTGACGCATTTGTCGGAGAGAAGAAAAAATTCGATCATCCGGTGCTGGTGCAGATTTACGGCCTGGACGTTTGGGAGATGGGATTTATCACCCAGACGGACGTGAGCAGTCTTGGTATGGAAGGTTATATGGCCGTATATGTGCCGCATGCCTATGCCATTACCGGGAAAGTGTTTATTGTACCGAAAGAGCGGGTAAAACCGCTGGAGAATATTTCAGCCGGCGAGGCTATGAAATTTGCCGTGAGTGGCGGCGTTACGAACATTTAGTCATCGGGGTATTTTGAAATTTAGTTATTTAATTCCTGTGGAAGCCTTGGCTGGCATGAATTAAATAACTAAATTTCAAAATAACCGAATTTCTAAATTGTTTGTTATGTTGACCCATATCCTGAAACAGCGTCCTGCTGTGAGTTTCACTATTGTATTATTGTTTTGCGTTCAATCTGCCGGAGGCTGGGGATTCTTTGCCCATGAGCGGATCAACCGGCTGGCGGTGTTCTGCCTGCCTCCTGAGATGCTGGTATTGTACAAGCCTCACCTGGAGTATCTGCGTGTGCATGCCACCGATCCGGACAAGCGCCGGTATGTAGTGGCTGCCGAGGCGCCGCGGCATTACCTGGACATTGACGTGCTGGACCAGCCGCCTTACCGGGAGATACCACGCAGCTGGCAGGAAGCGGTGGCGCGGTATGGCGCTGACTCGTTGCAGCGCAACGGCATATTGCCGTGGCACCTTGAAAAGATGATGCTGATGCTGACAAAGGCTTTCCGGGAGCGGGACCAGCAGCGGATACTGCAGCTGTCGGCCGAAGCGGGGCATTACGTAGCGGATGCGCATGTGCCGTTGCATGCCTGCTCCAACCATAACGGGCAGTTCACCGGCCAGACGGGCATCCATGGGTTATGGGAATCGCGCATTCCCGAGCTGCTGGCAGATACGGAATTTGATTACTGGGCCGGTAAAGCGCACTATATCACCGACTGGCGGGCGTTCGTCTGGCAGATTGTTACCAGTAGCGGCCTGGCGGCAGACACGGTATTAAAAAAAGAAAAATGGTTATGTGAACACACGCCACCGGCGCAGCGTTATGCATATGAGATCAGGAACGGTGTGTTAACGAGGACTTACGCTGAAGGTTATACGAAAGCATATCATCAGCTGCTGAATGGTATGACAGAGCGGCGAATGAAACAAGCCATTGCAGCGGTGGCTGCCTGCTGGTATACCGCCTGGGTAAATGCAGGGCAGCCCTCTTTGCAGGAGCTTCATCACACAAACCTTACGGAGAGCGAGTTACAGGAGTTTGAACAGCTGCAACAACGATGGACAGAGGGACGCATGCTGGGCAGAACAGAATAAACGGGCAAAATATTTAGGCTAATACAGAATAATTGGAAAAGAAATTTTATCTTTGTTCCTACCGTCTTTTAACCTATCCTACACCACGCGCCTTACAGGTTTTAAAACACCCGTGCCGTTTTTTTTCCGTTTCCTTAGAAAAACCAAAACAAAGTGGAAAGATCAAAAAATGAATTTAATCTAGATCGTAACATGAAGGTGCATAATTTTAACGCAGGTCCTTCTGTATTGCCCAACGAGGTATTATACAAAGCCAGTAAAGCCCTGATAGACTTTGAGGGATCAGGGATGTCCATACTGGAGATTGGCCACAGAACGGAGCCGTTTATAGCGGTGATGGAAGAGGCGCGTAACCTGGTTAGGGAACTGATGCAGCTTGATGACGACTTCGAGGTGCTGTATTTACACGGCGGTGCCACCACGCAGTTTATGCAGGTGCCCATGAACCTGCTGGAAAGCAGTGAGACAGCCGCTTATGTAGACACCGGCGTTTGGTCCAACAAGGCCATCAAAGAAGCGAAATTGTTTGGCTTCGTAGATGTAGTAGCCAGCTCCAAAGACAGTAACTACAACCACATCCCCAAGCAGTTCAACATTCCCCCACAGGCGAGCTACCTGCACATTACCACTAACAATACCATCTATGGTACACAGTGGCATATGACCCCGGTAACAGACGTACCCCTGATCGCGGATATGAGCAGCGACATTATGAGCCGCTCCATGGATTTCAACAAGTACTCGCTGATTTATGCCGGTGTTCAGAAGAACATGGGCGCAGCCGGTGCCACCATGGTAGCCATCCGTAAAAGCATGCTTGGTAAAGTAACGCGTAAAATCCCTGCTATACTGGATTATAAAAACCATATAGACAATGGGTCCATGCTGAATACCCCTCCCGTATTTGCGGTATATATCTCCATGCTCACCCTTCGCTGGTTAAAAGAGCAGGGCGGTATACCTGCCATCGAAAAAATCAACCAGAAAAAGGCAGCCCTGCTGTACGATGAAATTGACCATAACCCGCTGTTCCGCGGTACGGTGGCCAAAGAAGACCGCAGCCTGATGAACGCCTGCTTCATTATGGACAAGCCTGAAATGGAAGATGAATTCCTGAAATTCTGTAAGAAAGAAGATATCGTTGGTATTAAGGGCCACCGCCTCTCCGGTGGTTTCCGGGTATCCATGTACAATGCGTTGCCCTACGAAAGTGTAGAAGTAATGGTAGAAGCCATGAAGTACTTCTCCCTGAAAAAAGCTTAAGTCACCACGGCTATTACGAAACAGGAATAACGATGATTTAACTGAACCATCATTTCAGTTTGATCATCGTTATTCGCATTTCGTAATTTTTATTATTACTTTTACCCTCATCTACATTTTTATCATGGCTATTATCAGACCTTTCAAAGGATTAAGGCCCAAAGAAGAACTGGCGGCGCAAGTAGCTGCAAGGCCTTATGACGTACTCAGTTCGGACGAAGCTAAAGCTGCCGCTGCCGGTAATCCGTATTCGTATTATCATGTTTCAAAATCTGAAATAGATCTGCCGGAAGGGATAGACACCCACAGCCAGCAGGTATACGATAAAGCAGCTGAAAACCTGCAACACCTGGTTAAAGAAGGTGTACTGTTCCAGGAAGCACAACCTGCTTACTACATCTATAAACTGGTGATGAACGGCCGTGCCCAGACAGGCCTGGTATGCGTCTCTTCCGTAGACGATTACAATAAAGGCATTATCAAAAAACATGAGTTTACGCGCCCGGACAAAGAACTGGACCGTATCAACCATATTAAAACCACGCTGGCCCAGACAGGCAACGTTTTCCTGGCATACAATGACGTGCCGGAAGTAAACGCCCTGGTAGACCACTGGCAAAACAACAACAAACCGGTATACGACTTCACGGCCGACGACGGCATCCAGCACACTATCTGGGTGATCAATACCCCGGCTGCCGTACAGGAAATCACTACCCTGTTTGCCGAAAAAGTGCCCTGCACCTATATCGCCGACGGGCACCACCGTGCTGCTTCCGCCAGCCTGGTGCAGAAAGAATTCCAGGAAAAAGGCACCATCACCTCCGTGGAAAATCCAGTGAACTATTTCCTGACCACCATCTTCCCCGCCAGCCAGCTCGCCATCCTGGACTATAACCGCCTGGTAAAAGACCTCAATGGCTTAAGCAAAGCTGAACTGCTGTCGCGCCTCGACTACGACTTTACCGTGGAAGAAATCGGCCACCAGCCACAACAGCCGTCCATGCTGCATGAATTCAGCATGTACCTCGAAGGGGCCTGGTACCGCCTGGTAGCCAAAGAAGGCACCTACACCACCGATCCGATCGGTATCCTGGATGTGACCATCCTGTCTAACAATATCCTGGACAAACACCTCGGCATCAAAGACCAACGCACCGATAAACGCATCGACTTCGTTGGCGGCATCCGCGGCCTACAGGAACTGGTAAAACGCGTAGACAGCGGTGAAATGAAAGTAGCTTTCGCCCTCTACCCGGTTACCATTCAGCAGTTGTTTGATATCGCCGACAGCGGCAATGTAATGCCTCCAAAAAGCACCTGGTTTGAACCGAAGCTGCGCGACGGTTTGATCACGCATGTGATTTAATCAACATATTCTCAATATCCGCTCCCCCGGCGACAGGCCGGGGGAGTTTGTTTTCACCCCGGTACCTATGTCTGCTTAGTCCTCCTCCCCTTCCACTATTTTTAATGGTCAGCCCCTCGCATACACCTATAGCAGACGGGAACATTCAGCTTACTGCTGCTGTGCTGCTCATAAAAATGTCAAACCAAAAGAATAAATAAAATATTTAATATAAACTTTCCTGTCCCTATTTATTTTTGCCCGGAGATTGATCAGCGGCACATTACCCCATTTTCCTTACTTTTACAACAAACGACAGACAGGAATGCATATGAGGTCTTCTTTATTGAAAGCAGTATTTGTTGCGGGGGTATTATTTTCACAAGTGGCGGTAGCACAGGACGCGAATGAATTATACAAGACCGCTACCAACTTCATGCGTAACGGGGATTACTCCAATGCTGTGCTGGTATTAAACCAGGCGTTACAGTTGGACCCGGACAATTTCGAATACAGGAAACAGCTGGGTTTCACCTTTTACCTGAAAGGAGACCTTATCAAAGCCAAAAGTGTGATTGAGCCGCTGCTCAGCAGAAAAGAAGCGGACGTGCAGGTATTTCAGATTGCCGGTAACATCTACCAGGGACGGGACGAGTCGAAAACAGCACAACGGATGTACGAAAAAGCCATCCGTAAATTCCCCAACAGCGGTGAACTGTATAACGACAACGGCACCCTGCTGATGAACTTCAAGATGTATGACGGCGCACTGCGTTCCTGGTTAAAAGGCATTGAACAGGACCCCACTTTTCCCGGCAACTATTACAATGCCACCAAGACCTACTACTACAGCAACAACCCATTGTGGTGTGTATTATACGGAGAGACCTTCATGAACATGGAGAGTTTCACCACCCGGACCGCTGAAATCAGGAACATTGTACTGGAATCGTACAAAAAACTGTTCAACGATCCGAGCCTGTTTGACAGCATGGTCCCCGAAGAAGAAGGTAAAAAGAGTAAGAAAAGCAGAGGGGACAATGGCTTTTCACAGGCCTTCAAACAGTGCATGGGCAAACAGCTGAGCGTGATAACCGGCGGTGTGGACCCCGACGCGCTGATCATGGCCCGCACACGTTTCCTGCTGGACTGGTTCAATTCCTATAGCGGCAACTACCCTTATGCACTTTTCGACTTCCAGCAAAAGATGCTGCAGCAGGGCATGTTTGAATCCTATAATCAATGGCTGTTTGGCCCTGCCGCTAATCAGGCTGGTTACAAAGCATGGGTAACACTGCATAAACAGGAGTACGACGACTTCCTGAAATATCAGCGTAACCATCCGCTGAAGCCAAGACCGGATGAATATTACAATGATGGAAGATTCACGCTGATCAACGCGGGATATTAATATTTGATTCCGAGGGCTGAAGCCCCGGGCCACATGCCATAGCAGAAGCTGTAGAATTGAGCAAGAGAGGCGTTTTTTCAAGCTTTTTCCAGCCGGGATGATAACCACCCCGGCTGTCTGAATAATCTCAAAATCTGAATATGCTCGCTACGAAACACCAAAACACGATTGATGCCGCTGTTAAAGCGAACCACGAAAGAACCTTCTATTCGCACTATCCGGAGCACCCCAAAGCATACGGGGAAGAAGCCCATGCAAAAGGCGTACAGAGCTATCAGCAGTTGCTGAACAAGCCCTTTAAACAACTGATGCAAACCGGTGAAACCGGCTGGACAGGAGAAGAAGTGTCACCCTATACACAGGAGGTGCTGGGCGTTACCTATCCGACTTTTGCCGTAGGCGACCTGGTAAAACAGGCAACTGAAGCTTCCCATGCATGGGGTCGTACGTCCGTCGCCGAAAGAGCCGGCGTACTAACGGAAACGCTTGAACGAATCAAGGACTACTTTTTCGATATTGCCAATGCTACCATGCATACCACAGGCCAGAGCTTTATGATGAGCTTCCAGGCTTCAGGGCCGCACGCCAACGACCGTGCCCTCGAAGCCATCGCCACCGGTTATCATGAGTTGCAACGCTATCCACCTGAACTGGAATGGGAAAAGCCCATGGGCAAGTTCAGCATCCGGCTGAAGAAAACTTTCCGCGCCATCCCGAAAGGTGTTGGCGTTGTGATCGGTTGCTCCACCTTCCCGGTATGGAACACGCTGCCGGGGATGTACGCCAATCTGATCACCGGCAACCCGGTGATCGTAAAACCGCATCCACGGGCGATTCTGCCTATCGCCATTGCAGTAAGCGCCATACAACAGGTGTTACAGGAAAACGGGCACGACCCGCTGCTGTGTCAGCTGGCACCCGACAGCACCGAGCATCTTATCGCCAAAAAACTGGCAGAGCATCCGGACGTAAAACTGATAGACTATACCGGCAGCAGCGCTTTTGGCAATTATGTGGAATCCCTTCCGGGGAAGACCGTTTTTACGGAGAAAGCGGGCGTCAACTCCGTATTGCTTGACAGCGTAAAGGACCTGGACCCGGTGATACAGAACCTCGCATTTTCCGTGAGCCTGTATTCCGGTCAGATGTGTACCGCTCCACAGAACTTCTTTATTCCTGAAGCCGGTATTGCCACCGCAGCAGGACAGGTGAGTTTCAATGAGGTGGTGCAACGGTTCAGGGATGCTATCGTGGCGCTGGCCAATAATCCGAAAATGGGCGCCGGCACACTGGGTGCCCTTCAGAATGAAAACACCCTGCTGCGCGCGCAGGAAGCACAGCAGCTGGGTGGTAAGGTAGTATTGGCAGGTACGGCTGTCAACAACGAAGAGTTCAGCAAAGCGAGGGTGTTTGCCCCAACCATCATTGAAGTGAGCAGTGCTGATACCAATATTTACGAGAAGGAGCTGTTTGGGCCTGTCGTGCTGATCGTAAAAACAAAAGATACCGCACATACCATCCAGCTGGCCAAACAAATGGCGCAGAAACACGGCGCTATCACCTGTGCGGCTTATACCACCGATGCTGCCACCAAAGAAAAGATTGCCGATGAAATGAACAGCGTATTCACACCTGTTTCTTTCAACCTGACCGGTTTTATCTGGGTAAACCAACATGCCGCCTTTTCCGACTTCCACGTAAGTGGAGGCAATCCGGCCGGCAATGCCAGCTTCACCAACCAGGAATTTATCATCAAACGATTTGTATGGGTGGGCAACCGTGAACTGATAGAATAGATGAATCATACCGGCGTTCCTGGTCACCCCGGAACGCCGGGCATTATAAATGCAGGGAGATATTTATGAAAAGTATTGTATTGTTTCTTTTACTGTCCGGTATACTGGTGGCCTGTGAGCAGGCTCCCAAAGCCGACAAGGCTGCCGCCAGCAATCCACAGGCCGTGAAAGTAGGCACTGGTAACGCTTACCTGGCGGACACCGCGACCTCTCTGATAGAATGGATAGGTACCAAACCTACCGGCAAACACCACGGCACCCTCCGGCTTGCCGGCGGGGCCGTCTATGTAAAAGATACCCTCATCACCGGCGCCCAGTTGGTGATCAATATGCACACCCTGCAGAATATAGACCTCGCCGGTGACAGCGCCATGAAAAACAAACTGGAAAGGGAACTGAAAGGCAGTTCTTTTTTCGATGTTGACAAATTTCCCACCGCCACTTTTGAAATGACCGGTATCAATTCCTACTACCCGGCAGTAGGTGAAGAAGTGGAGCTAAAAGACGCCACCCACGTTATTTCCGGCAACCTGACGCTTAAAGGCGTCGTAAAAAACATCTCCTTTCCTGCGCGTGTTACTATAGACAGTCATCATCTTACCGCTGTCGCCAATTTTAATATCGATCGTACCCTATGGGGAATTAACTACCGTGCAGACAAATCTTTACAGGACAAACTGATCAATTCACAGGTGAACATCGGGTTTCATATCAGCGCATCGAGATAGACCATATTTTTCGTTTTTTCCACCAGGAAGCCGATAAAATATTTTAAATTGAGTAAAGCCGCCTCACATATAAAACCACTTCAAATGGAAACTACCCAGCAAAGAGATGAACGTCTCTGGCGCATTGCAAAAGCCAGGGCTGGCTTCAAATGTCACCTTATCATTTATCTGGTGATTAATATGGGACTGTGGGCTGTGTGGTTACTTTCCGACCGGGACATGCCCGGAAGCGCACCCTGGCCACTGGGACCTGCGCTGGGATGGGGCGTCGCACTTACCCTTCAATACTTCAATACTTATCATAAAGGCTCTTTCGACGATACGCTGAAAAGAATATAAGCACGCATAGCACACTCAAAAAAACAGCATAATGGACCGACCGCAGCGACTATTTGACGTCATCCGGTATCAGCTGGACAACTATCCCAAAGAGGATATGCTTGCCGGCAAGGAAAACGGACAATGGAGAAAATACAGCACACAGGAAGTAGCTGCCATCACCCGCAAATTCAGCTCAGGCTTACTCAGGCTGGGTATCCGGGTAGGCATCAAAACAAATGAAGAGAAAGACAAAATAGCGATCATCTCACCCAACCGGCCAGAGTGGCTATTGACAGACCTCTCCTGTCAACAGATTGGTGCCGTCCTCACTCCTATTTACCCGACGATCAGTCAACATGAGCTGGAATATGTGCTCAACGACGCAGCAGCCCGTATCCTGTTTGTCAGTGATGAGGACCTGTTACAAAAAGTACTGGCCGCCCGGGATAAATTTCCCACCATCCGTGAGATCTTTACCTTCAACCAGGTGCCCGGCGCCCGCCACTGGACAGAAGTGCTGTCCCTCGCTGATGAAAACGACTACCCGCTGATCGATGAAGTGCAGCAAAACATATCCCCGGAGGAACTGGTCACCATCATCTATACCTCCGGTACCACCGGCACCCCTAAAGGCGTTATGCTCTCTCATCACAACGTGATGAGCAACGTGCTGGCCTGCCAGCCTTACCTGCCGGTCAGCAAAAACGCGCGTGCCCTCAGTTTCCTGCCGCTCAATCATATTTTTGAGCGGATGGTCACCTACCTCTACCTGACCGCCGGTGTGCCGGTGTATTACGCTGAAAGCACCGACAAAATCGCTGATAACCTGAAAGAGGTAAAGCCTACCATTTTTACCACTGTGCCACGGCTGCTGGAAAAGGTATATGAGAAAATCATGGCCACCGGGCTGGAGCTCAAAGGCATCAAACGGGCGCTCTTCTTCTGGGCCGTGGACCTGGGCAAACGTTATGAGATCAATCATCAGCAGGGCTTTTGGTACGACCTTCAGCTGAAACTGGCCAACAAACTTATCTTCAGCAAATGGCGCGCTGCCCTCGGTGGTAATATCCAATGTATCGTTAACGGTGCCGCCGCCTGCCAGGTCAGACTGCTGAAAATATTCACTTCTGCCGGTATCCCCATCCTGGAAGGTTATGGTCTTACCGAAACCTCCCCGGTGATCAGCGTTAACCGCTTCAATGTGGAAGACCGTATGTTCGGCACCGTAGGGCCGGTCATCAGTAATGTGGAAGTAAAGATCGCAGAAGATGGGGAAATACTCTGTAAAGGTCCCAGTGTTACCATTGGCTACTATAAGCATCCGGAGCTTACCGCCGACGCCATCACCGATGGCTGGTTCCATACCGGCGATATCGGCGTGCTGATAGACAATAAGTTCCTGAAAATCACCGACCGCAAAAAGGAACTGTTTAAAACTTCCGGTGGTAAGTTCGTCGCGCCCCAGCCGATAGAAAACAAATTCAAGGAATCACCCTATATAGAACAGATCATGGTGGTAGGCGAAGACCGCAAATTTACCGCAGCACTGATTGTGCCCGCCTTCGACAATCTCCGCAGCTGGGCCCAGAAAAGAGGCATTTCCGCCGGCAGCAACGAAGAACTGCTGCAGCGCAAGGAAGTGCTGGACCTCTATAAACAGGCCGTGGATAAGTACAATCAGTTCTTTAACCACATCGAACAGGTGAAAAAGTTCCAGCTGCTGCCACGCGAATGGACAGTTGACGCCGGTGAGCTGACACCCACCCTGAAGGCCAAAAGGAAGGTGATCCTTGAAAAGTACAAAAAGGAAATAGACAGTATTTATGCCCCTTCAAATGGGAAAGTTGATATAGAAAGTCTTTAAATATTAATTTAAAACCCTTACTTTTGCAACCCGATACCCCCAAAAGGGCATCAGGATGGTCCCGTAGTTCAATGGATAGAATAGAAGTTTCCTAAACTTTAGATACAGGTTCGATCCCTGTCGGGACTACAAAAAGGCTTATTCGCCCAATTTCAGTAAGGCTGGAATTGGGCGTTTTTCATTTTTTTCAGCCTTGCCTTATTACCAGGTAAAGGAGCCACCCTAAGGTGGCTGTAAGCTGTATCTACTACATTAGCAAGCAGTCAGTGGCAGCGTATTAGTAGGGCATTTAAAATCTTTTGTTCTCGGCGGGCAGATCTGACAGGTTTCGGTGATAGTTGCCCCGCCTTTGATAACTTCAGCGTTAATAGTGCTATCCTTCCCAAGAAGCAGCGCAATGTTTGTCTTTTTTAAGGCTAGTTTTGCCCGCAATTTGTTTTGCTTTTTCATACAGTACATTTTATGGTGAACCATAAAGCTCGCTTTATTTGCTGCGAGTCCTTTTCAGTACTGGCAAGGATTCTACCGATAAAGACCTATTCAGGAAAACGTTAACCAGGCATGTTATCTGACAACAACATTTCTGTCTCCCTTCGCCAGATTAGACGATGCAATCAATCCTGCACTGGCTATAATAGCTCCGCCCACAAACGGGAAGCCGGCACCTACCAGGTCTTCCATGGAAGAAGAGAATAAAAACGGAAGACAATAGATCATTCCAAAGACCCCCAATGTAATAGCAGCATATGCACCGGCTTTGGCAATTCCGGTGGTAGTAATGCGCTGACGTATTGCTGGAGCATAGTGAAAGACAGCCTCCTCGCGATTAGCCGAAAAACATTCATAGCTCGGGAACTTTTAATGACCAGATACAGAATAACAAACAATATAAATATAATATTTCCACAAAGTATTCAAAAAAACAACCCAGCTGAACAAATCCTGTATTAAACTGTATCTATAGGTATAGTTCATTGACCCCAAATACCCATTCGTTATGAACAGGCCCGAAATACCTTTATACCAAACCAACCCGGAACTATTTAAAACCTATCTGTTGGACCACCATTCCTCCGACGAGATTGTAGTAGTCAAAGGCGTCACGATGGATGACCATCTTCTTAAATCCGAACTACACATCAAAGTGCTTGTCGGGTTTCAGATAGAAGCCTGTATTAAGTTTAAACAGACCACTGCCGTACAGGTGCTGACCCGTTTGAGAAGACGTATCCGGCGTTTTATGCATTCCTCGCGCATGGCTGCGGCCATCCAGAAGATAGAACGCAGTTTCTCCAGGGCGGTCCCGGCATTGTACGAGCAGGACCCGGCCCTTTTTGAGTGTTTCGTCCTGGAAGATTTCCTCTCCCGTTCCACGATGGGCGACAATATTCCAGGCATTACCCAAAGGGACAGAATGCTACGGATCGAAATAATTTTGTTTATTCTGGATGATGAAATTATCCGGCTTAGCGCCTTTGTGAAGCAACGGAGCGTACGGGCGGTACGGGCAGAGCACCGGCAGAAAGTAAACCTTGTATTGGCAGCCTACAGCAGGTTGTTGCCGGCAGCACAAGGCAACTAAACACAGCCCATTCTCCAAAAACAAACTTTGTTAGTTATCCGTACTTTTAGTAATTTTAAGTACTACCTGCTACCCCATTATTTCACCACATTTATTGTCATGTTAAATGTTCTTCGATATGCCGAGGGTGAACTATGCACAGCTGTCATTATTTAGTTTTTATGAGTACTTTCTGCTCCTTTCTCCCGGACCGGGCATTGTACGCAAAGTAGCTGCTATGAAAAGCAGGCTGGCTACTATGATCAAAATACCTTCCTACAATCTAAGGTCGATTGCCCATATTTCTTTGATGAAATTTTCGCGTACGGAAGATGACCAGACGATTATACGGCAGGTGGCTCATGCAGTAACAGGCTTTAAGGACTTCAGGGTACAGTTTGATGGCGCCGGTATTTTCCATCATGGCCGTACGGCCACCTTAATGTTGCAACCGGTCAACAGCGATGCTATCAGCAGCCTGCATGGCAGGATAAGCAGTACTTTCAGCTACCGTCGCGGCAACCTCACACCACATATTACCATTGCGCGGAATGTAGCCCGTGACGAACTGCTGAAGGTCAATCTGCATGATTTTGATTGTCATGACAGCTTCTGCTGCGATAAAGTGACCATACTGAAAAAAGCTGTGGATGCGCCTCATTACGAAATCCTGCAGGAAGTACCGTTTATTCCCTGAAAAACTTGTCGATGCTGCCATCCTGATGAAAACTGATGGCATACCTTTCCCGGCTGCCACTGATGGAGGTAGGGTACCAGGCAAGGCCTTTTCCGCGGACGATACCGTAAATATGTGTGGGCGGCTTCGCCCCTTCAATGGTTGCTGATTTCTCCACAATATTTTTATATATCCTTGCTATGCTGGTGAAGTCAATCTCATCCAGCGGAAGCAGCTTTTCTTCTACTTTATTACGGACAGACAGCTGTACAGGTTCCGGCCCTTTCCATTGCCCATCGGCAAAGTGCCATGCATCCACATAGTCGGGGTTCTCCGGATGGCGAAGCTGCAGGTTGATTCTGCCATCATCATATGTATGGATATCATCGTAGAGGTACATCTTTTTCCCCGCGTAGGCAGGCAGGGCCAACAGGCTTTTTTCCGCCTCTCTTAGTCCCGCTTCATCAGACAGAAAATTTAGCTTACGGGTGGTATTACGGGAAGAATAAGTGGTGCGCACGGTGTCTCTGGAAACGTGGGACTCAATAGTAACAGATGATGTTACCGGGCTGCTATGGCCGGTGTTAGCCGGACCATCTTCTTTTTTTTCCCTGAACGTGTCGTTGAAAGTATCCATCAGCTGGTTGCAGGAAAAGCATCCCAGTATCAATAGTATTCCTAAAACCTTGTGTCTGTTCGTTAACATAAAATTAATTTAGACCAGCCAGATCATCTGCAAACGCCACTTCTGACGGTTTATCCTTCAGGTAAAATATGGAAACAGTTTCCTGGCGGACCATTCCCAAATCAATAAGTGATACTATCTTTTTCAGGGTAGCCGTATACGTTTTACCATAGGTGTCCTGGTAACGCAGTTCAAACTTCACCTGTGGCTGTTCATTGATGTAAGTGCCTGTCTGTGTGGCAGATACCACCTCCGCCATCGTCTGAACACCATAGTATTTGATATGCAGTAATGTATCAGGATCTCCGCCGGAGAACAGCTTCAACAACATCCCCAGGCCCCAGCGGCTCACGAAAAGGATCAGCGGACACAATACCAACGGATGGTACACCTTCATGAAACGCCAGCCATAACCATTGCTTTCCATGTTGTAGGAAAAATAGTAGTACCACACAATAGCTCCCACAAGCCCCAGCCAGAGCAGCACCAGTAGCGCCATCCGGCCAGCCTTCACGCCAGCCTGGGTGGTATCCACAATCAGGTAAGGCCGCAATTTCAGGCTTTTATCAATCATCAGGTGGATAATCCGGCCTTTTTCATAGCGCATTTCTCCGGGCCTCGAATCAGCCAGTTCCAGATTTTCTGTGATTTCTGTTCCCACAAAATTACGCAGACTGAGCGTCATCTTCTTCATTATCATATCACCGTTCAAGTGTTTACCGTCCTTACTATCCACAATACGCGCTTCACGTTTTTCACCTTCGCGCAACAGATAGCCGATATTCCGTTTCATTTTAAACGGCAACAGTATCCAGTTACGGAACCACCGCAGTACCAGTATTCCCCAGAGTATCAATGATAGCAGCAGCCAGGTAATGGCCAGCCAGGGGTTGGTATCTGTGAGGCCTTCCCGTGTGTTATAATAAATCAGCATGGGAAACGGGATAGCAAAAAAGAGCATGTATACTACCCAGAAATATGACCAGAATCCTTTCATGATACGAATTTAAACTAAAACCGTCAATATTAACTTTTCCTTTACGAAAGCGTTTATATCTTTCCGTTATGCGGACACTGAGGCATATCGTTTTGTTGGCGCTGCTGCTGTTGGCATTGTCGCACGTGCATGCCCAGAGCCCTGTGCAGGGAACGATCTTCCGGGAAGACAGCATACCCGCAGCGGGTATAACGGTACTGAATAAACGTACACAGTCCGCCGTCATCAGCGATGAACAGGGACGCTATCAACTGAACGCACGAAAAGGTGACACCTTGCTATTGAAAGCACTGGGTTTTGTGCCACTGCTTTACATCGTCAGCAAAGACAGAACAAGCGTTACCCATCAGCTGCAATCCCAGCCACTGGAGTTGAAAGCCATCAACATTATACATTACAATTACCTGCGCGATTCGCTGCGTCTGCGGCAGGAGTTCAGGAGAGAATTCGACTTCCGCCGTCCGCGATGGAATGAAGTGATTGTCTCTGCCGGGCCATTGATCGCTGTTAATATCAATCAGCTATACAAAGCGGTATCTTTCAACAAGAATAAAAAGAAGGAAAAATTCAGAAAAATACTGCTGGACAAAGAAAAAGAAAACCTGGTGGAACAAAAGTTTAACCCTTCGCTGGTACAACGCCTCACCGGAATGGACGGCGACAGCCTTTCGCAGTTTATGTTGCGATATCAGCCATCGTATGAATTCGTAAAAGACATCAGTGATTATGATTTGTACGTCTATATCAGGCAGCAGTATAATGAATTCAGACAACCAGCCACAAAATAACCAGCCCTCTCTGACAAACCGAAAAATCCATATAGTTCACCAGGAAATTTATAACACAATTTCTTAATTTACCGACAAATAGCTGTCCTGGTATGCACCATTCATTGCTCCTTGTCCTTACTTTGTTGTTTGTAGTATTTATGCTGGTGATGCTGGGCCAGCGGTTAAAGATCTCTTATCCTATTTTCCTGGTGCTGGCGGGACTTGGAATTGGTTTTATTCCTGGTTTGCCGAAGATAGAAATAGACCCCGACCTTGTTTTTACGATTTTCCTGCCACCTTTGCTATATGAAGCCGCCTGGTATACTTCCTGGAATGACTTCTGGAAATGGAAGCGGCCTATTATGATGCTGGCTTTTGGCGCTGTTATTTTCACGTCCTGTATTGTCGCGTATGTTTCCCATTCGATGATACCCGGGTTTACGCTGGCGCTGGGCTTTCTGCTGGGCGGCATTATCTCTCCGCCGGATGCAGTAGCAGCGACCAGCGTATTGAAGCACCTGAAAGTCCCTAAGCGGGCCATGACCGTCCTCGAAGGCGAAAGCCTGATCAACGACGCGTCCAGCCTGATTATTTTCCGGTTTGCCGCCTTGGCGGTAGTCTCCGGGCAATTTGTGATACATCAGGCTATCGGTGATTTCTTTTTATCCGCCGGCATGGGCATCCTGATCGGACTTGCAGTGGCAAATATCATGTATGCTATTCACCGATGGCTGCCTACTACGCCCAGTATAGACTCTGCACTTACGCTGATGACGCCGTACTTTATATACCTGGCGGCGGAGCAGTTTCATTTTTCCGGTGTACTGGCTGTTGTTAGCGGAGGGCTGTTCCTCTCCTACCGCTCACATGCCATCTTCCCGGACGGCGCTACCCGTATGCAGATGCTGGGTGTATGGAGCACGCTGATCTTTGTGCTTAATGGCATCATTTTCATGCTGATAGGGCTGGAACTGCCCACTATCGTGCATGCGCTGGGCAATTACTCCATCGGCGATGCTATCCGGTATGGACTGGTGATTGCTTTCCTTACTATACTGGTGCGGTTGTTCTGGGTATATCCGGGCGCTTTCATTCCGCGGATGCTGAGCAAAAAAATCCGGACACAGGAAGCCAGTCCGGGCTGGAAAGGGCCGCTGGTAGTAGGATGGGCAGGCATGCGCGGCGTGGTCTCACTGGCGTCCGCTTTATCTGTGCCGTTACTGTTCCCGCACCGTAACCTGATTGTGTTTATCACCTTTATCGTGATTCTGGTGACGTTGGTATTTCAGGGACTCACGCTTCCCTGGCTTATAAAACTCATTAAAGTGGGTGAGATAGATGATATTACACCATTGGCGGAACAGGAAGCAGGCATGCGCCTCGCGATGATGAAAGTGGCCCTTCAGCGGCTGGAAGAGAAATATTCCTTTGAAGCAAACGACAATGAACTGGTCGGTTTTCTCAAAAAAGACCTGGAACATAATATCAGCAGTACTTCCGCGCGACTGGAATCACTGGAATGTGACGATACCGAAAAAACAGAAGTGGAACTGTATCATGCCGTGCTAATGGATATTTACGCACAACAACGGCAGGAACTGTTCAGGTTACGGCAGCACAACACCTTTAGCGATGAGGTTATCCGCAGCCAGGAGATGCAGCTGGACCTTGATGAAATGAAAATCCGACACCCCGGTCACGAATAAACGTTGCCTCATGAAACTAACGCTCACCCGTACACGGTTATTAACGTTCCTCTTCATGATAGCGGTAGTGCTTAAAATAATGTCACTACTGGTATCAGGCCATGGACATCCTCTCACCGATAAAATTTTATCGGGGCTTACGCTCGATCTGTTGTTATTACGTTTGATCATACTGGTACACGGCACCTACGGCCGTTATCAGCAACTCAGGCAACAATATCCGTTACAGGATTTCCCGGAATTACTATCCGCAGCACTGCGGCCTCTGATCAGAAATGATAAAGTATGCCGTGTGTTGGTAACAGAAACTACGCTGGCGTACTACGCCATATTCAGATGGAAAAAGCAGGCATCGATGCCTGCTTTTTCCTGGTACAGCCGGCAGGGAGCCGCCGCCGTATATGGCATTTTTATTTTTCTGTTATTACTGGAGATGACCGGCATGGGATTGTTATTATCCCGGCTGAATTATCCCGTATTACACCGGGTAATGCTGGCCGCAGGTGCCTATTCCGTTGTATTTCTGCTGGCGCACCTGAAGGCAATTTGTTATCGGCCTGTACAACTGGATGATAACGGCATCCTGCTTCGTTATGGCATCATCACATCATTACATATCCCGTTTGATCAGGTGAGGACTGTCAGGGATTTGCGAAGATTGCCTCCGGCCGACAATACTGTCCTGCAGCTTTCCCTGCTGAAAGCTTTTGAGCCGGGGAATGTGGCACTAGAGTTAAAACAACCCATTTCGTTGTACTTGCTCTACAAACAAAAGAAAGCAGTAAAACAATTTATCTTCCGGCTGGACGACCCCGCCTCATTCAGGAAAACACTGGAGTCACGGATTACTTGCTGATAACCTTGTCCAGCGCGAAACCGTTGTATTTGATAAATACCAGCAGCACCGCAAAGAAAGCTGCGTGTATCATCTGCGAGGGCAGATTACCCCAGTCTTCTATCAGGGTAGAGCCCATGATGAGCATGATCATCACCACCGCACCGGCAATGAGTGACAGACGGGTAAACAGCCCAAGTATCAATAGTAGCCCTATCACAAACTCAGCAATAGGAAGGATATAACTGAAAGGCACTACCAGGGCGCCGGGCAACATGGATTTTTCAAAAGAAGCCGTCATCCAGTGGCTGAACCCGTTCAGCTTGGGAAGCCTTACCAGGCCGTGGCCAAACATGCTGGCTGCTACCGCCAGCCTTAACAGTACAAAGGCAATTGTGTTGTTTTCCATTACAGTAATTTTATATATCAAAGATCAGCATCTCCCTGTAAAATTCTTTGTACAAATTCTGGATCATTCAGTAATTTTATAAGATGATACAGGAGAATTTATACCAGCCTTTTGAGATCGAATACCGCGAATGCACCGAGTGCCCTATAGATGCACACAAACACAATTTTTTCGAACTGGTGTACATCGTGGAAGGCAGTGGAGTACAGTGTGTTAACAAGAACCAGCTGCCCTACAGCGCCGATAAACTGTTTCTGGTGATGCCGCAGGACTGCCATTCCTTTGAAGTAAAGGACAGTACTAAATTTTTCTTTATCCGCTTTAATGACGTCTACCTGAAAAACCAGCCCAAAGAATGGATACAGCAGCTGGAATTTATTTTCCAGAACAACAACCACCTGCCGGGCTGCATCCTCAAAAACAAAACCGACAAACCGCTGGTAAAATCACTGATAGAAGCACTTATCCGGGAACAGGTAAATCAACAGCCTTATCATAAAGCCTTATCACAGCAGATGGTCAACACTATTCTGCTAGTGGTGGCACGCAATATCTCCAGCCAGTTGCCCGAACCCTCACGGCAGCCGGGCAAAAGCGACGCATCGCTAAATATACTGCACTATATCCACGAAAATATCTATTCCCCTGAAAAATTAAGGGCCGAACAGATCGCCACCCATTTTAATATATCACCTACCTACCTGAGCGAGTACTTCAAACGTAACAACGGCGACAGCCTGCAACAATATATCATGCAGTACAAACTAAAGCTGGTGGAAACGAGGCTGCAATACAGCAGCTTGCGGGTAGGGGAAATAGCGTATGAACTGGGCTTTACCGATGAAAGTCACCTGAACAGAATGTTCAAAAAATACAAAGGGGTCAATCCATCCGCATTCAGAAAGGAATTGCAGTTACAATTGCAACCTGGCTGATCATGCAACAAAAAAAGCGCCCGCAATAGCGGACGCTTTTTAATTTCTTACAGTTACTATTCTTCGTCTTCTTCATCTTCGCTGCCGTCGTCTTCCAGCCATTCCATGTAAGAGTAGTACCAGTCTTCCAGTTGTTCAAGCAATTCCTGTTTCTTTTCCGGAGAATCTTTGTAGAACGCTTCCACGTCATCAATTTCTTCAACGATGTCGATGTAAGCAGTTTCTTCGTCTTCTTCTACACGTTTGGCAAAGAAGCGGGGTTTCTCGGTATGAAAAATATATTCATTTTCCGGATCTGTAACAGGATCGTCTGCGATCAGAAATTTAGGTAACTGTGCCATAGTGGTATGTTTTCGTTTAAATGATGCTGATTACAAAAGTAGGTATTTCTTTCACGCGTCCGTAACATCTACCGCTTTTATTTATGGCGGAATTTTTACATCTTTATAGTCGGTTAAACCCATACCATATGCAAGAATACTGGACAAGATGGGAAAATTGGATAAGACAGCAGGCCCCCAGGCTGCTCCATGTACTAAACCCCGGGGCACCCTACGGTGCGATGGAATCGCTTGAAAAACTCACAGAATCGGCTATCCCGGCTGATTTCAAGGATTTCTACGCCATCCATGACGGTCAACATAAAGCCAGGCCCGGCCTGATAGATGGCGACCAGCTATTACCAGTGGAAGAGATTACCAACAAATGGCACTATTGGCATGACCTGGTCGCTTCCGGCACCTACACGTATAACGATGAGCCTATTGCGTCCGAGCCCGACACCGGCATCCGGGCCGATTGGTGGAATCCCCACTGGATACCCTTTACAGCCGATGGCTTCGGCAACTTTCTCTGCATAGACCTTGACCCTGCCCCCGAAGGCAACTATGGTCAGATCATCACCCTCTGGCATGATGACGGGCACCGTGAAATCGTAGCTCGTTCCTTCCGGGAATGGATCAACAACTACCTTGACGCCCTCGAAAGAGGGGATTATATTTTTGTTAAGAAGTGGGGCATCGTACATAAAAACACCACTTTCAACTACAACGACTGATATTGTAGCGGACTGCTGCCTGTCCACCGCCGGAAAGCACGGGTAAAGGCGCTCATTTCATTATACCCCAGCATATACGAAATATCTTTCAGCGGATAACTACCCGCAGAGATATAATACAACGCCAGTGATTTCCTCACCGCATCGGCGATCTCCTGATATTTCACCCCTTCTTCTTTCAGCTTACGTTGCAGGCTCCGTGGACTCAGGTTAAAATTAGCCGCCATCTCTTCCAGCGATATAATGCCCAGATAAGAGTTGGCCAGCAGATAATTATACACCCTCGTCTGCAGGTTATTCACCGTTTTTGATGGCTGCTGCGCCATGGACGCCACTTTCTTCAACAACATATTTTGCAGTTCATAGTTGGCCGATAGGATCGGCTCTTCCCAATAACGGGCGTCAAATACTAAAGCATATTCCCCGGCGCGCTTTACCGGCCGGCACCGGAATATCTGTTCATATGCTGTTATGTCCGGTACATTATAAGGCAGTCTCACTGCCAGCGGCGCAATTTTCTCCAGCATCAGGCCCGTCACTTCATGAATGGTAATGACCATCAGCAGCTCCATGAGATTCCTGAAGGCCATCGTAGGCTCGTTAATATTACCCGCAGCCGGGATAAACCGCACGGTGAAGTTTTTACTGTTCCTCGCGATCTCCAGCCGGCACTGGTCTGTCAGGTGGCCCGCCAGCGCCGCCGCATGTGTCAGCGCCTCTCCCACGGTGGCGCTGGTCTGAACGATCTGGCCTACTATGCCTAACGCTGCCGGCTGTACGGAAGCAGCAAAATGCAACGCAAACAGCGGGTCCCCCGACAGTTGCGCCCCATGCAGCCACAGTGCGTCCAGCTGCTGCTGCGCGACCGGCGGCGCATCAGTTTTCTTTAATGTTTTTAGGTTGATGCCTGCCAGCTGACAGAGCTTTGCTGCATCTATATCGCGCTGCACGGCATAAGCGATGACGGCTAATACTATTTGTTTCATAGGTTAAAGTTATTTATCCCTCACCGGATAAAAAACAGATTGTCGTGAAATGACAAGCGTTTGTCGTGAAATGATAAACATACAGGATGACAGCGGTAGTAGCTTTGTATCATCAAACAAACAATAAACCATCACACAAAAAACGATAATCATGGAAAATCAGACTTTATCCGTAGTAAAAGCATTCGTAGCAGCAGTACAGCAGGTAGATCTTGAGAAACTGGGCGCATTGCTCCACCCTGAGATTAAATGGCAGCAACCGGGCACTAACCGTTTTTCCGGTACTAAAAGCTCTGCCGGCGAAGTGTTCCAGATGGTGGGCGGCATGTTCGAAGTTTCTGCCAATACCATGACACTGGCGGAGGTGAAATCCATCACTGTTAATGGTGACCAGGCAGCGGTGTTATTAACCTGGAAAGCAACCAGGCCAGGCGCCACGCTGGACACTGATAACGTAGACGTATATACGGTGAAAGACGGCCAGATCGTAGCGGCTAAAATATTCGCGGCAGATCCGGCGCACGAAGATCAGTTCTGGGGAAACTAAGGGCCATCCCCCGGAATAGCACAACCCTTCAGGAAACGGGCTTCCTGAAGGGTTGTGCGTTATTAAAATGGAATACAGGAATAATTAAGACAAGTGCAATAACCAATTGTTAGAACCAACGTTTCTTCTTCATCTGATGTCGTTCCCGGTCAGCGACATTAATAGGTTCGATCATCGTCGGAGGCTGTATAGGAACCACGCCAGCTTTGCCATTAAGACAACCCGGATTTTTCCCTGTAATACTTGCCGGTGTTACCAGTACATGTCCGGTTACCGGTCCCTTATAGGCTACCACTATGATTTCCGGCAAATCATGCATTTTTGCAGGCTTCGCTGCGGTATCTTCCGGCGCCAACTGAGCCGGTGACGACGGTAACGATATTGCTAATTCCACCTGTTCCAACCCGCGTGCTTCCGCATAACTATGGTTGGCAATCCCGGTGATAAGACCGGCTGTCAACACCAAGGCTGGTAAAAAATTTTTGCGGGGAGAAGCCGGTGGGTTGATAAGTCTGTTCAGCTGGTTATCCTGAAAACGGCCACAAACCTTTCCCCTGCTGTTATTGATAACAGCAAAAATTTCAGCATCCGTCATGAAGGAGAAGTCTATTACGGTTTTAGCACAACTATCGCAGTGTTTACCCGCAGCAGTATTGGTCATTTTATCCCAATTCTCCCCGCAAGGTGTAGGAACAGACAGGTACAGACCATTCGAATATCTCATAGACACAGGTTATCGTTAATCAATATACGAAAAAGTCCTGATACCGCCACGGGGAAAATCCCCGACATTATCTTCCAACATAAAAAAGAAATATTTGTAATCAACTATCTTTCAAACGGCAGACTTTCATCAACAGGAATGGCATCAAAATTGAATTTACAAGCACTACAATCATGTTTTTAAACTATAAAAAGACAATAATCATGAGAGCTCCAAAAACAATTTCCGCCGCGCTGTTCGCCCTCGCTTTTGGCGCAGTGGCTACCTTGCCTGCACAGGCTGTATTTGCACAAAACAAACTCGACAGCACCGCTAAAAAAGTAGGCAATAAAACAGCATCCATCGCCGTAAAAGGCGCCTCCGCCGTTACAGATAAAATTTATAAGGGCAAAGAAGGCCCTCACGGAGAAACGGTATACATCAACAGAAAAGACCAGAAATACATTGTGGACGAAAAAGGCAAGAAAGTATACCTGAAATCTTCACAGATCCATAATAAGAAAGAGTAGTTTGTAAGTTAAAATTGTGTTCCAAAACCGTCGGGATAGTTTTCCCGGCGGTTTTTTATTTTTCCGGCAGAAAAAGAATCATGAAATTATCAAGCCATTATTCATAGCGCAAAGCCTCTATCGGGTCCAGGCGGGAGGCTGCCTGCGCGGGATAATAACCGAAGAAAACACCGGTAAGCGCACACACCATAAAAGACAGGATGATAGACGATTCCGACACAATAGTAGGCCAGCCCAGTGTCAAAGTAATCACTTTGGCGGTGGTGAGCCCCAGGATAACCCCGATAATACCACCGGTAACACTGATGATAATAGCCTCCACCAGGAACTGCAACAGGATATCGATCCCTCTCGCGCCAATGGACATACGTAGTCCTATCTCCCGCGTACGTTCCGTTACCGACACATACATGATGTTCATAATCCCGATACCGCCAATGACCAGCGAAATACCAGCTATGGCTGTCAGCAGTATAGTCAGCAGACTGCTGGTGGAGCTCAGTGTTTTGATCAGTTCCTCCATGGTACGTACCTGGAAGTTATTTTCATCGGCCGGGCGGAGCCGGTGTGTTTCCCGCAGTATATCCGTAATCTCGTCGGTAGCCTGCGCAGAAGTGCCTTCGCTCACAGCGGAGGCATAGATGCTCTGAAAATAGATGGTGGCCAGAATTCGCTTCTGTACAGTGGTATAGGGCGTAAGAATAATATCGTCCTGGTCCTGTCCGAAAGAGCTCTGCCCTTTAGGCACTAATGTGCCGATCACCTGCAGCGGAATGGAATTGAGCCGGATTACTTTTCCCACCGGGCTTTCACCGCTGGGAAACAGGTTGTTGATCACCGTTTGTCCGAGCACACATACTTTTGCGGCTGTGGCCACGTCGGCATCTGTGAAACTAACGCCATCGGCTATCTCCAGTTTCCGGATATCGAAATAGGATGGCGCCACGCCCTGTAAGCTGGTAGGCCAGTTCAGCGCTCCGTAGATAGCCTGCCCTTTGGTGGCGGAAACAGGCGACACCGCGCTTACATGCTCAGCGTTTTTCTGTATGGCTTTCACGTCCACAATAGTGAGCGACTGAAAACTGGCCCCTTCGATGCGCACACCACCGGACACGTTACTGGACGGCAGTATCGTGATCATGTTAGACCCCATGGCGCTCAGCTGTGACTGGATACTTTCCTTGGAGCCTTCCCCGATGGCCACCATGGCAATCACCGCCGCCACGCCGATAATAATACCGAGCATGGTAAGGAAGGCCCGCAGCTTATTACGTTGCAAAGCCCTTAAAGCGATCCGTATGAGGTTGATGGCACTCATGCTGTCATATTAATAATCATCCGCCGGCGGCAGCGCCTCCAGCGCTTCTTTTGCCGAACGCACATTTTCATTAACGGTATCTTTCACCACCTTGCCGTCGCGCAGCATGACCGTACGGCTGCTGAAAGCGGCGATGTCCGGCTCATGGGTGACAAACACGATGGTTTTACCTTCTTTGTTAAGCTCCTGCATCAGTAACATGATTTCGTAGGATGTGCGCGTATCCAGGTTGCCTGTCGCTTCGTCCGCCAGTATCATCACCGGCTGGTTCACCAACGCACGGGCAATGGCCACCCGTTGCTGTTGCCCGCCGGAAAGCTGGCTGGGCGTATGGTCCAGCCGGTCGGCCAGCTTCACGGCTTCGAGGGCCTTAACAGCCTTATCTTTTCTCTCCGAAGCCGACAGGGAAGGATTGTAGAACAAAGGCAGCTCTACATTCTCCAGCGCGGAAGTACGGGGCAGCAGGTTATAAGCCTGAAATACAAATCCGATCTTGCGGTTGCGCAGCCGTGCCAGCTCGTTACGGGAAAGATTACCCACGTCCACGCCGTCCAGCAGGTAGTTACCGGCCGTAGGCTTATCAAGGCAGCCGAGCAGGTTGAGCAGCGTGGTCTTACCTGAACCACTGCTTCCCATAATGGTCACAAACTCACCGGCATGGACATCGAAGGAGACCCCTTTCAGCGCCCGGACCGTTTCTGTGCCCATTACAAATTCACGTTTTATCTGCTGAAGCTCGAGAATTTTGTTGTTCATCGCCTGCGCCCTCCTCCCATCCTGGGCAAGAACGGGCTTTTGTTGCCGGCTGCGGCCGCAGGGCCGGTGCTGCCGTTGACGGCCGTCACCACTATGTCCTGCGGCGTCAGTCCGTGTATGACTTCAATCTGCGTATTATCATTCAAACCGGTACGGATATGTTTCTGCAACAGGGTATCTCCACGCAGCACCCATACATAATTGGACGATCCTACCCTTTGCACGCTTTTGAACTTACCGGTAGTATCGGCAGGTGTGGCACGCCGTTGCTGCCTGCCTACAGCGTTGACGATCACATAGTCTTTCAACAGCGCTGAGTCCGGGCGGAATTTGAGGGCTTTCACCGGCAACAGCAATACACTGTCCTTTTCTGCGGTGTAGATAGTCACGTTGGCCGTCATGCCCGGTTTCAGCTTCATGGATTCATTGGAGGCGTTGATGATGGTGTTATACGTGACCACGTTTGACGATACGGAAGGTTGCAGCCGTATTTCCTGTACTTTACCGGCAAACACATCTTCCAGATACGCATCAACGGTGAAGGTTACACGCTGCGAGTCTTTCACGTTACCGATGTCGGCCTCGTCCACACTGGCCTCTACCTGCATTTTCGTAATATCCTTGGCGATCACAAACAAGGTGGGCGTATTGAAACTGGCCGCCACCGTTTGACCTACGCTCACGCTCCGGTTAAGCACAACACCGTTGATCGGGGAGATAATATCTGTAAACGAGAGGTTTTTCAGGGCCGATGCCAGCTGTGCATTCACACTGGCCACCTGTGCTTTTGCCTGTCCAAGCTGATTGTAAGCCACGTCATAGTCCGCTTTGGCAATAGCGCCTGTTTTATACAGCAGTTCCTGCCGGTGGAAATTGTTGTTCTGATAATCCAGGTTCGACTGGGATACCTGCAGATTGGCCCGGTACTGGTCTACCTGTGCCTGAAACAATACTTTGTCCAGTTCACCCAGCTTCTCTCCTTTTTTTACCTGGGAGTTAAAGTCCACATACAGGTACTTCAGCGTACCGGACACCTGGGCGCCCACCGCAACAGTGTCTACCGGTTGTATGGTACCGGTGGCAGTAACGGTGGTGGCTATATGACCATAGGCGGGTTGGACGGTATCAAATGCTATCGGCTGACGCTTCTTCCTGATAAAAACAAACCAGATGACCAGCGCCACCAGCAGGATAACCGCCACGATGATAACCTTTTTATATTTTCTCATACGTCAATTGCATTTATAGTTTTACAGGTACGCCCCTGTAAAAATCATATATCCTGATTGTCAATGCCGCATTGTATTTAGCCTGTATATAAGCCTGAAAAGCCTGTATGTACAGGTTTTTCTGTTGCAGAAAATCCACCATATTGGCCACGCCTACTTTCAGCTGTTCGGTAGCAATACGATAACTTTCCGTCGCATAACGCAGTTGCTCCACAGACGCATCATACTGGCCCTGTGCATTCTGCACATTGATATAGGCCTGTTCCACCGTCTGCGACAGGTTAGTGCGTGTATCCTTCAGCGTTAGCTTCGACTGGTCTACCTCCAGTTTGGATTTCTCCACATTGGTTTTGTTGAGCCTGCGGGTGAATATGGGAACCGACAGGGTAAGCCCTATTTGTTGATAGAAGTTATTGTCCAGTTGTTTGAAAAAGTTGTTTGCGGGATCTCTGAGATAAGAGCTGCCCAGTGCGCCGCCGGCGCTGAGCGTAGGCAGGAACCCCGCCCTGGCTTTGGCCAGGTCCAGCGATGATACATCGACGCCCAGTTCTGCGCTTTTCACTTCCGGCCTGTTGGCCAGCGCGGTGTCTTGCGCTGCCTGTAGCGGCACTACCAGATGGCTGGACACCAGTGTGTCCGGCGAAAAGATATCAAAATCGTAGGGGCTGGGCAGTTGTAATAATTGTTTGAGCGTCAGTTTATTGAGCCGGTGTTGATTTTCAGCGGTAACGAGATTGTAACGGTCTGCGGCGAGTTGCGATTGCAGCGACGCCAGGTCTTTCAGGGCGATGCTTCCCACATCATAGCGTTGTTGTGCCTGTTGCACCTGCGCTTCCGAGGTGGTAACGAGATCTTTCACATAAACGATATTCTCCCGGGCCAGCAGGATATTGAGGTAAGCCTGTGTAATCTGGATGGTCATGTTATTGACCTGTTGCGCGATGTTGAGGTCCGCCACCTGTGTCAGCAGTCCTTTTTGTTTGATGTCGTAGTTGAGGTATCCGCCCTGATAGAGGGTGACATTGGAATTGACGGAGTAGTTGCCGGAGAATGCTCCTTCATAAGGCATATTACCACTGGCCGTGAGGGTCTTACGGCCTGTCAGCGTTTGGGATGCCGAACCGGTAAGATTGGGCAACCTGGACGCTTTTGACAGCAGGAGGTCCTGTTCGCTGCTCATCCGGCTCAGCCGAAGACTGTTGAGCTGGATGTTGTTTTGCATGGCGTAGTTCAGACAATCCTGTAAGCTCCAGATAGCCGGCAGCGACGTTTGTGCGCTATCCTGGGCCATCAGCGGATTGTTGTAATACGTCCATAAGGACAGACATAACAAAATAACAAACCGCCGGGGAAACATCATCGTGTAATCATTGCTGTTAGTAAAAAGCTAATGACAGATACGGAGTTAAATAGTTATCCTAATATAACAAAAAACGAAGACCCGGGCAAAAAATACCCGGGCCATCGTTTTTTCATTCGTTATACTTAATCCTACTATCCTTTGTTAAATGGCATTTTTGAAAGTGGCGTTCACCCTGCCGGTACCTTCAGGAGGCCCCTGTTGCCAGTCTTCGTCATATCTCACGAAAAAAGCCATCCAGATGGTCCTGGACCAGCGCATCAGCACCGGCTGAAGGCATAGCAGCAGTATGCCGTTAAAGCCCAGCCACCAGTAGATACTGTTGTCATAGATAGAAAAGCCGACAAACAGCCACCAGGCAATCAGACTGGCCACACAGACAGCGATTGACAGCGCATAGCTCACATAGCCGGTACCGTAGTAAAACCCTACCTCCACTTCTACCTGCTGACCGCATTCCGGACATTTTTCCGGCATCTTCATACAGTTCTTGAGGTCATAGGGGTTTTTGCTGAGGAAAATAGAACCTCTTCTGCAGCGTGCGCATTTGTTGGTGAATACGCTTTTGAAAATGTTCGGTTTCTCATGTTTTTTATCTGCACACATATATTGAAGCTTTTATTGTCAGGAAATATTCTTCCGGAATTCTTCAGGTGTCACGCCTTCATATTTCTTGAAGAACTTCGTGAAGTAGGAATTATCGCCAAAGCTCAGCTGGTAAGCAATTGTAGAGATACTGATATCTACATTGATCAACAATCTTTTCGCTTCCAGCAATACCCGGTCGCGGATAATTTCCCCGGCCGATTTGCCCAGCATATGCCGGCAGAAAGCGTTGAGATAATTGGGTGTTACATACAGCAGCGCAGCATAGTCTTTCGGCAATCTCAGCTGCATATAGTGCTGCTCCACCAGTTTGCGGAAATTGCGCAGCAACACGTAGTTGTGCGGCGGCTCCTGCGGGGAACCACTGTTGCGTGTCACCCGGCTGACTTTCACAAACATCTCCAGCATGAGAAGCCGTAACATATCATGACTGTAGGCTTGGGTACCGTCCATTTCCAGCAGCATTTTTTCAAACAATGCCACTACACGGGCCCTGGCTTCCTCCGGCAGCGTCACCACACCCTCAGCACTTACACCGCTGAAAAACGGGAACCGCTCCACATAGCCGGCATCCTGCAAAAAAGCATTAAAAAAACCAGCCGCCACATTCACCACATATCCTTCAATCTGTCCTTCAAAAAACCAGCTGTGCACCTGTCCCGGCACCATAAAATACAATTGACCGGGTTCTACCGGAAAACGCTCAAAATCGATCGTATGGGAACCTCTTCCACCGGTAAAAAATGCCAGGTGGTAAAAAGAATGCCGGTGCGGGAATTTGATGTCCGGATGTGCAGCCAGGTAGTCAGTAAATCTTGCCACCAGAATCTCTTCTGAAGCGGGTTTACCCATTCCCAGCGAGCAGATGTCATATGTATGGATATGTGCCTTTGACATGATATCACAAAGGTACAGGGCGGGCGGGGAAATTGATTGTGTTATATGGGGCTTCAATGGTACTTTTTACCTATTACACATATTTTGCGGATTTTTTATTATATTAAAAAACCCAGGGCTGAAGCCCTGGGCTACGTTCTGTTTTAGATTTGTTTTAAGGTGGCGTTTAATACTGAATCCGTAAAACCATTAGCGAAAAACGGCTCTGATGCCTTAGGCCATCAGAGTTTTGACTAAGATGTTAAACGGCAGTTTATAGTTGAAACACTAACCCATTAATAAGAAATATCACTAATAAACACGCCTGAAACAGAACGTAGCCCAGGGCTTCAGCCCTGGGACAGATTATTTCACGTATTTCATCAGCCAGTTGTCCATTTCCCACAGCATGTGCAGGATGCTTTCCTTAGCGGCATAGCCATGGCTTTCCTGTGGCAGGAACACCAGGCGGGCGGTGCCTCCGTTGCCTTTCAGGGCGTTATACAGCCTTTCGCTCTGGATAGGGAAGGTACCGGAGTTATTGTCTGCTTCGCCATGGATCATGAGCAGTGGCGTTTTCAGTTTGTCAGCGTAGGAAAACGGCGACATTTTATAGTATACGTCAGGCGCCTGCCAGTAGGTGCGTTGCTCGTTCTGGAAGCCAAAAGGCGTCAGGGTACGGTTGTAAGCGCCGCTACGGGCGATACCGGCCTTGAACAGGTTCGTATGTGCGAGCAGGTTAGCTGTCATAAATGCGCCATAGGAATGGCCGCCAACAGCGATACGGTCTTTGTCGCCAACACCCATGCCGGTGATTTTATCCACTGCTGCTTCGGCGTTCATGACCAGCTGCTCCACGAAGTTGTCATTCGGTTCTTTATCGCCTTCCCCTACGATCGGCATTTCGGTGGCGTCCATCACGGCGAAGCCGCGGGTTACCCAGAAAATAGGAGAACCGTAGGTCACCCGGGTGAACCTGTAGGCAGAACCTCTTACCTGTGCCGCATCGGAAGCGGATTTGTACTCACGCGGATATGCCCACATTAATACCGGTAACCGGCCGTCTTTTGCGGCATCGTATCCTTTGGGCAGGTACAACATGGCAGTGAGGTCTACGCCGTCTTTACGTTTGTATTTCAGCAGTTGCTTCTGTACTCCTTCCAGTAAAGGCTGCGGGTGCGGGAAATTGGTCAGCGCTATGGCAGCAGATTTCTTTTTCAGGTTCTGCAGGTAATAATTCACCGGTGTTGACGCTGATTCGCGGGCCACCACGATCACTTGTTTGGCCGGGTCTATCACTTCCGCCACCTGTTCGTAGTAAGGGGCCTGAGAACGCCACAGGATGTTCTGTTTTCCGTTTTTCAGGCTGAAGCTGGAGAGGAACGGACGGTCACCTTCCGGTGAAGCGCCTGGCGCGATCATCAGCAGTTCGCTGGCCGGAGACACGTACAGTACGGATCTGTTGTATTCGTTTTTCACCATAACCGGTTCACCGGGATCGTTGTAGCGGTCATTCACAGAGCGGTCAATGATGGCCACCGGGTCTTGTCCGGGATGGGACGGGGCGATGCGGCTGATTTTAACGGTCTGTTTGGTGCTGTTGCCTTCTGTCACGAGGGCCAGCTGGCTGTTGCCCCAGATAAGGCCATCGAAGCGGTCTTTCGTTTTCACCAGTTCTGCCGGTGCAGCAGTGAACGGAGCATCGAGGGTGTTTACCACATCGCGGAAAGGCACTTCTTTTTTAGGATCACCGCCATCGAGGGCCTGTATCCAGTAGATAGTGGCCGGCGCATCGTTGCGCCACTGATGGCCACGGGGATAGTTACTGGTAGCATCGAAGCCTTTGGGCCGTACTTCATCCAGCGGATTTTTGGCGAGTTGTTTTACCAGAGCGCCCTGAAGGTCCCAGATGCTGATCTCTGAAGGGAAACGGCCTGCCCCCACGAGGTAAGAGTAAGGGCGGCTCAACTGGCGCACCAGCAAATATTGTTTATCAGGAGATGGTGTGATATCAGTATATACAGCTGGTTTACCGATGACTTTTTCCCCGGCGGTGCTGATGATGACAGGTTCTGACTGGAAATAGTAGTCGAACAGCTGTTCGTCGTAAGGATTTTTCAGCATGTCCTGGTAGGTGGCCGCCGGAGCGGCTTTACCGGAAGTTTGCTGCACGGTAGGGCCTTCCGGCGCCAGCGGTTTTTCCGGTGCGGCGCCGATGCCGGCAGGTACAGACAGCACCAGTATGCGGTCTTCATCCATCCAGCGGAAAGCACCGCCAAAGGTATCGTTCAGGCGGCGGGTGCTGATTTGTTTTGCTTCACCGGTGGCCACATCCGCCTTCCACAGCGTGATACTGTTGTTGGTGGTGACGGTGAAAGCGAAGCTCTTTTTCAGCGGAGACCAGGTAACGTTGCCGATGCGGGCGCCCGCAGGCACGCCTGTCACGGCATATTCCCGTTTACCGGTGATTTCTTTGATGCGGATACCCGTTACATAGCTGGCGCGGCTCGGGCCAAAATTAGCAGGATTGATGCGGTAGCCGGCCAACCGGTATTCCGGCTGTGACAGTTCTTCGATGGTAGGGAATCCGGTGCGGTCCATGATGAGCATCAGGTCTCCCCTGCTGAAGTTGACGGCGGGGGAAGGAGCGGCCATGGCCAGTTCTACAATGCTTTGTGCAGGTGTCTGGTATTTCAGCGCATCCTGTGCATAGGCACGGAAGGTGATGAACACAGACAGTGTCAGTACTAATTTTCTCATACAGCAGTTTGATTCTGAAAAAATGAATCCGGCCAAAATAGTACATTATTCCGTTTATCTGAAGGGTGTTATTTAAACGGTAAGGCGCCTACCGCTTCAGCGTGCCGAATAGACGGTCCCACAGGCTGGTATAGAACCCGTAGTTGTAATGTTCCTGCCGGTGATGATCATGGTGAAAAGTGGAGGTGCCAAGGTATTTTAATACCGGCCATTGCCGCATCTTTTCAGGCAGGGGTTCTATGCCCAGATGGCCGGTCATACCGAAGATCACGTTGATGGCGAGATAGATGACAATACCGTACAGGTTCATGTTGAATGGCAGCAGCACCAGCAGCCAGAGCGTGCCAAAGCTGAGAGTTTCCAGCGGATGCAGCACAAACAGGTCAATAGGTACAGGATCTGTTGCCTCATGGTGCAGACGGTGCAGCAGGCGGTATAAAAATGTCTGGTGGATGAGGTAATGGAAAACATACATGAGCAGGTCCATCAAGAGAAACAGCGCCAGGGCGTCTGTGATCACGCGCCATGACAACGTTTCATGAACACGGACATATCCGTGTTTCCACAGCCAGTACCCTGCAAAGGTGACGAGGGTATTGAGCAGGGTGGTGACGATACAGATACGCCACTGGTGGCTGGTGTAATCAAACATCTGCCGGATAGGCCGGCGCAACAGGCGGTTGCCCCAGGCCAGTACGCCGAGAACGATCAGGGCATTTTCTGTCAAAAAGAAAAACCACAGTTGCCAGTCAGGTATATGAAGCAGTTGTTCAATCATTTTTAATTCGGTGCCATTCATCGGCAGTAAAATTACCAAATACCAAAATCTTTCATTACCTTTGCAAACATCTGATGATATGATGAATACAGGACCAGCACCACTAAAGCGTCAAAACCTTGCGGAAGAAGTGGCCGACAGGCTGCAGGAATTGATATTTTCCGGCAAGTACACCACCGGGCAGCGGCTGCCGACGGAACCGGAACTCATGCAACAATTTGGCGTGGGCCGCTCGAGTATACGCGAGGCGGTGAAGATATTGGCCAACAAAGGGCTGGTAAAGGTACAACAAGGGCTTGGCACTTTTGTCATATCACAGATCGGCAGCGGAGAGCCGCTGGGCCAGCGGCTGCAACGGGCTGACTTTGAGGAGCTGAACGAAGTAAGATTGCTGCTGGAAGTAAAAATTGCTGAGAGGGCTGCTATTCACCGTAATAACAAGGACATAGAAAAGATGAAAGGTTTCCTGAAGAAACGTTTCACCACAGCCACTGCCAACGAGCTGGAACCTTGTATCCAGGCGGATATCAACTTCCATACGGCGATTGCGGAAGCATCCAAAAATGAGATCATGCTGGACCTTTACCGGACGGTGGCCACCCACCTGAAAGCATCATTTGTAGCGCGCTACAGCAATACCGACTCGTTTGTGGAATCACAATCGTTGCACGACGCACTGCTGCAAAGCATCGTCGACAAAGACGCTAAAAAAGCACTGCTCTGGGCCACTAAAATCAGTACCCAAAGCAAGTAGCCGTCAGGCTGCGTTGTTTCAATACCCGCAGCCATAATTTTTTTTAACCTTAAACATCAGATGATCTGACCTTCAAACAAGAAACCATGACCACTATTACACAGGAATCCGCTACATCGGCTTCCAAACAAGTAGCACAGCAGACGGTTTTTCCCATACTGATTGCGCTCAGCTTCACGCATCTGCTGAATGACACCTTACAGTCGCTTATACCGGCCATTTATCCCCTGGTCCGGAATACCATGAAGCTGAATTTTACACAGATAGGCCTGATCACGCTGACCTTCCAGCTGTCAGCCTCTATCCTGCAACCGCTGGTAGGCCTGTTCACCGATAAAAGGCCACAGCCGTTTTCCCTGGCGGTAGGCATGGCCTTCAGCCTGATAGGGCTGGTGAGCCTGTCCATGGCCAATTCCCTCCCGCTGTTGCTGGTGTCTGTAGCCCTGGTAGGCATCGGTTCTTCCGTATTCCATCCGGAAGCGTCCCGCCTGGCGCATATGGCCTCCGGTGGCAAGCACGGTATGGCACAGTCATTATTTCAGGTAGGCGGCAACGCCGGCAGTTCATTGGGCCCCTTGCTGGCGGCCATGATCATCGTGCCGTTCGGGCAGTTTCACCTGATCTGGTTTTCCGCACTGGCCCTGCTGGCCATCTTTGTAATGATTTACATCGGTAACTGGTACAAAAGCAATACCCACCGGATTAAACCGAAGAAAGCGGTGCAACAGCTGAAGCAGCAAAATCTGCCTCCTGCAAGGGTGGTTATTTCGCTGGGTATCCTGCTGATGCTGATATTCTCCAAGTATTTCTACATGGCCAGCATGACCAACTACTATACCTTTTACCTGATAGACCGTTTCGGCGTATCTATTCAGAGCTCACAGGTATACCTGTTCATCTTCCTGTTTTCCGTGGCTGCCGGCACTTTCTTCGGAGGACCGGTGGGCGACCGTATCGGGCGGAAATACGTTATCTGGATATCTATTCTGGGCGCTGCGCCATTTGCGCTGCTGTTGCCATATGCCAATCTTTTCTGGACCGCCGTATTGAGTGTATTCATTGGCGTTATCCTCTCCTCCGCCTTTTCTGCCATCCTGGTATATGCGCAGGAACTGGTGCCCGGTAAAGTGGGCATGATTGCCGGCCTCTTTTTCGGCCTGGCGTTTGGCATGGCCGGCGTGGCTTCAGCCCTGCTGGGCAAGCTGGCCGATGCCACCAGTATCGGGTATGTATACCAGGTATGTTCCTATCTTCCTTTGATAGGGCTCCTGACAGGCTTCCTCCCTAATCTGGAGAAGAAAGAAAAACAATAACTTTGATTTTCGGTTTTTTGATTTTTTGATTTTCGGTTTTGAGAATTATTAAATCTCAAAACCGAAAATCAAAAAAACTATTCAGTATGTGGAAAGGTATTCTGCTGGTGCTGTTGGGCGCCTGCAGCTTTGGAATTTTATCGACGATCGTCAAACTGGGCTACCAGGAAGGTTTTACCCTGGGCGAGCTATGCAGCGTACAGGCCGGCTTTGGCATGCTGGCGCTATGGGCGCTTCACCTTATATCAGGCCGCGCCACCTATGGACTGAAGAACAGGGAAGCACGTACCTGTTTTATACTGGGCAGCTCTACCGGCCTTGTCAGCATTACCTATTATCAAAGTGTGCAATATATCCCGGCCAGTATCGCTATTATCCTGTTGATGCAGTTCACCTGGATGAGCATGCTGGCAGAATGGCTTATCTATAAAAAGCGGCCCACCGCTATTCAATGGGTGGCAGTGGCCTTTATCCTGGGAGGCACCCTGCTGGCCGGCGGCCTGTTTAACAGCAACGGCCTTCACCTCGACTGGCGGGGCATCGGATTTGGCATGCTGGCAGCGCTCTTCTATACCACGTTCATCGTGGTCAGCGGCCGTGTGGGACAGTCCCTTGCGCCGGTACTGAAGAGCGCCTGGATCGTTACCGGCGCTTTCCTGATCATCACGGTGCTGTTCCCGCCAGTTTACCTGTGGAACGGCCGGATCACCGGTACTCCCCTCTGGATGTGGGGTATGCCGCTGGCGCTTTTCGGGACGGTATTGCCGCCATTTCTGTTTTCCAAGGGTATGCCACAAACGGGCGTATCACTGGGCGCCATTCTCAGTGCCGCAGAGCTGCCGGTAGCCACCATTGCGGCCACTCTGTTCCTGCACGAGCGGGTCACCCCGGTGCAGATAGCCGGTGTTTTCATCATCCTGGCGGCCATTGTGGCGGCCAATCTGAAAAAACCCAAAGTGGCCGGTCTAAAAGCGAACTATTAAACCCATGAGGTGTTTTTTTTATTTATCTTTGCCCCCGCTATTAGAAACAAGTGACTTACGAACAGTTTTTTCATGAAAGCATTTAACTTTTTTATTCTATATCGTTTCCCGATCGGGATCGTGTTATTGGTAGCCGGTATCGCCCTTGGGTTATCGGTAGGATGGTGGGAAGCGACCGTTGTGCTGCTGATCGCCGTTATCTGTATTGTAACGCACCTCCTGTTTGGCCCTATGCGGATGGTACAGGAAGCGGTGGAAGCCGGTGACATTGAGCGTGCCACTGCGCTCATGAACAAAGTGAAATTCCCTAAACTGCTGTATAAACCGATCCGTTCTGTATACTACTTCATGCAAAGCAACATGGCCATGTACAGCAACGACCTGGACAAAGCCGAAGCGACCATCCGCCAGAGCATCCAGTCAGGCAGCCCGATGAAGGAATATGAGGGCATGCAATACTTCCAGCTGGGCACCATCGCCTATCAGAAGAACGACCTGAAAACTGCTGACCAGAACCTGAAGAAAGCCGTGCGCATGGGTTTACCTGACAAAGAAAACACCGCTGCCGCCCTGCTGACACTGGCCTCCATTGCGATGAGCCGCCGTGACTTCAAATCTGCTAAAGAATACTTCCGCAGGGCCAAGGCGCAAAAGCCTACCACTGCGCAGATCGTAAGCCAGATCAAGGAAATGGACAAGTACATCTCCAGAATGCCTGGATGATCAGACAAACATATTTAGAAAGTAAGGCTGGATGACGTATCATCCGGCCTTCTTTTTTTTATCTTGTGCATAGTGCCGAATTCGTAATTTCGCCCCCTATGAACTTAAAAATTTACACGCTTCCCCTCCTCTTCTCTTTACCCTTTTCCGCTACAGCGCAGGATTCTGTGCCCCGGATCAGCCAGTTGAACGAGGTTTCTGTCACAGCCACCAAAGGGCCGCAAAAGGCCAGTGAAACCGGTAAGGTAGTTACCATCCTTACCCATGAGTACCTGGAGAAAAACAGCGGCAAAACCATTGCCGCCATTCTTAGTCAGCAAGCCGGTATTACCATCAACGGCGCACAGAACAACCGGGGCACTGTGCCGGAAATATACATGCGCGGCGCTTCCAACGGCAATGCCCTGGTACTGGTAGACGGCCTCCCGGTGAGCGATGCTTCCCAGATAGCCAATTCCTTTGATCTCAATTTTATTTCACCCGAGATGGTAGAGCGGATTGAAATCCTCCGTGGCAGCCAGTCCACGCTCTATGGCTCCAATGCCGTGGCTGGTGTGATCAATATCATCACCCGGAAAAAGAGCGATAAAAAATTCGGTGTAACCGCCAATACCAGCTATGGCAGCTACAACAGCTTCCTGGGCAACGTCAGCGCCTATGGCAATGCCGGCAAGTTCTCCTACCTGCTGGGCTACAAATACGAAACTTCAGACGGACTTTCCGATGCTTACGATTCCACCGGTAAAGCAGGCTTTGATAAAGACGGCTTCCGGCAGCATAGTGTATTCGCCAAACTGGGCCTGCAAGCCACTTCCCGCTGGCGGCTCCAGTACCTGTTCAACTACAGCGACTACCACCATGATCTCGACGAAGGCGCTTTTATTGATGACCGCGATTATACCGGCCAATCCAACAACCTGCTCAACGGTTTCAGCAGCGAGTACCAGTTCAAAAACGGCAGCTGGCATGTGCTGTACAGCTATCAGCGTACCAAACGCCATATCCTGAATGACTCCGGCTATGTTGCTCCCAGCGGCTACAGTAAATATGACCTGTCAGACTTTACCTCCAACATACACCAGGTAGAAAGCTATGTGAACTGGAATGCTTCACATATCGTGCGGCTGGTGGCTGGTGGCGCCTTCTCCGCTGCCAACATGGACCAGTTCAATCAGCGTTTGGGCCAGCCCGCTCCGTGGGACCCCAATCCGCAGATGGAAGTCACCCGCCTGTCCTACGACAGCGCCCATGCCCGTCAGACCAGCGTGTATGCCTCCCTGTTACTACATAACCTGGGCGGATTTAACCTGGAGGCAGGTGGCCGGTACAATTACCATAACATCTATGGTAACAACCAAACCTTCACCTTCAATCCCTCCTATCTCATCCGTCAAAATCATAAAGTATTTATTAATATCTCTTCCGGTTATAAAATTCCCTCCCTGTACCAGCTGTATACTTCGATATATGGCAATAAGGACCTGAAGCCGGAATCCACGGTGAGCTACGAAGCAGGTTACCAGGCTACTGTTGCCAACCAGGCGCTGGATTTCCGGGTGACCGGTTTTGCCCGCCGCACCAAAGACCTGATCCTTTTTACCACCAACTATGTGAATGCCGACAAACAGTGGGCTTATGGCGCAGAGCTGGAAGCAGACTGGCACATTACCCGTCAACTGGACCTGAATGTCAATTACGGTTATACCGATGGCCGTTTACATACCAGCCAGAACGGAAAAGATACCTCCTGGTATAATCTTTACAGGATTCCCAAACACGCAGTGAATGCCACTTTAGGCTACCAGATCACACCTGCCTTCTATACCAGCGCCTCTTTCCGCTATACCGGTGAGCGCTACCAGGGCACGAAGCCGATGGGAGATTATTACACCCTGGACCTCTATGGTGAGTATAAATTTGGTAACTTGCTTAAAATTTACGCCGGGTTTCGAAATATTACCGATTATCAGTATTTTGATATCCTTGGTTATAATTCCCGCCGGTTTAACTGTAACGCCGGTGTTGTGTTGAATTTGTAAACATTAAAACCAACATAATGTCTTTAAAAAATCTTAATCCCCGGTTTGGTATACTGCTGCTGTTTATGCTGGTAGCAGGTATTATACGAGTAGTGTTGGGAGCTGATCAGTCTACTCTCCAACCGATCGCCATGTTTACGCCTGTAGGCGCTATGGCGCTGTTTGGCGGAGCTGCCTTTTCCGAAAGATGGAAATCCTTTGCTTTTCCGCTGTTGACTTTATTTCTCAGTGATGTTATCCTGATGCAGGTATTTCACCGGGAGTATGCGCAGGGCCTGTTGTACAAAGGCTGGGCGGCCAACTATATCAGCTTTGTGTTTATCGTGCTGATTGGCCAGCTGGTGATCCGTAAGATGAGCGCAGGCCGTATTGCTGTTGCCTCTGTAGCAGCTGCGCTGACCCATTTCCTGGTTTCCAACTTCGGCGTATGGATCAGCGGTTCCACTAACATTACCACTGGTTTGCCATTTACCAGAGACATGGCAGGCCTGACTGAATGCTATATCCTGGCTATTCCTTTCATGAAGTATTTCCTGATAGGCACCCTGGTATACAGCGCCATCTTCTTCGGCGGCTATGCCATCGTAGCACGTAAGCTGCGTCTGGCCCACTAAAATATTTCCTCACTTTAGTTTAGAGATTTAATTATTGTTACAGAGCACCGGTTGTTTTTATACAGATAAAAATAACCTGCTCTGTAGCAGTAGCTAAATCTCTAAATATTTAGACCCAACAAACAACCGTACCATGCGTAGATTTACATGCCATCTGCAACAGCTCTTTCTCCTGGCAGCAGCTGCATTGCTGACTTTTTCCGCCTGTCAGAAAGATAATGTGGCAGAAGTGGTCATTCCTGTTATCAGCAACCCCGGACTTAAAGATGGTAAAGACACCATTGCCGTTGGTGATACCCGTGTATTACGCCCTCAACTCACCAATGCCAAAGAACCTACCTTCCTCTGGCTGGTAAACGGAGTTGTCGCAGGCACTGATTCCACCTATACCTTTAAGCCCACCGCTTCCGGCAATTATACGATCTCTTTTAAGGTAAGTGCGGGCAACAGTCTCAACTCCTATTTTTACCAGATCAGGGTAATTGACAAGTATGACAATGGTTTCTTCATTGTGAATGAAGGCTGGTTTGGGCATTCAAACGGGGATGTGAATTTCTACCGCTATGGAGAAGACACCCTTTACCAGAACGTCTACTCCCGGGAAAATCCTGGTAAAACACTGGGCACTACTGCCGAATACGGCGTTATTTTCAACAACCGGATTTACCTGGTGTCCAAAGATGCGCCGATGGTAGCCGCCGATGCTCATTCCATGAAAGAGCTGGGCCGCACTGCGCAGCCACCGGCCACCGCCAACGCGTTTTGTCCTGTAAACAACAGTACCGGCCTGCTTTCCACCACCGACGGCGTGTACCCGGTAGATCTCGGCTCGCTTGCCATAGGCGCTAAAATTGCCGGTATCACCGGCCAGGTGGGCGGTATGCTGAAAGCCGGCAATTATGTTTTTGTGATGTCTGAGTCAGCCGGTATCGTAGTCCTCAATGCCAGTGATTTCAGCATTGCGGCCACACTGGTAAAGGCAGACATCGGCCTGGCAGCCACTCCTGACGGCACTGTATGGGCAGGCCAGGGCCAGAACCTGTATGCCATCAACTCCACTACGCTGGCGGTCAATACCATCGCGCTGCCCTTCCCGGTTTATGGCGCATGGGGCGCATGGAACGGGACAATGATCACTGCCTCCACCATCGAAAATGCGGTCTTCATTGCCAAAACCAATGACTGGGGCATCAATGGTAAAGAAATCTATAAATACCAGCCTGGTAATGCAGCCTCCCTGCAGACGCCTTTCGTTACTCTGCCGGCCGACAGAGAACTGTATGGCGCAGGGTTCCGGTACAACCCGGGTAACAACACCCTGGTGGCTACCGGTGTAGAACCCGGCTATGGCACTCATTTTGAAAAGAATACGCTCTTTATCTATAACGCCACTTCCGGCGCTGTGGTGAAAAGTATTCCATATACCGGCTATTTCTTCCCGGCTATTCCCGTATTCAATAACTAATTAAACAGCGCGCGCTGTACATGACGCATCCCGTCATGTACAGCGCGTTTTCTTTTTATCATGATCACACTCGTTACAGGTGGCGCCCGTTCCGGTAAAAGCCGGTATGCACAAGAACAGGCGCTGGCTTCCGGCCAGCCGCCGGTATATGTGGCCACCGCCAAAATATGGGACGAGGATTTTGCGGCCCGTATCCGGCAGCACCAGTCAGAGCGCGGCCCTTCCTGGACCAACTATGAAGAAGAGCTGTATGTAAGCCGGCTGCCGCTGGCAGGACGGACAGTAGTGATAGACTGCGTAACGTTGTGGCTCACTAATTTTTTTACGCTCCACGATTATGACATTGACAAAGCACTGGCATCGCTACAGGCGGAGATCGACGCGCTGCGGGAGCTGCCAGGGCATTTCCTCATTGTAACCAATGAACTGGGAATGGGCCTGCACGCCGAAACAGCCGTCGGCCGCAAGTTCACAGACCTTCAGGGCTGGGCCAACCAATATATTGCACGTATAGCCGATACCGTCATACTAATGGTTTCCGGTATTCCGGTTGTAATAAAGAAAAGAGACCTATAAAACATAACATGATGCAGATTGTCGTCTCCCCTTTGTCCGAAGCGCTGAAAGCCGCCTTACAGGACAAGATCGATCAGAAAACAAAACCGCCCGGTTCCCTGGGCAGGCTGGAACAGCTGGCATTACAGGCCGGATTGATCCAAAACAGCCTTACTCCCGAATTACGCAATCCCCACCTTATTGTTTTTGCCGGCGACCATGGCATTGCCGCCGAAGGGCTGGTCAATCCCTTTCCGCAGGCTGTTACCGCGCAGATGGTATATAATTTCCTGCAGGGCGGCGCGGCCATTAATGTATTCTGCCGGCAGCACCGGTTGCAGCTGACGGTAGTCGATGCCGGCGTTAATCACGAGTTCCCGGCCCATCCGTTGCTGCATGACCGTAAGATAGCCTGCGGCACACAGAACTACCTGCATGGCCCCGCCATGTCTCCGGACCAGTGCCGGCTGGCCATGGCCGCCGGCGCCGAAGAAGTGAAGCTGGCCCACGCGACGGGCTGCAACATCATCGGGTTTGGCGAAATGGGTATTGGCAACACCTCGTCGGCAGCGTTGCTCATGAGCCACTTTACCGGTATGTCCATTGCCGATTGTGTAGGCACCGGTACCGGCAGCAATGCCCAGCAGCTGGCGCAGAAGAAATCCATCCTGCAACAGGTGCTGGCCCACCATCTCAAACCACCCACCCCCGAGCTGGCACTGGCGACTTATGGCGGTTTTGAAATTGCCATGATCACCGGCGCCATCCTACAGGCCGCGGCCCTGAAAATGATGGTGGTGATTGACGGATTTATTGTTTCGTCCGCGCTGCTGGCCGCCGTAGCCATGCAACCTGCCGTAAAGGATTATTGTGTGTTCGCACATTGCTCAGAAGAAAAAGGCCACAGGGCCATGTTACAGTCTCTCGGCGTAAAACCATTGCTGGAGCTGGACATGCGCCTCGGTGAAGGTACCGGCGCCGCCATGGCTATTCCTGTCATCCAAAGCGCTGTGCTGTTTCTGCAGGAAATGGCGAGCTTCAACAGCGCCCAGGTTTCAAACCGTACGATATGAAGAAACAGTGGCAGCTCCTGCTAACCGCCATCATGTTTTACACACGTATACCCGTTACCGTTAGCGCGCCCTATAGTCCTGAAATGCTTAATAAAGCTACCCGTTATCTGCCCCTGATAGGCTGGATCACCGGCAGCTTCATGCTGGCCGTGTTATATGCTTTCGGCGATATCGCTCCCCGGCTGGTGGCGGTACTGCTGTCAATCATTATCAGCATCTGGGTGACCGGCGCTTTTCATGAAGATGGTTTTGCCGATATGTGTGATGGCTTCGGCGGCGGTTGGACCAAAGAAAAGATACTGGAAATCATGAAAGACAGCCGCATCGGCACTTATGGCATGCTGGGGCTGTTACTGCTGATGACGCTGAAATATATCTGCCTGGTGCCGCTTACGCTCAACAAGGTGATGCTGGCCGTGATCATAGCGCAGCCGTTGAGCCGCTTTGTGGCCGTTAGTATTATCTACACCCATCAGTATGTCAGGGAAAATGAAGACAGTAAAGCCAAGCCCGTATCCAAAGGCATTCAGCTGCCTGACCTGGCACTGGCGGGCGCTTTCGGGCTGCTTCCCCTGCTGGCGGTAATTGCCTTTACCGGCAACTATGCCCTGCTGCTGATACTGCCATCACTGTTTCTGGTACGCTGGTACATGGCCCGTCTCATGAGCAAATGGATTGGTGGTTATACCGGCGATTGCCTTGGGGCCGTACAGCAGGTTTCTGAAACAGTCATATATTTGTGTTTTTGCATTCTCGCATGGAAATATACCTCATAAGACATACTACGCCGGCTATCGAAAGCGGCATCTGTTACGGTTTTTCAGATATTGACGTAGCTGACACTTTTGAAACGGAAGCCGCCGCAGTAAAGGCGAAACTGCCGGAAGGCGATTTCGACGTATATAGCAGCCCGTTACTACGTTGTCATAAACTGGCCACCACGCTGTTTGGCGACAAGGTAATTACCGATGAACGGCTGAAGGAAATGAACTTCGGCGCATGGGAAATGCTGGCCTGGGAAGCCATTGGCAAGGAAGAGCTGCAAACCTGGGCCGATGATTTTGTGCAGGCGAAAGTGCCGCAGGGCGAAAGTTATGAAGAGCTCTATCTCCGGACCATGGCTGTCGTAGAAGAAATCATCGAAAAAGGCAATAATGCGGTGCTGGTCACACATGGCGGCGTCATCCGCTCCATTCTTGCCCACGCCACTAATACGCCACTTGTGGATTCCTTTGATCTGAAGGTCCAATATGGCCGGATTTCACAACTACAAGTGGAGAACGGAGATATAAAAGTTATTTTTTATAATTCGTAATTTATTGTGTTTATGAGAATTAGATTAAAATTCTCAAATATCTGGGCAAAAGTCGAAAAAACTCTGATTTCGTGCTAACTTTATGTCTGGAATCGCCGTATATTAAAAGCACACAATAAAAAACAGTTTATAATGGCAACATCACTTTTGAATATCCCGTTTTTGTTTCTGCAGGAAATCGGTATCAAAGAATTACTGCTGATCGCACTGGTAGTTCTCCTCTTGTTTGGCGGTAAAAAGATACCTGAGTTAATGCGTGGTTTGGGTAGTGGCATACGCGAGTTCAAAGATGCCAAAGATGAACCTGCAAAAAAAGACTCTAAAGAAGCGCCTAAGGCATAAATACCTGCATAAGAAAGCTATTAAAAAAGCGAAACTGAAATTTCAGTTTCGCTTTTTTTATTAGTTCACCATTCCTAGCTTGAGGCTGTCACCGTTATACTTTTTTTTGAAATACCAGGAAGATACCACCATCATTACAATTCCTGTGACACAGACTCCTACTACAGCGTCGCCAAAAAACTGGCTCCATGACAGGGGCAGATGACTGGCGTTCTTGAACAGCATCACCCCTACGCTGCCCAGGTATCCGAAGGAATCAGCCACATACATGATAAAGCCCACATTGCTGGCGTATTTAAATACCGCTATCAGTCGTTCGAAGAATATACAGTTGAAGGGAATATATCCCATATACAATCCCAGTCCTGTCAGTGTCATCCACCACACCGGGTCCAGGCGATGCTGCCGGAATGCCAGTGTGCTGACGAGCGCTATCAGGAACCCGGAAATCACGATCACATGATTCAGCATAAATGCCTGATAGTTGTTCTTCACAAATACCAGCATTCCCATGATGGCAATAATAGCCACAGACACGGGTATTTCGGTACGGGTAAAGATACCGGTATCTGCTCCATAGCCGAGGTCTTTCCAGATGTCAGCAGCGAAGTTGTCACGCATGTCACGCAGCACGGTCAGCAATACATAACTGCCGATCAGCAACACCAGGCCAGGCAGGAACGTTTGCAAAAAACGCCTGCGCTCCTGTTTGTTCATAGGCACTCTTTTCGTACGCATTTGCACATCTTCCGCGCCCGGCGGCGGTATCTGCTCCAGCAGCAGGATGAAAATGAAAATAGGTACCAGAAACAACAGGCCCGTTACAAAAGGCATCCAGGATTCAGAAACATGCCAGGATATGATGGTCATCTTACCGGCAGATTTTACAAACCCGGAAGAAAAAATAAAACTGATGGATAATACAGCACCCATAAACTCTGTGCTCCGCCTGCCTTCCAGGTAGCTGAACACCAGTCCCCAGATCATGCCCAGCGGAAAACCGTTAATAAAGAGAAAGGCTATATTAAACGGCGCCGGCACTAGGGCAAAGCCCAGCAATGCCGCCCATGAAATCAGGATCAGCATCATAATATACTGCGCCCTGTTGCTGCCCTTCATTTCCGCAATAAAACGGATGCCGTAGAACTTGCTACAGGCATACCCGATCGTCTGACTGATCACCAGCCAGATCTTATAGTCCACTCCCCAAAAAGAAAGTCCTTCAAATATGCCTGCCGTAAATGGTTTCCTGAAAGCGTACATGCAGGAATAGGTCCCAAAGGCCACCAATGCGGCGTACAAAGACAAAACAACATTCGGCGCCCGCTCCAGCCGCTTCTGTATCCAGGGAATAGTCAGCATTTTCCATTCAATATTTGGGTCAAAGGTGCCTATCCAATGTAAACTAATTGTTAAGCAATACTGAACTAATTGTTAAGTATTACTAAATAACGGTATAGTCAGACGGCCATAAAAAAGGCCCGGACAGCGATCTGTCCGGGCCATCAGGCTTTATGTTGTTTTTGTTATTGTATGAGCCACATAGCAGCATTAATATCATCGGTGGTGCCGCCGAACTGGCTCTTCAGCGAAGCGGTCCAGTTAACGGTATTGGCAGACCGCTCTGTGTCCGGATATTTGAAACGCTTGGGGAGCACGCCACTGTTGCCCGTGCCTGCGCCCGTCAGGAAGGTAGGCACTCCTGTGCGGCGCCAGTTGAAATACGCCTCCCAGCCGGAGTTTTCAAAGAACGCGAGGTATTTCTGCGTCAGGATCTGTGTCAGGCCCTGGGCGTTGTTGCCCTGGTACTTAACGGTCGCCTGTTGATAATAACCGTTCTCAAAATCGAAAGGCACGTCATAACGGGTACCCTTATACGTTTTGTTGACAGTGCCGGCCACTTCTGTAGGAATACCATAAAAGCCCAGAGATGCTTTGATGCCTTTTTTGTACCAGGCTTCCGCGTCCCCCGTGATCCATCCACGGTTGATAGCCTCCGCCATGTTAAAGCACAGTTCCGGGAAACCGATGATCACACCAGGTTCGGCGGCATAGCTGCTATAGTAACGGCTTCTGCTGCGCAGGGAATAAACGGCCGTATCCACGTTAGACATCTTAGAAGACATATCTTCCTGGCTCTCACCGGAAGAAGCGCCCACATAGGCCGTAATATCAGAAGGCAGCTTATGCAGCTCATTGATCTGTTTGGTGGCCGGCTCGGCGGTCACGTAAGCCCTCGGATCATTAAGCCCCACCAGCGTATTAAGGTAAGTAGCCGACATATTGTACCGGGTAGCGTCAAAGCCGAGGTTATCCGGGTTGGACGGGTACTTGTTGATGTTATTGTAGATGAACTGCATGTTGTGGTCCATCGATTCCATCAGCGGGTATTTAGCAGGATTACCAACGATATTTTTAAATTGTTGCGCCACATTGATATCAGCATCACCGGATTTTTTGCTCAGTGCGATTAACACGCGTAAACGGAACGTGTTTACCGCGCGCTGCCATTTGGTGAGATCGTTGCCATAATAAAAATCACCTTTCAGCACCTGTCCTTCTGCGGTATTGGACTTATCGGGATTGGCTATCTGTGCGGCCAGCTGGGTATTGGCATCTTCCAGCCATTGCAGTATCTGTACAAATACAGCTTTCTGCGCGTCGTAAGTTGGGGTGATGTTGTCTTTGCCCAACAGCGCTGATTTCATTGGCACATCTCCTACGAGGCTGGACAGCCGGTAGTAGAAAAAGGCACGGGCAAATTTGCCCAAAGCAGTATATGGATTTACATCCTTTCCTCCCAGCCGGACAGCTTCTGTTTCCATCTGCTGTATGTTGGTCAGAGAGAAATAGCTGGAAAAATCAGCCCCGTTCCAGTCGTAGCGCTGATCGCCATAGTAGTTATAGTTACAACAGTCAAACTGGTTCCAGCGCATCACCGCGCTCCATGGCTTGTCTGCGTTCATATCTCCCAAAATGCCTCCCAGTACCAGGCTGGGCGGAACTTTGGCGGGTTTATTAGTATTGATGGAATAATCTTCAAACTTTTTATTGCAACTGCTGAAGGCCATACCAGCCAACGCAGCAAAGGCAACTATTTTCAGTGATTTCATACAATTCATGTTTAAGCGGATCAGAAAGTGAGATTAACGTTAAAACCAAACCGGCGCGTGGTAGGCGTTTGCAGTGTGGAAGAGCCCTGATCGGCACCAGGGTACTGGTCCAGGTCCACATCTTTGTTTTTGGCAAAATAGAGCAGGTTTCTTCCTACAAAAGAGACGTTGGCGGAGCGGATAAATGTGCCTCTCAGCAGGCTCTCCGGCAGTGTGTAGCCTAAAGTTACTTCGCGCAGTTTGGCGAAAGTTTTACTGATCAGGTTAGCTTCATTGGTTTTGTAATACACGCTGATATAATCCTGCAGGAAGGTTTTGGTGGTGTTAGGCGCAAACTGCAGTTTGTCTGCGTTGGTGACATTCCCGTTGTTATCATATTGAATGGGCACATTGTTGGTGATCACCACACCTTCTCCCTGCCATGATTTCACGCCTTTATAGTCCTGGTAGCGGGCATCTCCCATAGCGCCTTCCGTAGTAAGGATGTTGCGGCCGCCACGGAAAGTCTGCTGCTGGATATAGTCTATCATCTGCCCGCCTACGCGGCCATCGAACTGGAAGCTGAGGTTAAACCCTTTATAGCTGAAGCTGTTGTTTATGCCCCAGGCCCAGTCTGCGCTGGCATTACCGAGGTATTGTTGTGTCGGGTTTACGATAGGACGGCCGTCAGGGCCGTTAATGATCTGACCATCGGGTGTTCTTACGAACTTGGTACCGAAGAATTTATCAACACGGTCACCCACACCGATGTACGCGTTGAGCTTATTATAATCACCGTAGATGCTTACGTATTTTTCCTGGAAGGTAGACCAGTTGGCGGTTACTGTCCAGGTAAGGCCACGCGGATTTTTAACGGGTGTGGCATTTACAGACACTTCATAACCGGTTTTACGGGTGTTTACGCCGTTCACCAGGTAAGCGGAGTCGCCGGTGCTGGGCGCCAGCAGCAGTGTATAGATGCGTGGCCCGTTGAGGTTGGTAAAGTAGGTAGCGTCCACGCCTATACGATTTTTCAGGAACCGTACGTCCATCCCCACTTCTGTTACTTTACTGGTAAAGGGTTGCAGGTTGGGGTTGGCGATCACGCGGGCATAATAGGCAGCGGCCTGGTTACCATATACCGGGGACACGCTGTATACCGGCATGTTATAACGGGGACCATCATACGAAGACTGGTATTCTGTACCATATCCCAACGGGTAGTTGGCTTCCGGCGTAGCACCGATAGTGGGTACGGTGAAGCCGCCTTTTACGTTGGCATAGGAGCCACGGAATTTCAGGAAGGAGATGACTTCCGGCAGGTGCACATAATCAGATACCACGGTACTGAGTGAAACAGACGGGTAGGAATAGGTATTATGTGTTACCGGCAGGTTGGAAGCCTTGTCCAGCCTGTCGGTCAGGGACAGCGTGGCGTATTTGCCCAGATCGATGTCCACATAACCGTAAGCGCTGAGCACCAGCATAGGTGCGCTGTAACTGGTAGCATACAATGGATCGCGGGAGTTTCCGAAGCCATACCATCCCGGAGCGTTCAGGTAGTTGGTGGAAACGAAGCTGGAATTATATTTATACGAACGGGCATTACCGCCAACAGAAGCTCTCACACCAATTTTGTGGGGGAACACGTTGGCATAGGACAGCATAACGTCGGTATTGTTTTCGTAGAGGGAGCGTTTGTCTTCGCGGTAGTCGCCTTTTCCTTCTTCGCGGCCGTAGGGGTGCGCGGAGAACGGCATTTTCTCTGTGCGGATAAGGTCGTAGCTGGTCACCTGTGTGCGGGCCATCAGCTCCAGTTTGTCGGACAGTTTGTACGTCAGTTTAGCATAGCCGTTGAGGTCTGTTTTGTGGTGGCCGCGTAACCATTCGTACGCCATGAACCAGGGGTTATGGTAACGCTGGTATTCAGCATAGATGGACTGGATGCCTTCTTTTCCGGGCTGCCAGTAGTTGCGCATGTCGTCCATGCTCCAGTCGGCGCCGGCCCAGATAACGGTATTATAGATAAGGCTGTTGGGGCCGTAGGTCACGTCCGGGAAGTTATCGCTGGACTGGCGGTTGTAATTCAGATACCCGTCCAGGCGCAGTTTGGGCGAGAAGCTGTATCCTGCGGAGATATTAAAATTAACGATATCGAGCGCCGTGTTAGGCACAATACCCTTCTGGTAGGAATTGGACAGGGAAAAGCGCAGATCGGCTTTATCCGTATGAGCGGACACCGCGAGGTTGTTGGTGCTCAGCATACCTGTGCGAAGGAAACGTTGCAGGTTGTTTTTACCGCGGGCGATCCACGGAGTGCCGGTACGTTTGCCGGTTGCCGGATCGATAGGGCTGTCATACTGCGGGATGAGCTGGCCTTCAAATTTAGGTCCCCATACGTCATAGTCCGCATCGTTCACACCGGCGCCTTTACCGTCCACGAAGGCGTATTTACCGTGGTCACCGGGGCCATAGAGGTCCTGCACTTTCGGAATAGCGTTGAAGCCTTTTTCAAACATAGTGCTGGAGTTGAACTCGATGGAGTAACCTCTTTTATCTTTGGAGCCTTTTTTAGTGGTGATCATGATAGCGCCGTTGAGGCCGCGGGAGCCGTAAAGCGCAGAGGCGCTGGCGCCTTTCAGGACAGTATAGCTTTCGATATCGTCCGGTGAGATATTCCAGGTATCGGAGTTGATGGGCACCCCGTCCACCACGTAAAGGTTGATGTTGTTACCGCGGAGCTGTACCATGGGAGCGGCCAGCAGTTCAGCGGACGCACCTACCGTAAGGCCGGCCACTTTACCTACCAGGCCGTTGATGGGGTTCGGTTCACGGGCTTTTACAAGGTCGGCGCCCTTTACTTCCTGTACGGCGTAGCCTACCCTTTTTACTTCTTTACGTATACCCAGTGCTGTTACCACTACTTCGTCGAGCGCTTTTTTATCCTGTTGGAGGAGCACTGATATGAAGTTGTGATTATTGACCGGATATTTTCCTGTCAGGAAGCCGATAGAGCTTACTTCGAGGATATCAGTACCATTGGCGGAGATGTTGAAGTTACCATTGGCATCGGTAACAGCGCCTCTATGGGCGCCGGCCACCTTTACAGTAGCGCCTATTACCGGCTGGTTGTCGCCGGCGGAAAGGACTTTTCCCGTGATGGCTTGTTGAGCTGTTGCTGCCGTTACGTTCAGCAAAAGCAGGAGCAGGGCACATAGCTGCGTAAGTGCCTGTCGTAGGTTTGATTGCATGGCAATTTAGATTAAGGGGGGTAATGTTTATTACCATGCAAAGGTTAAGTTCGAATATGATGGGAATGTTAAGTTATACTAAATTTAACGTTAAGTATTTGTATATAATACGTCAAAAAAGTTTACTATCTATTTTTCGTTTTCGAGGAAGAAATAGACAACAAGGATTTGTGCGGTGTCTTCGCCGATATTGGCGGGTTTATGTCCCAGGCGGCCGTCGAAGAAGAGGGAGTCGCCTTCTTCGAGGATATATTTCTCGCTATCGATCAGGTATTCCACTTTGCCTTTGATGATATATTTATATTCATAGGCATCGGTTTTAACGATCTGGGAGCGGCGGGCGCCTTTTTTCAGTTCCAGCATTACGATGTCTACCGGGAAATGTTTGACATTTTTGGTGAGTATTCTTTTGTACTGAAATCCTTTGGCTGGTTCTTTTTCGAATTCCTGGTAGGAGGATTTTTGTTTGATGATGACCCTGGATTGTTGTGACTGCTGGTCTATTTCATTGAAGAATTCGTTCAGGTCGAGGTTCAGTGCGCGGATGATATTGATCAGCACCAGCAGGGAGGGCACGGTACGGTTGTTCTCAATCTGAGAGATAAGGCCTTTGCTGACTTCTGCCTTGTCGGCCAGTTCCTGTATGGTGATGCCTTTGGCTTTCCGCTTTTCCTTGATCCTGTTACTGATCTGAATGATAATGTCCTCGGTCATATAGGTCGGTCTTGGGACAAATATAGGGAGAGAAAGCTAATGCATTACGTTATATATTTGTCGCATGTTCAGTATCGACCAAATTCTAGCCATTGCGTTCACGTTATTTGCCGTAATAGACATCGTTGGCTCTATCCCTGTGCTGGTGTCCCTGAAGGAGAAACTGGGGCATATAGACGCCGGCAAAGCGACCCTGGCATCCGGTTTCCTGATGGTATTATTTCTGCTGGTGGGCGAACAGTTTCTCCGCCTGTTCAGCGTAGACGTGCATTCCTTTGCGGTAGCCGGCTCCATCGTTATCTTTGTCATAGGCCTGGAGATGATCCTGGGGCTTGAACTTTTCAAGAGCGGCCAGGATGTTAAGTCCGGCAGTATTGTGCCCATCGCCTTCCCTATGATCGCGGGTTCCGGAACGCTGACCACTATTATGTCGCTCAAAGCCAACTTCGGGGAGTACAATATCCTGGCCGGTATTGTGCTGAACCTGTTGATAGTTTTTCTGGTCCTGAAAAGCCTTAATTACATAGAACGCTTGCTGGGAAAGGCCGGACTGATGGTGTTGCGTAAGTTTTTCGGGGTTATCCTGCTGGCTATAGCAGTAAAAATTTTTAAAAGTAATATCAATCTTTAACGTAATTTGGGATTATTCCGGAGAAAATGTACCTTCGCGTTCCCTTTTGGCCTCGTAGTACAATGGATAGTATAAGAGTTTCCGAAGCTCCAGATTCAAGTTCGATTCTTGACGAGGCTACTAAAAGATTAATTCGCCCAAACTTAGCTTTACTAGGTTTGGGCGTTTTTCATTTATGGACGTGGGTATTCATCATTTCCGATACAACCTCCCCAGATCAAACCCCATTTCCTTCGCCAGTTCATAGTAGCTTTTGTCAGGATCGATTTTCAGGTCGTGATAAATTTGTTGCCGTACCAGGGGATGGTAGTGTAAATCCAGATCTGTCAGGCTTTCGGGATAATACTCCCCCTCAATTAAGTCTTCCCTTCCCTGCAGCCAGAGCGCCGCATCCAAAATAACCACCGGGAACTCTGCGCCTGGCAGTATACCAGGATGTGCAACCGGGTCTTTTATACTGGTTTTAAAATACAACTCTCCTCTCATCAGCCTCACTTCATTGTAAGCATTTCCCACTACCTCGGGAAATTCAACTTTAGTGAAATCTACCGCCTTATATCCGGCTTTCCCCCATTGGAGTTTATTGGCTTTTACATCTATCCGGAAAACAAACACTCTCGGGATCAGTATTTCCCGTTTATCAGGGACCTCCGGGCGGGTATATATCCCTCTATATATTTCCACAAGCTGACAACCAGTATAACATGTAAAATAACTTTCGCTGTTGCCGACAGGTTTCTCTACCTGCAGGTCCACATCAAATAAAATCCTGCCGAAAATAAACAGGGACTGACTTTCCAGCTTCCAGTAAAAAATATCTCCTGTCCCGATTTTTTTTGCCATTTGAATTGAACATTTTAGATTAACAAATAGACACGAAAGAAATTGCCCGCTCAGAAAACTGAACGGGCGATTTTGCTTTTGGGGCAACGTTACTAACAGTTGGATGATCTTGTGCTTCGGTATTCATGAAGCCTTCGATCAGGTATCTTTCTGGGGTAGCTTTCAATGGATGTATCCGCAGGTCCTCTCCGGCTGATGATGTAAAAGTACAGCGCCGGCTACGATTAAACGTTCCCGTATTAACATCTGCCACAGGTGCTTCAATATTTGCCGTTATCCCTCCAATTTTCGCAGCACATTCATCTGCGGCTGATGTACATCTTCCGTAAACTTTTCTATAACACCAATGTGTTATGCTGAATAGCAGGGTTTTAGCTATATTTGGGATCATGCGACTAGATAACCAAAATCTGATTTAATCCTTATTGCCCAATAACATTTGCTGAATTGTTTGGAACCAAGTCCATTTCATTATTGGCGAAATAATCATAAAGTCTAAAAAAATTGTGCTGTTGCACCCTCGACGGGAATAGAGAAACTTTTTCAACCTAAAAAATCTAAACAACCTATGATCAAAGCGTTATTAAAAGCATCGTAGAAACACTTGTTTTTCGTTTTTTAAAAGACATACTGTCTAAGATTTATACTGTCATTTCGGGCTATGCCAGGCCTGCGTTATTTTTTTTGCCATTTGCAAACGTACTCGTGAGTAACCCACAGTAATCAAGGGGGAATTTGCCTTTATTCTTTACTGAACTCGGAGCCATGTCCTGTAGATGGTAGGGGAATTCCTGTCTTTAAATGTTATCTCAGAAAATCAAATCTAAATTGCTCATGAAAAATTTGCTACTCTTATGGCTGTTCGTGGCCAGCAGTATTGTGCATAGTTATGCCCAGACACGGACGATCACCGGCAAAGTCTCAGATGGAAAAGACGGAACGCCAATACCAGGTGTGACCGTTAGTATCAGCGGCTCTAGAACAGGTACCATGACTGGTCCCGACGGAGGTTATAAGATCGCGGTAGGAGACAATGCCTCTCTCGTTTTCTCCTATGTAGGTTATCTCAGCCAAACAGTATCCACCAGTGGTAAAAGCCGCGTAGATGTGGCAATGCATGTAGACACCAAAGGATTACAGGAAATAGTTGTAACCGGTGTGGGCGCAGCCACCGACAGAAGAAAAGTTGCTATCTCGGTCGAATCTCTGTCAGGAAAAGACCTGCCCAAAGTACCAGCAGCTTCTATTGACCAGGCGCTGGTAGGTAAAATAGCCGGCGCTCAGATATCGTCTGTTTCCGGTCAACCAGGGCAACAGGCACAAATCATCCTGCGCGGTATCAACTCACTTGGTGGAACACAACCGATGATTCTCCTCGATGGTGTGCAAGTTAATGCCGGCAGCAGTGAAAACGGCTCTTCCGGCAACCTCTCTTCCAGGCTCGCGGACCTTGACCTGTCCAATATTGAAAGAGTGGAAGTGGTACAGGGTGCGGCTGCCGCTACTATCTATGGTGCGCAAGGTGCTAACGGCGTTATCCAGCTATTCTCCAAAAAAGGTTCCCGTACAGGTAAAATAAATGTCAACTTCAGCTCCAGGGCCAGCTTCGACGATGTGCTGAAAGGCAACTTCAAATATCTTAACAAACACTATTATCCCACCGATGCAGAAGGTTACATCATCGATCCTTCCGGGAAGCGCATCAAGCCGGACGCCAGGGGCATCTGGACACAACCAAACCGTGATATCACTCCTAACACTGTAACAGATAAAAGCTTTAAGGAACCTACCTATGACCACGTTGACCAGTTGTTTAGAAACAGTGCTCCTACCTATAACAACTCCATCAACATTTCAGGCGGCCGGGAAGGATATGATTTTGCACTCAACCTGTCTAATCTCAAACAGCAGAGTATTATTAACGGAGATTACAGCAGGACAAACCTGTCACTGAACGTAGGCGCAGACATCCTGAAGAACCTCAAGCTCAGGTCCACCACACAGCTCATTACTTCCAAAAACACTACCGGCGCCATCACAGGTCAAAATAACATCTTCAGTGGCCTCGGTACTGCTATGGCCTCCTATCCATATGAGGACCTGCTGTTCAAAGACTCCATCGGCAATTATCCTTTCAATACCAGCCTGACAGACAACTCCGTATATCCTTACTACTCTTTCCAAAACAGAACATACGAAGCTAAAACAAGCCGTATAGTACAGGGCATTAACCTTAACTATCAACCTATCAAATATTTGGAAATAGACTATAAATACGGTATTGACTATTATCGCTACGACTTCTCCGACTTTATTCATAATCAGGAAAAAACACTGACTCCGGGCAAAGGAATCGATCCATTTACCGGAAAACTCCGTTATGACAGAGATAATGAAACCACGCAGAACTCGCTGTTGACATTGTTTGTAAAAACAGACTTTGAACGCGACTTTAACATGAAAGTGCCCATCACTACTACCACTCAATTCGCATATGACTGGCGTAAACGTGTATATGGCAACGTGATCATGGAAGGCGTTGGCTTCGCTCCCTTCCCTCCTTTTACGATGGCGAACGCCGCTTCCAAAAGCAATGATGAAACCCGCGAAGAATTCGTTACCTATGGCTATCTGGTCAACCAGCGCGTTGATTATGGCAACCTGTTTGGTATCTCCGGTGGTGTGAGGGTAGACTATTCATCTGCCTTCGGCCGTGGTACCAAACCATTTACTTTTGGTCGTGGTGACGCCTATTTCAGACTGGGCGAATTATTAAAAGTGCCCAGCATTTATGAACTGAAGATCAGAGGCGCTTACGGCGCCGCCGGTATACAACCAGGTGTTTATGACCGCCAGATCACCCTCGAAAAAGGTGCTATCGGCAATTCAAACTACCTTATCCTCAAAGGCACTTTGAACAACCCCGACCTCACCGTGGAAACATCCAAGGAAACAGAGGTGGGCATCGACTTTGGTCTTGAGTTAAGCAAAGGCAGATGGTTCAGGAAAATCTTCATCAATCCCACTTACTGGACCAGAAAATCCAGTAATGTTATCCGTGCTATCGACCTGTCTCCTTCCACCGGAGCAAGCGGCATCCTGACCAATGCGCTGGGTCTTAAATCCGATGGCTTCCAGTTCTCCTTCGATCTGGATGTATTGGAAAGCAAAAAAATGTACTGGAATTTCGGCGTAAAATTCGGCAAACAACGGTCCATTGTTGATTACATCTCCAATCACAAACCTATTACCATTGGCGGTTCCGGCGAAGGTCAATTCGTGTTGAAAGAAGGCGAAAGCATTGGTGCTTTCTTTGGCGTTACTCCGCTCACCAGCCTGGATGAACTACCTGCCACTGCTGTAAAAGGCAACTATGAAGTAGGTCCTAACGGATACGTGGTAAACAAAACTACCAAATCCGTTATGTTCGGTACAGAGAACAAAAAAATCGGCGATCCCACTCCGAAATTCAACATGAGCTTCAACAATACCCTTACCTTCAATGGCCAGCTTACACTGTCATTCCAGCTGGATTGGGTATATGGCGGCCAGGTTTATAACCAGACACGCCAATGGCTATACGCTGACAAAATCAGCAGTGACCTGGAAAAACCAGTTACTATCAACGGTCAGACAGGTGCATTCGTAGCGTACTACAACAGTCTCTACAATACCAATACCACTAACTCTGTATTCGTGGAAGATGGTTCCTTCCTGAGACTGCGCGACCTGACCCTGACCTACAGGCTGGATAAATACCTGACCAATAAATTCATCAACAACGCACAAATCAGCCTTACAGGAAGAAACCTGTTTACCATCAGCAGCTATTCAGGATTGGACCCTGAAGCCAGTGCACGTGTGAACAATCCGATAAGAAGAGGTATCGATGTATATTCCTTCCCTAACTTCAGGTCTATACAGATTGGCGTAACGTTCGGTTTCTAAAAACAAAAAATCACGATCATGAAGAAAATATTCCTTACAATATTATCAGCATCCCTTCTTTTTAGTTGCAGCAAGAGCAGCCTGGACCTGTTGAACCCGAATGAACCAACACCGGCGGTATTGAAAACAGAAGAAGGGCTCATCAGAGGCACCCTTGGCATCTACAATAAATTCGGCCTTGAATTCTGGTGGATAGCCCTGGCCAATCATGATGTCATGGGAGACAGCTATACCATCAGTGCCGGTAACTTTTCATGGAGATGGGTGAACCAGGTCTCCAAAATCACCTTGTCGAACGGCACGGTGCTCACCCCGCCCCAGGGAGGTTCGCAAGGTACGGAGCTCAAAAACCGTAATGACCGCTCCTTCGGCAATGACAATGCATTCTACAACGAATGGGCAGCTCTTTATTTTGTAAATAACCAGGCGAACCTGATCCTTGACATCACGTCAAAAGACGACCTGTCAATGACAGGCGGCGCTGACGAAGTTGCCACCAAAAAAGCCCTTATCCGTGCCTTTGCTTACTGGTGGAAGGGATTTGCCTACTCCCGCATCGGCTCCATCTATATCGCCGGCGTGCAGGCCGATAAGTTTGTGGACGGCACCCTGATGAACAGTGAGTTCGTTACACATGATGCTATCGTAAAATTAGGCAACGACAACTTCGACGCCTGCGTTGCGGAGCTGAACAAAGTAAAAAGCATCAGTGCCTATAATGCGCTGTTCCCACGTCTCATTCCGGACTTTACCGCTACCGGTAAAGGCGGCGTAATAAGCCCCGACGCATGGAAACGGCATATTGCCACCTACAAAGCCAGAAACCTGCTGGTGAACAAAAAAGTGGCGCAAATGACCAATGCGGACTGGACCAACGTGCTGACACTGGCCACTGCCGGTTTATCCAAAGACGATAAGATCTTCACTATGCGCAGCGCAGATGTGAATGACCTGGTTTCCATCACCGCCTGGTCCCCTTATCGCTTACAGATTGGCTGGGCCAATGTCAGCGAACGTCTTGTTCAGGACTTTAAAGCTGGAGACAAGCGTTATGAACGTAATATAGACGGTCCTTACGCACCATACGGTAACGAAAGAAACAGGGGTGCTCAATATGCCACCAGATGGTACCTCTATGAAATTTCTGATGGAGGAGACTGGGCTTCTACTACCACCGGTCTCGCAGAATTGCCTGTTGCCTGCTCTTATGAAGAAAATGAGCTGATGATCGCTGAAGCCAACATCCGCCTCGGTAACATTGAAGAAGGACTGAAACACATTGACAACGTTCGCGACTATCAGAAATCAGAACTGCCACATGTAGCCGGCACTGGTCTTACCCAGGCAGATGCACTGGAAGAATTACGCAGCGAAAGAAGAATTGGCCTCTTCCTCAAAAATGTGGCGTTCTATGATGCCAGAAGGTGGGGCGTTACCGCACCTGCTACACAAGGTGGTGGCCGCCAGCATGCATGGGTGATAAAATCAGACAATAAACTCGATAACGATGCCACTATCGAATATAACTACCTCGATTACTGGGACGTACCACAGAACGAACTGGACTTCAATACCCCCAGTGGCACTTCTGCACCGGTAAAATCCAACTAATCCTCTTTTCTCTTTTAATACAAACGGGGACGGCGTATAGCCGTTCCCGTTTTTCATTCTCGGGATAGCGGTGATAATTGCTAGCTTTGTAGCCATTTATATCTTAATTCAACTTATGTCATGAAAAAATCGTTATCCCTTTTCCTGTTCATTTTTTTCTTATCCCCTATTGCCTATGCCCAGCTTCAAACCGTTACCGATAGCGGCAATACTACTAACAACGCCCTTTTCATTAATGGGTCCGGCAAATACAATATTGGCAACTATACAGGCCTGATGCTCCATTTTTATAATGGAGGCGGTTATATAGATGTCTTGAACCCCAGCACCAGCACCTTTCAGCCGTTGTTTCTGAGAGGGTCCGCCATTTATACCAACAGCAGATTTCTTATCAATAATGCTTCAGATGACGGCACTACCGCCTTACAGGTAAATGGTAATACAATTGCCGACAGATTCCGGAACAACACTTCTTCCTTCAGGAAAGATAATTCCCGCAATTCTTTCAACAACTTTGTCGCCCAGGGCGCTGAAATGTCTATGGCTGGATCGCGGCCGACTTTGGGAATAACGATAATACCGGCAACCGGGTAGTTATCGGCAATGCGCTTAATGGGAAAGCCATCATAGGCGCGCACGACAGTTCGCTGGACAATTGGGCCAACCTCATACTTCAACCGGAACGGCTATATGGCAACCTGGGCATCGGCACAGTTGAACCTTCAGAAAAACTGACCGTTTCCGGCAATACCGCCTCTGACCGTTTCAGGAATATGGAAGCAAGCTGGTCAGGCAACTCCCGGAATTCATTTACCAATCTGGTTGCGCAGGAAACCAGCAGCATCTCACCAGGATGGATCGCAGCAGATTTCGGCAACAACAAAGACGCCGGCAACCGTGTGGTGATTGGCACCGCAGCCAATGGCAGCGCTATTATCGGCGGGCACAATCATAATCTCACACAATGGCAGGACCTTGTGCTGCAACCAGTAAAAGACGAGGGCAACGTTGGCATCGGAACTACTACGCCACAGTCCAAACTGGCCGTGGCCGGAACTATTACCGCTCAAAGGGTAAAAGTAACCGCTACGGGATGGCCGGATTATGTATTCCATACCAATTATCAGTTGCCAACATTACAGGAAATAAAACAATACGTCAATACGCATAAACACCTGCCCGATATCCCGGCAGCGGCCGAAGTAGAGAAAAACGGACAAGACCTGGGAGAGATGAATAAACTGCTGCTTCAGAAAGTGGAAGAACTCACCCTTTATATTATTCAGCAACAGGAGCAGATTGCCGCTATGAACGAACGGCTGAAGAAAATCGAAAAGAATTAGTTGATAAAAGTCCGGCACATCTGATGCCGGACTTTTTCTATGAATGACTAACGATGCCATAACCTTTGCCATCCGTGTTTGAGACGTTGCCACGGAGTAGCTTTCACTACACGCACACCACCGGCTACTACTACATCACCTAACAACCGGGTCTCGTCAGGTTTTAATACCACATCCACGATCGGTTGTGCTGTTACAGGCACCTCCAACCGCTCATATCCTATATAAGAAAAGACCAGCACTACCTGTTGCGACGGAACCACCGTTAATTGATAATGGCCATTTGCGTCTGTTAACACACCCCTATTCGTTCCTTTGATGCTTACTGTTACCGCCGGCACGATACTTCCATTTATATCTGTTACTTTTCCAGTAAGGATACGGGACGTGGTAGTGTCCCTACTTACGTATTGTGGTCTGTTATCTGTTGCTGATGCAACAGCCGGTATGCCGGCTGCCAGCATTACCCCCAGCACAGCTGCTGGTAATAACGATACCGCCTGCTGCTCCGGCAGGACCAGCCTGTCCAGCTGTGATTTCTTAAAACGGCCACAATGCTTTTTGGAAGTATCAGACAACAGCGCCAGGATCTCGCTGTCAGAGAGATCGGAGAAATCGATGACCGACTTTTGGCAGTTGCCGCAGAAACGGCCATGGGCTTCAGCAGTCATGTCTTCCCAGGGTTGCCGGCACGGCTGCGGTATAGAAACAGTAAGGGGGACTTTTCGCATAACTTAACAATATACTTTAAGTTACGCCTTTTGACTGAAAACGTACGACCGGCACCGTGGTAACGGCACCGGCCATATGATTTAGCCACTATTTCTCCAACACCAGCTTATCCAGTTCTGCAGAAATAAAACTGATTTCCTCCGGCGAGAGGTGAATATTGGCAGCTTTAGCGTTTTGTACTGCCTGTTCAGCGTTGCGTGCGCCTACCAGGGCAATGGTGATACCCGGTTGTTCGATCGTCCAGCGAATGACCAGCTGTGAAAGCGTCGCATTTTTTGCTAACGCCAACGGATATATTTTTTCCAGGAAGGCATTGGTCCTTTTCAGGTTTTCATCCCGGTAGAAATAGATGCCGGCACGGTGATCACCGGGGGCAAACTGGTGACCGGGTTTCATTTTACCGGTCAGCAAACCACGCTCCAGCGGACTGTAAGCCAGGATGGACAGGTTGTTTTGAATGCAATAAGGCACATCTGTTTTTTCGATGCCGCGTTTCACCATGCTGTACGGCACCTGGTCGGATACCAGCGGCACATACTTACTGGCTTCTTCCAATTGTTCTGCGTTGTAATTACATACTCCGGCATAACGCACCTTGCCCTGTTTAATAAGTTCCGCCACGGTTTCCATCGATTCGCCGATGGGCGTAGTGGAGTCCGGCCAATGGATCTGGTACAGGTCAATATAATCGGTGCCGAGACGGCGCAGTGTATCTTCACATTCTTTGATAATGCTGGCCTTACCGGCGTATTTGTAAATGTCGATATCCCTGCCCTGGTTGTCCTGGCTCTTAAAAGCAAAATCTCCCCGGGCAAGGTCCCAGCGCATCCCAAACTTGGTCAGGATCTGTACCTTGTCACGTGGAAGGCCTTTGATCGCTTCGCCTACAATTTCTTCGCTGGTGCCCTGTCCGTATATCGGAGCGGTATCGATGGCTGTAACGCCTTCATCGTAGGAGGCCCTGATGGCCTTTACAGCGTCTTTACGCTCGGTTCCGCCCCACATCCAGCCACCGGCAGCCCAGGCGCCGAAAGTAACCACAGAAGCTTTTAAATCAGAATTTCCTAATTGCCTGTATTCCATAATAGCGTGCTTTGTTTTTGGTCAAAAATAAAAGAGTCCGGAGACATATTCCCCGGACTCCCCGATATATAACTCTTATTTTATCCATTCAGTTCACTGAGTTCCAGCCACCGCATACCCTTTTCATCCAGCAGTTGTATCACCTCTCCTATCCGGTGCGTGAGCGGCTCCATTTCCTCATAAGGCAGTGTACCGCTGGCCAGTTTGGCTTCAATTGCCTTTTTCTCTTCCTCCAGGGATTCCATCTCTTTTTCCAGGTTTTCAAACTCCCTTTTTTCCTTGAAGCTCATTTTGCGGGGGCCTTCAGTTGGTGTGGCGGCGGGCGCCTGAATGGCCTCTGCTTTGGCCTCCTTCTTCTCATCTGTCTTCCGCTTGTCTTCTTCCTTTTGCCATTCCCTGTATTGGGTATAGTTGCCGGGGTAGTCCCTTACCACGCCGTCGCCTTCAAATACAAAGAGGTGTTCCACCAGCTTGTCCATGAAGTAACGATCGTGGCTGACGATGATCACGCAGCCCTGGTAGTCCAGCAGGAAATTTTCCAGGATGCTGAGCGTAGGCAGGTCCAGGTCATTGGTAGGCTCATCAAGCACCAGGAAGTTGGGATTGCGGAAAAGGATAGACAGCAGGTGCAGTCTTCTTTTCTCTCCCCCGCTGAGTTTGGAGATATAGGTGTATTGTTTTTCCGCCGGGAACAGGAAGAGTTCCAGGAACTGTGCGGCGCTTACCTTGGTACCATCGGCCAGGGGGAAGTTTTCAGCGATGTTTTTTACGAACTCGATCACCCGCATATCTTCTTTCACCACCAGTCCGGTCTGGGAATAGTTGCCAAATACAATAGTCTCCCCTACGTTGATTTTACCAGAATCCGGCTGTTCGGTGCCCAGCAGCATGTTCAGGAAAGTGGATTTCCCCACGCCGTTTTTACCGACCACGCCTATACGGTCTCCTTTTTTGAAGGTATAGTCAAACCCTTTAAGGATCGTCAGCTCACCATATGCCTTATAGACTTTTTTAAGCTCAAGGATTTTGCCGCCGAGGCGGGTCATTTTCACATTCAGCTCCAGCTGCTGGTCTGAAATTCTGGTAGAGGCTTTTTCTTTTACATCATAAAAAGCATCCTGGCGGGCCTTGGATTTGGTGGTGCGGGCTTTAGGCTGCTTACGCATCCATTCCAGTTCTTTACGGTAGGTATTGCGGGCCTTTTCCACACTGGAACGGTCCATTTCCTCCCGTGCAGCTTTACGTTCGAGGTAATTTTCATAATCCCCCTTGTATATAAAGAGCTGTTCCTGGTCCAGTTCCATGATCTCGTTGCAGACGCTGTCGAGGAAGTATCGGTCGTGCGTTACCAGGAGGAGGGTTACCCGTTCCTGGTCGAGGTAGTTTTCCAGCCATTCGATCATGCCTACGTCGAGATGGTTAGTGGGCTCGTCCATGATCAGCAGCACGTGTTTGTGTTCGAAGCCGATGTCTATCAGCACTTTAGCGAGTGCAACACGTTTTTGCTGGCCACCGGAGAGAGAGCCTACCGGCTGATCGAGGTGGTGTATATTGAGTTTTCCGAGGATCTGTTTTACTTTGGCGTCGAAGTGCCAGGCGTTCAGCTCGTCCATGCGGGCGAAAGCGGCGGTGAGTTTTTCCACGTCCGGCTCGTGGCCTTCTTCGGTCAGGAGTTCATATTCCTTGATAGCGTTGAGGGTGGGATTGTCATGATTGAAGATGTTTTCGATCACGGATTTGGCGGGGTCGAAGTCGGACTGCTGTTCCAGCATTACAACGGTCACATCCTTATGTATCCATACTTTTCCTTCATCGGGGGCTTCTTTGCCCAGGATAATCTTTAGCAGGGTGGATTTACCTGTTCCATTAAGCGCCACCAGCGCTATTTTATCGCCTTCTTCGATATGAAAAGAGATATTCCGGAATAATGGCTTAACGCCGTATGATTTAGTGAGCCCTTCTACTGTAACGTAATGCATAACTGCGAAGTTATACATATTCAGGAAAACTCCCCCAAATCCGGAATTATGTATTTGATATTATGATTTTTTTCGTATATTCAGTATAGGAATGGATAGCCGGACGGATAATCCTACACCTGATGATAACGATTTTTGTTGTTCGTTTTATTTCGGCCTTTGTCCATTATCCTTGCCCCTCTTTTGCGTAAAATAAAAAGCCCTTGCGCGTGAAGCGGAAGGGCTTGCGTGTTTTTAGCACTTACTTATCTTAAAAATCGTAATAGAACTGCCTGAAGGAGCTACGGAGACCAAAATTGAATATCAGGTCCGTTTTGGAGCCGGTGATGTCATTTTTGAGCCTGCGGGCGGCCAGGGAAGCCTCCACCCGTAAGTTATACTTGGGGTTCAGGATGTAGGCAACAGTACCTTGTGCGTAAAGCAGATTGGTTTTAATGCCTTGTCCTATCCAGTTGCCGTATTCATTAGGGTGAGTGGTATATGGTTTGGAGATGTCGTGGCCGAAGTTAGTTTGAGCATCCGGATCATCCCCGTATTTGGCATACATGAGCTCTCCGCGGCCATACCAACGTTTATAACGGTAGGTAGCAATACCCAGCACCTCCTGGAAATTGGCGCCTAACGGGTGCGCCAGTGACTGGTTGTAATGTTCATAGTTGATCAGGGTACTCTTGTAGCTGTAGGTGTAAGGCCTTACAGCGTTGTATTCCCCCTGCAGGTCGAGATTCTTCACCTTAAACAGGTCGAATGAGCGGAAGCCCAGCTGCCAGCTTTGTTTGTTGGCCCACCAGCCTTTTCCTCCAAATACTTCTTTCAGTTTGAATTCGTCCAATACCAGTTGGCCATAGACAGTGGTTTTGGGGAGAAGTTTGTACTTAAAATTAGCACCTACCAAAGCGTTATCAGAGGAGCCTTCAGAAAATTCGGCAGATCGGAGGAAAATGATCGGGTTCATATAACTCCAATCGAAGCCGCGTTTACGGCCGGAAGAATCCGCGTCTGGCCAGATCACGGCGTCAAAGAGGCCGATGGTCAAGCGTTTGTTGACGTTCCAGTCAAGGAAATGGAAAACACCCCATTTTTTATAGTAGCCAAGGTCGTTATAGGCGGCCGCAAAGTCTTTGCTGTGCTTATCCATAAACTGGGCCCACATAGCAGTATATTGTACGCTGCCCAGGTTGCCTGTCAACCGGAGATAGGGATAGCTAAATTGAATATCAGACAGTATCAGGGAGCGATAACCATCTCCGATGAAATTTTGTCCATAACCCGCGGTCACATTGAGGTATTTATTGGGCGTATAAGACAACAGGGCATTGGCATAATTGTAGTCAAAAGCTTTGCCTCCGCTGAAGTCCTTAACCCCTCCCTGGCCTGGCACAATACCATTTTTCCAGATGTATTGGTCCAGATAATAGGGAAATTTTCCCTGGTTCTCATAAAAGGAAGATTCAAAATAAAACTTGGTTCCGATGTTGGCCTGAACGATTGCTCCGCGGGTATTCAGCCAGTTAGTCCTGCCGCCTTCACGGCTTTTACCGATCTGAAAGTCCGGTAAGAAGTCGATAAAAACATTATAATCTTTATTTCTGAACTCCAGCAAATGTTCTTGAAACAGTTTACGGTAAAGGAGGCTGCGTTTTACAGTATCCTGTTGCGTATACATAGCACTGGTGTCCACGTGCAGGATAGGCTTAAAGGCTGTGTGGTGGTTGCTGGAGTCAAGGTACAATTCCCGTATATTCATATGGTTATACGGAAGAATAACCGGTAATTTTTCCTGTGCACTAGCTGCACGGGCCAGCAATAGAATTGCCGTTACCCAAACGAGATGCTTCATTAATTTGTGTTTGGTTCTAAAATTTATTAATACACGGAATCAGGCTCCGCAAACATCTTCACGATGACCTGGCAATGCATAATGGCAGGTTTCATTAAAATGTAAAGATAGTATTTTCAATAAATTGTGGCGACAGCGGTGGGATGAATATTGAAGCTTATACTCCTGTCTTTAACAACAAGGTTATACAAGTGCAGTACAAATTACTTGTATCAGAAAGAATAAACAAAATTATTTTACGCGAACAGATGTTTCACTTCTTCATACACGTTCCGGATACCATCTTCCAGTTTGATGGAAGCTTGCCAACCATAGCTATGCAGTTTGCCTACATCCATTAATTTACGGGGAGTTCCATCAGGCTTGGTACTGTCAAATACCAGTTTTCCTTCGTATCCTACGATTTGGCGGATTAGATAGGCGAGGTCGTTAATACTTATATCTTCACCAACACCTATATTGACCAGCCCCTTCTCGTTATAATGCTGCATCAGAAAGAAACAAGCATCTGCCATATCGTCTGCATGGAGAAATTCACGTTTAGGCGTACCAGTTCCCCACAAAACAACCTCAGGCCTTCCGTTTACCTTTGCCTCATGCATTTTTCGCAGCATAGCGGGCAACACATGCGAATTGTTGAGATCATAGTTATCGTTAGGCCCATATAAATTAGTAGGCATTACAGAGACAAAATTACATCCATACTGGGCTCTGTAGGCGTCACACATTTCAATACCAGCTATCTTGGCGATCGCATATGGTTCATTGGTGGGTTCCAATGGTCCGGTAAGCAAATATTCTTCCTTTAATGGCTGCGGTGCCATTTTGGGATAAATGCAGGAAGATCCCAGGAACATTAGTTTTTTGACCTGGTGCAAATAAGCATGATGAATAACATTATTCTGGATCATTAGGTTTTCATAAATAAACTGGCCTCGATAAGTATTATTAGCCACGATACCACCTACTTTTGCTGCTGCGAGGAATACATAATCTGGCCGTTCCTGCTCAAAGAAAGCTGCCACAGCAGCCTGATTACGCAGATCCAGGTCAGACGAGGAACGAGTAACAATGTTATTAAACCCATCTCGTGTCAGTCGTCTGACTATTGCAGAACCAACCATCCCACGATGACCGGCAATATATATCTTGGCTTCAGAATTCATTTTTATTCGAATTGGTTCAATACTTTATACCCTGCATCTTTCAGCAACTTTTCCCTTTTGAACAACTCTACATCAGCGGCCACCATTTCTTTTACCAAAACGGGCAAATCATACTTGGGAGTCCATCCCAATTTAGTTTTAGCTTTTGCAGGGTCTCCAATCAACAACTCGACCTCAGTTGGTCGGAAATACCGTGGGTCTACGGCTACAATCTCCTGCCCTGGCTTTAGCGGGCAATTTATATCGCCACTACGCTTCACATAACCCTTTTCGTCTACCCCCTTACCGCGGAATTCGATCTCTACCCCCACTTCAGCGAAGGCCATACGAATAAAGTCTCTGACGGTAGTGGTGATACCGGTAGCGATCACAAAATCCTCCGGCTTTTCCTGCTGCAGGATTAGCCACATAGCTTCCACGTAGTCTTTGGCATGCCCCCAATCTCGCTTTGCATCGAGATTTCCCATGTACAACTTATCCTGCATCCCCAGAAACATCTTTGCTACACCTCTTGTAATCTTACGCGTAACAAACGTTTCACCACGCAACGGGCTCTCATGATTAAACAATATGCCGTTACATGCGAACATATTATAAGCCTCCCGATAATTAACGGTAATCCAATATGCATACATTTTAGCGACAGCATAAGGGGAACGCGGGTAAAAAGGCGTTTTTTCCGATTGAGGTACCTCTTGTACTAAACCATATAATTCCGATGTAGAAGCCTGATAAATACGCGTATGTTGCGTTAAGCCCAAAAGACGCACAGCTTCGAGAATACGAAGTGTTCCAACTCCATCTGCATCAGCCGTATATTCCGGCGCCTCAAAACTGACCTGAACATGGCTCATCGCCCCCAGGTTGTATATCTCATGAGGTCTCACCTCCTGGATAATCCGTATCAGGTTTGTACTGTCTGTGAGATCCCCATAATGTAATCGAAAACGTACATTCCTATCATGAGGATCCTGATACAGATGGTCAATTCTATCGGTATTAAACAATGAGCTACGACGTTTGACGCCATGCACTTCATATCCTTTCGTTAAAAGCAAGTCCGCAAGGTAAGCACCATCTTGTCCGGTTATGCCTGTTATAAGAGCTATTTTAGACATAATAACTAGCTTAAATGGGTATTTATCTTATTCAAATATATTTCAAAGATTTTTTGTTCATCAAATTCTGAAAGAACTTTTAATCGCCCTGCATTTCCCATTTTCTTTCGATCACTCGGAGACATCTCTATCATTTTCCTCATTTTATCCGCCAAATCTGTTGTGTTGTTCATTTCACACAAATATCCGGTAATATTATCATCGACAACGTCTTTACAGCCCACATTGTTGGTCGTAATAATTGGTAGCGCCATACTGGCGGCTTCCAGCAAAGCCCTTGGTATCCCTTCCCTGTAATAGGAAGGTAACACCAGACAATCTGCTTGTTGCAAGACAGGTACAACGTTCTCCGTTTCACCAAGAAACTTCGCAATACCCTCTGCTTCCCACTCACTGATCTGCTGTCTCGATATTGCTCCGGGATTCTTAACATCTACGAATCCTAAAAGTACACTTTCAAATTGAAACCCCTCCTGCTTTAATATTCTTGTAGCGTCTACGAAATAACCGACCCCTTTTTCGTAGATCATTCTTCCCGTCAAAAGAAAACGAAAGGACAGCGGTTTCTTTTTTTCGGCAACAACAGGAGAAAAGAAAGCTGTGTCAACTCCCTCTCCCGGTAGTACAAATGCCTTGTTTTCAGTAATAATACCATTATCCACAAAGCTACGCATATCCTCCCTGTTGAGGAACCACACTTCGGCCGCTCTCCGAAGGCTTCTTTTGTATAACCATTTTGCGATGCCGGAGGCCAGGTTCTTATTGCTGAAAACATATCCCAGACCAGTTGTTACCGCAATATTCGGAATCTTTAACTGCGATGCTGCCATTGTTCCATAAATATTAGGCTTTATCGTATAATGAAATATCAGGTCCGGTTGAACCTTTTTATAGATAGCAATAAGCTCCTGATACAACTGATATTCATGCAATGGATTTTTTCCCTTAGCACGCAAATGACTTATGGGATAGTATTCAATGTTCAGACCTTTAAACTTTTCACTATATGCATCAACCGGAGCAGCTACAACAATCTCAAAATTCTTTTCACGGAGATAAGACATTAATGTCCTTCTGAAATTATACATACTCCAGGCTGAATTACCTACAAAAAGTATCCTCCTACTCATAGTGTTCATGATTGTCAATTCAAGAATATTTGTGAGGAAATCTTCCCTTCACCCCTTTCACTCCATCAAGAATCCCCCTGATCGAATATTTAAAGTATTCCCCTTTGTCCTTGGACAAGAGCACAAATATTACCAATCTTAATGTATTAAAAACAGACTCTCTCAATTTATACCCAAACGGAATATATGATTTTTTAATCATATATATACTATTCCGTGACAAATAATAGCGTCTGAGCGGGCTGTGTACTGAAATGCTTCTCCCCATTACCACTTTTCTCTCATCACCGATAGAATGTTTCATCCTTGCAGAAGGAGTCGCAATAAGCTTATACCCTTTGAAGGCCGCCCTGAAAGACCATTCAACATCAATATAGTCAATGAAAAGGTCCTCATCCATAAAACCGACTTTATCAAACATTTCGATCCTTATCAGGCATCCGGATGAGATAAGAAAGGAGGCCTCTACTACTACATCTTTAGGGTCGATCCGATCTATAAAAGGGCCTCTGAATTTAGTAATAGGATACACCTCCCCTGTTTTCTCACTATAGTATACAGGTCCGACGGCAGCAACACGAACGCCTTTCAACAGCAAATCTTTTTCTGTTTGAACAAGATTGGCTATACAATCATGGTCGGGAATAGAATCCTGATCAAGGATAAGTACATGGGAAGCCCCGACGGAGATGGACTTCCGGGCGCCGGCATTATGTGCAAACCCCAGCCCCATATTCTGTTCATTGAGGATGAATATTGTAGAGGGATAAATCTCCAATATGCATCCTTTTACTTCCGTTATGTTTATAGATGCATTGTCCACAATTACAATCCCGCTGACCTGGTTACTCAATGAGTTAATCATTTTTTTCAGCAAGTCCACATTGGGATTATAGGTTACGACAACTGCAAATACACTTACGTTACTCATACTATAATTTAAAAAGAGAATAAAGGGTTCACAAAAACAAATGCGATGAATTTGTGTAATACAATCACCAACAGCAGAAACAGAGACCCGTAGTCAAATATCGTTTTGAACCGTCTGTTCATTGTTATAATCAGACAAGATACTTCTGTTAACTCTAATATACGTATGGCATAAACGGGAATTGAACTCATCATCAATGAAAATATCAATCCGACATAAAGAAACATGATCATTGCCACGTTTTCTCCCGGTTCCCGCTTAATAAATATAATGTGATAGATAAAATAGACCAATGGAAACAATACCGATAAACTTCTTATTCCAAACTCAACTTCGGCCGCATTCTCTTTATACTCCTGGGCCAAAGGATTGAGCGTCTCTATAACAGACAATCCCAGTCTTGACATAAGACCAATTCCCGTAATTATTCCTATTAAGAGATACAGATACCCTCGTTTCACCAGTAAATACGCAAAAAATGATATACCGAAAACGATGGAAGAATAATGGAAGCTGAAGGCCAGAAAAAAACAGAAATATGCCGTCCAGTGTTTCCCATTCACAAATTTGTAAAAGGCAAAATAACCAAGGCCGATGGCAATAGCCGCTCTTAACTGGTTTAATTCAAATACAAATAAAAAAGAAGCAAGGTAAAAGAGGAAAAAAATAAACGCCTTCAAAAAACGCCGGCTGGCAAAATGATAAAATACCACGCTTTTAATATATAGCGAACCCCAAACCACCAGTAACCAAAAACTAGCTGTTTTATAAGGCACTATTAAGGCACCTAATTTGGCCAATAGCTTAAATCCAAATTCAAACCGGTCTCCTTCGCCTAAAGAAGCATTGCCACTGGAAACAGCATAATAAAAATCATCATAGTTAAGAAAGTCTCTGCCAAATGGGACCAGATAACTAATTAATACAGCCAGAAACAGGGACACAAACAGAAAGAAAATATAACTGGCTAATTCTTTCCATCTGATAACCTGCACTTTTGCCATAAAATTGATATCTGAAATTTGTTTTGACATTAATCTAGTGTAAAAACTTTCCGCTTTTTATGCCCCCTTCAATTAAAGCCTTCATATTGAACTTTTCAATCATTGAGGCCATTCCGACAGCGACATTAATATTGGTTTGATTTTTTTGAGGATGAAGCATTTTTTTGTCCAATGTATCTACATCAAGAAAGGCACAACCCAGCATTTTATAATCTCCAATATTCGGACTCTTGACAATTGGTGTTAGTCCAAATTGCAAATATTCCAACATTTTGGTTGGATTGGCAACCTGATTTACAACTATATCATCTCTGAGAATATACCCGTAATGCGCGAGTGAATAATACGCCCCCAGCATTTTCGGCTCAACTGAGGTGACATGCACCAAGCTTTCATCAATACTAAATTCCCGCAGCATTTGCCGAAACTGTAGTGTTTGCCCACTAAGAATGATTACCCGAATGCCTGGCTGAATGATTTTTTTTATAGACTTCAGCATCAGGGCAATATTCTGCCATTTTTGCGTATTACCACTATATAGTAAGACGATGTCTGTTTCAGCTAATTGCAATTGTTCCCTCACGGAGTTTACAATCCGGGCTACTGGCTGTTCCAGCAGCTTACTGGTAAAAAGTACGTGGTATTGCACAGCGCTTGTCGGATATTTCTGTTTAAAGTGGTTTCTCATGGCCTCTGAAACACAAATACAATGTGCAGCCCGCCGAAACACGGAATATTCGATCCAACCAAGATATCTGGCCCATACGCCTCTCCCATATAACGCCATTTCTTCTGGTACTGCTCCGTGGGCATCTAATATCAGATTACAGCCACGAGGTAGAAACAAACGGAAATACGGTATATGTTTAAACAAATGGATGGAATGGGCATATATTACATTAGCCTTTAAAAGAAACCGGAAGATGATAAAAAACGGGAACAGGGGATTTACCAGAATCTCTTTCACTTTATCATTAATCCGCCGGGTCTTAAATATTGGATGTCGCAACGACAAATCGACATAAATACGATTATATTCACCCAACAATGAATCCACCGCATGAATCCGTTGAACCATGCCGTCTTTAAGCGTTTCAGAAGTCGGGTATCTCCCTAAAACATAAATATCAACTGACATGATCAGCAACTAATTTATCCATGCTTAAAAATTCAACAATCCTGTCGGCAGCCCGGCCGTCTCCATAAGGATTATGAGCAGAGCTCATTCTGTTATAAACGTCCGCATTGTCCAGCAACAAATTCACCTCTTTGACAATTTTTTCATAATTTGTTCCTACCAATACAATGGTCCCGGCTTCGACGGCCTCTGGCCTTTCTGTCGTATCACGCATCACCAATACTGGTTTTCCCAGGCTGGGAGCTTCTTCCTGTACTCCGCCACTATCCGTTAATATAAGATAACATCTTTTCATCAGCCAAACAAAAGCAGGATAAGACAAAGGAGATATCAAATGTACATTTTTCAAACCTTCCAGATACTCGTAGACAGGTTTCTGCACGTTGGGATTCAGATGTACCGGATAAATAATTTGTACATCATCCCTTCCAGCCAGTTCTTTCAATGCCTTACAAATGTTCACAAATCCGTCTCCAAAATTTTCACGTCTGTGACCAGTTACCAATATGACTTTTTTATCCTTTCTAAGTATTTTATCGACAAGTTCGATCTCTTCATCGTTGTAGGTATCCAGCCGTTTCTCTGCCAAAGCCAAGGCATCTATCACTGTATTGCCGGTTATAATAATCTGGTCATCCGAAACAGCTTCTCTTAAAAGATTGGCCTGCGATATCGCAGTAGGTGTAAAATGAATATCAGCAATCCGCCCTGTGAGCTGCCGGTTAATTTCTTCAGGAAATGGGGAATATTTATCGTAAGTGCGCAGCCCCGCCTCAACATGTCCTACCTTAATCTGAGCGTAATATCCGGCAAGCGCTGCCATAGAGGATGTTGTAGTATCCCCATGGACCAGCAGGTAATCTGGTTTAAATTCGTATAGGACAGACTTAATACTTTTCAGGATATTGATAGAAACATCAAAAAGATCTTGTCCCGGTTGCATGATAGCCAGATCATAATCAGGCTGTATATCGAAGAAAGAAAGTACCTGGTCTAACATATGTCTATGCTGGGCAGTAACACATACCTTCGTAATGAAATTGTTGGAAGACTCCATCAACTTCTTTATAACCGGCACCATTTTAATAGCTTCCGGCCGAGTTCCAAACACTACCAATACCTTTTTCTTTTGCATAAATATTTTTTGATACTGAATAAAAGAGCACTTATGCTTTAATAATAATTCCTATTTTTTTAAACAAGCCTCCTCTTTCTTTCCCGATCAAGCTATATACTAATAAATGAAGTACATATATCAGCTTGGCCATCCAAAATGTCACCAGCCCCCCTGTCTTCCTGAAATACAACATTTGACTGCTTGTAAACAGGCGGTATCTCCTATAGTTAAATTCTCCCCGGTTAGCATGAGAAGCTCCCTCAAGATGAACAACCCGGACCTGAGGAATAAGTACTGACTTATATCCCAGTTTTCCAATCCGAAAAGAAAGTTCTGTTTCCTCAAAATATAGAAAAAAATCTTCATCGAAACCTCCGGTCTCCTCCATTACTTTTCTTCGAACAAACATATCAGCACCTGATATATAATCCACAGCCCTAATCGCCGATTCCGTGTTAATAACGCCGATGGACAACTTCGATCTGTAATAGTTACTATATAGCTTATGCAGCCCGATTGATGAAATGGCTTCCAATAGTGACGGGAAATTACCATAGGAAGCCATCTTTTGATTATCCCCCGAAATCAACTCTCCGCCACAAACAGCTACATCAGCATTTGATGGCTGGTCCATAAACTGAACAAAAGACAATATGGAATTATCAATCAGATACGCATCCGAGTTTAGCAGAAATACATACCTTGCCCTAGACATCCGGACGGCCTGGTTATTAGCTCTTCCAAACCCTACATTTTCTGAGTTTACAATTAATTTAATGTCCGGAAATCGCTCCCTGACAGCCTCGACTGTACCATCTGAGGACGCATTGTCTACAACAATAACCTCATAAGAGACTCCGCTGGTAAATTTTTTTACGGAATCAATACTATCGAGCGTTAAATCCCTGGTATTATAGCTTACAATTATTACTGAAACGTCCATCTGTTTTAGTTAACTCTCAATAGTTGCTATAGATCAAATGTGCGAGACACCTCTTTTAAGCAGGACCCAATAACCTGATGCATGTCATAATATCTATATTCAGCTAACCTGCCACCAAAGATTACTTGATGACACTCCTCCGCAAGCTGTTTGTACTGACCGAATATTTTAGTGTTTTTTTCATCATTAATAGGATAATATGGCTCGTCCGACTGCCCCTTCCATTCCTTAGGGAATTCTCTCGTTATTACCGTATGTTTTTGGGTACCAAATTCAAAATGCTTGTGTTCAATAATCCTCGTATACGGAACTTCACGCTCTGTATAATTTACCACCGCATTACCCTGAAAATTTGCTATTTCCAATCTCTCATGTTCAAACCGTAATGACCGGTATTCCAGAAAACCAAAACGATAATCAAAGAACTCATCTATCTTTCCTGTAAAAACAAGTTTATCAGCCAGCGAATCGAAGTACGCTTTATCCTCGAAATAGTCGCAACCAAGCTTTACCTCTATCCCCTCCAGCAGCCCGTCAATTAGCTTATTGTATCCACCAACAGGAATGCCCTGATACTTGTCGTTAAAGTAATTATTATCATAGGTAAACCTTACCGGAAGCCTCTTAATAATAAACGCCGGAAGTTCAGTTGCTTTTCTTCCCCACTGCTTCTCCGTATATCCCTTAATGAGACGTTCATATATATCAGTACCCACCAGAGATAACGCCTGTTCTTCCAAATTGGCCGGTGCTTTAATATTCAGGCTGCTCACCTGTTCCTGAATAATATGTTGCGCCTCAGCTGGCGTTTTTACTTTCCACAACTGGTAAAAGGTATTCATGTTAAATGGCAGATTATAGAGATCCCCTTTATACACAGCTACTGGTGAGTTCGTATATCTGTTAAATTCAACAAATGAATTCACATAATTCCATATGGCGCTGTCATTAGTATGAAAAATATGCGCTCCATACTTATGTACATTAATTCCGTCAACATTCTCACAATAAACATTGCCCCCTTTGTGAGCCCGCTTATCAATCACCAAACATTTCTTTCCCCTTTTTTTCGCTTCATGCGCAAACACTGCCCCATATAGCCCAGAGCCAACAATCAGAAAATCATATTGTTTCATTATCACTTAACAATTTACTTTTGTTCTTTTATTAGAGAATGCTTTTGATAACTTTTGCAGGGTTGCCACCAACAACAGCATAAGCAGGAACATCTCTCGTAACCACAGCATTTGCGCCAATGATTGCTCCCTTTCCGATGGTCACGCCCGGCATTACCACCACACCTTCTCCAATCCATACATTGTCATGAATAATAACCGGCCCTTTAGAATACAAATTTCTATCGCTTGGAGAAATATCTTTTTCTAGTGCATCAATCTTCCCATGAAAATGATCCGTGATAAAGACTCTACTGGCTACTAAAACATTGTTTCCAATTATGACCTGGTTAATGCAGGCAATGTGGCAAAAATCATTCAATGTTACATTGTCGCCTATGCTGATCTCAGGAGTAAAAGAATCGTTTTTAAAATAGCCAACCGCTTCCATCCGCAGATGTCCATTTGAAAAAAAATTATTCCCTATTGACACAAATTCTCCCCCCCAGATATGGGCAGGATAACAGAAAAAGGGGTACCCTTGAATATGTTTAAATCTGCCGCAAAGCCTTGCACTATATAGAAGATTGCGTAAATATTTTATATACGTTGATATCCTTTGAAAAATCGGCAAAGAGAAAATCGATAAAACAGAATATAATATTTTCTTCCGCATAACTTATGATTAAAACAGATATCTGTAGTTACTCAGGATCTGGTAACAATAAATATTTGCTTGACCTGGTGAACAAAATCAGCCTGCTCTCTCAAAATTCTCTCTTTGTAGAATGCAAAATCCTTAATGCATTCCTCATAATTTTCTAATACTTCATTTAATACCGCTACTATACTGGCCATGCCGGACGCTTCGCTCAGTTTATATTTGTTATAAATACTCACATCCTCAAAATAACCAGCAGACCCCCTCCTATTTGTTATAATGCAACAATCATTCAACGCCGCTTCTCGGGGAATTCTATCCTTACCGGGATGATACCCAAAATCAATGTAAATCTTAGCTGTCTGGAATTCCCGAATTAGCTGCTGCCTGGACATATTTTGGAGGGGCACCCATTTTATGTGTGGAGCTGCCGCCATAATCTTCCTGGTAAATTCAAATCCTTTTTTCGGATTATAAAGAATCTTGTTTTCACGGCCTATCACTTCTTTCCTTGACGAAAAACTGGTGTTTATATAATCCGTCAGCGGAAGGACCTCTCTAAACCCCTTGCTATAAAGAAAATGTTGTGCATACTCTGACTGGTAACAGCTAACCGCATCTAGATTTGTTAAAGCCTTCAAAGAGATATAGTCCTTGAATAGAGCAAATTTCAACAGCCTTTTTCCCAAAACTTTACATCCCTGCTTAAAGTCCCATCCGAAATAGTCAAAGGCACTCAGATAGTCACGGGAACAAATAAAAAAGTTATCAACGCTTAACCACCATAGTAATAACTGACAAGGTCCCACTTCTTTAATCCGGTCAAAAATAGCTTCATATAACACAATCACGTTTTCAGAAGCCTGCACAATACGTGTAGCCACCCTTAAGTTATATGCTTTATAATCAGCAGGCACTTCAACCTCAGCAGAGGGGCGATCAAAATAATAGATATATGCTTCTATATTATTCACATTCAACTCATGTACCAATTGATGCAATAACTCCGCTCCTCCTGTAACCACCCCTGCCGGGCAATAGACAAATATTTTACTATTTTGGGTAATCTTTATCATCTTACTGTTATTAATCAGAAGTGGCCATTTGACTACTGCAGGCCGCTCATATGTTTTATACTATTTTTTCAGGGTTTTAAGCCTGCTCATCAATACTGTTTTTCCTTCCAGCAACAATGGATTGCGAAATATCCATAACTGTGAAGCAAAATAGGCCAACCCACAACAAATAATCGTCGCCACCAATTTAATTGCAAAATTCATTTGTATAAATGAAAACAAGAACATAATCGGGTAAAATGGAAGGCAGCAAATAATGGCAACAACTACTACTTTATAACTAAATCTGAACCTGACATATTTGAAGGCAAAATAACCTGAGACGAATGTTACCACCAATTCTGTGAGCACGTTAGTAACTGCCGCCCCAATATAGCCTAAAAAAGGAATGAGGAAGAAGTTAAGCCCAATACTTAAAAACATCCCGATACTCACTGTTTTAAGCAAAACCTTTTCCTTTCCAATCGGAATCAGCACCTGCATCCCAAAAATATTACTGAGGCCTATCAGAAACATTAAAAAAGAAGTTATTTTCAAAACGATCACAGACTCCTGAAACGCATTCCCGGCAAACAACAAAACTATGTCAGAAGAAAACAACAAAAGCCCGACGCCAACAGGAATACTTAGCAGAATAACATATCGGTATGAATTTGTCAGCAGAGCCCTCGCTTCTTCCATTCTTTTTTCAGAAAATGCAGCCGCTAACCGGGGCAACATCACCATCGAAAAAGCCGAGAGTAATGCCAATAAAACGCGATTCAACTTCAACGGTGTGGTATAAAATCCAACCTCTTCCGTATTTCTAAGAAACCCTAATAAGATACTATCTAATAAGACATAAACACTGATGGCAACATTTGACGAGAATATATACACCAAAGGGCCGAGATGGCGTTTTATATTCAAATTTTTAAATGATAATGTTATTTCCCGGCGAAGAAAATAAATATTGACTAGGCTGTTACAAATGATCGACAGCAATGTAATTCCATAATACAAGGCCGTATCAGTTGGCTTACGGACCCATAAGAACAATAGAACAATAGAGAGTATCCGGATAAGAAAAGCCCGTACCGCAATAAGTGAAAATTTTTCCATTCCCTGAAAAAACCACTCACTTGGAAAAACACTAACAAACAGTATGACAGAACCTATCCAAAAAAGCCCTCTGTTATGATAAAGCTTCGGGATAAATGAAAAGAGCAGGACATAAATCAGGCATAAGATTATAGTCAATGAAAGATGCAGAAAAAATAACTCAGAAAAAACCTTTGAGAGGTTTTCTTTGCTATTTTTCACTTTAGCAATTTCCCTAATCCCATATAAAGGAATTCCTAATGCAGCAAAGAGAATAAGATACTGAGTAATACTATCGACAAAGTTGACCGCCCCTAGCCCTTCCGGGCCCAATATTCTGGTAACATAGGGAAAAGTAATCAGTGGAAACAAAACCTGACTAACCGAAAGAAGTGTATTATAAAAAACATTTTTGTGAATTTTTATGCCTCCCATTTTACTATTTTCTCTCTGACTCGATAATATATTTTCATATTTTGTGCGTTCATTAATATACCCCTCCTGAGAGTGATCAACTACCTTTCAAAGCAGACTGAATAACCCGTCGAATAATAATATATGAAACTGTGATAAACCCAAATAATATTGCACCAATAACAAAGCACTTGATTCTTCCCGGACGGCTTTTTGCCAGCGGTAAAATAGGTGAGTCCACAATCTGTATAATCGGAGTTTCCTGAGACATAGCCATACGGCTCATTTCAAGATTTTTGACGATCTCTCCATACATCGTTTGTAAAACAAGTTTATCCCTTGTCAGTAGCTCAGTATTAACTGTTGCTAAACGTCGGGCAGGATTAAGATTCAGGTCCTGCGAAACTGCAGCAGAGTATGTCTTTTTGTTTAATAACGCCTCAAGAGAGTCTGCCTTAGCCTGCAACTTGTCAACATTGGCCTTCGTTCGTTTGGTTTTTGTTTGCACATAAAAATCAATAGCCTCAGCAACAAGTTTTTCTGTAAAAGCTTTACTGAAATTTTCGTTTGTACTGGCACAGGTAACATGAATAAACCCGAGCTTTTTATCAGGCTTTGCAACAGCCAGATTGCCTTTCTTTATGTTCTGGCCTATCTCAAATATTATACTGTCCTGAAGTCTTGAGAACCTGCTTCTCACCTCACCACTTGGAAAGCTGATTTGAGACAACCCCGGTTTATCTTTCCATGTCTCTCGCAGATTATTTATATCAATGTATAAATCCGCGAGGGTTTTCCTTTCCTTACCTACATCTATTGACGACAGCAAAGCCTTTTCGATTATATATCTTGATCGTAAGAATTCCAGGATATTCTCTCCGGAAAAAACGCCGCTTCCGCCACCACTGGATAAGTCAATTCCAAACTGACTTGCAAGGCCGGCATAGGCACCTAGTGGATTAGATTTTCCATCCTCCATAACGAAGGTGAGCTCGGCCACATACAATGCCTTTTTCCAATATGCGTAAGTAATTCCTATTGCCCCACCAACCAAGGAAATCAGCACTATAATTACCAGCTTGCTAACCAGGTAACGCCACCACTCCACTAATTTTAGAATAAACTCCTTAACAGACAACTCATCTGATGGACGATCTTGAGCTCTATTTGTTTCCATATCCATTTTTCTAAGACTACTAAGTACTACTTAATTGTATTAAGGATAGTCACAATTACCAATGCCACAGATGCCAATCCACTGGCAATGGCTACACCTTCTTGACCATTCAGACCTTTTCTTTCTTTCCTGGTAGGTATATAAATTTCAGCTCCTGGCTTCACCTTTGGATATGAATTAAAGAAAAACACTTTTTTAGTGTTCTTCACTTCTCCATTAGCATATACTATGTAAGCCCTCCGCTTCATGGCCTGTGCAGTGAAACCTCCTGCACCATGGATATAATCCTTAAACTTATATCCACCATCAAACCGCACCTTCTTCGGGAAATAAACTTCTCCAAACAACTGCACTGTCTGTAGTTTCTTGGGCACTCTGATCACATCCCCTTCTTCCAGCAACAAATCATATTTAGATCCGGGATGTTTCATGATATGGTCCAGATTAATACCCAGCAATTGCTCCTTGCGGTCTACAGCGGCCTGCACGCGTGCAATGTCGGTACTGTCCTGCAGCTTATTATAGAATACCTGCAGCTTGTTGGCCAGCAGTGAACTATCGCTTTCATTGATAAACGTCTTACGCATCATTACCGCGCCTTCCGGGTATGCTTCCGGACGGAGGCCACCCGTTCTTTTTATCAAATCCGAAATACGCTCCGAACGGTTGTTGATCGTATAATCACCAGGATACACCACCTCTCCGCTGATCATCACATTAGCCTGTGACGCATACGCCGGCGACTTGCGAACCACCACTTCATCAAAAGGTTGTAATACAAAAGCCTTCGCTTCCGGATTGTTACTGAGGTCAGCATTGATATTGAACCGTTCTACAATCGCTTTGGTGCTGTCTTTCGGATCATACATTCCACCACGTTTCCTGCGGGAGATTTCCACTTCCTGCAGGGAAGCTGCGTCAGTAAGCCCGCCTGCTATCAGGATAAGGTCTTCCAGCCGCATGCTGTCGGCATAGTTAAAATAGCCCGGTTTATTCACCTCTCCGTCAATTCTCACTTCATATTCTTCACGAAGATCAAATTTGGAATAGATCATCACACTGTCTTCTTTCTGTAACCGCATGGCTGACTTACCTGACAGCGCATCCTGTACATTGAAGTTAATAAAGGAGGGTGTATAGTCCGATTGTAAACGACGGATCAGCCCTCTTGACAGAGCAGCATTTTCTTTCACGCCATCGGCCCGTTTAATCAGGTCGCTGATGGTCATATTATCTTCCAGCGCATAGTTGCCAGGATGAAAAACGGCGCCGGTAATGGTCACCCGGTTGCTGAACCGGTTCAAAATAGAATCAATAAAAAACTGGTCCCCGGATTTTAATTTAAACGAAGCTATTTCACTGGCCGGAACATTCACCACTTCCCGCTCTTTATTGTTTACGCGGTAAGCCCGGATAACATCGCGGAAAGACCTGTCCGTATAGCCGCCGGCGTAATCAAGGATCTGCTGAAGCGTTTCATTGTCCTTCGCTTCAAAGATGGCCTGCCGCTTCACTTCCCCAATCAGTTCCACCCGTGTCTTATAGGGGTTTACCTTCACAATGTCCTGGTCCTGCAACACAATGTTATTGCTGAGGTCGCCCCGGGCAAGGAAATCGTACAAGTCAAAAGTAGCTGCGGTTGAGCCATTACGGATCACCTGTATATTGCGGAATGACCCATTTTCCGTAGGGCCACCTGAAACATACAACGCGTTTGCCACAGTGGCCAGTGAAGGGATCGTGTAGGAACCAGGGTTCACTACCTCTCCAATCAACAATACCCGGATACTACGGATATTACCCAACGAAATCTGAACGGAAGTGTTGCCAGACTTTATACCACTGTAAATGGTCGCTAATTGCTTGGTAATCCTGTTTTTAGCTTCCTCCATGGTTAATCCGTTCACATACACCGGCCCCAGGTTGGGGATACGGATATAGCCGTCAGGCGTTACTTTCAGACGATGCTGTACCTCGGAATATCCATATACATCTATGAGAATTTCATCATTGGCAGCCAGACGATAATTGGGCGGCGTTGGCATTTTGAGGTTGGGTTCAAACGTCAGGTTCTTATTGTTAAAAAGCTCCGATCCGAAAATCTTCTTACGACGCTTTTCCCTTTCCCGCTCTTCCCGGGTTTGTGGCTTTTCTTTGCTCCCAGTCGTGGTGTCTTCGGTCATATCATCATCGACCTTGCGGCTACCTTCCTCATCCTCCTTGTCCTTTTTGTTTTTCTCCTTGTTCTTCTGGTTCTGGTCCAGCTCTTTGTCCAGGCCCATCTGCTGGATACGGCTTTTCAGCTTGCTCACCTCAATATCAGGAATACCCTTCTGTTGTGCATAGGTGTCAATATCTGAAAAAGACATATTATTCTTTTTCATCTCAGCCACCAGCTGACGCACCTGATCGTCGCTCAGATTGTCAACCTTCATCTGCCGGATTTGTTCTTTGGATAATGCTGGATTCTGCGCGGTCACACAATAGCCAATAAACAGGAAAAGCTGTAGCAGCAATAATTTTCTGAACATGTATTAATAGGATAAAAACTTCTCGAATACCTTTCTGGAAAACACTTGTAAGGTGCCATACCCCTGAGGGGGTAGCCAAACAAGCTGCAAATCTATTAAAAATAACATATAAATGTGACAGGAATCGGTTTAGCTAACCGTTTTGTTTTGAAATCGTTAGATAATTTCCGATAAGCGTTGGAACATATACCCGCTTCCTCCGGCAAGGTTAACAAAAATAAAAGTACTTCGGTAAGTTTCCTATTAACTTTAAGTATATTATAATATAAAAAAATTATTAATCCATCACCCTCAATATAACTGAAACATTTTCAATCCATTTTTCCCTTTTTCTCGTTAATACTATCAGAGAGTCATGCTGATCAGACCTGTTGTTATTTTCTGACCACCCAGAATCAATTTTTAAGGCACCGGACCACTCAAAAAACCATATAGCAACCAATAACATATCCTTAAACCATTGTAAACCAGTTTTTTATTAAATATTCTGTGAAAGCTTGACGCTGTGCGGTTCCGTTCATTCAGTTAAGCCAAAACCTGAAACATGATGTCATCTGTTGAATTTAACACCTTGCTTGTCGGAAACGCTGATTTCCTGAAACCCTTTGCGTTTACCCTTACCAAAGATGCTGAACAGGCTAAAGACCTATACCAGGAAACCCTGTTCCGGGCCCTCTCCAACCAGGAAAAATACCTGGAAGGCACTAACATCCGCGCCTGGCTGTTTACCATTATGCGTAACATCTTTATCAACCACTACCGGAAAAAAGCCAAAAACCGGATGATAGCCGAACCCAGTGTCAGCGATTTTTTCCTCAATTACCAGCAAAGCCCCACCAGCAACAAAGCAGACACTAACCTCCGGATGAAAGACATACACGTCGCGGTCTATCACCTCCCACAAATCTTTAAACAACCGTTCCTCCTGTATTACGAAGGATACAAATACTTTGAAATAGCAGATATCCTCCAGGAACCGCTCGGGACCATCAAAAGCCGGATCCACTTCGCCCGTAAAATACTCAAGACCCAGGTGCTGCGGCACTAACTTACCAGTTGCGTTCCTTCACTATAATAGTTATCTTGGCGAATTACCAAACAACCAAATAATCCTATAGTGACTGCATCGCAACGTTTCTTATCACTGGACGTCTTCCGCGGACTGACGGTAGCCGCCATGATCCTCGTCAACAATCCCGGTAGCTGGGAGTATGTGTACGCGCCACTGGAACATGCCAAATGGCACGGCTGTACGCCCACCGACCTGGTATTTCCCTTTTTCCTCTTCGCCGTAGGCAACGCGATGAGCTTTGCCATGAAAAAATACGCCGAAGCCGGCAACGCGGCGGTTATCCGGAAAATACTCACCCGCACCCTGCTGATATTCGGTATCGGCCTGCTGCTCAACTGGTTCCCTTTCGTGAAATGGGCCGATGGCCAGCTGGTCATGAAACCCCTCAGCAGCCTGCGCATCCTGGGCGTATTCCCCCGTATCGCGCTCTGCTACGGCGCTGCAGCTTTCATTGTCCACTACCTGAAAGACAAAGGCGCCTTCGTGGCAGCCTGCGTTATCCTGCTCGCCTACTGGTTCGTCCTGATAGCTTTCGGCACCGGCGACCCGTATAGCCTCGAAGGTTATGCCGGCCTGCCGCTCGACAAGTTGATCCTCGGAGAAAATCATATGTACAAAGGAGAAGGAGTACCCTTCGACCCGGAAGGCATTCTCAGCACTTTTCCCGCTATCTGCAATGTTATCTTCGGATACCTGGCCGGTAAATTCATCCAGGAAAAAGGTAAAACCTATGAAATGCTCGCCCGCCTGATGATCATGGGATGTATCCTCATCTTCGCCGCACTCTGCTGGGACATGGTATTTCCTATCAACAAAAAAATATGGACCAGCTCCTATGTGCTCTACACAGTAGGCATCGCACTGCTGCTGCTCTCCATCCTCATGTATATCGTAGAGTTCCGCGGGCTCACCAGGTGGACGACCTTTTTCACTGTATTCGGTAAAAACCCGCTCTTTATCTACGTGCTGTCCGGCGTAGTGGTAAAGTTATACCTGCTGATACGCCCTGTGCCCGGCCAGAATATGTATTCCTGGCTGTACCAGAACGTCTTTCAGCCCATCGGCGGCAATATGGTAGGCTCCTTCCTGTTTGCCCTCTTCCATGTATGCGCGTTCGCCGCCATAGGCTACTGGATGGACAAAAAGAAAATCTACGTACGGGTATAACCGTATACCAGCCGGTAATACCGCTCTTTCAGCCGCGACTGGAAATAAAGCGCCGTTGTTAATACCAGCGCCGCCAGTGTAAGCAGGGAAGGATGCGGCCAGTAATAGTACAAGGCAAAACACAAAACGCTGTAACGGGCATACTCCAGGTAAAACACCCAGCGTTTCTGCTCCAGGATGGCGCCACAGTTCATCAGCGTAAGCAGGATCAACAGTGAAACACATACCTGTACAAATACCGGCACATAGTGCTCCAGCAATAAAAAAACAAACAATAATGTGAGTGTGGCAGCCATCTGCCACACCACATAATTATTTAGTTTAGGCGTTTCCGTTATAGTGCGGTCCCTTACCAGGAACGTTTCTTCCAATACCTCCCGCGCCGCAGGATCTACATAATCAGGCTTTCCAAAAACCACCCGCAGCTTGCTCCGCCATCCGTTCGTTCTCCTGACGGAATACCACATCTCCAGTATAAAATGAAAATGCTGCCATAGAAAACTGTTGCTCTCGAGCGGTTTGGTAAGACCATATACGGGCTCTTCTTCCTCTTTCTGAAAAGTACCAAACAGCTTGTCCCAGATAATGAATACATCGCCGTAGTTTTTATCCAGGTACTTCGGGTTGCTGGCATGATGCACCCGGTGATGTGACGGCGTCACCAGAATGTACTCCAGGATGCCCAACTTCCCGATGGTACGGGTATGAATGAAAAAAGGATACAACCCGTGCACCAGCAACATACTGGTGATCATCGCCGGCGGAAATCCGATAACCGGCAATACCGCCCAGAACCCCGTACGGATAAACGCCTGGAAAACGGTGATACGGGCAGATACCGTATAGTTGAACTCCTCACTCTGATGATGCACCACATGCGCGCACCAGAACAAAGTCACCTCATGTGCCAACCGGTGATACCAATACCAGATAAAATCAGTACAAACCAGCAACGCCACCCATAGTAGCACGCCGGGTTTGATATCAAACAAGGCGTAGTGCCGGTGCAGGTACTCATATAGAAAATAAAAAATCCCTACCGTGAAGGTATCGAGCAATCGCTCAGCAATGCCTACACTGATGTTGGCCACGGAATCCTTGAACTTAAAATAACGCTTCCCTTTTTTGTGTGCCACCAGATACTCCAAACCCATGAATGTCAGAAAAAAAGGAACCGCCAATGCCAGAAAATTCAAATGCACTTTGATAAAAATTTTAACTGCTAAAAATGAAAACACAGGTATCCCCGCATGGTGCCAGCCCATGTGCAGGGGTTTTGTAAATCTTGTTATTGGTGGTAACTGGTAACAATATTAGAAAATATATTTCTAATATCCTACTAAATTTGTAGACTATAAAAAACAAAGGGCGGAAAACAGCTGACAGCCGTCTCCCGCCTTTGCGACATTGCATATATCTATTTAGTCATCAACTAGTCTTCCGCTGGTCCGCCATCGGCCATCCGCACCATTTTAGGCTGGAACTGACCTACAACCTCCACCAGATCGGCCTGCGCGGCCATCACGGTATGGATGTCCTTATAAGCCCCTGGCGCCTCGTCCAGTCCACCCCCGATCAGGGTTACGCCATTATCCTGTAGCATTTTCCTCATTTCCTCGTTGGTAATGGAAGCGATGGCTTTTGTACGCGACATCTGCCGTCCGGCGCCGTGCGACGCGGAATGCAGGCTGGTAGTTTCACCTTTTCCCCGTACAATAAAGCCGGGCGCGGTCATAGAGCCGGGAATAATACCCAGCACGCCTTTCCCTGCGGGAGTAGCGCCTTTACGATGTACAATCAGCTCTTTGCCATGATGCATTTCCTTCCAGGCGAAGTTATGATGGTTCTCCACCCGCGCCAGCATAGTGGCGCCCATCTCAGCGATCAGCCGTTTATGGATCAGGTGGTGACATGCAGAAGCGTAATCACCGGCCAGGTTCATCGCCAGCCAGTACTCCTGCCCTGCTTCTGTGTTCAGGTCCAGCCACGCCAGGTGCTGTGCGTCTTTTGGCAACACACAAAGCTCTTTGGCCAGCCGGGTATAATGTCCGGCTACCTGTGCACCCAGGCCACGCGACCCGGAATGCGACAACACGGCCACATAATCACCTGGGGCCAGGCCCCATTCGTTGCCGGCATCGGTGATGGTCACCACGCCCCATTCCACAAAGTGGTTGCCGGAACCGGAAGTTCCCAGTTGACCGGCGGCTTTGGCCTGCAGGCTACGCAGTATCTGAATTTCCCTGAACTCGTTTCTTTCCAGTACGGCATCGTCGTCATTCCTTTTCCACTCGGCGCCGGCGCCGAATTTGGTTTTGTTCTTCAGGGCCTTTTCATATTCACCGGCTTTGGTGGTCAGGCTATCTACCGGCAGGTCCAGTATGCTCAGACACATACGGCATCCGATATCCACGCCAACGCCGTAAGGTATCACGGCGTTCTCTGTGGCTAATACACCACCTATCGGCAAACCATAACCCTGATGAGCATCCGGCATCAGTGCGCCGGCAACGGCAACGGGCAAACGCACAGCATTGTTCAGCTGACGGACCGCGCCTTCTTCAATAGCGTCGCTACCAAAAATGGCGTAATCTACCGCCTGCTCGCGCAATGGTATGATTTCAGGACGCTCCTCCGGTATCAGCGCGGTAGCTACCTCCGCCCATACCGCATCTTCGGTATAAGCGGCCGGATCAGCCAGCACCTTGGCCAGGACGGTTTCTATTTCTTCTGCTGTAGCCGTTGCGTAATGTTGGGCAATAACGTCAATGGCTGTACTAATTACAGGGCCCTGTGGGTAACCTAAGGCGCGTAATTGTTTCCCGGTCATTTTCAATTCAGACATAATGGGGGTTTATTCAATCAATGATATCGTAATATTCCTCCTGCATTATCTGCAGCAGGTTTTTATTTTTATACGGGTCTTTGTTTTTCCCGGCAGGGTTCCAGCGCTTCCAGCTATTGTGCCTGCTTTGTGTCAGCCAGTGCATGCGAGGCTCTAGCCGACGGCTGGTAATATAGTTGTTCAGTTCCTGTATCTGCGATTCCAGCACGGGATCAACTATACGCTGATGGGTTAATATATGAGGCCGTACACGCAATACGAAACGCCAGGGCTCTTTAAACACCATAACAGGCACTTCTTTGTTACCATACCTCGGCATTTCCATCCGTTCCTCAAAAAGGGCGGCTTCCTCGTGTGTAAACCGGAGTTTTTGAAACTCCGACAGGGAAAGGGTACGCAGAAACTGTCCTTTGTCTACCCATACCTTTTTACCACGCACCCGCTTCTTCTTTTTAAAATCCTTGCGATGAAAATATTCCTTTGTGTTGATTTTAAGAAGAATATTCTCAAAAAATGATGCCTGTTTTCCACGGGCCACATCATCTCTCAATACAAAGAAACGCACATACCCTTTCTGTACAGGCGGTTTCAATGGCACATAAAGCGGTTCACGGGTTCTCCGCCAAAGCTCCCGCTGGTATTTATCCAGCCTCAGCAGCTCTTTATCTCTTGCTGTAATTACTGCACGGCGTTTTTGTCTCGCTGTTTTAAGCCGTGCAGACGCGATATAATATTGTAATTCGTCTGAAAATAACTTGTCCATAACACATGGTCTGGTGAGTTTTTAATCTCGTTCACCGATCGGTGGAAACGATGTACCATCGGGTTGTATACAGACAAGTAATTCTTTTTCATGACTAATAATATTTTTAATGAGATGATGAATGTTTGTTTATACTGTTTCTTCCAGCAGCGTTCTCCTGAAACCGATCACATTTTTCGGGCTTTCAAAAGAAGGCTCGTGCTGGTTGGCTATTTCTGCGATACTCATGGATTTGTTGATCACGGTATCATAGCCTAAATGTTTGGACAGCTTTTGTGCTTTCGCCGCGGAGAGCTTCTTAAACTCATACTTGGCGATCAGCCTGCCTTTGCGCAACAGCGCGCTGTCAATGGCAGACAGGTCACTGTTGAAGGAGCACACCAGCTGTATGTTCAGGCAATCCGCCAATAGTCCGTCTGACAAATTAAGCAGGTTAGACACAGAGGAATTGCCGCTGAACTTCCTGTCCATGATCACGTTTTCGGCGTCTTCAATAATCACTACGCAATTAGGATTGTCAATCAGCAGTTCCATGAACTCCGGGTTCATGATATTGTGCGCCAGGTCGGGCGATACGAACAGGATACGTTTTTTGATTTTGCCGATGAGATAACGCAGATACGTGGTCTTACCGGTTCCGGGGATGCCATGCAACAGTACAATGCCTTTATCTTTGTCTTTGCGCAGGCGCTGTTGTATCACCTTGTCCACTTCGCGGAAATCATCTTCATAAAACAGTCCGATGTCCAGCTTGGTGCGTTTGATCTCCATGCTCTTCAGTTCCAGTCCCTTCCGGCCGCTGACGATGAGATTGATTTCATGTGGTTCACGGCGCTGCTTTTCTTTATAGCGTGTAACCGTCTCCGTTATCTTTTCCACAAACGCGGTGTCTTTACCATCGTGCAATATCTCCACCCAGGAATGCCAGAAGGCCACTACACTGTTGTTATTGAGCACCAATACAGTTTGTGCGTGTTTGTATTTTTTCTTTTTCGTATCATAATCGGTATAGCGGTAGGTATGCAGTATCATGCCTTCAAATGCTTTCACAAATGCAGCTTCTGCTTTTTCTCCGTCTATGTCGTAGATGTTATTGATATTGGGTATACTGTTAAAATGAACGGTATACACTCCTTTGGGCGCAAAATATTCTCCATCGGTTATATCTATCTGGTTATTGACCATCGCTTTCATTTACTGTTGCACTTTTAAAATTAGTCTTCCCTGATAGTGATTTACCGGAGCCCTGTGGGCTCCAGGCAAATCATGCTTATCATTTCCGGTACATATAGGTACCTCTTTTGGGGGGGAAGTTACAAGTTATCCTCTTGATAACCTGAAGATGGGGGTTAATTCAAACAGAGACGAAAAAAAATATCTTTAAAGGAGATTAGTCAGCGGAGCAGGATTACTCCGCTACCTGTTTATAAAATGTACCTCCTCAAATAATCTTTTTACGGTGAACACAAAAAAACCCGGTCTGTTTTACACGGACCGGGCTACTAACGTCAACGTATATACTACGTTAAGGCATGCCGGGTCCGATTAGCGTCAATGCGATTGATGCTATCTTCAAATCCCTTACTGCGGCGCATTTCAGCGTTCAGTAGCCGATTTTTTATGGTGTTCCGTGGTGATATCATTATCTAAATCAACATAAAAAAAGCCCGGACCAATTGATCCGGGCTTCTGTTATATGATACAAATATATTTGTACTACCTGTAACTATGAAACGCCCGGAACCCGCCCCCATCTTGCGTGCCGCAAGGGATTGCTGATTCCATATTTAAATTAAAGCGTACCATTTTTTACAAGTGTTTACCTATTATCAATTTTTAACGATGCAAAGATAATGTGATAAATAGTGATAATGCAAATTTTTAACAGACTTTTTTCAAAAATTTTTTCTATGTAGATAAAAATAGTGTCGGATCCTGACTGCATAAAAAAACCGGAAGTGCGCATACTTCCGGTTGCTGTAATCGAATAAGGATAACAAAAACAGATGTTGTCGGTCGACCAAAAAAAATCAGATCAGAACGGCGCTTTCTTCATATTCCTTTTCCAGTCTTTTCATCTGGCGGATATGGCGTTCTATATGTTTAGTCAGGAAATAGATGTACTGATAGATATCGAGCTTGCCCAGATGGTTAACGGACATGTTGGTGAATACCAACACGCCTTCCCCGTTTTTAAGCAAAGAAAGATTGTACATGCATTGTGCATACTGTTGTTTCAGCAGCACTTTTACTTCCTGCATATCTTTAAGGCCTGTAGGCTCCATGTGTTCGGGTCTTACCCATCCGAAAGACTTGCTGCTGATCACGTCGATCTGGCTGAATTTCTCCTGGTAATCTGCCGGCAGCACAACGGTATGGCCGTTTCTTTTACGGTCAAGCGCCCTGCGGGTACTTTTGTTGATGATCAGTAACAGGAAGTAATTAGTGAGGGTAATATGTTCCAGCACTTCCCGTATGCTCCATTGATCGCGGTCCGGTTTGAAATCCAGCAATGCTGGTTCTTTGTCAAACCAATTGTCCAATTCTCTGAAATTGGTGAGTAAAGCCTCTCTTACAACTTGAATAACGTTCCTCATATACTAACGTTTTTGGGGTTATGCACTGTACCTGTCTATACGAAATCAAATGGGCTTAGCACATAACATTCATAAAAAAATTGTTTGCCATTTCTGTGCCGGATTTCCCGTGAAATAAAAAACCCGGCCGTATTTACGGACCGGGCAATCATGTAATGGGTTACGTTACATTACTGCATACCATGTCCGTATGGCTTTTTTAAGGCAAAGCCATTCCCTTTACACCAGATGGTGTATTGAATATTTTGACCAGTTATCGTCTGAAGTTCTTTCACTGTCGTCATTTCAGTACTGCTTCAAAAGCAAAAGGTCCCGCCTCTTTGAGTGCGGGACCTTTGTTTATATCGTTTGATAACTATCGTTAACAATCGGTGCAACGTGCCCGCAATCCGTCGTAGACCTGCTTTTGCTTGCAGGCCATCGCAATAATCTTATATGTTGACAGAAGTTGCACTAAGAAATTTGTTGTTTGCTACAAAGGTAGATTTTATTTTTTTTATTACACAATAATATAGCCTACTTTTTTTATAGAGTTAACAATTAGTTTATATTCCCGGGCCGCTCATTTTTTCATTTGCTGCATCTGTTGCAGGATCTGCCGGTTTTGCTGCTGTAATTTTTCAATTTCCTCCTGCTGACGGATCAGATGCAAAGTCAGTTCCTCGACCTTTTTCAATAGCCGGGCGTTCATATCCCCCAGGTCCAGCCCCGCACTGTCCACCTCTTTGGCGGATGGCATTTCCGGCAGGTGCTTGTGCTGCTGTATAAAGGCAGCAGTGCTTTTCAGCGACGGGAGCAGATAGTCTTTCTCAAATACATAATCCGGCCAGGCGCCTTTGGCCTTTACCTTGACACGTTCAGCGATCATAGACCCGGCAACAGCCAATTGGTAACCGGCGGTTTGATGGGTGCCGATGCCGACGGTGTTATCAAGTGCAGATATAAACAGGGCAGGATTGGCGGCATAATTTAAAGCAGCATAATTGTCTGCCCCCGGAGCACCCTGAAAGTATAACCCGTGACCAAACCGGTCTACATTGGCGCCCATTCTAATCCCATAAGATTGGTTAATGCTGGTATGGTTCACGAATTCGAGCGCATATGCCCCGTTGTTGCCATCCTTTCCAATGTTAAACTGCTCGAAGTTATAGACACCCGGAAAGCTGATCAGTCCACCGCGTTGCAACACCACTTTGGACCATGGTGTAGCGGGATCATTATTGGTTTTGCGGAAATACAGGTCCTGATCATAGAAACTACCTGCAAACTGCATGGCGAAATTATTTGCCGCATTGGCATGCCGTACATCCAGCAAATGCCACCAACTGGTGGCTCCCGAAGGATAGTTAACCGGTGCATTGGTCTGGAAAAAACCGGAAAGGGCGCCGGCATCTCCCCGCAACCCGGCATCATTTCTGTATTCAGTACGGGAATTCCAATCTCCCCAGACAACATTTGTCTGCGCTACAGCAGCCACAGAACTGCCCGCCAACAGGGCTAACAAGCATAATTTCTTCATAGATAAAGGGTTTTATAAACGGGTAAAACAATTTCACCCAAGATACTCAATCCCTTAAAATAAACTCAACTGACTGGTGGGCCTCCGGAAAGACTCCGTATTAAACTCAAACCGCTCCTGGTTTAACCCGTTCTTTTTTACGTGTAGCCGGAACTGTTGGCGTATCAAATCAGCGATATTCCCTTCCCCGCGCATCCGGCGGCCAAACTCACTATCGTTCACATTGCCGCCATGCATGCTCTCTATCTGGTGCCATACTTTATCTGCACGGTCAGGGAAGTTTTTATAAAGCCAGTCATTAAAGATGATCTTCACCGCATCATTCAACCGCACTACGGTATAACCGGCATATTTGGCGCCATTGGCAGCAGCCATCTCCAGCAGCCGGGGTATCTCATGGTCATTCAGCCCGGGAATCATAGGTGCGGTCATAACACCAACAGGCACACCGACTTCACTCAGCTCCTTCACAATTTTGAACCGCTGTGCCGCAGTAGTGGTACGGGGCTCCATCTTCTGCCGCAGCTCCTCCTGTAAGGTGGTAATAGACACATACACACATACCAGTTTCTCCTGTGCCAGCTGCTGCAGCAGGTACCGGTCTCTCAGTACCAGCGAATTTTTAGTGATGATGCCCACCGGTTGTTTATATTCCAGCGCTACCTCCAGCAACTGCCGCGTAAGCCACATCTTACGCTCCACCGGCTGGTAACAGTCCGTATTCCCCGAAAGAGAGATAGGCTTGGGCACCCAGTTTTTGTTGTCCAGGAACTTGCGCAGCAGCTCCGGCGCATTATGTTTGACAATAATCTTCCGCTCAAAATCCAGTCCGGCGCTCAGCCCCCAGAACTGATGGGCATTACGGGCATAACAATAAATACAGCCATGCTCACAGCCCTGATAAGGGTTCATGGAATACCACATCCCTACGTCCGGACTATCCACCTTGTTGACCAGCGTCTTGGCATGCTCCTCAAATACCTGGGTAGGTACATCTGCCTGCCACCACTCGTCAATCCCCTCCACATGCTCCTGTACATATTCTCCCTTCAGGTATTTGTTCCACGGATTTAACTGCGCACCACGTCCTTTGTAATAAGGGGTTTCAGATCCCCCTTCCTGGAATGGCAATGTCATACACTAAATATTTTAGTAAAAATACTAAATATTTTGTCATTTCTTTATTTAGGTATTTTATTATTTGATCAAGCCAGGGCTTACTAAAGGCTCCGATCAAAATAATCAAATAACAAAATATCTAAATAATCTCCATCTGTTTCATCAGGAAAGTGGCGTTTTTATTACGCGCAATGCCAGGCCGGATACGGTAATCGAAGAAAAGGTGATCGTCCTGGATAGTACTTTCAAAGCAATAGTTCCGGATCTTATTGGGATAATTATCTTCCAGATGCCCCAGCTCGAGGTCATGGGTAGCAATCATGCCCAGACAGTTATAGGAAAGAAAATGTTCTATCAGGCTGCGGGAACCGGACAACTTATCTTCTGAATTGGTGCCCTTCAGGATTTCATCGAGAAGGATAAACACCCGCTCCCCTGTTTTCAGCTGGACAATAATATGCTGCAACCGTAACAGCTCCGCCTGGAAATAGGAGGTGTGGCTGGCGATGGAATCTTTAATACGCATGGAAGTCATGATACGCATAGGGGTAAATACCAGCCTGTCTGCACATACCGGCGCACCGCACATGGCCAGCAGCAGATTGGCCCCCACACTGCGCAGGAAAGTGCTTTTGCCCGACATGTTGGAACCGGTAATGATCAGGAAACTGGCATCCCGGCCAATATGGCCGTCGTTTTTTACAGACTCGGTTTCCGGAATCAACGGGTGTCCTAAACCCACTGCTTCCAGCAGCATTGGCTCGGCCTGCGGCTGTGGATAGGCATACGCAGGATGGTTAAAAGCAAAAGTGGCCAGGCTGTTCCATACCTCCAGCTGTGCGATCACGCCGAACCACTTGTCTACGGCCGTTTTATACTGTTCCTTCCAGCGCTCCAACCGCAGGATGCAATGCAGATCATAGAGAAACAGCGAATTGAGGGCAATACCCACCAAGAGGTTCAGACGCTGGTCAAAGGCAGAACTGATGCGGGACAACTGATGCAGCGCCACATCGGCCTCCCGGGCCGTCTCCTGTTGCTGCCGCAGCAGCACTGACTGCTCAAAGGAACCTTTGCGTATCAACCCCAGTAACAGTGCAAACTTCTCCAGGATACGCTCTTTCTGGGAAATCAACTTGTACTGCTCCAGCAGCTTCGGCTGAATGCTGAGCAATACCAGCCAGTTGACCATAATCATACCAATGAAAAGATAATAGTGCCCCAGGTAGGAACCTGTTGCCACTGCCGCGACAGTCAGCAGCGGGAACAGCCACCGCGCTATCCCCATAAATTTGTTGTGAATGAACGAGAATGGCATATCAAGCCATAATGCCAGCTCACGGCGGTCGCTCGCCTCTTCTTTGGCCAGCATGGCATTGGCGGTAAGATGCTGACGGAAATCTATTTCCGGCGCCAGTACTTTCAGGGCCTCCTGTGTTTCCAGGATCTGTGCTATGTTCAGCATAGGCGCGCCCAGTGAAGCAGCCAGTTGCTGCTTACCAGACAAAGTCCCTGTACGGTTGATCGCCTGAAATATCGACGCCTGGCCAAATACGTCCAGGTCCCCGGAATAGTCATGCTGATCATTGATAAACTCATGACCGTCCTCAAAAGAGGATGTCCAGGTAGTGGCCTGCTGAAGCTCTTTCTGGTTCAGGTCCAGCAGCGTTTTTAACAGCGCCAGCTGCTGCAGCGACTGGTTATGCCGTTTAAGGAAAAAGCCGAAAGCCACCACACCCACGGCTGCCGCCAGCAACCACACGACTTCCCTCCCCTGGCGGAAATACAGCACCACCCCTGCAACGATCAGCAGGAAACTCAGTAACCGGGACCAGGACAACAGCGATGTCCGCCGCTTCTCCTTATCAATAGCCTGCTGAAATTCGTTGATCCGTTGCTGGTATAGATGAGGGTGTTCCATTACACACATTTTTAAAAGTGAAATGCAGCTGAAGACAACCGTCTCCGCTGCATTCCAAATATCAACATAAAAAAATAATAAAATAAAAAAATGATCAGGCGTACTGTCTTTTCAGCAGGTCCGGATACTCCTGGCTCACCTTCAGGATAAGTTCACCAAACAGGGTACAGGCCCAGGCAAACCACTTACGGGTAAATTTCGTAGGGTCGTCCTTGTGATAAGACTCATGTATGAAACCGGTGTTACCGTCGGTATTGCGCAGTGTTTTGATACACTCGGCAATTTCCTCCTTGCTCTGGCTGGTCAGAGCTCTCATGATGATACTCATAGGCCAGATATAGTTTTCGCCGGTGTGCGGACTACCTACGCCATCACCATATTTGCCCTTATAGAACCACGGATGGAAACCGCTCCATACAAAATGGCGGGAAGCCTGGTACAGCGGATCATCGGCAGTGGTATAACCGAGGTATGGTATAGACAACAGGCTGGGAACGTTGGTATCGTCAATGAATAAACGATTACCGAAGCCGTCTACCTCAAATCCGTACATATTGCCCAGTTTCGGATGCTCTACGATCGCATAGGCTTTGATGGCGCGGTCCACTTCATCGGCCAGGTCAGCGCACTCTTTTGCGAAAGCAGCGTCTTTATAGATCTCCGTACTGATTTCCGACAGCTGCCGCAGGGATACCACCGCAAACATGTTGGACGGGATCAGGAAAGGGAATACGGTAGCATCGTCCGAAGGACGGAAAATAGAAACAATCAGGCCTACCGGCAACATCGGCGAACCGTAACCGGAATTGGGAACGGTGTCCGACTGCCAGGCAGTCACACGCTGAAACTTATAAGGCCCTTTACCTTCCTTACGCTGCTGCTCCTTGAAGGTTTTCACGATCAGCTGCGCAGACTGCTTGTATCTGGCATCAAACACACTGGTATCACCACCATGCTTCCAGTAGTGGTAAGCCAGCCGCACCGGGTAACAGAGCGAATCGATCTCCCATTTGCGTTCATGCAGTTCCGGCTTCATGTCTGTCAGGTCTTTTTCCCATTCGCTGCCGGTAGGACCGTCATTGAAAGCGTTGGCGTACGGGTCTATCAGGATACATTTTGCCTGACGGTTAATGACACCAGCCACCATCTGCTCCAGCTTCTTGTCTTCCTTAATGAGCGGAATATAAGGCCATACCTGTGCGGAAGAGTCGCGCAGCCACATGGCGTTGATATCACCGGTGATCACGAACGTATCGGGGCGGCCTTCCAGCGTTTTGAAATTAACAGTCGTATCAAGGGTATTTGGGAAACAGTTCTCAAACATCCAGGCCAGTTTGTTGTCGGCTATCTGTTTTTTAACGTTGATGATTGTTTTTTCCACCGCGTCGCTGGTGAACTTACGTTTCGCCAGTGGCGGACGTTGGGACGAATAACCATCCCAGCCCAAAACGGTTTTGGGCATTCCCAGTCCAACAGCACCTGCCAGCAGCGCGCTGTTCCTGATAAAATCTCTCCTTGCTACCATACTGTTTATTACGTTTAAGTAGGGCTAAAATAGAAAAGTTTCCCGGATTTGCTTAAACGATTTATCAATCGTCATCATCTTCCTTTTCCTGCAGCTTCACAAAGGCGCTCCGACGGGGGGCCGGCATCACCGCATTCTCGCCACGGACGGCCTTCCACACCACTTCGTTCAGTTCCAGGTCAGGCACCCTGTCTTCATGCGCCAGGTCAAAAGCTGCGGAGCGGCGGGCGCTCTCGTTCCAGGCGGTATTCCGTTCACGGATGTCCACATTGGCTTCCAGTGCCACATAAGGCGTCAGGTCAGGTGTAGCAGTAAACAGTTCCCACATGGGCGTAGCGGCGGCGTCATACTGGCTCATCGGCGGCAGGCCGAGAATCAGCTCCATGGTACGCAGCATGCCGGAAGTAGAATACATATTATGGTTCACCGTATTCCGTTTTACATAGGGACTGATAACATACGCGGTGGAACGGTGCGCATCGATATGGTCAGGACCATTCTGGGCGTCGTCTTCCAGGATAAAAATGGCGCTCTCTTTCCAGATACGGCTATGGGAAATATATTCGATCAGCTTGCCAACCGCCAGATCGTTGTCTGCCACGGAAGCATAGGGAGAATAAGCGCCTTTACGCATACCGCTGGTATGGTCGTTGCCCAGGCGGACAGTATTAAAGCGAGGCACCGCATCGGCAGCAAGCAAAGAATCAAAATCATGCTGCCAGATCTGTTGACGGTCCACGTCCAGGATGCTCAGGTCAAACGATGGATAATCCCTGCAATAGTGGCCATCCAGCGTTTTCAGGGTAGCGGAGCCTTTACCCGCAAATTCCCCGTAGCTGCGGAAGCTCACGCCCGCACGGGCACAGTAATCCCAAATGAACCCTTTTTTCGGATAGGCTATTTTACGGCTGCCTTCATAATCATACGTGCCGCCTCTGCCACCATAACTGGTGGGCCAAGTCTTTTCCGTATAGTCGGTAGCGTAAGCAGCGGTGCTCCAGTTGTGGCCATCGGCGCTTACTTCTGCATCCACATAAAAATTGTCCAGCAGCACATAGTCCTTTACCAGCTTATGCTGATTGGGCGTGATACGCTCGGGGAAAATGCAAAGGCTGCTGTCACCATTCCCACCTTTGATATCGCCCAGCACCTGGTCGTAGGTACGGTTTTCCTTGATGACATAAAACACGTATTTGATCGGAGACGTTTGTCCGGCTTCCTGTGGAATGGGGTTCCCTTTTTCACCGGGAGCATGCAGCTCTTTGTTTTTCGTATAGGGAGTGTTGTCATACACCAGCTTCGACCACTGGCCCAGCACTTTCTCTTCCGGTTCGCGGAAAATAGACAGCGTGCCTTTGAACAGGCCTGCGATATATTGTACCGGCCGGTCTTTGCGGGTATTGGCCTGGTGCGATCCGCTGGCATCCTTGCGGCTGATAGGATTAGGGCCCTCCGGGTTGGCCATGGAAGTGAAACCTTTACCGTTTGCCACCAGTACCTTCTTGCCGGTAACACGCACACAGGTGGGATACCAGCCTACAGGGATAAACCCTTCCGCATGGCTTTTGCCCGGTGTGGCCACATCAAATACCGCCAGGCAGTTATTGTCTGCGTTGGCGATGTACAGGGTTTTATTGTCTTCAGACAGCGCCAACCCATTGGTAGTAGAACCTGCCGGCGCATCGGGATACAGCGCGGCGTGCAGGCTCTCGATCACCTTACCATCTGCAGTGGTAACAACAGATACCGAGTTATCATTGGCATTGGCCACATACAGGTATTTACCGTTCTTCGATAAAATAATTTCATTAGGATGACTACCTGTTTTAATCTCGTTTACTATTTTATCGGACGCAACATCATACACTGCGATAGCATCGCCTCCCCACAGCGAGATATACAACGTTTTATTGTCTTTAGACAACAGGCAGGTAAAAGCCTCTGCTGACAATGGAATGCGCTTAATCACTTTTTTCGTTGCAAGGTCCAGCAGGTAAAGACTGTTGTCCTCTTTGGTCACTACGTATAACCTGTTACGTGAGTTATCCATTGCCATGCCGGTAGGACAGATTTTCTCCTTGGGCCAGGACAGGCCAAGGCGGATGCTGTCGGTAGCGACCAGCTTGTTCTCCCGCAGCTGGTATTCCCTGATCACGTTATCATTGGCGCCGGAAGCGTAAAGCGTTTTCTCATCCCTGCTGAAGGCCAGCCCATACCATGATTTGGGGATGACCACCTCGTCCAGCAGTGTTTCCTGCCGGGCGTCTATCAGTTGCAAGGTGTGTTTGCTCTGGCCATTGTTGTTTACGGCGAGGTATTTTCCGGAAGCGGAGAGCACCATATTCAGGGGCAGGTCTCCCAGTGGCAGGGAGTGTCCTACCGGCGTCAGGGACCATCCGTTTGGCAATAGTACCCGTTTGGCCACGGTGTCAGGCGTTTGTGCTGTGGCCTGTAATGAGGCCAGTAACAGCACACTGAAAAGCATCTTTTTCATATGCATGTCGATAATCGCAGATAATAAATCAATAAGACTGATAAAAATAGAACAGGCGTCCAGAGCGACACAATAGCCACACGATTGATAATACTAATATAACATTTCCCGGGGCTAAAGCCCAGGGCAGATATATTGTTCCCGACCCGTAAAATGAAAGTTTTTTAGCGCCGGGGGATTGTCCTTAACACGTCCCAAAAACAATGGGCCGGCCCAAAAGGCCAGCCCATATAATAAATCAATGATTATCTTCTTTTTATCTCATCATGTCCATCGCAGTTACATGTTGCGGCGGTACTGCCCCCCTACTTCATACAGCGCATGGGTAATTTGTCCGAGGGAACAGTGTTTTACTGTTTCCATCAGTTCCGCAAAGAGGTTTCCGTTATTGATGGCCACCTGCTGCAGCTGTTTGAGCGCAGCGGCGTTTTTATGTTGGTGGCGGTGCTGGAAGGCTTCCAGCGTTTTAATCTGGAAATCTTTTTCCTCTGTGGTGGAGCGGATCACCTCTGCCGGAATAATGGTAGGGGAACCGTTTTTATTCAGGAACGTATTTACGCCTACGATAGGATATTCACCGGTATGTTTCAGTGATTCATAGTAGAGGCTTTCTTCCTGGATTTTATTACGCTGGTACATCCTTTCCATTGCGCCGAGAACGCCCCCGCGTTCGGTGATGCGTTCAAATTCCGCCAGCACGGCCTCTTCCACAAGGTCGGTCAGTTCTTCGATAAAGAAAGAGCCCTGTACCGGGTTTTCGTTTTTAGCAGTGCCCAGTTCGCGGTTGATGATCAGCTGGATGGCCATGGCCCTTCTCACGCTTTCTTCCGTAGGCGTGGTGATAGCTTCGTCATAGGCGTTGGTATGGAGGGAGTTGCAGTTATCGTATATGGCGTACAGTGCCTGCAGCGTGGTGCGGATATCGTTGAAGTCGATCTCCTGTGCGTGGAGGCTTCTGCCGGAAGTCTGAATATGGTATTTCAGCTTCTGGGAACGATCGTTGCCCTTGTATTTGTATTTGATGGCTTTAGCCCAGATACGGCGCGCCACGCGGCCTATGACGGCATATTCAGGGTCCATGCCGTTGCTGAAAAAGAACGACAGGTTAGGCGCAAAATCGTCGATATGCATGCCGCGGCTCAGGTAGTATTCCACATAGGTAAAACCGTTGGCCAGCGTGAAGGCCAGCTGCGTGATCGGATTAGCGCCGGCTTCAGCGATGTGATACCCTGAAATGCTGACAGAGTAGAAGTTGCGGACTTTCTGTGTGATAAAATATTCCTGTACGTCGCCCATGAGTTTGAGGGCAAACTCGGTGGAGAAGATACAGGTGTTTTGGGCCTGGTCTTCTTTCAGGATATCTGCCTGTACGGTACCACGGACAGTGCTGAGGGCATGTGCCCGGATTTTCTGATATACCTCGGCCGGCAGCACCTCTTCGCCGGAGATGCCGAGCAGAGACAGGCCCAGACCGTCGTTTCCGGCAGGCAGGTCGCCGTTATAATGCGGCAGCGGATGGTCTTTGAATTTCTCCCGGATAGTGGCCTGTACCTGTTCGGTCAGTCCATTTTCCCGGATATATTTTTCACACTGCTGATCGATGGCAGCATTCATGAAGAAGGCCAGCAGGATGGGCGCCGGACCATTGATGGTCATAGACACCGATGTTTTCGGATCGCAGAGATCGAAGCCACTGTACAGCTTTTTAGCATCATCTACTGTAGCGATGCTTACGCCGGAGTTTCCGATTTTTCCGTAGATGTCCGGACGCACGGCAGGGTCCTCCCCATAGAGCGTTACGCTGTCGAATGCGGTGGACAGGCGTTTGGCCGGCTGATCGAGTGATACATAGTGGAAGCGTTTGTTTGTCCTTTCCGGACCGCCTTCACCAGCAAACATACGGGTAGGGTCTTCGCCTTCGCGTTTGAGCGGGAATACGCCGGCAGCATACGGGAATTCTCCCGGCAGGTTTTCAGTGAGCTGCCAACGCAGGATATCTCCCCAGTCGTTGTACTTAGGCAGACTTACCTTCGGAATGCGGCTATGGCTGAGGCTTTCGGTGAACAGTGGTAGTTTGATCACCTTGTCCCTTACCTGGAATTCGTAGTTGTCTGCCGCATATTTTTTCAGCAGCGCCGGCCATTCGTCCACCAGTTTTTTGCATTCCGGATGGAGCGCTTCGGACAGCTTCGTCTGGATATCGGCCAGCAACGGGGCTTTGGCAGCATCGATGGCGATTACGCCGGCAATCTGGTAGAGCTGTGTGGCGATTTTACATTGTTCATCCACCCATTTGCTGTAGTCGGCGATAGCTTCGCCGATTTCCGCCAGGTAACGTACCCTGGCAGGCGGAATGATCTGTGATTTGGTAGTGGTGGATTTCAGGCTTTCATGCGCCATCGGGCCGAAGGGGGCGCCGGTTTTCTCCACTACCTTTTCCATCACCCTTTCAAAAAGCAGGTTAATGCCTGCATCGTTGAACTGGGAGGCGATAGAGCCTACCACCGGCAGCTCTTCATCTTTGGCCGTCCACAGGGTGTGGTTGCGTTTATATTGTTTGCGCACATCGTGCAGGGCATCGAGGGCGCCAGCTTTGTCGAACTTGTTGATGGCGATCACATCTGCATAATCCAGCATGTTGATTTTTTCCAGCTGTGAAGCCGCACCATATTCCGGTGTCATCACATAGAGGGACACGTCGCAGTAGTCGGTGATAGCAGTATCGCTTTGACCGATACCGGATGTTTCGAGGATGATAAAATCGAAGCCTGCCAGTTTGCAGATATCGATGGCTTCCTGGATATGTTCGCTGATGGCTTTGTCGCTCTCGCGGGTGGCGAGGGAACGCATATAGGCCCGCGGGTGGTGGATGGCGTTCATCCTGATACGGTCGCCCAACAGGGCGCCGCCGGTCTTTTTCTTGGATGGGTCTACCGAGATAACGGCCACCGTCTTATCTGAAAAATGGGTCAGGTAGCGGCGTACCAGTTCGTCTGTCACGCTGCTTTTACCCGCACCACCGGTGCCGGTGATGCCCAGTACCGGAGAGGTTTTGTCTGCCGGCGTGCTGGTGATATGTGTCCCTTCTTCGGCATCTACGGTCACGGCTCTCCGGGCTTTGGCGCCGCTCAGCAGTGCCACCGGCATGTCGTTTTCCGCAAGGCTGATAGCGCGGGCAATGATTTTCGGGTTTTTACTTTTTTTCAGCTGGGGGATGTCTTCCACGTTGCCGCCGCTGGTCAGTGGGGTAACAGCAATATCGCATTGGCTGATGAGATCTTCAATCATGCCTTCGAGGCCCATCTGGCGGCCATCATCAGGGGAATACAGGCGGGCTATGCCATAGGCGTGCAGTTCCTCTATTTCAGCAGGCAGGATGGTGCCGCCACCGCCACCGAAGATTTTAATGTGTCCGCAGCCTTTCTCCTGCAGCAGGTCATACATGTATTTAAAAAATTCCACGTGCCCACCCTGGTAGGAGGTTACGGCTATTCCCTGTGCGTCTTCCTGTACCGCACAGTCTACTATTTCCGCAGCGGAGCGGTTATGTCCCAGATGGATCACTTCGGCGCCCTTGGCCTGCATGATACGCCGCATGATGTTGATAGCGGCGTCATGCCCGTCGAACAGTGCTGCTGCGGTTACAATGCGGACCTTATGTTGTGGTGTATATGACATATGAGATTCTTTTTCACACAAAGGAGCTGTCCTTTGCCGGATTACCAATCTTTGCGAGCTATGCAAGTTACGGAAAAACTGCCTGAAATACAGGAGTAACAGGGGTTTAGAAGAGATCAAACGGAAAAAGATTCCTGTTGCAAATTATTTAAGCATATCCGGAATGGGTTAGTTTTTCCCTAAAACAACTTTCCCCTGTACAAACCACTGTACAAGGGAAAGCGTAGAAAATAAGACACTTACAAAAGTGCTCAGCGGCCTTCTTGTTTCATAACGTGGAACTATAAAATCAAACTATTGATAAAATACTTTATTGATTTCTTTCTGGCATACTTGATAAATGGAAAATATCTAACTCCGACTTAATGGCAAAAACGTACAAATACGATTTAAATTCTGGTTTTCATCCCACCCTTATTTTCAAGGTGTGTATATTTTACACAATCTTACTTAAATTTTTGTTAAAAACAAACTTTTTTTCTCTTTTTATGGAGAAATAAGTTCAAACCTCCGCGCCACGGGGCATAACGCGCTTAATCCTTCATGGCAAAGGATTTCATCGACATATATATTAACAGGAATCTGGGTGGATATCCACCGGAGGGCTAAAAAAATATCATGTCAAAATAATGACCGGTATCATGTGTTCACTGACTGTCTGCTGGCTACACCGGGAGCTCAAAAACCAATACCCAGGTAGCGTTTTTTACGCTGGTCATATTTATCAAAGTTGAACTTGTATAGTTTGGCAGGACGGTGCGGCACATCCTCTTCTTCCTCATTGAGGTCCATCAGCAGGTCCATAGACAGGAACTTCTTCCGGAAATTACGACGGTCCAGCTCTACGTCCAGGATAGCTTCATAGAGGTTCTGCAGCTCACGCAGCGAGAACTTTTTGGGCAGCAGGTTAAAACCGACAGGCTGCACCATCACCTGCTGTTTCAGGCGCTCATGGCACGTGTCCAGTATCTGCTTATGGTCAAACGCCATGTTTTGCAGGTCTTTTACCGAATGCCAGTGCAGGTCGTTATTATGTTTTTTCAATTCCACATGTTCGATGTTCACCAGCGAATAATACGCTACTGTGATTACGCGGCCTGCAGGGTGACGATTGATCGCGCCAAATGTCTGCACCTGCTCCATATACAAATCATCCAGCCCCGTACGTGCTTTCAGTACCCGGTAGGCAGCTTCGTCCAGCTCTTCGTCCGGCCGCACCACATCTCCCAGCAATGACCATTTCCCTTTATATTCCTTCAGGTCAGACTCTATCAGCAGCACTTTCAGCTCATTTCCGTTAAACCCGAAAATGACACAATCTACCGATATGGCAACCTTGAAATAACTCTTAATCTCAACAAGGTGAGTATTGATGTTTTTGGTGTACATAGACATCATAAAAATGCGTGGAATTACTGTTATCGTCTTAAACCTTGTGATAAGGCAATCATAATTCAAATGAAAGAAAAAAACGGGACATTAAAAGCAAAAAGACCGAATTTTTTGCTTTGTTTTAGCGAAGCGGAAAGATAAGTTTATTTTTACAGCTCAGTATCAAGCATTATGTACACAAAGGAAATAGAAATAACCCTGGCACAGCTGGCCAAAGACCTGCTGAAGCACCAACAGCAACAAACATTGCTCCATTCCATTGACGAAACCCTGGAGGCATTACGCCGGGTCATTACCTACAATGACTGGCGTTATTATGTACAGAGTGATCCCATACTCAGCGACTATGAGTACGACCAGCTCTTTGCCTGGCTGAAAAAACTGGAAACAGCACATCCTGATCTGATCAGTCCCGACTCTCCCACCCAGCGTGTGGCCAAAGGCCTTACCAAAGAATTTGTGACCGTACAGCACCTCGTGCCCATGCTTAGCCTGGAGAACTCCTACAATGCGGACGACCTCATTGACTGGGACCGCAAAGCCAGGGAGGCCGCAGGATTACAGGAAATAGAATACTGTATAGAACCTAAGTTCGACGGTGCCAGCATCTCCCTTATTTACGAGAACGACCGGCTGTCCAGAGGCGCCACCCGCGGTGATGGCATCGCCGGTGAAGACATTACCACCAACATCCGCCAGATCCGCTCTATCCCGCTGTCCGCCAGCTTTTCCAAATATGGTATCCATCAGATAGAAATACGCGGGGAAGTGCTGATCAATAAAAACACCTTCAAAGCGTTCAACGATAAACGTATCGCTGAAAACCTGCCCCCGCTGGCCAATCCACGCAACGCCGCCTCGGGCTCACTGCGCATGGTAGACCCTAACGAAGTGGCCAAACGTGGCCTGGAAGCGTTTCTCTATCACATGAGCTATCATACCATGGAAACAGGTCAACAGGAACCGGATGCCATCAAAACACATAGCGGTACCCTGGACCTCCTGTCCACTCTCGGTTTCCGCAGCCCTGCCAAAGAGAAAAAAGTAGTGAAAGGCGTTCAGGCTGTCATCGATTACTGTCTTCAGTTTGAAGCAGAACGCGACAACCTGCCCTACGAAATCGACGGTATGGTGATCAAGGTAAATGACTATGCCCTGCAGGACAAACTGGGAATGACCACCCACCACCCCCGCTGGGCCATCGCCTATAAATTCAAAGCCCGTCAGGCTACCAGCCGCCTCCGCGCAGTGGAATTCCAGGTGGGCCGTACCGGCTCCATCACACCGGTGGCCAAGATAGACCCTGTTCATATCGGCGGTGTCACGGTGTCTTCCATCTCTCTTTTTAATGAAGACGTTATCCGGGAGAAAGACCTGAAACTGGGCGATATGGTGCTGGTAGAAAGAGCCGGCGACGTAATCCCCTATATCGTTAAGTCTGTGGCCGACCTCCGTACCGGAGAAGAAAAGGATATCGTGTTCCCCACGCAATGCCCCGTTTGTAACGATCAACTCGTAAAACCGGAAGGGGAAAGCGTTTTGCGCTGCACTAATATCAACTGTGAAGCACAGGTAGTGGAACGGATGATCCACTTCGTGAGCAAAGATGCCATGGACATCAAAAGTTTCGGGGAAAGCAACGTCCGTAAGTTCTATGCCCAGGGCCTCATGAAAGATATTCCCGGCATCTATGAACTGGACTTCGAAAAGATTGGCGCCATGGAAGGCTTTGGCAAAAAATCGCTCAGCAACCTGCAAACAGCGATCGAACAATCCAAGTCGCAGCCTCTGCACCGCCTCATTTTCGGCCTCGGTATCCGCTACGTGGGCGAAACAACCGCCAAAACACTGGCCAACGCTGTCACCAACATCATGGACCTGCGCCACTGGACAGAAGAACAAATCCTGGCGCTGGAAGATATCGGCCCTAAAGTTGCGGGCTCCATCCGCGCGTTCTTCACCAATGATGACAACATTCATATGCTGGAGAAACTGGCATCGCTGGGCATCAACATGACCAATACCAAGAGTGAACGCCATACCGGCGGTAATCTCGCTGATCAAACCTTCCTCTTCACCGGTACGCTGCATAAGCTGAAACGCAGCGAGGCAGAAGAAATGGTAGAACAACAGGGCGGCAAAATCATGAGCGGCGTCAGCAGTAAGCTCAACTACCTGGTGGTAGGCGACGACGCCGGCAGCAAACTGGAGAAAGCAAAGAAAATCAACACCATCAGGATTATCACGGAAGATGAGTTCCTCGAGATGATTAAATAGGATTATGATTGACGATACTTACTATATGAAGCAGGCGCTGAAAGAAGCGCACAAGGCTTTTGAAGACGGAGAAGTGCCCATCGGCGCCGTAGTGGTGCTCAATAACCAGGTGATTGGCCGCGGGCATAACCAGGTAGAGCGGTTAAATGACTGTACCGCTCATGCGGAAATGATCGCACTGACCGCCGCCTTTAACACGCTGGGCAGCAAGTACCTGATGGAAGCCACGCTCTATGTCACCGTAGAGCCGTGCCTGATGTGTGCCGGCGCCCTGTACTGGAGCAAGATAGGCCGCATCGTTTATGCAGCCGCGGACGACAAAAACAGCTACCGGCGCGCCACCGGCGAACGGTCGCCCTTCCATCCCAAAACAAAACTGGAAGCAGGCCCCTGCAAAGAAGAAAGCCTGCAACTGATGAAAACCTTTTTTGAACAAAAACGCTAACCATATTTCTGAACCAAACGTTTATTGAGAGACCGGAATTTATGCAAAGAAAAAACATCGTTGTCATCGGCTCATCCGGCCATGGCAGGGTCGTAGCAGATATCCTTTCATTGATGCCCGGTTACCGGGTAACAGGGTTTATTGATGCCTTCAGGGAAAAAGGGACCGTATGCTTTGGTGACCTCACCGTTTTGGGAGGGGAACAAGACCTGCCCGAACTGATGGCCGCACATCAGATAACAGGCGGCATTGTCGGCATCGGGGACAACTGGGTGCGCAGCCAGGTGGTGGCCAAAATACAGGCCATCATGCCTTCTTTCGAATTCATCAATGCCATTCATCCTTCCGCTGTAATATCCAATACAGCCAACATCGGCCATGGTAATATAATTGCCGCCAATGCTGTGATCAATACCAACACCGTTATCGGTAATCATTGTATTGTCAACACCGCTGCCTCCATAGACCACGATAGCCATATGGACAATTATGCCAGCGTAGCCCCACGGGTAGTGACCGGCGGCAATGTGACCATCGGCGCGTATACAGCTGTCAGCATTGGCGCGGTGGTAAAACATGGTATCAGCATTGGTGAACAGAGCATCGTTGGCGCCGGCGCCGTAGTGCTCAAACCGGTACCGCCTTTCAGTATCTGGTATGGAGTGCCTGCCCGTAACATGGGAGAACGCAAGGCGGGAGACAAATATCTCTGATTCAATTACAAATTACGAATTACGAATTACGAATTGAGGGCTGTTTATTGGAAAAGTTACTAGTAACCTACGCCAATAGACAGCCCTCAATTCGTAATTCGTAATTCGTAATTATTATTTCTGGTTCTGGTTCTGCATCAGTTTATTCATCGCCATCATCTGTTTCATGGTTTGGTCCATGCCTTCAGACGAACCATCGAGGAAGATTACGTTGCCTTTGGAATTTTCCGCAAAGTTTTTGATGGCTTCTGTCCACATAGAGAAGAGGATCACAGAGGTATCGAGGTTGGCCTGCTGCATCTCTTTGGCAGCGGTAGTCATACCTTTGGCCACTTCCTCCCGGAACAGCGCCACGCCCATACCGCGCAGCTGTGCGGCCTGACGTTCTGCTTCCGCGGCAATTTTGATAGCGTTACCATCTGCCTCGGCAGCTTTGGTTTTAGTGATCAACAGTGCCTGGCCTTCGTTTTCGGCGGCAGCTTTCAGGTTGTTGGACGCCACCACCTGTGCCATGGACTTCATGATCACTTCATCAAATGTAATATCGTTCATCTGGAGGTCCAGCAGGTGGAAGCCCCATTCCTCCAAGGTTTTGTCTATCTGTTCCTTTACGTGTTCTGTAATGTCTTTACGCAGGCCCAGTACTTCCGCCTGCCTTTTGGTAGCCACAAATCCACGGATAGAGCCTTCGATGGTGCGTACCAGCGCCTGCATGAAGCTTCTCTCGTCCATGAATTTAAAGGCTACGTTTTTCAGGGTTTCTTCTTCCTGGTTCCAAACGGAATACAACAGCATCGCTTTAAAATAAACGTTGGCCTGGTCTATCGTGATGGCCTGAAACTCCAGTTCCACTGATCTGTTCTGGATGGAAATTTTCTTAAAAACTTTTTCAATCAGGGGGATTTTCCAGTTCAGGCCAGGGAACAAAATCCGGTTATACTTACCGAAAATGGTGGTGATAGCCACATTGCCCTGCTGTACGGTCACAAAAGAAGATAAGATTACTATCAGTGCCAGAAATCCCAGGATCATCAGAAATACATTCATAATGCGTGTTTTTGGTTAGGGTAGGGTTTGATGGCCTAAATATAATCAATTAAAACACAATGTTCGGGAAGGGCAAGGGAATACCGGCAAGCTGAAAGCAGGTTAAATTTTGAGGGTGTTTGTTTGAAGACAAACAATGGATGAAAAACTGAGCTTAAAAAGACAATGAATGAAAATTATAAAAAGCTGCGTTAATCAGATCCGTTGTTTTCTTCTGAAGTATATGAACACATCATCCAGTTCAATTTGTTTCAGCTGGTAGGCCAGCCGTGTCCTCAGATCTTCCGTCTCGTCCTTGATCTTTCTGTACTGGTCCTTCAGATTTTCATAACGCTCCACGATCTCTTCTGCGGTGGCAGTTTGGTCCAGTTGTAAGATATAAAATGCTCTTTCCTCGGTTATCATAGTGATAGGGGGTATTTCAGCCAATAATCATGTCCGGATGTTTAAAAAACATACTTCTTTTTGATTCACTAAATTAGTGGAGATACAAAAGCAAGCAAATACCCAAGCTTGGGTATTTTTATGAAAATTTAGCAAAGTTTAGCAATAAAAAATTTGCACTTTTTGCACCGATAATGGTTGACAATCAATAATATACAATTTAATAATATATTTTTCATCCTTAATGGTAAATGCTGAGGGCCATGAAAAATCAATGCTAAAACAGAAAAAACTGATATTATTTTAACATCTGAGAATATTATTGAAAACCTATCTTCCGGGCAATGGCCACCAGTTCTGTGGTATTACGCACCTTCAGTTTCAGGCGGATATTTTTGCGATGGGTCTCTACGGTATAGCGGCTTAAATTCAGAGAGTTGGCGATCTCTTTGTTATTAAGGCCCTGCACGGCCAGTCCCAGCACGTCTTTTTCGCGCGGGGTGAGCTTGTTCAGCAGGTTTTCATTCTGCCGGCGCAGTATCTCATTGAGCGCCACTGTCAGTTGGGCATTGGTATCAATGGCATTGGTAAGGTCCAGGAAAGCGCAGATGATTTCTTTCACCTTCCCGTGGTTGTCCCACGTAAAAGGCACTTCCATCCCGAGAAGCCAGCGGTAGTCGGTGTCCCCCTTCTTACGGATACGGGCCACGCCGCCGAAATGGCTTTTGTTGTCAATAAATGACTGCTGAGCTACGCTCGCCATCTTAAAGTCGTCCGGATGCATGATATGCCGGAAAAAATCCATCCCCAAACCGGTCATCTCCGGAGGAGTATAGCCAAATGCTGCTGCCAGGTAATGGTTGCACCACGTAATGGTTTTGTTATTGTTATCATAACAATAAAGCATGGCAGGGACACTGTTTACAATGTTCTCCAACCATTGATGACGATCTTTTAGCTGCTCATTTTCCTTTTGCAAGGCGGTGAGGGAAAGGTTTTGCCCTAAGTCCGAGCCTGTATGCATACTATACGTTTTAAACAAACAATAGGTAAACAACTGTCAGGCACATACGAAAAAACATGTCTGATGTTACGTCCTGTTAAACCGAGTCTATGTAAATATAAAATAATTTTCCATATGACACAGCATCAGACAGGGCCTAATTTAGTAATTGAAAATTGAAATTGATTTTTAACGGATTGGCAGTAAATTTGGCGACTATCTGTAAATAATATTTTCAAACCCAATAAAAACAAGAGTTATGGCATTTACACTCCCGAGCTTACCCTACGCTACCGACGCGTTAGAGCCGCATATTGATAAATTGACGATGGAAATTCACCACGGTAAGCACCATCAGGCATATGTTGACAATCTGAACAAAGCGATTGCCGGCACTGAGAATGAGAACAAATCCCTGGAAGAACTGGTGGCAAATGCTGGGAAAATCAGCCCTGCTGTAAGAAACAACGGCGGTGGCCACTGGAACCACAGCTTTTTCTGGACCAGCCTCGCTCCTAATGCAGGTGGCCAGCCTACTGGTAAACTGGCTGAAGCCATCAACAGCACTTTCGGCTCTTTTGATGCCTTCAAGGAGAAGTTCAACACCGCCGGCGCTACCCGCTTCGGTTCCGGCTGGGCATGGCTGCTGGTGAAAGACGGTAAACTGGAAGTTTCTTCCACACCTAACCAGGACAACCCGCTGATGGACGTTGCTGAAGTTAAAGGCATTCCTATCCTGGGTGTTGACGTATGGGAACACGCTTACTACCTGAAATATCAAAACCGCCGTCCGGAATACCTGAATGCTTTCTGGAACGTGGTTGACTGGAACGCTATCAACAAAAGATACGAAGCTGCTATCTAATAAACGTTTTAGCGCTATAAACAACAAACCCCGCCATCATGTGGCGGGGTTTGTTGTTTATAGCAGGTACAACCTGTTACAGTTCTTTGATTTTAATGTTCTTGAACCAGATCTCGCTGCCATGGTCCTGTAACGCAATGTGGCCTTTTTTGGACATTCCGTAGCCCTTGGCATCTTTCCATTTGCCTTCTGCTTTGTGTTTCTTCCACTCGTCTGTCCAGAGGTCATATTCAGCTGTTTTCTGACCATTCAGCCAGTGTTCCACATGTCCTTTGTTCACGATGATTTTAGTGGTATTCCATTGTCCGATAGGATTGGAAGCAGCCACCAACGGAGGGTTCATGGCATAGTTGGCGCCGGTTTTCTGCCAGTCTTCCAGCTTCTCCGGGAAGTTGTTATCATCAATGATCTGATACTCCGGACCGCTCAGGTAAGGCGCATCAAACTCTTCTGTCACCATGTACAGGATACCGCTGTTGCCTTTAGGCGCCAGCTTCCAGTCGGCTGTCAGTTCAAAGTTTTCGTATTCTTTATTGGTGATCAGGTCGCCACGTTTATCACTTTTATCGGTGGTGCTGCCCAGGCAGTGCAACACGCCGTTTTCCACTATCCATGGTTCTGTGGGTTTGTTTTTGAAACCACGCCAGCCATCTTTGCTGGTGCCATTGAACAACAGTTGCCAGCCGGCAGCCTTGTCAGCATCGCTGAGAGCAGTAATGGCGGTAGTGTCCACCGCTGTTGAAGAGGGAGCGGCAGTTATCACCGAGTCCTTTACGACTGTTGAATCTTTTGCTTCTTTGGTAGCGCCGCCGCCGCATGACATCACAGTCACGGCCATTACGGACAGGGCAGGTACTAAAAACTTCTTCATATGGTTCACTTTTTATGGATTATACAACTTTCAGGTTCTGTGGGTCCCACTGAATGATCTTATTGTTGAAATAACTTTCGTTACACAGTAACGCCGGAGCGGCCGCACGGAAACCGAACAACGGATCTTCCGCTACTTTACCGCCGGTGCGCATGGCATTGAACAGATTGTAGAAGTGATCAAAATGCGCGCCTTTATAGCCTTTGTCCGCCTCATATACCATTTTATCGGGAGGCAACATCTCCGCACGGTGATAGGTATACGATTTGGCCGCATCAGCAGCAGCGTTGGCAGCGGCCAGCGGATCATTCTCGTCTACAGCTATCCTGTTGCGGTACAACGTTACACGGTCCCACTCTACTGTCATGGAGCCTTCGCTGCCTACCATGCGCAGGTAGTTGGTACCGCCGGTACCGTCTACGAAGTTAACGCGGAGTGACAGGTTAAACGCAGGGTGGACCGCTGTTTCAGGATAATCGAACATGCCAAGCATGATATCCGGTACTTCACGGCCGTCTTTCCAGTAACGCAGGCCACCGGTAGCCATTACTTTATTGGGCCCGATGGAGCCGGTCACCAGGTGAAGGCTGGAGAACAGGTGTACGAACAGGTCGCCGGAAACGCCGGTACCATAGTCTTTATAATTACGCCAGCGGAAGAAACGCAGCGGGTCAAAAGCGCGCTTAGGGGCGTTTTTGAGGTAAGCGTCCCAGTCAACTGTTTTAGTGGAAGCATCAGCCGGAATAGGATACTGCCAAGCACCCGTGGGTGACATACGTGCCCAGAAGCCTTCGGCGTAGTTCAGCTTGCCGATAGCGCCGTCTTTCAACAGCTGCCGGGCTTTTTCGTTGCCCAGTGAGCTCATGCCCTGGCTGCCTACCTGGTACACTACCTTGCCGTTTCTTTTCTGTGCCTCTACTACGGCAGGTCCTTCACTGACGTCGTGTACCATCGGCTTTTCACAATAAACGGATTTGCCTTTGTTCATGGCTGCCACGGAAATGTCCTTATGCCAGAAGTCCGGCACTGCAATGATGACCGCGTCTATATCTTTACGGTCAAGGATTTCATTGTAGTTACGGGTCGTGAAAATATCATTGCCCCATTTCTTTTTGGCATCCGCCAGACGGCCGTCATACAGGTCACAGGCTGCCACCAGTTTCACACCGGGTACGGTGATAGCGGTGTTGGCATCTGCTGTGCCCATGCCGCCGGCGCCAATCAATGCCACCTGGATCTGGTCATTGGCACTGTACTTTTCGTTTAGTCGTGAGAGTGATTCAACGTTCCGTTTTCTGTCAGCTGCTGTAATGATGTTAGGCAATAAAGAAGCCCCCACCACACCTTTGGCAAATTTGCTGATAAAATGCCGGCGTGAGCTTTCGTTGGAATTTACTGGCATGTATATCTTTTTACTTTAATGGAAGAAATTGATGAATGCGTTTGTTAAAATATAAACAATAAATGGGAAATCATAATTTTAAACATACGAAAGCCTGCTCCGGACAAGGGAAGCAGGCTTTACGGTAATATTTTTATGCAGGCGGATTTACTTGCGGCTGGTGCTGAGTGCCTGTTTATATGCGGCAGGGTCGCGCAGCAGCGCTGCCGCAGTAGTTACCTCACGGTCCCATGCCAGCGACTTGGCAATGCGGCCATGCTGTGAATAATAACGATTGGTGATTTCTTCTTCCAGCAGGCGTTTGATCTCAGTTTTATTTTTCAGGAGGTCTTGTTTCTTATCATGTTTCATCTTCTGCTCCAGCTGCTCCAGCTCTTTAGCCACCGCATCGTAGTACTTTTCACGCTTTGCGGTGTTCTTGAAATTCTCCAAAGCATCTTCACTGCGGGTTTTATAGCTGTAGTCCTTGTTGTCCAGGTAACGCTCGAAATCAGCGAACTCCTCGTCGGTAAGTGCGAAATCAGCTGCAGGCGCTATTTTGGGATGACTGTAATAGTAGTTGGTAGCATAGTCGAAGATGAACTGTTTGCGCAGCAGGGTGGCAGACACCTGGCTGATATAGGTGGGAGACACCAGGCTGTCCGGTTCAATACCGCCGCCGTCTTTTACCGTACGGCCGTTGGCGGTATGAAATGTTTTCTTCAGGGAATCGGGCACATAGTCCACGCTGCCATCGTCATTGCGGTGGGAATAGTCGATAGCCTGTATACAGCGGCCGCTGGGCGTATAGTATTTGGCGGTAGTGACTTTCAGTTTGGTGTTATAAGGCAGCTGGCGGGTAGTTTGCACTAGGCCCTTGCCGTAGGAGCGCTGCCCTATCACCAGGCCCCTGTCGAGGTCCTGAACGGCCCCTGCCACGATTTCTGCGGCGGAAGCGGAAGAGTGGTTGGTCAGCACAGCCAACGGAATATGTGTGTCCAGTGGTGTTTCAGATGTTTCGTAGTTGCGGTCCCAGTTTTTTACCTTGCCTTTGGTACTTACTATCAGTTTGCTTTTGTCCACAAAAATATTGGATACTACCACCGCTTCATCGAGCAGGCCGCCGGGGTTGCCGCGCAGGTCGAGTATCACGCCTTTCAGCCCTGGGTTGGCCTGTTTCAGTTGTTGGAAAGCGCTGCGTACCATGGCGCCGCTGTTTTCGGTGAACTGGGTCATCCGGATATAGGCGATGTCTTTACCTACCAGGCCGGAGTAGCTGACAGGTTTTACATTGATTTCCTCGCGTATGATTTTTTTGGGTGATTCCTTCCCTGATACCGGGTTCCTGAACAGGATATCGAGAGAGGTGCCGGGAGCGCCTTTCAGCATTTTGCTGATATCATCCTGCGGCGTGTCTTTCACTGATTTACCGTCCATGGTGACGATGATGTCGCCGGGCTTTACGCCGGCCTTGTCCATCGGGCTGCCTTCATACACATCGGTGATGGTGGTCCACTCCCCGTTTTTATTGATGGAAGCGCCTACCCCGCCGTATTTACCGGTGGCCATGAACTTCAGGTCGTCCAGGTTCTCTTCGGTCACGAAATCGGTGAACGGGTCTGTTTCCTCAAGGATGGCTTCAATACCGCGGTGCATTACTTTTTCCGGGGGCAGGTCGTCTACGTAGTAGGTGTTCAGCTCCCGGTAGAAAGCAGCGAAGATGTCCAGGTTTTTGGCGATCTGGAAGTAGCGGTCGCTTTCGTTATAGGCGAAGAGGCCGCCGGCGGTGACCAGCAGCAGCAGGGCCGCCAGTAATTTTTTCCTTTTATTCAAAAATGCACGCATGCAAAGAGGGTATAAGATGAATGATGATGATCGTTGGCGGGTGGATACGGAACAGTGTCAGGGAACCGGATCATAACCGTGCCCTCCCCAGGGATGGCACGACAAAATACGTTTTATCGTGAGATAGCCACCTTTAAAAACGCCGTATTTCCGGAACGCTTCCAGTCCATATTGGGAGCAGGTGGGCGTATAGCGGCATTTGGCGCCCAGCAGCGGAGAAATTAGCCACTGATATACTTTGATCAGGAAAATAAACGGGTAACTTAACCAGCGCTTCATAGTAGCATCGCTTTTAGGCCAATAACCGGCAGGGGCGTCGGCTTTTAGTAAAACAACTTCCCAGCATTCCCTAAAAGCTAACAGCAACAGGCTAATAGCTATTCTTCAATTTCTCTAAAATTACCGAAATTTTGTGGTGCAGGGTAGAAAAATCCGCGATTTTTTTGTCGGTATAGACGAGGAAAACGGCGAGTTGACGGGATTCAGTGCGCAGGTGATCATATAATCCCTGCTTTTGGAGGCGCCAGGCTTCACGGGCGAGGCGTTTAATACGGTTACGGTCCACCGCATGGGGAAAACGCCGGGAGGAGGCGCTAAAGCCCACCTGCACCGGATATTTATTTACCGGCAGCTCCTTGACGGGCAGGTAAATGATACGGAACGGGAAAACAGAAAACGCTTTTCCTTCACGAAAAAGCGTTTCAATAAGTTTTCTGCTCTTTAACCTCTCCTCTTTTGTAAAAGAATAAGTTTTTATGGCAAATAGTATTTAGCTACTGGATTATTTCAGCTTACGCTCGTCAGAAACAGTCAGCTTCTTACGACCTTTTGCTCTACGGGAAGCCAGTACCTTACGGCCGTTGGCAGTTTCCATTCTCTTTCTGAAGCCGTGAACGCTCTTTCTGCGTCTGTTATGCGGTTGAAAAGTACGTTTCATTTCTTTTTTATGTTTTTACCTGTACTATACTAAAAGATTCCCCTTTCGGAGACACTATTTTTAAAACGGAAGGCAAAGGTAGCAGAAATAATTCAAAAAGTAAAATAAATCCCAAAATACCTGTCTCCTGAATAAAAAATGGAATACAGCATCAGCCGTATTCCATCTCTTATATTAATAACGTTAATTATTTGATACCGAGTTTGGTTTTTACTGCAGGCAGCAGGTCGTCAGCAGAAGGAGACACCAGCAGCAGACCAGCAGAGCTGTCGATTACATAACCGTAACCTTTTTCTTTGGCAACATCTTCGATCGCTTTGCGGGCTTTATCGTAGATAGGTTTCAGCAGCTCCTGTTGTTTCTGCTGTACTTGCTGTTCAGCTCTTTCACGGTAGTCCTGGATACGTTTCTGAGCGTCCTGGATTTCACGGCCTTTGATTTCTTTCATATTTTCAGTCATGCTGGCCGCTTTGTCGTCGAATTCTTTTACTTTTTTAGTGTACTCGTCCACCATTGTTTTGCCCTCAGCTTCCAGGCTTTGTGCATAAGTCTGGAGATCAGTCTCTGCTTTTTTGGCTTCCGGCATGCTACCTACGAGCGCTTGCGCATTGATATGTGCTACTTTGGACTGGGCCATTGCATTCACGCTGAACAAACCGGTAACTGCTACGAAAGCAATAATTACGAACTTCTTCATGATGTTGTCTGTGTTTAAAAAAATTTTAATACTTATTAGTTAAAAAATAGGTACAAGATAATTATTTCTTTACGCCCAGCGATTTCAGTATTTCCTCGCTTTTATCCAGTTTAGGATCTGAGAAAATCACGGTAGTGCCGCCTGCCTTGTCCAGCACAAAGTCATACATTCTGCTGGCAGAAAGCTTCTGAACAGCATTGTAAATCTTGTCCTGGATCGGTTTTACCAGCTCTTCCCGCTTTTTAAACAGGTCCCCTTCATATCCGAAACGTTTCTTCTGCAGGTCCTTGGCTTCCTTCTCCTTTGCCACAATCTCGTCTTCCCGCTTGCGTTTCAGCTCTTCTGTGAGCATTACCTGCTCCGCCTGGTAAGACTTGTACATTTTATCCACTTCCTGGAACTTGACATCAATTTCTTTCTGCCATTGTTCCGCCACTGCATCCAGCTTTTTCTGGGAGTCCTTGTATTCAGGAATGCTCTCCAGGATATATTTGGTATCTATCACACAATAGCGCTGTGCACTCGCTGCACCTGCCATGGCCAGTACTAAGGCCGCTGTAATAAATATTTTCTTCATGCTACTATAGATTTTTGGCTTCCGGGGAAAACCGGTTAATCTTTGCAATATATAAATTTATTTCACAATTATTCTGGTTCAAAGCCGAGCATGAAGGTAAACTTGGCTGCATCCTTCAGGCCACCGCCGGGCTGGATACGGTCAAATCCTATACCATAATCAAATCCAAGCAGACCAAACATCGGCAGATAAAAGCGCATACCTATACCAGCAGAGCGACGCAGCCTGAAAGGATTGTAATCCTGCATGTCGCGGTAACCGTTGGCCGCCTCTACGAAAGCCAGGCCAAAAATAGTGGAACTGGGGTTCAGGCTGAACGGATAACGAAGCTCCATCACATATTTGTTGAACACAGTAAACCCGCGGTAATCTGCCGGCTGGCCGGATTCAGGGTTCAGGCTCGGATCGGAGGTATAATACACCGGATAACCCCTCTGGGAGATGATATCACGGTCATAGATCGCAAAGTTGCTCAAACCATCGCCACCCAGCTCAAAGCGACCGAACGGAGACAGTGTTGTGCGGTTATTGTACCGGGAGATATAACCGAATTTGGCAGCCACCTTCAATACGAAAGTTTTGTTGTCGCTACCCATCGGACGGCTCAACGGCACATACCATTCTGCATTGAAGCGGTATTTCTGGTACTCGATAAAATTAAACTGCTTGGAGATAGGATCTTTCGTATAGTCCTTGCCCGGGTCGAACACGGAGTACGGAGGCGTATACTGGGCAGACAGCATGAAGTTGGAACCACTGCGCGGGAAAATCTGCTGGTCAACAGAAGAACGCGCCAGGGTGAACTTCAGGTTAAGGTTATTGGAAGTACCGTTGTCAAAACCCGGGATACCAAAGTAGTTATAGTTCTTCAGCTTGTACTGTTGATAGTTGACAGAATAAATCAGCGTGAAGAAGTCATCCGGCCATTTCAGCTGCTTACCGAGTGATACGGAAGCACCCAGCACTTTAAAGTGACCATCAGTGGTAGTGCTGTTCTGGTTATAAATGTTCGCGTAGTAGTTGCTGTAGGCGTAAGGGTTCTGATAGCTGCTGTAGAAGCTAACGGAGAACTGGTTACGTTTTTTACCGCCCAGCCAGGGCTCTGTGAAGGAGAAGTTGTAAGAGCGGTATGCTTTACCGTTGGAAGACACGCGGACAGAGAGTTTCTGGCCATCGCCGCTTGGCAGCGGGTCCCATGTTTCTTTACGGAAGATGTTACGCAGCGAGAAGTTGTTGAACGTTACGCCCAGGGTACCGGTCAGACCGATATAACCACCCCAGCCGGCAGACAGTTCCAGCTGGTCATTGGCTTTCTCTTCCACGGTATAATCGATGTCCACTGTACCGTCGGCCACGTTAGGCACCGGGTTCATACCGATCTTTTCCGGGTTGAAGAAGCCAAGGTTGGCAATCTCACGGTTGGAACGGATCAGGTCAGCGCGGCTGAATTTTTCACCGGGGATGGTGCGCAACTCTCGGCGGATAACGTGTTCATTGGTTTTTTCGTTACCGGCAATACGTACTTCCTTGATGGTGGCCTGCGGACCTTCACGCAAACGGATCTCATAATCGATGGTATCGCCACGGATGCCGATTTCCACCGGATCGATCTGGAAGAAGAGATAACCATAGTCCATGTAGTAACCGGTGATATCGCCGCCTTCCTGGGACATTTGTTTACCCAGTCTTTTTTCCAGCAGCTCGAGGTTGTACACATCTCCTTTTTTTATGCCGAGGATACGGGTCAGTACGGAGTCGCTGTAACGGGTATTGCCTTTCCAGGTAATATCGCCGAAATAGTATTTTTTACCTTCGGAAACAGCCAGGTCGATATTCAGGTTGCTGGCGCTGGACTTATAGGTGGTGTCCTTGAGAATGAGCGCGTCCCTGTAACCTTTGGAGTTATAGTAGCTTACTACTTTGCCTTTATCTTCGAGGTACTTGGATTCGTTGAATTTGGCAGAGCTGAAGAGTTTAAAGCGGAAGTAAGGGTCCAGCTTGTCCAGTGCGCGGGTCGGCTGCAGGAAACCATAGGTTTTCCAGAAGTCGTCCGGCTGGGCCAGAGAATCCACATACACCTGTTTGGTATCAGGGTACAGAGTGAAACGGGTGCGTTCTTTGGTGCCCTTCATTCTCTTTTTCAGCTTGGAATCGGGGATATTGTAGTTGCCAACGAAGTTAATGTTGTCGATACGTACCTTGTTGCCTTTATTCACGTAGAAAACGAGGCCCATGGAGTTTACCTGGCCGCTGTCCTTTCTTTCTTCTGTTCTTACGGTAGCGTTGCCGAAACCTTTGTCGGCATAAAATTTATGGACCACGCCGATCACGTTCTGTTTCAGGGCGGGAGTTACCACAGTGCCTTTGCGAAGGCCTGCTTTGGTGGCGATATCGTCAGCTTCTGTTTTTTTGATGCCTTTGAACTGAAAGCTGTTCATACGGGGCATTTCCGTCAGGCCGATTTCCAGCCAGATTTTACCATCTTCGATTTTGGTAACGTAGATGGTGACATCAGCGAAGAGGCGCTGGGACCAGAGGCTTTGGATAGCTTTGGTAAACTGGTCTCCCCCGGGGTATACCACCTTATCGCCTACACTGAGGCCGGAGAGTGACAGCAGTAATGCTTTATCCAGGTATTGGGTACCGGCAACGGTGATATCTGCAATTTCGTACTGTTGCGGATTAGCCATGCTCGGGGAAATTGCCGGCGGATTAGCGGGTGGCTGTACAGGGGGTACGGTATCTTTCTGTTGAGCGGATACACGTATGCCTGCACTGCAACATAATGCTATAGCCAGAAGGCCCTTAGGAAATAATTTCTTCATTCTGCTGAATTTGTTCGCTTGTTTTGCCAAAGCGCCGTTCTCTGGTTTGATAATTTAAGATGGCTTGGTAAAGATGTTCATTGCGGAAGTCCGGCCAACGGGTTTCTGTAAAGTACAGTTCCGCGTAAGCCAGTTGATATAGCAGGAAATTGCTGATCCGGCATTCTCCACTGGTACGGATCATTAATTCCGGGTCGGGCAATCCTGCAGTACAGAGATATTTTTCCCATACATCCGGCGTTACGGAAGCCGGGTCGAGGGTTCCTTTCTTCACATCCAGAGCGATTTTCTGGGCAGCATTCACGATTTCCCAACGGGCACTGTAGCTGAGGGCCATGATAAGATTAAGGCCGGTATTGTGGCTCGTAAGGGCAATAGCCTCTTCCATTTCCTGTTGGGCCTGGGGGGGCAGCATGCTCATGTCTCCGATGACATTCAGTCTGATATTATTTTTGGATAAAGTCCCTACCTCCTTCCGGATGGTATTTACGAGCAATTCCATAATACCGTTCACCTCGTAAACGGGGCGGTCCCAGTTTTCAGTAGAGAAAGCATACAGGGTCAGGTAGCCTATTCCAAGTTCTGCACAGGTTTCTACGATATTGCGCACACTTTCCACGCCTTCGTGATGCCCATACAGCCTGTCTTGTCCACGCTCCTTAGCCCAACGGCCATTACCGTCCATGATGATGGCAATGTGACGGGGTAACCGTTGTAAGTCTAATTTATCCTTCAAGCTCATTTTGTGTCAGGCGTATTATATCAGTTTATACAGATTTACTAAAAGTGTGCAAAGATACAAAAATAGAGCAATGACTTTTTTAGCAAAGCTTGCCCCCCTGTTTTAACGTAGTTTTAACAGCGAATTCAATACCAGCGGGGATTTTAGGGAATTTCGGCGGTAGAACCGGGCTATCTGGAGGCAAGAAACGCCGGCCCGTAGAAAGTATTTTAACGGTAAATTAAAATTTACAGTTGTAGGAGGTGAACAGGATGCTGATGGTAAGCTCTATGGTCACAAACTGGTCTTTGTCGCGGCTGTTGCCCCGCTGACGGCCGGTAACCCCAATAGGCTCACCGGTCACGTACGACCGGTCCTGCAGCCGGTAGGCCACACTGGGCTGCCCGTTAGACAATGCCGGAAATGCCCCCGGCCCTGCATAAGTGGTGCTTACGTCATCCAGATAGTCTGTCTGCGTAAAACGGTACAATGCTTCCAGGCCCACATTCACTTTTTTTGAAATATTATACTTGAAGCCTCCACCGATCAGGAAGGCGTAAGAGACAAGGCTGTAAGGCTTACGGTCGGGATAAAGGGCCGTCCCCTGCCCTTCCGTACGCATGGGCTGCAGATAGTATTTAACCCCGTCCATATAGGCGTAAGGGTTAAAATGGAAAATACTGGCGCCGCCGGACAAATACGGGGAAAACCGATGGTCCAGCGACCCCGGCTCAAACTTGAAAAAATTAAAGTCGCCCTGCAGGGCCAGCTCAACTACATTGGTATTAAAACTGAGGTTCCTGCGACGCTCAAATTCGTTTTTATTATATGCGTCTGAATAACCCAGTTGTAAAAACCGGGCATGGGCACGCACGCCTACATATTCGTTCAGGTATTTGCGGTAGTAAACACCTACCGCCGGCTTGATAGTATTCAAAGCCCCCCTGGTATTCAAATCCCCGAAATATTGCGCCCCCCCGATCGATATTCCCAACTCCCCGACATATTCCAGTTCATTTTGTGCTTTCGCTTCATTGGCCAACAGACAAATGATCGCCAACAGGAACGACAGCACGAAGTTTTTAGGATATAAAAAAGGTTTCAGCATAAATCAGTTCTACTTAAACGCAATAATGCCGGATTTATTTAATGTGTGACCGATGATTTATGCTAACAGCTTGCTTCTCAAATCACTTCACAGGCACAATTGAATTTACAGTCAACAGGCAATATATTTGTAAATGTAGGAATATATTTAACAAATATTATATCCGGCACTCATATTTTGATACGGTTCCGGGCATCGATGCCCCAAAGCAGTTTATTGCGGAGGGTATGGAGGAAATTACTTTCATCGAGCCGTAACAGGCTGATTTTGAACCGCTCTTTTTTAATGGCCAGCTGCACGGAACTGTCAATGGTTTCCATACGGCTGTCGAGCGTACACAGGAACTGGTCGCTCCGGCCTTCCACCTCAAAAGAAATAACGCTTTCATTAGGAACAATAATAGGGCGCACATTGAGGTTATGCGGCGCCACCGGCGTGATCACAAAATTGCCGGCATCCGGAAACACGATCGGACCACCGCAACTCAGGGAATAACCGGTAGACCCGGTGGGTGTGGACACGATCAGTCCATCTGCCCAATAGGTGTTCAGGAACTCTCCGTTCAGGTACGTGTGGATCTTCACCATCGCGGAAGTGTCCTTCTTATGGATGGTAAATTCATTTAATGCATACGGAATTTCGCCAAACAGCGGCACATTGGCGTCCAGGTGGATCAGCGACCGCTGGTCTACCATGTACGTACGGTCCAGCAGCGCCTGTACCAGTGCATGAATCTCGTCTTTACCAATGCTGGCCAAAAAGCCCAGCCGTCCGAAGTTGATCCCGATTACCGGGATATTGGTGTCACGCACATAACACACAGTGTCCAGCAGGGTACCGTCGCCGCCAAGGCTCATCAAAAAGTCTATTTTTCCCGGCAGGTCTTCTGCACAGGAAAACAGGGCTGGTTCCTTCTCAAAAGGAATATACTGTACCAGGATGCGGTAAAACGGTTCGTAAAAAGTAGCGGTGATCTCCGCGCGCTGTAATTCATCCAGCAACAACCGGATGTTGGCTATATCTTCTGAAATAAATCCCCTGCTATAAAGAGCAACCTGCATAATGAACACTTTTTTTGACTACATATCTACACTGGTGTGTAAAAATAGTCCTTTTTGCCCTAACTGGTTAACGCTGTACTCTATACGCAGACAGGTGTCATAGAAAGAAACAATATCGAGGCCTATGCCACCGGTATACAGAAAGCGGTTGTTGAGAAAACCGTTGCCCGGGAACTTGGTATAGGCATAACCCGCGTCACCAAAGGTTTTCGCCAGGATACGCACCGGCACGGTATTGAATTTTTTAGGCACAATGGGCAGCTTGATTTTGAAAGACACCAGTTCCTGCCGCAGCGTGGATTTCAGTATGGCAAAACTGGTACCGTCCACCACGTAGTACTCGAGCCCCCGAAGGTAATCATCCCCATATCCCAGTGCCTGCCGGTTAATATAAGGCTGGTCGTCTGAAAGCTTCACCTGTCCGCGCATTCCCAGCGATAGAAAGGTTTTGCGGTGCACCTGCCAGTATTTGGTGAAATTGAGCCGGAAGCGGACATCGTCTATATCGCTGAGTGGCCCGATTCCCCTTTTGCCGGCTTCTCCCAGGATGCTGATACCTTTAAGGGGATATATCCAGCTGTCCGCCTTTATGTAGGTAAAGCGATAGGTCAGATCGATAAAACGCACGCTGGTGCGACCTTTTCCAAGATAATCCGGACTGAGAATAGCTACCGAATCGGCCACCTTTTCGTAGTTGTAATTAAGAAATACCTGATGCCGTGCGTTAATGGCCTTGCGGTAACTGTAGCGCAGCCCGATCACATATGCCTGCCGCAGGTATTCATCGTCTTTTTTAAAGAACTGCTGTTTATCATTAATAGTGGCATTGTTCACCTCACGGTTACGACTATATGAAAACAGAATTCCCAGTCCGTGACGGAAACCTTTGTCAATATACGGCAGGTTATAGGCGAGTGATATTTTTTGGGTATAGCCGAACTGGAGCGTCGCGTCGAGGCCATCGTTACGGCCGGTCAGGTTTTCCTGCATGCCTTTCACGCCCAGGTTGAGGCGGTTGAACTTATGTCCTTTTTCCACCCACCACTGGTTGAAGTTACGGTCTGCCAGTTTGAAGATGGGGAATGCGAACGTGTACCACCGCTCCCATACTTCAAATACGAGATCTGCACTATGGCTCTCCCAGTTTTTGACGTTGGCAGTGACATTGAGGAAAAGGGAAGTATTGAGTAACTGTTTGCGGCGTTCTTCCAGCGTTTCAGCCAGATCTTTCAGGTAGATGGTATCTCCCGGCACAGTACTGATTTCCCTGAGTATGATGGAGGTACGGGTTTTCTTGTTACCGATAATAACGATGTTTCGGACAACCAGGTAGCCGGAATCCTGCACCAGTGCTGTAGCACCTTCTCCCTCCCCTCTTAGCCGGCCTTCGGCCGTGCCGGATAATCCGATGCCGAGCAGGCATATGATTCCCAGCAAGTAATAACAGCATCTCAGCATTGTAGGCGTCTCTGATTTAGAAAATTCTAAAGTTATTTTAAATGTGTGTCCTTATCATGGAAGATAACGAACCCCTTTAAAATAATCAACAAATAACCGGAAAATTAATGTGACGGCCTTACATACTGATATAATTCATCAGCAGGTCGTAATTCTTTTTGAGCAGGTCTTCTTCCTGTTCTTCAGAAAAGATGTATTTGATGGTGTAGTTAAACCGTTCATAGGTGGCCACGAGGGAGTGCAGCTCCTGACGGTTGGTTTTCAGCAGTACTTCCAGTTTACCGGACGGATCGGTCAACGTGTTCACGCTGAGCAGCGTTACATCATTGGATTCAGCGATACGGGCGATTTCACTGAGGCTATAGTCCCTGGGGTCCATTTCCAGGGCCAGGATGCCACCGGCCTCCTTGACACCGTTATACTGTGCCAGGGCTGCCAACAGGTTATCTTTGGTGATGATGCCCAGGTAGTCGTTTTCTTTCGTAACGACGGGCAGTGCGGACAATTTGAATTCGTAAAATAACTTCAGCGCCTCAAAGAGATGGGCGCCTTCCTGGATGGCAGGGCGGTTGGCGCCGTTATATTGTATGGATTCCAGTTTTATTTCCTGCTCCTCCAGGTCCATGATCTGATCTTCCTCTACCAGCGACATGTACTTATTTTCCACTACCATTGGCAATTGCGTAAGATGATATTCATTCATCAGGCGCAATGCCTTGGCACCTGCATCCGAAGGTTGCAGAATTGGCACGGTGGATATGAGTTCTCTGGCGGTCATTTTCGTGTATTCTTACACAATAATAACAAGAATCTTCCAACAGAAAAAGAAATTACGCGTACAGGCTGTCAGCCGCACCTGCAGAGGGCGGTGTATAGGCTTTCACGGCTTAATTTTAAGCGTTTGGCTGTGTTTTCAGTCTTTCCAGGAAAGCGTGCAGAATCTTGTTAAATTCATCAGGGACTTCCATCATGGGCGCATGGCCGCATTTATCGATAAATTCCAGTTCAGAATTAGGTATAAGCTTTTGGAACTCTTCACCTACCATAGGAGGTGTAACGGTATCATTGCGGCCCCAGATCAACAGTGTAGGTTGTTTAATATCCTTCAGTTCATCGCCCAGGTTGTGTCGGATAGCAGACTTCGCGAGCGTAATGATTTTGATTACTTTCAGGCGGTTGTTCACAATTTCAAACATCTCATCTACCAGTTCCTTGGTAGCTATCTTGGGATCATAGAAAGTAAGCTCCGCTTTTTTACGGATGTATTCATAGTCCCCTCTTTTAGGGTAAGTTTCGCCCATTCCGTTTTCAAACAGGCCGGAGCTACCGGTGAGTATCAGCGACTTAACTGGCGCTTCCGGGTGTTTCAGCAGGTATACCAGCGCCACATGGCCACCGAGGGAGTTGCCCAGCAGGTGTATGTTCTGATAGCCTCTGGTCTCAATAAACTTATGCACAAACTTCGCCAGCCCGCCAACAGACGTTTCCAGGATGTTTAAATCATATAAGGGCAACATGGGTATCACGACCTTGTTATATTGCCGGAAATACTCGATCATGTGCGAGAAATTGCTCAAAGCACCAAAAAGTCCATGCAATAATACCAGTGGTTCTCCTTCTCCTTCTTCTATATAGTTAAACTTACCCTGTGTTTTGATTTCGTAATCCATTGCCAAATCTTGAAAGTCAATTTTACGCTAAAATAATTCTTTTTATTAATCTAAATATTGTCAGGCCGGTTGTAACTGCCGGGCAGCCTTATCAAAGAAAGCCTGCAACTGGGAGAAAATGTCTTTAAAAACAGGTATCCAGTCGCCCATGTGGTCCAATACCCACGGGCCAATAGGTTCGATATAAGGATATATTACTGATTGGAGCTTGGTTTCCGGGCTCAACAGATAAATCTGGTTGGCCATCCACAGTACCACACTGTAAATAATCGTAAATATCAGGGCATACAACAAGATACCGCCCAGCCGGTTCAGCCATCCCATCATGACCATCTCCACCAGCTTCTGCAGGGCTCCGGCGCCCAACCGTACCAATAATACCACTCCCACAAAAAGACAAACGAAACAAAGTACAGGGACCCACCGGGAATGAACATCCCACCGTTGCTGGACTTGCAGGGCCGTTACCGCGGAAAGTTTGAGGGCTACCGCCATTCCCAGCGTTACGGCGATCAGCGAAAATACCGCCACTATCAATCCCCGGGTATATCCCTTGTAAAGGGCAAATACCATGATAATGGCAAAAACGATATCAATCGACAAACTAATACATTTGATTATTTTAATATTGGTTTATTTAACCACTTTGAAAATGATTAAATAAATCAATATTAAAATTATTTAAGGAGTTCTTTCACCATAGCGGAAATGGCCTTGCCATCAGCTTTACCGGCCAGTTGTTTGGTGGCCGCGCCCATCACCTTGCCCATATCGGCAGGGGAAGAGGCGCCTACAGACGCAATAATGTCTGCCAGGGCAACTCTTAATTCGTCTTCGGTCATTTGTTTGGGCAGGAAACGCTCAATTACTTCCAGTTCCTCTTCTTCCTTCTTTGCCAGGTCCTCACGGTTCTGCTGACGGAAAATCTCGAGAGAATCTTTCCGTTGTTTGGCCAGTTTCTGCAGCAATTTGCTCTCATCAGCTTCTGTCAGCTCACCTGTGCTGCCTTCTGCCGTCTTGGCCAGCAGGATGGCCGCCTTGATAGCACGCAGCGCACGCAGGTCTGCTTCTTTTTTGCCCAGCATCGCCGTTTTGATCTCGGCATTGATGTTTGTTTCTAAAGACATATGTGGTTACGTTTAATGGATAATCTGATAGATTATTTGGTTTCTGCCTGTTGTTTCTCCTGGAATTTTTTGAAGAAGTCCCTTGCGAAGGTTTTAAACTCCTCACCCTGGTCACGGTAATTGGTGGCGCGAACATAGGTATCGGCCATGGTCATCATCGTCTGAAAGAAGAAATCAGCCATCTCGTCCACCATCATGTCTTTTGTCCACAGGTCGATCCGCAGGGCGGCTTTTTCTGCCGGGTCCCAGAAAGACACCATCATGGCCTTCGCCTTCATCATACGGTCTTCCTTATTATCGGTAGCGCTCCACTCAATCGTTTCCGGCACTTTATTTTCGTCCAGACCCACCTGGATCTGTATGTTTTTCTTACTCATGTTTTTTTATTAAAGCGCAAAAATAACTAATCATCAGGGATTTTGACATCCGGCTTTATTTTAACAGGTTGGCCAGTGCCGCCCCGGCAGCCTCCCAACTGTTGCCCGGCCTCACCGGTGGCTCCATGGCCAGTAACCGGTTACGCAGTTGTTCATCTTTGTACAACAGGCTCATTTTCTCGGCCAGATCTTCTACACTGGCAGGATCTGTATACAATACCGTATCTCCGCCAGCTTCACGGGCAGCCATGCTTTCCATGGCAATTCCCGGCACGTTACATTGGCGGGCCATATACAAAGGCAAAGGCAAACCATCGAAGCGGGTAGGATATATCAAGGCATAAGCCCCTCCCATGGCCGATGCCAGTTCTTCCATCGTCATATTCTCCTTCCATACCACATCATGACGGAACTTAAAGCTCTCCAGGGCCTTGACGATTTCCGCTCCCGCCGTGGCCAGGTTACCGGCCAGCACCAGTTTCAGGTTGGTACGCTGCCGTTTTTTCAAAGCCGAGAAAGCTTTAAATACCGGCATGATGTTGTTGCGCGGATGAATACTGCCTGTCACCAGGAAATACTCCACGCCACCGGACCATGTTTTTTTAGCCGCCTCGCGGTCGTCCCACTCCAGGGGCCGGAAAAGGCTGCTGACAGCCGGCGCCAGCGCTACCACCTTATTGGCGGCCCCCGGCGCATAACGCAGCAGCTCCTCTTTGGCAGTAGCCGACAGCACAGCGATCCGCGTCGCCCGGTCGAGGTAACGGGTAATATATTTCTTCAGTGATTCCTGCTCCCGCAAGGATTGCAGGCCTGCATCCTTCAGAAACGACAGGTCCCTCAACAGTATGAGCGCCGGCACCTTGCTGCGTAAAGGCAGCGTGCCGTCCAACCCGATATACCATTGGGCGCCAACTGCTTTCATGGCACGGGGCAACTGCCACTCGCGCCACCAGTAGCGGTGCCATCGCTTACCACCTTTCAACGGCAGTACCACCGGGGTAACATTCGCCGGAAAAGTCAGGTGAGCGGGTATCTCCCCATCGAAATAAAAGGTAAAGCGGTGCTCCGGCTGTTGCCGGCAGAGTGCGAATATGATTTCAGTTGCCACCTGTCCGGTATCAGCGGGCAGGTCCCTCCTCAGGCAGGCGGCATTAACAGCAATTTGCATAGTCGTTTCACTTGATGTGACAGCCTGCAAACCTACATTATTTTGCCTTGCCGCAAGACGGATAATTTATGAGCCGGATTTGTTGGTAATGAGGAACTCCAGGGGAGTGGCTATATTAGCCGTATTCCCCAATGATGACAGGGACACGGTTACCTTGTACGTTTTTACCTCTTTCAGATGCTTCAGGGTAACATTGATCGTATTTCCGGTAGCATTGGGCACATCGTCCTGGGCCAGCGGGATGCCTCCGGGGTCTGTTACCACATTGAGCACTATTTTCACGCCTTTGTCCGGCACCCTGGAAGTAACTTTCACCTGGAACGTGAAAGTGCTGTCCATAGCCACATTGGCCTTACCAGCCACCACGCCGGCCAGCTCCACTTTAAGGGCTTCCTCCTGTGTAACAGGTGCAGGGTCCTCATTCTTCTTGTTCTTTTTGCAGGCTGCCAGTGCTATCAAAGCACCTGTGAGTAGTATGGTTAAATAGTTTCTAAGTGACATGCAACAGGGTATATAGGACTAAAATTATATTTTTTTCATATGTAAATCAAATTTTACTTCTTACATCCAGCGCATCCCGCAGGCCGTTGCCCAACAGGTTGAAAGCCAACACCAACAACATGATAGCAACACCAGGGGCCAGCGCCAGCAAGGGGTTATGGGTGATAATGAAATTGTAGTTTTCCTTGATCATCAGTCCCCAGGAGGGCTGCGGCGGTTGTACGCCCACCCCGAGAAAACTCAGGCCCGCTTCCACCACAATGGCGGTAGCGAAATTTCCTGCCGCGACCACCATCACTGGTCCGAGGATATTGGGCAGGATATGCCGGACAATAATACGGCTATGTCCGTATCCCAACGCCCTGGCTGCCTCTACAAATTCCAGTTCCCGCAGCGCCAGTATCTGTCCACGGATAATACGGGCCACGCCCACCCACAAGGTGAGCCCCACCGCAATAAACACCTGCCAGAAACCTTTACCCATGGCGAGCGTCAGGGCAAACACCAACAACAGCGACGGCATAGACCAGACCACATTGACCAGCCACATCACCATATCATCGGTCGTACCTTTGAAATACCCGGCAATAGCTCCCATAAACACGCCGATGGTCAGGGAAATGATCACGGCGACACAGCCCACTCCAAGGCTGACACGGGTGCCTACCAGCAGGCGGCTCAGGATATCACGGCCAAATTTATCAGTGCCCAGCCAGTAGGTGACCGGGAAAATCCTTTCCCTGGTAATCTTCTGTTGCAGCTCCGGCAAAGGGATATCTCCTGCCTGCCGGCTACCGTACCATATTTCACGGAGGTCGTATTTTTCTTCACGCGAAAGGCTTTCATCCACATAACGCTGCACGATCAGCGTGCTGTCCCTAAACTGCCAGGAATGTACCGGCGTCCAGGTAACGTCAGACTCCTGCCCGTACAACAGCTTCCCCAAAAAAGACATCCGGGCCACTGGCTGCGCTTTTTTAACGGCTAGCATATGCACCCGGAAACCAGGATGCTGCCCTCCTACTTCCAGCACCATCCTGTTGGCGTCAGGCGTATTATCCGGCGCTATCAGGTAAGCCAGCAGGCTGGCCAACACGGCCAGCGCAATCACTGTCAGACCAGCCAGCGCACCTTTGTTTTTTTTAAGCCTCTTCCAGGCAGACCGCATACAATTTTTTTATTTGTTTATTTATTCATTCTCATATTGGCTAAGGCAGCAACTCCCCAATAAAAAACAATAAAATGAATAAATGAAGAAATCAAGTCACCTTCCGGCCTTTCCACTGATAACTGCCAAACTTGCCCAACCAGCCGGCGAGAACAATATAAGGAATATGAAATATTTGCCCCGGTATAAACCATACCAGTAAAGCTGTCTTGTGGAAAAATCCTGCTACCGGCACCAGGAAATACAGCTCAACGGTCACCTTAAATAACATCAGGATCAGGAAGGCAGGCCACCAATGCGGTATAAACAATGCAATGGCCCCCATGGCCAGCAAGGCCACATTGAAAAAATATACCAGCAGGAGCATCCACGTAAGGCGACGGTCCTCATACTTATCAGCCTTGGAAGACCAGCGGATACGCTGGTTCATAAACCCGCGCAGGGTCTCTACCGGTAACGTACGTACGATCACGTCGTCATTTTTCAGGTACATCACGCCATCAGGGAAAGCATTATAGATTTTGTACATCAACAACATGTCATCGCCGGAGGCGATATTATCAATCCCCGCAAAACCACCCACTGAATGGAAAACGCTCTTCTCGTAAGCCAGATTGGCGCCATTGCACATGGTACCCGACTTCAGCCGGGCCACTGCTCCTGTAATACCCTGCATCGTCATAAAATCGAGCGATTGCAGTTTCATGAAGAAATTACGTTCCCTGAAGAAACTCACCGGTGCCGCAATAAACTTCGGCCGATGGGTTTCATAGAACCGGACAATGGTTTCTATCCACTTAGGCCCCATAACACAATCCGCGTCGGTAGTCACGATGAGGTCACCCTTGGCCCTTTCAATAGCCATAGAAATGGCCTTCTTCTTATAGGCGTTCAGGCGTTCGTTTTTGGTGAGCATGTCTTCCATCTTCAGCAGACGGACATTGGTGGCCGGAAAACGGGTAACAATGCCCGCTGTATCATCTGTGGAAAAATCATCTACAACGATCACTTCCAACAGGTCAACGGGATATGTTTGCTGTTGCAGCGCCTTTAACAGCACCGGCAGGTTTTCTTCCTCGTCCCGTGCCGGAATAATAACCGTTACAGTTGTAGTTCCTTTTATGGGCTGCGCCGGCACAAATTCCGGCAGCTTCCTCCAGCCGCGGCTATACCATAACATTAACAATCCATATCCAAGTGCCAGTAAGGCTGCAACGATCAAGAAAAAATACATTCAGGTCAGGTTTGTTTTAATAACGGAGGCCAGCTCCTTTGAAATCAGCTGGTGCCCTTTGTCCAGGACCAGCATTTTGCAGGGAAATGAACCATCCATAAACCGGGTGCCCAGAACAGGCGGTATTACCCGGTCATATTTTCCAAATATCAGGAGCGTAAAAATGTGATGGTCCCCCAATAGTTGTCTGCACTTTTTTTTATCCGGCATCATCCGGCGCATCAGTGTCCAGATATTGTACACCTGCTCTCTTTTGACTTGTTGGTTCATCCGGTGTAACGCGAACTTATACACGCTCTGGTTCAGCAGCCCCAATTTACGCCATAGTTCCAGCAGGGTAAAGAACAGCCGGGGATTATCAGTATTATATTTAAAAATACGGTTCCCTATGCTGGTCTGTGTTACAAACATATGCCAGGGGTTGTTCCGGAGGCCGTCTGCCGCCAGCATTACCAGGTTATCAATGCGGTCAGCCATGATTTCCACCAGGCAAAGCGCCAGCCGCCCTCCCATGCTGTAGCCCAGCAGTGAAAAGTGCTCCTTTTCATGTTCCCGCAATACCATCTCCACTACTGCCTTCAGATCTGACTTTTCAAAGGGGCGGTCTTCCTCCCAGCTGGTGTCCCCATGCAGTGGCATATCCAGCGCCACGATGGTAAACCGGTCGCCCAGACCTTCCGCCAGTGGTGCAAAGTGGGCGGCACTTTCACCGAACCCGTGCAGGCAGATCAGCAACTGCGGACCAGTCCCGCTACTGATTCCATGGAACCGGCTTTTAGCATATGGCAGATAAAAATCCATAAGGGGGAACAATGATAGGGAAAAAACCGTAGCCATTTAGATATTTAGATATTTTTTCATTTTTCTATTTGACGGCAGCCAGGTTCCATGAAATGAGAAAATGAAAAAATAAGTACCTGATTAAATAGGCAACTGTTTCGGTTTTGTTAAAAATTTTCCCCGGGAACGGTTGTCCGGCGGGCAAATGGCCGGCCCACCGGCGCCGGGAAGCAGTGAATAAATCAGGGTGGCGGCCGGCATGGTTATATTTCAGGTTAATTCGGTAAATTACGGAAGTACCAAAAAAATCAGAAAACATGGACGCAACAGTTGACAATAAGCAAGCGCTGAAAGGCGCAGAGTTCCTGATCAGGGAAAGTGTACCGGAGGATGTGTTTACCCCCGAAGATTTTTCGGAAGAGCAGCTGATGATTAAAGACATGGCCGATCAGTTCATCAGCAAGGAAATAACGCCGATCGTTGACCGGATTGATAAGCTGGAGGAAGGTTTGATGCCTTCCCTGCTGGAGAAAGCAGGTGAGCAGGGCCTGCTGGGTGCATCCTTCCCCGAGGAATACGGCGGGCTGGGAAAAGATTTTGTAACAGCCACCATCATCAATGAAGGGCTGGGCGCCGGTCACTCGTTTTCTGTAGCTATGGCCGCCCATACCGGCATTGGCTCACTTCCTATCCTGTATTTTGGTACAGAAGAGCAGAAACAAAAATATATTCCCAAACTGGCCACCGGTGAAATGAAAGGCGCTTATGCCCTCACCGAGCCTGATTCCGGTTCCGATGCCCTCGGCGCCAGAACTACCGCCAAACTCACCGAAGACGGCAAACACTATGTGCTCAATGGCCAGAAGAGCTGGATCACCAACTCCGGCTTTGCGGACGTATTTACCGTATTTGCCAAAATTGACGGTGATAAATTCACCGCCTTTATTGTGGAAAAAGGTACGCCCGGCTTCACATTGGGAGCGGAAGAACATAAAATGGGCATCAAAGGGTCTTCCACCCGCCAGATCTATTTCCAGGATGCTAAAATACCCGTGGAAAACGTGTTGGGCGTGATCGGTAAAGGACACCTGATCGCCTTCAACATCCTCAATATCGGCAGGCTGAAACTCTGTGCCGCAGCCCTGGGCGCCGCCAAAAAGTGTATCACCACTACGGTCCAGTATGCCAATACCCGTCACCAGTTCAAACAACCGATCGCCAATTTCGGCGCCATCAAACATAAACTGGCCGAAATGGCCATCCGTACCTGGACAGCTGAATCAGCCCTCTTCCGTACCGCACAGCTGATCGATGAGAAAGAAAAAGAACTGCTCACTTCCGGCAAACCATTCAATGAAGCCCTGCTGGGCGCCGCAGAAGAATACGCCGTGGAATGCGCTATCCTGAAAGTAAACGGCTCCGAAGTACTGGACTATGTGGTGGATGAAGGCGTTCAGATACACGGAGGCAACGGCTTCAGTGATGAGTACATCATCTCCAAAGCTTACCGCGACTCCCGTATCAACCGTATCTTCGAAGGCACCAACGAAATCAACCGCCTGCTGACACTGGACATGACACTGAAACGTGCCATGAAAGGAAAGCTGGACCTCATGAACCCTGCCATGAACGTCATGAAGGAACTGATGAGCATCCCCGACTTCGGCAGCGATGATGAAAGTGCTTTCAGCAAGGAAAGAAAACTCCTCGCCAATTTCAAGAAAGCTATCCTTATGACCGCCGGTGCCGCCGCCCAAAAACTCATGATGAAGCTGGAAACCGAACAGGAAGTACTGATGAACATCGCTGACATGGCCATCGAAACCTTTGTGGCGGAAAGCGCCCTGCTGCGCCTGATGAAACTGGTGCAACATAAAGGCGAAGCTGCCGCTGCACTGCAGACAGACATCGTTCGTACCTACCTCTACGATGCAGCAGACCGTATCAACAAATCCGGCAAAGACGCCATCAACGCTTTCGCCGAAGGCGACGAACAGCGCATGATGCTGTTGGGCCTCAAACGCTTCACCAAAGCAGAACCTTTTAATGCAAAAGAAGCCCGCAGAAAAATAGCGGACCAGCTCATTGCAGAAAATAAATACATCTTTTAGTATTTAGGGATTTTTTGATTTTCGGATTTTTTGATTTCAGGGATTTTAATCCGCCTTACAGCTCCCCGAAATCAAAAATCCGAAAATCCCTAAATGATTAGATATCAATTGCTTTCTCCTATTTCCCTCTTATCTTTACATGATTACGCAGGGATATGAAGCACGTATCGAGATTAATACTCCAGACATTAATAGCCATTGTAGTTCCCCTGTGGGCCAGCAGCCAGGCGTTTATCCGGCTGAGCCAACCTTCCCGGGAACAAACCAATGTAAGCACCGCCCGGCAATTCATCGCCGGCAGGACCTGCACAGGTTGCAAGGTCACCATCAACAATGAAAAGGTATACGTGTACAGCACCGGCACCTTTGCAGTAAAAAAAGAACTTACAGAAGGCAGCAATACTTTCACCATCGTTGCAGAAGACGATAACGGTAAAACCTACACGAAAAACATCACCTGGTATTATGCACCGGTCCCACCGCCCCGTGTGACCAGCACCTTCCGCATCGACTTTATGGAGATATCCCCCAAAGGCAACCTGGAAATGTCTGTAGGTGATACCCTGCATATAAAAATGAAAGGCTATCCCGGGGCCAGGGCCACCTGGTTCAACAATGTGCCGTTGCGGGAACTGCCCGCCTCCCAAACCGGCGGCGTTGCTGGTTATTACACCGGCATGTACGTGCTCCAGCCTTCCGACTCACTGCTGAACGGGAAAATACAGGTCCGCCTGCATAACGGCAGCGAAACCGCCATCCTGAACAGCACCTACCGCTACAGTATGATGCCGCACGGCATCCCGCTGATGGGACGCACCATCGATAACATGACCTATCTTACTTCCGTTGCGGAAGGCGACCGCCTCGGGCCGGACAAAATTGGTTACCTCGATAAAGATGTGCTGCTGCATGTCATCGGCCGGCAAGGCGATTACTTCAAAGTGCGCCTGTCGTCCAACAGGACCGCCTTTATCCCCGAAGCGCTGGTGGATACCGAAATACCGCAGGAGTCCCCTGCCGTGAGCATTGTATCGGACGCTAAAGTGTGGGGCGACGACAAAGCGGATTACGTATCAGTGGAACTGTCGGATAAATTGCCCTACACCTCCACACAGACGGTATCTCCCGGCAAAATCATTGTGGATATACATGGCGCCTATGCGGAACAGGGCATCAGCTCTGTTCTTCAGGGAACACGGGAAATTAACGGCGTACAGTGGCAACAGCCGGCACATGACGTGTTCCGCATGGCCATCTCCCTGAAACATGCGCCATGGGGTTATCAGATTTATTATGAAGGCAACCGTATAACGGTGAAGGTTAAACGTGTTCCGGAAAACCTTTCCCTGCGCGGCCTCGTCATTGGTGTAGACGCAGGGCATGGCGGCAGTAATATGGGTTCCGTAGGCCTTACCGGTGTTTATGAAAAAACACTGACCCTCAATCTGGCACTGCAACTGAAGACCGCACTGGAAAGAGAAGGCGCCAGTGTGATCATGACCCGCACTACCGAGAAGTTCGTTGCCAATGAAGACCGCCTCTCCCTCTTCCGTCGCGCCAATCCGGACCTGCTGTTGAGCATACACCTCAACTCTTCCGGTAACCCGGTGGATGTTTCGGGTACCGCCACTTACTATAAACATCCTTTCTGCGAACCGCTGAATGCAGCTATTCACCGGCGACTGCTGGAAACAGGCCTGAACGATTTCAAAAACAACGGCGACTTCAATTTTATCCTGAACAACCCGACCGAATTCCCGGACGCGCTCATAGAAACACTGTTTATCAGTAACCCCGGCGATGAGGAAGAGATACTAAACCCTCAGTTCCAGCAGGAACTGATCAATAAAATTATCCTGGGATTAAAAGATTATCTGAAAATGGCAGAAGGCAGGTAACTGCTCAATATATTCAAACACAAAGGGCTGATCAACCGATCAGCCCTTTGTTATTTTAATTATTGCTTAATGCCTGAAGATATTTGGCCAGCCTGTTGATAGCCGCCGCAGCAGCATCTATCTGCTCACCGGCTTCTTTCCAGCGGCGTTGTTCGAGCGCTTCCCTTACGCCGGGAATGGTTTTCACGCCATAACCGGTATAGAACCCGGGGGCATAGAGCGTGTGTTTGTACCAGGGGCGGGAAGGCAGCCCTTTATCACTGAGCAACTGTTGTTCTGCCTGATAAAGTTGTTTGTTGAGCTGTGGCCTGCCTGTGGCCAGTTTACCGGAAAAGCCCTGAGTCACGGTGTCCAGCGCCGCGAGCGCATTTTGCAGCGGGCTAAAGTCGATGTAAGGCACAGCAGCCCTGGGAGCGGGTGGCGACAGGTGTTTGGCCGTATCTGTTGCCAGCTGGTATTTATTTTCCCGTATCAGCTGGTTTTCCACAGCGGTCGTCTCACGCAGGTCGGATGCCAGCTCGGTGAGCTCACTCACGTACCCGTTCACTGTTTCATACAGTTTGCGGAAATCAAATGGCAGTGTAACTGCATTGGCTATACGTAAAGCGGTATGTCCGGCAGTCTGTGACAGTGCCACGCCGTAGCTGAAAGTAGGGTCTTTGAACCGTACATAGTTATCATAGGAGTCGTAGATGGAGTGGTATTCACCGCCTGCGTCTTCTCCGCCGAAGCCGAGGTCCAGCGAAGGCACACCCAGGTGTTGCAGGAAAGAAGAGTAGTCAGAACCAGAGCCCATGGCGCTGATGGCAATTCCCTGGCGGGACAGCTTTTCCTTCTTTTGTTTGACGGTAGCGGCCCTAAGCACGTCGGCAGCCTGACGGCGGGCGAGTATGCTGACTTTCGTCTGCGGGTCGATGATATCACGACCTACCTGGTTGATCAGCGTCTCCAGCGCATGAGAACCGCTGGCATTGAGGAACCCGCGGCCGTTGTTGTCGGAGTTGATATATACCACGGCTTTCTCCTGCAGTTCAGCTGCATGGTCCTCCACCCATTCAGTGGAACCGATGAGCCCTGGCTCTTCTCCGTCCCAGGCGCAGTACACCAGGGTGCGGCGGGGTTTGAAGCCTTCCTTGCTGAGTTCACCGATGGCTTTGGCTTCTTCCAGCAATGCCGCCAGACCGCTGACAGGGTCTGCTGCGCCGTTAACCCAGGCATCGTGGTGGTTACCGCGTACTACCCACTGGTCCGGCTCTTCAGCGCCTTTCAATTTAGCGATCACGTTATGACAGGGGCGTATTTGCCAGTCGAATGCCAGTTTAAGATGTACTTTGGTTTTTCCTGGTCCTATGTGATAGGTGAAAGGCAGCGCGCCGCGCCATGCATCCGGCGCCACGGGGCCGTCCAGCGCTTTGAGCAAAGGGGCTGCGTCGTGGTAACTGATAGGCAGTACCGGTATCTTCAGCAGATTGGGCGCCTGCAGGCGGTCCAGCCTTTTAGCATTGGCAGTAGAGCCTACATTGGGCGTGAGCGGGTCTCCGGGATAGATCACCATGTCCATGATAGAGCCGCGTTGTACGCCGTATTCATTTTTGAAGGCGCCCTGTGGATAAACATCGCCGGCAAAGTAGCCGTCATCTTTAGGATCGGAATAGATAATACAGCCAATGGCGCCGTGTTCCTGTGCCACCTTGGGTTTGGTGCCACGCCAGGAGCGGCCGTATTTGGCGATAACGATCTTACCACGCACATCAACCCCGGCGCGTTCCAGGTATTCATAATCTTCCGGGAGGCCGTAGTTCACAAAAACCAGCGGGGCTGTTACGTCCCCGTCAGCACTCCAGCAGTTATAAGTCGGCAGCTGGCCTTCCTGGCCGGAGGTGCCGTCTTCTTTGAGGGCAGGTTCCTTTAAAACGGCTTTATAGGTGGTAGGACCGGTCATTTCCAGCAGGCGCTCTTTGGGAGTAGGGAATAGTACCTGGTAGGTAACGATTTCCGCCTCCCAGCCGTAGCTTTTAAAACGTTGCAGGATATCGTCTGCCACGGCTTTTCCCCTTGCAGAGCCAATATGATGTGGCTGGGCAGAAAGGGACTTGATGGCTTCCCCAATATGGCTGCTGCTGAGATGCTGGTCAAAACGGGCTTCCAGCTGTTGCTGGCGGGCTGCCTCGCTGTCGGTATAACCCAGCATTTTTTTGTCCTGCGCTACCAGGGTGCTGCCGGTGCATATGGAGATGGCCAGCAGGCGATAAAAAAGCGTTTTTTTCATAATCGGAGGTTCAGATCTGTTGGTTGACGAAAAGAAAGTTGGTATATCAGACAATATACAAATAGTCCACCATATCGATGGACCTTTTTGACGAAGAAATTATCAACATAACTTTTTGTTATTGTCCATAATCATAGGTTATAGGGCAAACAGTCCACTTAATCAGTAGATTAATCTATATTTGTGAACACTTTCATAGCTTTATCCTGTGAAACCATCCGTTAAACTTTTATAAAGAGGATATATGTCAAATACGATTCAGGAGTTCAACGACTACCGCAGTAAGATGAACGAAGTGATTCTGGGAAAGCAGAACAAAGTGATTAACAGGCTGTTCAACCTCGATACCAACACCTATGCCGAAGGTGCGCTGAGCACGAAGACGAAGGAAATGCTGGGACTGGTAGCCTCTATGGTGCTTCGTTGTGACGACTGCATCAAATACCATCTGGGCAAATGCCATGAACAGGGCATCAGTACCGAAGAGATGTATGAGATCTTTGCGGTAGCCAACATCGTGGGCGGAACCATTGTTATTCCGCATACCCGCCGGGCAGCTGAATATTGGGAAGAGCTGAATAATCAGTAACTTTACAGGATACATATAGACATACTCATATATACTTAACTCATACAAATGTCAACAGCAACTATAGCTCCGCAGGCCTTAACAGCCAAAGATTTTGCAACGGACCAGGAAGTGCGCTGGTGCCCTGGCTGCGGCGACTACTCTATACTTAAACAGGTACAAACCATTATGCCTTCGCTGGGCATTCCCCGCGAAAATATTGTGATCGTTTCAGGTATCGGCTGTTCTTCGCGCTTTCCATACTACATGAACACTTACGGCATGCACTCGATCCACGGGCGTGCTACGGCCATCGCTTCCGGCCTCAAGGCTACCCGCCCTGAGCTGAGCGTATGGATCGTTACCGGCGACGGCGACGGCCTGTCTATCGGTGGTAACCACACTATCCACCTGCTGCGCCGCAACTTCGATGTGAACGTGATGCTGTTCAACAACCAGATTTATGGCCTCACCAAAGGACAATACTCTCCTACTTCCGAAGAGAACAAAGTGACCAAGTCCACTCCTTTCGGCAGTATCGACCATCCGTTCAACCCGCTGGCACTGGCACTGGGCGCTGACGCCACCTTCATTGCCCGCAGTATGGACCGTGACCCGAAACACCTGCAGGAACTGCTGAAACGCAGCCACGCCCACAAAGGCGCTTCCTTCCTGGAAATATACCAGAACTGCAACATCTTCAATGATGGCGCATTTGAGATATTCACCGAAAAATCCAGCAAAGCAGAAGAAACCCTGTTCGTAGAACAAGGACAACCGCTGATCTTCGGCGCCCAGAAAAATAAAGGCATCCGCCTCGATGGCCTCAAACCTGTTGTAGTGGAACTGGGCAGCGAATACAGCGCCGCCGACCTCTGGATACACGACGAAAGCGACTTTTATAAAGCACAGCTGCTGACACGCCTGTTCGACGACCCGCGTATCGAAGGACATATGCCACGGCCTTTTGGCGTGTTCTATCAGACACAACGTCCAACTTACGAAGCAGTAATGGCCGCTCAACTCGAAGACGCCCTCTCCAGAAAAGGAGCCGGCGATCTGGATAAGTTACTGGCCGGAAATGAAACATGGACAATTACAGCGTAAGCTCATACAGCTAAATAAGAAGCAGGAAGCCCGTTGATGTACTATCAACGGGCTTCCTGCTTCTTATATAATCTCGTTTATAATCTAGTGGCCTAATGTTCCCAGCTCAAACATCACCTTATACAATAACACCACTCCAAAGATGATCATGCTCACACCGGCTATACGGTTCAGCCATTCCACATTGGTGAGTGTGAGTTTATGGCGGATTTTGTCGGAGATGAACACTTTGAGGATATCCGCGGAGAGCACGAGCGACAGGCATACGCCATACATCACGAACCGGTGGCCAACAGACGTGGCGGCATTGGCCACACATACGCCCAGCCAGAAAATGATTACACCGGGATTAAGGGTGTTCATCAGAAAGCCGGCCAACCATATCTTCAGATAGTCGTGTGTACGGAACATCTCCGGCTTTTCATCACCGGTACTGATCCTTACCTTTTTGAAGAAAAGGCCGTAAAGGCCCATGCCAATCAGCAGAAAACCGCCTACTACGCCAATAGAACGTTTGTATTCTTCCAGTCCGTTGATAAAGGAGGTTGCCAGGTTTCCGGTCACCACAAAGAAAATATCACTCATAGACACGCCCAGCGCAAAGCTGATACCTGCCTTGAAACCATTATTGATACTGTACTTGATGATGGCGAATATTACAGGCCCCACCGATAACGACAGAAATAATCCCAGTCCTAATCCAGCTACAATTGATGTTATCATGCGTATATATTCGGGGTCACGGGTTATGCCTGATGCTTCACTGTTTTACCGGCCAGGAATTTCTCCCAGTCTTTCAGTTTTTCTCCTTTCATTACCCGTGGGAATTTATTCATCGCGCCTTCTTTGCCTTTGCAACGCAGGTAATCGATAAATACTTCGTTAGGCAGTACTTCCACAAACACCTCTTTCAGCGCAGAAGTTCTTTCCACGGCATAGTCGTCGTTCACTTCAGCCAGGGTCTGATCGATGATTTCCCGGATTTTAGCCACATCGGCCACCGGTTGGTCTGTACCAATATACCAGCGGTGCGCGAACAGGTTTTCGTAAGGGAAACCAGCCACGGTAAACTCACGGATGGTAATGCCCATCTTTTTCTGTACCGTGTCGATAGCCTTGTTCATATTGTCAACGCTCATATGCTCACCGGCAAGGCTGAGGAACTGTTTCGTACGGCCCACGATCACGATTTCATGCTCCTTCACGGAAGTGAATTTCACCACGTCACCAATCAGGTAACGCCAGGCTCCTGCGCAGGTAGACAACATCACCGCATACTCCACATCTTCCACCACCTCGTTGATCATGTAAGATTTGGGATTAGGCTTTACTTCCCCGTCTGCGTCGAAGTTTTCCTCATTGAAAGGAATGAATTCGTAGAAGATACCGGCGTTCAGCACCAGTTTGATGCCTCTTACGTTTGGACGTGCCTGGAAACCGAAAGAGCCTTCAGAGGCCATGTAAGTCTCTATGAAGTTGATCGGCTTGCCCAGCAGTTTCTGGAAACTATCCCGGTAAGGTTCAAAAGACACCCCGCCATGGATATAGATAGCCAGGTTAGGCCATATCTCGTGAATATTTTTTACGCCATGGTATTTGATGATCTCTTCAAACACGATCTGTACCCAGGCCGGCACACCACAAACGGTGCCTACGTCCCAGGTTGGCGCCTTACGCACGATCAGTTTGATACGCTGTTCCCAGTTGGGCTTACGTGAAATGCTGCCCCCCGGCTTATAAAAACGGCGGAACCACTTCGGGATATTCTTGGCCTGGATGCCACTCATATCTCCTTCGTAATAGTCGCCCTTTTCAAACAGGGAGGTAGTACCTCCCAACATCAGGATACCTTTTGTAAAAGACTTTGGCGGAATGTTGAAGTTGACCATGGAGTACAACTGCTTCACTCCTACCTTCTTCACCGTCTTCAACATGGCTTTGGTAACAGGAATATGCTTGCTGGCAGACTCGGACGTACCGGAGCTCAGCGCAAAATACTTGATCTTCTCGGGCCAGCTTACGTTAGCTTCCCCTTCCAGGCAGCGGTACCACCACTCTTTGTGCATCTTACTGTAGTTATGCACAGGTATTTTCTCCCGGTACTGACCGATAAAATTCGGACTGTCCAAAATGTCCTGGAAATCGTAGTGCCGGCCAAACTCAGTATCCTTGGCCTTCTCCAACAGACGGTGCAGCACCTGCAGCTGGTATTGGCGAGGTGTACCTAACTTAAACGTGAACTTCTTCCTGATACGTAGTGACCTGGAAATCAGATTACCTATGATGGCCATTAACTTTCCCTCTCTTTAAATGAACTGCAAAAATAAGTTGAATAATGAATATAAACGCGAATAACCAGTTATAGGTTGCAAGTTAACGAATAACACATGTATTTTTTAATAATAACGCCGTAAAATTGGCAACCGGCAATTGATAATTCGTTTTTACCTTTGCGGCATGCTAAAATCTACTTTACTCAAAGCTACAGAAGCCGGCGGAAAAATACTCCAACAATATTTTAACGGGGCATTTGAAGTGAGCAGCAAAAGCACAGTCAACGACCTCGTAACAGAGGCGGATAAAAAATCTGAAGCGGTAATTATCGAGGTAATACGCCAGACTTACCCTGACCACTTCATTCTCAGCGAGGAAGTGGGCGCCATCCAAACAGATTCTGCTTTTAAGTGGATTATTGACCCGATAGACGGCACGGTCAATTTTGCCAATGGCATTCCCATCTGCTGCGTCTCCATAGGCGTGGAAAAAGAAGGGGAAATGGTGCTGGGAGCGGTATACAATCCTTTTATGAACGAGCTGTTCATCGCTGAAAAAGGCAAGGGCGCCACCCTGAACGATAACCCCATCCATGTGTCTGCCAAAGCAAACGTAGCCACCTCCTGCCTGGTGACCGGATTTCCCTACAAATGGGAAGAAAGTGACAATAACCCTTTACAGGTGCTCACCAGCGTAATTAAGCAGGGTATTCCCGTGCGCCGCCTGGGCTCCGCGGCCATAGACCTCTGCTGGGTGGCCTGCGGCCGGTTCGATGGCTTCTGGGAACATCATCTCCAGGCCTGGGACAGCGCTGCCGGCTACCTCATGGTAGAAGAAGCAGGCGGCAAAGTGACCCACTTCTCCGGTGACAAATATTCTCCCTATCAAAAAGATATACTGGCCACCAACGGCCATATCCATAGTGAATTGCAGCACCTCATTAACGGTAAATAAGTATTGGAAAACATGGAAGAAAGAACAGAAATAAAAGATCTGGGTGAATTTGGCCTTATCGACTATCTCACCAGGAACATAGAAATACAAAATGCCAGCACCGTACTCGGTGTAGGCGACGATGCCGCCGTCATCGACCATTTCGGCAAACAAACCGTTATCAGCACGGACATGCTGGTAGAAGGCATCCACTTCGACCTGATGTATACGCCCCTGAAACACCTCGGCTATAAATCAGTAGTGGTCAACCTCTCCGATATCTATGCCATGAACGCCACTCCCACTCAGATCACCATGAGCGTGGCCTTCTCCAACAAAGTATCACTGGAAGCCCTGAACGAATTTTATGAAGGCGTATATGCCGCCTGCGAAAAATACGGCGTAGACCTCATCGGCGGCGATACCAGCAACTCCCAGAAAGGATTTATCATCAGTGTGACTGCCATCGGCGAAGTTACCCCCGATCAGTTCGTGAAAAGGTCTACTGCTCAGAAGGGCGACCTGCTCTGCGTTACAGGCGATCTGGGCGCTGCCTACCTTGGCCTTACCCTGCTGGAAAGAGAAAAGAAAATTTTCCTGGAAAACCCGGACGTTAAACCCGATCTGGAAGACCAGACCTATATCATCGGCCGGCAACTGAAGCCGGAAGCCCGCAAAGACATCATCGAATTCCTGCACGAGCAGGAAATTGTGCCCACTTCCATGATGGACGTGAGCGATGGCCTCAGCTCAGAAATACTCCACATCGCCAAACAAAGCAACCTCGGCGTAGTAGTGTATGAAGACAAAATCCCCATTGCACAGGAAAGCAAGGAAATGGCCCTGAAATTCAGCCTGGACCCCACCGCCTGCGCACTCAGCGGCGGAGAAGATTACGAGCTGCTCTTCACCATGAAACAGCAGGATTATGATAAAATCGTTCTCAATGAACAAATCAGCGTGATCGGCTATATGGCGGACATCGCCGAAGGCGCTCATATCCACACCAAAGGCGGCAACAAGTTCAAGCTGGTGGCACAAGGCTGGAATGCCTTCCAGCAATAGCATTTAAGGATTTTTTGATTTTACAGAATGATAAAAGAAGAAGACCGAAGCGAATAATTTGAATCGCTTCGGTCTTCTTCTTTTATCGGAAAATCAAAATCCCTAAATTATTTTACGACTGTCACCTTAATCCCCTGACTATTATGGGTAGGCGGCAAATCCCCTGCAAACACACAGAACTTCAGCAGGTATTCACCTGGTTTGTCCGGCATCGTTACCGGCATGGTCACCACCCGGCGCAGCATAGCACGTTCGAGCGTCAGGTCCGATTTTACCACCGGTAAATATTCATCCTTTTGGGAGAAGCCATAACCCAGCATGGGCGGGTTATCGCGGTTTATCGGAAGCGGCATTTTGTACCCGTTGTTCGGCTGCAACAGCACATTTACCTGCTCACGCGGACGGGCCTTGATACGCTGTAGCCCCGCCTTCATCTGCACCAGTGAATAAGAATAGTAAGCCGGCTGTATATTGATGTCCCACGTTCCGCGGATGGTTTTGATACTGTCCGTTACGGGCATATCAATACCCGGTTCAAATACGACCATGGCCGGTTTGCCCCACAGCTGCGTTTCCGTGTCCCAGAAATTATACTGGCTGCGCCGGGAATAGCGACTGTTAAGGCTATACGATAAGTTGCCTGTATAGAACATATACTTGGAAGGCAGCTGATAGCTGTTCACGAACACCACCGGACGGCCTTCCGCACGGGCGGCCAGCGCTGATGTCCATTCTTTGTTGTGATGTATCTCCGGCCTTACTTCCACACCGGGCATAAAATCCCAGACCATGTATATCCGCGTTACCAATACCAGTAACAGCGAAACAGGCAGCGTATATAACAATGGCTTGCGGGACCAGCCTTTGCGAATGATCGCCTGATGGGCCAGGATCACCACCGGTGTAAACACCATCACCGTCCAGTTGGCCTCTACTCTTCCCTTGAAGGTGCTGATAGCGAAAAACACCAATACCCCGATCAGGCTGAATTTCAGCGCACGCTCAAAGGTGTTCTGAATAGGGCAACGGAAAGCGTAGTACAACAATAACCAGCCAAGCAGCGGCCCAAACAACAGCAGCTGCCCGACCAGGTAATCAAGCGTGTACGTGATATCATAAGACGAGGCGTTGCGTTCTACCAGGTGGTACTGAAGAGAAGGGAAACCATGTGTGTACTGCCAGTAAATATGCGGGAAAAAGAGAATGGTCGTGATGATACAGGCAGCCCAGAACTTGCCCACCCGCAACAGGTTCATGTTGGACAATACGGTAAAGAACACCAACAATATGCCATGGTACTTGCTGTAAAACATCAATGCCATGGCAACGCCCAGCAACAGTGTGTTACGCCAGTTCTGGCTGGCCAGAAAATAACGGTAGGCCCAGAAATACACTGCCGCAAAAAATATCAGCGGTAGGTCCGGCACGGCCAGCATGCCGCCTATCTGCATAGCGCCCATGGCGCCCATGATCAGGTAAAACAGGATATTGTCTTTAGAAGCAATCAGCCGGGAGGTGATCCACAAAGTGGCGGTATTGATCAGCACAATAAACAGCCGGACGCCCAGTTCATTATGAAAAATGCCGTAGCCCATTTTTATGAGGAGGGCTATCATCGGCGGATGATCAAAATATCCCCAGTCCATGTGACGGGAATACACCCAATAATAGGCTTCATCATCCCACAGATCAGAAAAACAGGCTTGTAAGAGGCCCAGGACCAACCAGGTCAACAGGAACAGGTTCTTGTACTGGCGTCTCGTAAAAAAACGGATTATGGCATCCATGCGCTAATGAAATGGTGATTTATCCTGCGAAGATAGTAGTATTAACAGTAAACTGTCATATCCCAGTGGTCCCGCAGCACGATAAAGGCCGCCTCATAGCCTGTTTCGATGCGCCCTAACCGGTTGTGGAGGCGTAAAGCCCGCGCCGGGTAAAGGGATGCCATCTGAAGGGCGGTATGCAACGGTATGCCGGCCTTCTCCACACAATTGTGTACCGCCTGCAGCATGGTCAGCCGGGAACCGGCCAGTACGCCTGCTGCATTTACATAGCGGTCTTTCTGTTGTATATAGATATAGTCCCCTTCATGGTTTTCTGCTGCTGCATCAGAGATCAGAAAAAGGCGGCCGTCCATGATCTTGTGGCTGATGCTGACCGTGGCGAAATCCACGTGGACACCGTCTGCCACAATACTGGCGAATATTTTAGGTTGGTTGTACACCGTTCCCACCAACCCGGGAGCGCGGCTTTCCAGCGGTGACATGGCATTGAACAGGTGCGTTACATGATGAATCCCGTTTTCGAAAGCGGCTATTGCCTCTGCATAGGTAGCATTGCTGTGACCCGCAAAAATAGTGATGCCTGCATCCTGTAATTCCTTTACCAGTGCGGGATCGCAGCATTCCGGCGCGAGGGTGATCATCTTCACCACGTCTTTGCCGTGATGTAGTATCCAGTTTACATCTTCGCGGGTAAGCGGATGGATGTACTTTTCAAGATGCGCTCCCTTTTTTACCGGATTGATAAAAGGACCTTCCAGATGCAACCCCAGCACACCTTTCCCGCCTTCCTGCCAGTAGTCCCTGACAGCCTGTATGGCCAGCAACACTTTCTCCGGCGCTATGGTGGCCAGCGTAGGCATAATATGGGCGGCGCCGCCGGCCTTACTGGCTTCGTAGGTGGCCCGAAGGCTTTCTACAGACGGGTCCAGGAAGAATATGCTGCCATTGCCGCCGTACACCTGTAAATCCACGAAAGCCGGCGCCATGAAGCCTCCTTCCAGGTCTATCACATCAGGATGGCCTTTGTATTCGGAAGCCGGTACGATGCCTGTAATCACATGACCGTCCGTCACCACCGCGTGGTCACTGAGAATCCGGTCGCCGGTGAATATCAGGGCGTTTGTATAAATAGCGGGCATGGCGAAGTGTATTAGGGTTGCTCGTACAACTCTAAAGGTAGGCCATCAGGGTCAGTAAAAAAAGTGAAACGCTTACCGGTGTAAGGGTCTGTGCGAATGGGTTCGGTGGTTACGCCTTTCTGTTGCAGTTGCTGTACCGCAGCAGCGATATCGTTCACCGCAAAGGCAAGGTGCCGGAGGCCACAGGCTTCGGGCCGACTGGGGCGCGGAGGCGGACCGGGGAAAGAAAAAAGCTCTATCACATACTGGTCGCCCAGCGCCAGGTCCAGCTTCCAGGAGTCCCGCTCTTCGCGGTATACCTCCCGGATGACCTGCAAGCCCAGCACATCGGTATAAAAGGCTTTGCTACGATGGTAATCAGCACAAATAACAGCGATGTGGTGTACGGCCTGCAGGAGCATCTATGATAAAGGTTAAACGAGTTCGTTACTGAGAATAGTGAAGTTGTCGGCATCTTTCAGGAAAGGAATGTTTTTCCTGACTTCTTCCAGCCTGTCACGTTGAAGGGTATACGTAAAAATATCCTCGTCGTGTGATTTGCGGTAGATAACTTCTCCCATAGGATCTATCAGGCTGGTTTCGCCGCTGTGGTAGATTTTATTGCCGTCATCGCCGACCCTGTTAACGCCGATAGCGTAACACTGGTTTTCGATGGCGCGGGCCTGCAGCAGTGTGGTCCATGCAGTGCTGCGGCGTTCCGGCCAGTTGGCCACATATACCAGCACATCATAGGCGGGGGTGCCGTCTTCCTGGATGGTATTGCGGGCCCATACCGGGAAACGCATATCATAACAGATATTCAGATTGATTTTCCAGCCTTTCACCTGGGCAATCAGCCGTTTGTTGCCCGGCTGGTAATGCTCATGTTCGCCGGCATAACCAAACAGGTGGCGCTTATCGTAGGTGCCATAGGTGCCGTTGGGCAGCATCCAGATGAGGCGGTTTACATAATGACCATTTTCTTCGATGATCAGGCTGCCGGTGAGGATGATATTTTTTTCCGCAGCCTTTTTCTTCATCCACTGCACAGCGCTTCCGTCCATGGTTTCCGCCAGTTTCTCCGGCTGCATGCTGAAGCCGGTGCTGAACATTTCGGGTAAAAATACCACTTCTGTCCGCTCACCAATGCTGTCGATTTTTTCATCGAACATCTGCAGGTTTGCCGCAATATCCTCCCAGTAAAGCCGGGATTGTATCAGTGTAACTTTTAAATCTGCCATTATCGGGTATTATAGCTACAAATGTACTGCCTGAGGCATTAGAAACTTTTCAAATTATGCTGATTTCAGGCATCATTATTTGCAATTTCTTCAAGCACATCGTTAATCAGGGAGCTTTCAAATCCGCGCTGCAAAAGGTGTTGCGTGGTTTTGTACCGCCGTTTGAGCGCAGTTTCACGGTCTAGTGACTGCCATTTCCTGTCAGCCAGCTTCAACAATACAGCGTAGTAGTCGTCTTCGTCAATCTCTGCCAGCCCTTTGCGGATGCAGTAGTCAGACACTTGTTTCTGTTTCAGTTCCGCCTTTATTTTATTGCGGCCCCATTGTTTTATCCTGAATTTGCCGCCGGCAAAAGCTTTGGCATATCTTTCCTCATTCAGGAAATTGTCTGCTATCAGTTCCGCAATGGCTTCTTCCACTGCATCGCCCCGTAGTCCCAGCTCCAGGCATTTATATTTCACTTCCTGATGGCACCGCTCCTGATAGGCACAGTAGCGGCGCAGCATCTCCAGTTCTTTTTCCATGCAGGTTATCTTACGATCCTCAGCTTGGCGTAGTTAAGCATAATTTTCTTTTCGCCGCCGCCTTTAGGGAAAACCACTGTCGCGATCCTGTTGTTGGGAGCGCCTTCCATGCCCATGATGGTACCGAAGCCAAATTTCTGGTGCTCCACCTGCATACCTGGTTCCATGCCTGCCGGATCATCCGGGGCGAAGCCTGGTGTAGGCACATGGGTGGTGGCGGGAGAAGTTGGCCGTGGTGCCGGTTTGGGAGAAGACGGCTGGGAGGCTGGTTGTCCGGGCGTCTTTTTCTGCATCCGGTCAAACATATTGCCCATATTGCTGCCACCGCCCCATCCGGCGGTGTTGCCGCCGCCAAAAGCGTTGCGGACACTTCCGCCGCCGGCATAACTGCGGTCAATGAATTTCTCCGGCATCTCTTCCAGGAAGCGGCTGGGCTCATTCTGTACCAGGTTACCGAAGCGGTAGCGGCTGTTGGCGTGTGTAAGCCACAGCCTTGCTTTAGCGCGGGTAATGGCCACATAGAACAAACGCCTTTCCTCTTCCAGCTCTTCCCGGGTATTGATAGACATCCCGCTGGGGAACAGGGTTTCTTCGAGGCCCACTGTAAATACCACGGGGAACTCCAGCCCTTTGGCCGCGTGGATGGTCATCAGCTTCACCACATTGCTGTCTTCGTCGTTGCCCTGGTCTGCATCTGTAAGCAGTGTGATCTGCTGCAGATAGGAGCCCATGCTTTTGTCCAGCAGCTCGCCTTCTTCATCGGGCGTTTCGGTGAACTCCTTGATGGAGTTCAACAATTCCTGCACGTTTTCATAGCGGGCGAGGCCTTCAGTGGTTTTATCGTTGAACAGTTCTTTTACGATATTGGTGGATTTGCCCACTACTACCGCTACATCGTAAGCGTTGTGCGTGGTCAGCAGTGCCTGGAAACTTTTAATCATCACTACAAAGGCTTCGATGGCCTCAAGGGTGCCGCCTTTGAAACCGAACTCCCGGGCCCTTTCCAGCACTTCCCACATGGTGATGTTGTGTTCGTTGGCGAGCACAATGGTTTTTTCCAGGGTGGTTTTACCGATGCCACGTACCGGGTAGTTGATGATTCTTTTCAGCGCTTCTTCGTCACGGGTGTTCATGGTTACACGGAGGTAGGCCACAAAGTCCTTGATTTCCTTACGCTGGTAGAACGAAAGGCCGCCGAAGATGCGGTAGGGAATGGCTTTCCGCCGCAGGCTTTCCTCGAAGGAACGGCTCTGGGCGTTGGTACGGTAAAGGATAACGAAATCACGGTTTTCGTAGTGGTTGCGCAGTTTTTGTTCCGCGATGGTGTCCGCTACGAATTTCCCCTCTTCATTATCGGTCATGGTGCGTACCAGTTTGATGGTATCACCTTCCGTATTGTCGGTCCACAGGTTTTTTTCGATCTGTCCCTTGTTATGGGCAATCACTTCATTGGCCACGCTCAGGATAGATTTGGTGCTGCGGTAGTTTTGTTCCAGTTTCACCACCTTCACGTCGTCGTAGTCTTTTTCAAACTGGAGGATGTTCTGGATGGTGGCGCCGCGGAAGGAGTAGATACTTTGGGCATCATCACCTACCACGCATATATTTTCGTTGACAGCGCCCAGCAGTTTGATGATCTCGTACTGAGCAGGGTTGGTATCCTGGTACTCATCGATCATGATATATTTAAACTTATGCTGGTATTTGTGCAGTACTTCGGGAAAGCTTTTGAGCAGCACGTACATTTTAAAGAGGAGATCATCGAAGTCCATCGCGCCGTTTTTAAAGCAGCGTTTGGCGTACATATCGTAGATCTTGCCGATCAGAGGCCTGTTGGCCCGCATGTCTTCCTGTTGCACGAGATGGTCGAGCTGATATTCTTCCGGTCCCATGAGGCTGTTTTTGGCAGCGGAGATCCGGTTGTATACGAAGTTGGGTTTATAGTGCTTATCGTCGAGGTTAAGCTCGTTCACGATGGTTTTCACCACGCTTTTGGCGTCATCTGCATCGTAGATGGTAAAATCGTTGGGATAGCCCAGCCGGTGTGCTTCTGCACGGAGAAGGCGGGCAAATACGGAGTGGAAGGTACCGATATAGAGGTTGCGGGCTTCGCTGCCTCCCAGGATTTTTTCCACACGTTCCTTCATTTCACGTGCCGCTTTGTTGGTAAAAGTCAGCGACAGAATATTAAACGCGTCGACCCCGTTCCGCATCAGGTGTGCAATACGCGTGGTCAGTACTTTTGTTTTTCCCGAACCGGCGCCTGCAACGATCATCAGGGGGCCATTGATATGTGTTACTGCTTCCCGCTGTTTTTCGTTAAGCTCGTCTAAATAATTTGCCTTCATCACGACTTTTTTGAGACTTTTTTGAGGGTGTAAAAGTACGAAATGAAACTGTGATTCTTCTGATTTTGAAGAGGCAGTTGGGCATGCGTCTAACTTTTGCCGGCGGGATATGGCCAGCAGGCTGAAAGGGACGGTTATGGGATATTTTTTAAAATGATGAAAACGGATAGGAAAGTATGTTCACTTTCGGGGCTGCGGCCAGAACCGAAGCCCGCAAACTCAGCACAACAGATACTGGCCATCTGAGCTGCAGTGGGGTTACTGCAACGCGGGTTACTGGTGTATCATAACACATCTCAGCCCATTCCTGGGTATTCATAGAACAGCGGCTTCCGGTATTTTGTCCTGTTTGCCGGGCCTCCGGTTTTCAAAAGCCTCACAACTGGTAAATATTCCTGATCGTATTAGTGCCTGGTAATCCTGGTTTTCAACATTTTCCGCGCAAAATGGATACGGCTTTTCACAGTACCCAGCGGTTCATTGAGGATGGCCGCGATTTCATAATATTTATATCCTTCGAAATAAAGCAAAAAAGGCTGTTTAAAGATAACCGGCAGATTGTAAACGGCCATCTGTACATCTTTCACCCGCAGGTCTGATTCGGCAAAATTGCCGATGGCGGAAGGCTGGTGGCTCAACAGGTAATCGCCGACAGCATTGTCCAGCAATTTATACTGACGATTGCCTCTCCGGTAGTTATTGATAAAAATATTCCGCATGATGGTATACAACCATGCCCGGATATTGGTGCCGGCGAGATATTTATCACGATTGGACAAAGCTCTGAACAAGGTTTCCTGATAGAGGTCCTTTGCGGATTCAGAGTCTTTGGTTAGCGTAACTGCATACGGCCGCAGGAAATCAGCATTTCCCAGTAACAAGTTGTTGAATTCGGTGGATGACATAACGGTTAACTTTAAGTTTTCAAAATAGGCTACAGCATGCTAACCCTTTTGAGGGTCAGGGAGTAAGCGTGCGAAAGTGGGGCAGCAATGGTAGCCACCGGTACTCCGGACCAGTGTACTGCCGGCACCTGCCGGCGTCGGCTCCGCGGCGGTATCAACACCAACGGACAGACGCAGCAACAGGCGCCTCTAACCAGGTGTCCTGATCATCATCGTATAAGCGTTTTAGTTAGAAAATAAGCTTGCATATGGGGATAATTTAGTTGAACAACAACAGGGTCTTCCGTTTCTTATTATTTTTTCCGTAACCGGAACGATAACGATATCAACATGACTCCCGATATCACTGCATAAAAGCCAAACAACCATGTCAGCGTAATAGCAGCCGTTTCGGGGTTAGACAACAGCAGAATGCCGAACAGTATAGACAGCAGTCCGCCCGCGATATACCAACCTTCACCGGTTATTAAAACTCTTAGCCTGATCGCAATAATGATTTCAAAAATACCGGCCAGCATCGCCCAAAATCCTACCAGAAAAATCAAAGCTGCCCCAGTCGCAAAAGGATTGTATAATGTAAGGATGCCTAATATAATACCCATTAAACCGGACAACAGAAACATCCCCCAGTTTTCAGCAGTCCTGCGGGCAGCGATAGCGCCTACAACCGCAAAAACGCCGGCGATAAAAAGGTAAGCCCCTAAAAAGACAATCAAAGTGGTGAAGGTAGCCCCCGGCCATACAATAGCCAGCAATCCCAGCACCAGCGCAAATATTCCCCTCAGCAAAAAAATCCACCAATAGGCGCTATAAAAATTACGCATGCGTCCTCGTTTTATAATTTCACAATCAGCCTCCGGCTAAATGAATAGGGTACAAATCGCGTATAAACAACCAGGTATATTTTGAGTTTTCACGGATAAATTATAAAACGATAATAACCTCCCTATGGAATTCCATGACAACAGCTGCGCGGGACTAATGCATACATCCTGCGGGCGTAACAGGTCATCAAAAGAAAGGTGGCAGGTGCTTTCATGATGGTAAATTTATATGGTTATCAAATAGCGGGGTCTAAGTTACCGGTTCAATAAACGATAAGTTTATACACCGCCCTGATACTATAAATACCGACTTCGAACAACAACAGGTTTGTAGAAAATGTTTTAAAGGGTTTTTCCTGACTCTCGAAAAAAATCGTCCATTCACACTCAAATGACACTAATTACATGCAATCACAAATTCACATAAAATATATGATATATATATCTATTATTTTAAGCTAGGACTCTATACACAATTTATAAAATTTTGTTAAAGAAAACAAAAAAAACTGAACTGTGATGGTCATGACTCCTGCTGATGCCCTTATTCACGGAGACCACAGCGGAAACTAAAGCCGGAACGAGATAGACAGGAACACTACCAATGCTGATAATACCGGACATAAGGCAATGGACAGATAAAATGACCACCCTGGTAATCATTAAGCCTGTTATATGACAATACCTCATCTCAGAGGTTTAAAGGCATTGTTTTTTCTCTATAAAAAAAGTCTTCATTGATGACCTTCAGGCCATCAATGAAGACTCGTAAACAGGGAGTGATATTATTCGCCGCAGGTAATCGCGGCCATTACAGTTTTGTATCCGTCATCGCAATCTGCCAGGCGGTATAAAAAACCAGCTGCGCTCTCCTGGCCAATAAATCGTAATTGATTTTTTCCACCGTGTCTGTAGGCTGGTGATAATCGGCATGTGTGCCATTGAAATAGAAAATCACCGGAACACCATGACGGGCGAAGTTATAGTGGTCGGAACGATAGTAGAACTGATGCGGGTCATTAGGATCATTAAACTTGTAATCCAGTTTAAAACGGGTGAAAGTATTATTCACCTGCTCACTCAGCGGGCGCAACGCACTGCTGATTTTATCATCTCCGATGATGTAGATGTAATTGGTATCCTGCTCATGCTCCGGATCAATACGCCCGATCATATCAATGTTCAGGTCCACAACGGTTTTGGCCAGCGGATATATCGGATTTGACGTATAATAGTCAGATCCCAGCAGTCCTTTTTCTTCGCCGGAAACAGTCATAAACACGATGCTTCTGCGGGGCCGGCGGCCTTCACGGGCAGCCTTTCCGAAGGCTTTTGCCATTTCTATCACGGCCGTGGTCCCTGAGCCATCATCATCTGCGCCATAATTGATTTTGCCGTTTACGATACCCAGATGATCATAATGCGCGGTAATAAATACCAGCTCATCTTTTTTGTCTGTTCCTTCAAGATACCCCAGCACATTGGACGGCCGGAGGGTAAGATCTTTTTTCTCAAAACGGACCTGCAGCGCTTGTGGCGCCGCAACAGGCAGCAACCCTCTCTCGGCCTGCACACTGTCGCGTCCCATAATGGCGCCCGCCATTACCGGCGTGATATAATAAATGCCCGGTCTGCTGCTGGTATCGCGTTTTTTGTAGATGTCTGTTTTGCGGAGATATTCCTGGTCCAGCAACCGGAACCGATTAGCACTTCTGCTAATTACCAACAAGGCAGTGGCACCACGAAAGGCCGCTACAGCTGCCTTTTCCGAGGGATTGGCTTTTTCACGCGGCATACCGGCAGGCACACCTTCCCGCACCATTACAATTTTACCTTTCACATCCAGTCCTTTGTAGTCGTTGCGTTCGGGAGTAACGATGCCGTAACCGGCAAATACCACTCCGGCATCCAGAGTGGCGTTCGGTGTTTCCTGCACATTGGCGTAGAAGTCAGTGCCGAAATGGAAAGTACGGTCTCCTGCAGTAATAATGCCCGTTTCCAGGCTATCGCGATACAGCGGATAATGCTGCTCCCATTGCCCGTTGGCACCGGGTTGCAGCCCTGCTGCCCTGAACTGTGACAGGATGTAGGCAGCAGCTCGCTCCTGCCCGCGCGTACCGGTTTCCCTTCCTTCCATCTCTTCTCCGGCAATAACGGCCAGTTGCGCTTTCGTTGATGCCGGCGTAATAGTGGCGCCATACCGCAGGGCGGTGGCTTTTTCAAAGACTAACGGGGATTTCCCTTGTGCGAATACAGTGGACAGTGAAAAGATACATACTGCCGTAGCTAACAATCTCATGAACTGTTTTTTGGTGAAGCCGGGTACCGGCCTATAAAAAAAGAGCCGGATTTTCATCCGGCTCTTTAAGTTACAAATATTATGAAAAGGTATTGGCCATCCTTAGTGGGGAATGGTCAAAAACCATTACAGACAAGCCATTTTGCTGACACGGTTCTGGTGACGGCCGCCTTCAAACGGCGTATCGATAAATACGTCCACCATCTGGTTGGCCACGGCTACGTCCACAAAACGGGCAGGAATGCACAATACGTTTGCATTGTTATGGGAGCGCGCCAGCCTGGACAGCTCTTCGCCCCAGCAGATAGCGGCGCGGATGCCCTGGTGCTTATTGGCCGTGATGGCCACTCCGTTGGCACTGCCGCAGATCAGGATACCAAACGCTGCCAGTCCTCTTTCAACGGCTGTAGATACCGGGTGGGCGTAGTCAGGATAATCCACCGAATCTTTGGTATGTGTGCCAAAATCTTTTACTGTCAGGCCTTTTGCTTCCAGATAGGAGATCACTTCTTCTTTGTATTCAAATCCGGCGTGGTCTGATCCGATGGCTACAGGCAAAGTAGTGTCAAAGGTAGTATGTTGTTGCATAGCGTTACTGTTTACGGTTAATAGTATCCACTGTTAAGACCATTCCTGCACTTCCTGTTTCCGCTCTACTGCTTCTCTGTCACGGAGCGCTTTTTTGGATATAAAGATACTGATTTCGTAAAGACAGTATAACGGCGTGAACACAATAAGCTGGTCTATCAGGTCGGGCGGAGTAATGATAGCCGCCAGGATGAGAATAACCACGATGGCGTGCCTCCTGTAGGCTTTCAGGAAGTCTGGTGTCAGAATGCCCAGTTTGGTCAGGAAAAACACCAATATCGGCAATTCAAACAGTATGCCCATGCCCAGTACGATCTGTGTCATCAGATCGAAATAGTCATCAATGAAGAACTGGTTGACCGCCTTTTCTGTGACCGTGTAAGATGCCAGGAAGTTGATGGTAAAAGGCGCCATCAGGAAATAGGCGAAACAGATACCGAGGAAAAACTGGAAAGACACCCAGAAAATAGCGCCCCTGGCGCCTTTCAGCTCTTTCTCCTTCAGCGCGGGTTTTACAAAGCGCCAGAACTCCCAGAAAATATAAGGGAAGGCACATATAAAACCGATCATAAAAGCCAGTTTGAACTGGAGCATGATCTGGCCTACCATCTTGTAGTTCAGGAACTGTACTTTCACCGGTGTAATACAGAGTTTATCACCCATACCCACCAGATGGCCCAGTTTACATAAAGCAATGTAGGAAGGGAAGTTAGCATTGGTAGGACCAAATATCACATTGTCCAGGATCTCCTGGGTATAAACAAACCCAAATATACTGAACGCCACTAGTGCCAATGCAGATCTTACGAGGTGCCAGCGGAGATCTTCCAGGTGATCAAAAAAAGACATCTCTGCCTTGTCCTCATTATTGGAAAAAAGTTTCTTTAACATGATACGATCGATCGAAGTTGAATATTTCTTCTACAGGAGCACAAATATAGCGGATGAAGACTAGAATTTACAGCACAGGCTTGAATAAAGTATGCGGTTTTAATAGTCTTTTAAGAAGAAGGAGAAGTACAACGATGTGATGTTGTGGAAGATAGCGGGCTTTGAGTAGGTACAAAAAAAAGAGCCAGCCCGAGAAGAATCAAGAGCCGGCCTTTCATCCATTGTTTGTTAACCCCAAAAAAGTTGAATTCGAGAATGTCTTTTGCTTCCAGTTCAGCTACTTACCTAATTGATGGCAAGCGTTCAGAATAAGTAAGAATCACTGGTCGCTTTTATTTTGTAATACAAAAATAACAAGAATTATTTTATTATCAATGTTGGAACACTTTTTTTACAACCTTTTAACAAAAATCAAATCATTGTGTTACATCATCTACAGCAAATGTATACAATCCGTGTTAAATTCCTACTACTTTTTTTAAAAACGTTTTAGCAAAATTGTTATTATACCGTTAATACAGACATTATAAAAAATTTTATATCATATAAACATCGTATAACACCTGCTGAAAAACGGCTTTTTATCCCAGTATTTTCATCTTCACCATTTCAATCCGTGTATCCGTAACGTTCAGTATATCAAACTCATAGTCTCCGATAATGATACGTTCTTTGATCTTCGGGATGGTTTCATGATGATTGATGATGTAACCGGACAATGTTTCACTTTCATCTTCCGGAAAATCGAGACTATATTTTTCATTTAAGTAATCTAGCTCCAATCTGCCTGAAAAAATATACTCTTTCTCGGCGATCTGTTTTTCCACGAACTCTTCTTCATCGTGTTCATCTTTTATTTCCCCGAAAATTTCTTCGAGTACATCTTCGATGGTGACGATACCGGCGGTGCCGCCAAACTCATCCACCACCCATGCTATGCTCTTGCGTTCCTTATTGAACTTGCTCAGCAGGTCGATGGCGCTCATAGTCTCTGGTACGGCCAATATAGGATGAATGATGCTTTCAATGTTCTGTGGATTTTTGAACATATCCAGCTGATGAATATATCCGAGAATATTATCGATGGTAGTATCATAGATAATGATCTTGGACAGTTTTGTTTCCATGAATTTTTTCCGGGCGTCGATGATCGGGCTTTTGATATCGAGCGCTTCGATTTCTTTACGCGGGATCAGGCAGCCACGGATTTTTACATGTGCCAGTGAAAGTGCGTTTTCAAACAGTTCAGTGTTCAGCTCCTGGTTTTCTCCCACGTGTTGTTGCGACTGCCGGATGAAGTGCTCTACATCCACACGGGTAAAGGATTCCCGCGTTTCAAGGATACGTACGTTGAAAAGATATTTCAACATCCATTCAGAGATAGACACCAGCAGATTGCCGATAATATACAGTGGCTTGGCCACGATGGAAATAGGCAATGCAAAAAAGCTCAGCAGCGCTTCAGGGCGTGAGCGGAAAATAGCCCGCGGAACAAAAAAACCAAGAAACAACATGGCCAGTGATGCCAGTAATATTTCCAGGAAAATTACCAGCGGCATGGGCACGTTGTCCGGCGTAGCGTTGCTTGCCTGCCATACAGGCTGGAAGAAACCCGCCAGCAGGATGCTGTAGATCACCACGGTGATAGTAAGCCCTACAAGGCTGGTAGCCAGAAAACGGCTGGGGTGCTCGGTAAAACCGGCCAGTATTTTGCCGGTAGCTCTCCCCTGCTTTCTTTTGAGCTCAATGCTGAGTTTATTCACATTGGCAAAGGCAGCTTCGATGCCCGCAAAGAAGCCTGCCAGCAGTAAGAGAGAAACTAGAATTATAATTGTGTATCCGTCCATCCTAACAAAAATAATGAATTAGGTACACCAACGATCACCCTGCTATTTTATATTTAAAAATTCCTGTACCAGGTTTTTTACTTCTTCGTATGCGCGTTCTAGTTCATCGTTGACAACAATCTTATCAAACTCATGAGCGAACGACAGTTCATACTGCGCTTTGGCCAGCCGCTCGTCGATAGATGCCTGTGTTTCCGTGCCTCTGTCGCTGAGACGTTCCCGCAGCGCGTCGATGGATGGCGGTTGAATAAAGATCGTCAGGGCTTTATCGTGGTAGTGTTCTTTAATAGAGAGTGCGCCTTTTACGTCGATGTCAACCATCGGTATCCGGTCGTTGGTCCAGATGCGTTCCAGTTCGCTTTTCAGGGTGCCGTAGTATTTGCCGGCATACACCATTTCATACTCTGCGAAAGCATTTTCATCTATTTTGGTGTGGAACTCTTCGGTGGTCATGAAATAATAGTCCCTTCCGTTCACTTCGCCGGCGCGGGCCGTGCGGGTGGCGGCAGATATAGAAAAGGCCAGTACAGGCATGCTGGCCAGCAGTTTCTTTACGATGGTGGTTTTACCCGCTCCGGAGGGGGCGGTGATAATGATGATCTTTTTTTCCATTATGCTAATAAAAAATCGAAAGGTGGCGGTGTCATTCAAATGCAAAACCCAAAATCCGGCAAAAGGTTGTCCGGAATTTGGGTTTTGAGGTAATATTAACCGTTTGTTTTTATACGCGCTTGATATCGGCTCCCAGGTTTCTCAACCGTTCGTCGATGTACTGGTAACCACGGTCTATCTGGTCGATGTTCTGGATGGTGCTCTTTCCTTCTGCGCTGAGGGCAGCGATCAGGAGCGACACGCCGGCACGGATGTCCGGGGAAGACATGGTGATGCCACGCAGCGGGTGCTGGCGGCCCAGGCCTATTACCACGGCACGGTGCGGATCGCACAGTACGATCTGTGCGCCCATGTCAATGAGCTTGTCTACGAAGAACAGGCGGCTCTCGAACATTTTCTGGTGGATCATCACGCTGCCTTTGGCTTGTGTGGCCACTACCAGCACGATGCTGAGCAGGTCGGGCGTAAAGCCGGGCCATGGATGGTCTGCTATGGTAAGGATAGAGCCGTCCAGGAACGTCTGTATTTCATACGTTTCCTGGGAAGGAATATAAATGTCGTTGCCTTTGATTTCCAGTTGAATGCCCAGGGAGCGGAATTTCTCGGGGATGATGCCCAGGCTTTCCACACCGGCATTTTTGATGGTCAGTTCACTCTGCGTCATGGCAGCGAGACCGATGAACGACCCTATTTCGATCATGTCCGGCAGCATGGTATGCTGACAGCCGCCGAGGCTGGTCACCCCTTCGATGGTCAGCAGGTTGGAACCTACGCCGCTGATGCGGGCGCCCATACTGTTAAGCATTTTGCAAAGCTGCTGCAGATAAGGTTCGCAGGCAGCATTGTAGATGGTGGTGGTGCCCTGTGCCAGTACAGCAGCCATTACGATGTTGGCGGTACCGGTCACGCTGGGCTCGTCCAGCAGCATATAAGTGCCTTTCAGGCCACCGGGGGCTTCCAGGCGGAAATAATTATCGTCAGATTCGTAGTTAAAACGTGCGCCCAGTTTCTCAAACCCGATGATGTGCGTGTCCAGGCGGCGGCGGCCAATTTTATCGCCTCCCGGCTTCGGGATCAGCGCTTTGCCAAACCTTGCCAGCAGCGGACCGGCAATCATCACGGAACCACGCAGCCTGCCGGATTTCTTTTTGAAATCGGCGCCCTGCAGATAGGCCAGGTCGATATCATCTGCCTGAAACTCACATTTGTCGCGGCTGATACGGTTTACTTTTACACCGGCATCACCGAGCAGCTCTATCAGCAAATTGACATCTACTATATCGGGAATGTTGTGAATGGTGACTTTCTCTGAAGTCAGCATCACGGCACTGATGATCTGTAAAGCCTCGTTTTTGGCACCCTGCGGTATAATTTCACCTTTGAGACGGTTGCCTCCTCTTACTTCAAAAGCACTGCTCACTTGTTCCTGTTTTTGTTGTATTTGTTATTGTGCTTGTTATTATTTTTTCCTCCGCCGTTGTTGCTTTTGAACTGTTTGTTCTGCTGGAAGTTTTTACGTTTGTTGGAACGGAAATGATCTCCACCGCTGCCGGTATTGCCACCCAGGTTGAAGCTGGGCGTCTGGGCAGATGATGTGGAGGCGCTGCTGCCGCCGGTCTGGAACTCCAGCTCACCATTGGTGATAGCTGCCAGTTCCGCCTTGATAGCGTCATCGTGCACACTTTCTTTATGCCAGTTGGAATAGGCAAGTTTCATATAGTTGCCGATGCACTGGGTAAAACCTTCTTTTTTCTCGGTATTATCTTCATGCAGGGCTTTGTCGATCACCATCTCCAGGTTCTTACCGAAGTGACGGTTGCGCGGGTATTTTTTGGGATAAGGCAAACGGTCCGGTTTTGCCCGCAAAGCTTCCTGTGTAGGCACCGGATAAGGTGATTCCACTTTCAGGGTGAAGCCGGATATATTGAATATGTGGTCCCATAGTTTGTGCCTGAAATCTTCCACATTCCTCAGATGCGGATTCAGCGTACCCATTAATTCTATCACCGCCATCGCATTGCGCTGGCGCTCCTCGTCATCCTCTATGGTCCCCAGGAATTCCACCATTTTCTGGATATTCCGGCCATATTCCTTCATTATCAGGTAATTACGCGTGGTATTATATTCCATTATATGTATTTAAAAGTATTATTGATGTAGGAACATCTTAAAGTGAAGATAGTAAAGTGACAACATCCTTGCAAAAATAACAAAAAAATACGAGGAACATTTAACACGGCAGCATTGTTAAGAGAGCTAAAACGACAGTTATGGAACTTCTGAAAGACAAGGTGGCATTGGTAACAGGTGGTGGCTCAGGTATTGGCCGCAGCGTAGCTGAGCTATATGCCCGCCACGGCGCCAGTGTGATAGTCAGCGATATTGATGAACGGGGCGGACAAGCCGTGGTGGAAGAAATAACGCGTGCCGGTGGCAAAGCGTTTTTCGTAAAGGCCGACGTGAGCAAAGCGGCAGACAATGAGCAGCTGGTGGCTGCCACCATCAAAGAGTACGGCAAACTGGACATCGCCTGCAACAATGCCGGCATCGGCGGTGAATCCGCCCCCACCGGGAACTACAAGCTCACGGAATGGGAGAAAGTGATCGGTATTAACCTCAACGGTGTGTTTTATGGTATGCGGTACCAGTTGCCCGTCATGGAAAAAGCAGGTAGCGGCGTCATCGTGAACATGGCCTCTATCCTGGGCACCGCAGGTTTCGCAGGCTCCTGCGCCTACGTTGCTGCCAAACATGCGGTAGTAGGCCTCACCAAGACCGCAGCGCTTGAATACTCTGCCAAAGGCATTCGTGTCAATGCCGTAGGCCCCGGATTTATTGAAACACCTTTATTAACCAAACATCTGAGCCAGCAGGCGATGCAGGCATTGGTAGGTTTGCACCCCATAGGCCGGTTAGGCAAGCCGGAGGAAGTGGCGGAACTCGTATTATGGCTAAGCGCTCCCCTCTCTTCCTTCGTAACCGGTGGTTATTACCCGGTAGACGGGGCATACCTGGCTCAGTGATTTAGAAATGCTGGAATTTGGATATTTAGTTATTTGACCGGTATTTGTTTTAGGTGTTTTGTTGTAAAGCGTTTGTTTTTAAAGAGATTTTCCTTTAAATAGCAATCTGTTAATGACAAGACCTCCGGATAAATAACTAAATATCAAAATTTCAAAATGTACAAGTCCCCTCTTCTGCTACTGCACGGCGCCCTCGGCGCTGCCACACAGTTCAAAACGCTGGCAGAGCAACTGGAACCCTACTACGATGTCCATACCATCAATTTCAGCGGCCACGGCCCGGTGCCTTTTTCAGCCAACGGCTTTAATATACAGGTGTTCGCCGCTGAGGTGCTGGAATACCTCGATCAGCACCAGCTCGACTTTGTACACATCTTTGGATACAGCATGGGAGGCTATGTGGCCATGTACCTGGCCCGGCATTATCCGGAAAAAATAGGCAGGGTGATAACGCTGGCCACCAAATACAACTGGAACGAAGCCACCGCCGGTAAAGAGGTCAAACAATTAAACCCGGCGCTGATAGCCGAAAAAGTACCCGGTTTTGCCAAACTGCTGGAGGAAAGACATACCCCCAACGACTGGAAAGAGGTGGTGACACGGACGGCACAGCTGATTGAAGACCTGGGCCACCAGTCATTACTGAAGGCACAGGACTATGCACAGGTGGCATCTCCCTGTATGCTGATGATGGGAGACCGGGACAACATGGTATCTTTCACGGAAACGATAGAGGTATACCGGTCCTTGCCGGAAGCGCAGATGACTATTTTACCTGACACGGCACATCCGCTGGAAAAGGCAGATGTACCGTTGCTGGCATATTATATCAAAAGATTCACTACACAGAAAATAGGCTGAGGCTATTCACCCATCGCCAGTTTGCCCCAGTTATTCAGTTCATCTTCGGTCCACAGTTCCGGGAAAAATATAATGCGTTTGTTTTTCGGAGGCAGGAACTGTTGCCAGTTGGTCCCTCCCGTAGCAGCAATATCTTCCGGTTTTTTATGCAGGTACCTGACAGCTGATTTATAATGCATCAGGGGCCACCTCACATTGATGTTCAGGTCATACTCCTTCAACAGGGGAACAACGATAGCCTTATCGGCCTCCGGCAGTTGCTGATAGGCAGCCTGGATATTGGATTGCTCATACCGCGTAGCCAGTTGCAGGAAGGGGCCCATATATTTTTTCTCAAACTGCTGCAGGGTCAGGGTTTTCTTGCCGGTGGCCAGTTCGGTGGCGCCGCTTCTCCAGTAAATGCTGTCCAGTATCGTTTTCAGGTCCGCCTTTTCCACGGCCGGGCGCTGGGGTTCGTATACCAGGTTAGACAGCCGGGTGGAACATATCTCGATCATCCTGAACTGTCCGCTCTGGAAGCCACTGGCCGGTAATAGTGCCATCCTGAACTGCAGGAACTGGTCCTTGTCCATCCCGTCAACCATGATCTCAAAAGAGTTGATCAGGTTGCGGAAATAGTTATTGATCCGTTTTAACTGTGTGGTAAACACAGTCGCGGTCCGCTCCGGCGCAAAGCTGATCTGTTCGATCGCCTGTAGCGTCAGTTTAAAGTACAATTCCGTTATCTGGTGATAAATGATGAAGATGTTTTCATCCGGAATCGGCGTGCGCGGATGTTGCAGATTCAGCAACACATCCAGTTGGATATAATCCCAGTATGTCAGATAGTCCGCATATAGCAGCCCGTCGAGATAGGAAGACAGGTTCTGCCCCATGGCGGCATATTTTTCCTCCAGCCGTTTTATTTTATCGGCAATTTCTGTTGTAACCATTGGCGGAAATTAATCATTCCGGATGAAAAAGCAACTGCGGCTATTCCCGGTCCGGCCTGCCTTAATTATTCCACCACGTTGATAGTGCGGTAAAAACTTTCTTCGAGAGAGATGAGGGTTTCGGTTCTTTCGATTCCTTTTATTTTCTGTAATTCATCGTGGAGGATACGGCGTAACTGGGTAATATCTTTACAGATGATTTCAGCGAACATGCTATAGCTACCGGTGGTATAGTTGAGGCGCACCATTTCCGGGATTTTACGCAATTCTTTGGCTACAGTATCGTACATAGAGCTTTTTTCCAGGTAAATACCGATAAAAGCAATTACATCATAGCCGATCATTTTCAAATCTACATGTAATTTAGTACCTTTAACTATACCCAGTTCTTGCAATTTCTTCATTCTCACATGAATAGTGCCGCCGGAAACGAACAGTTTCTTCCCCAGATCGGCGTAGGAGATCTCAGCATTGTTCATCATTTCGCTGATAATCTGCAAATCGAGTTTGTCAATATTCAAATTGTGGCTCATTTTTACAATTTGTTTTTGAATGTTTTAAAGTTATATGCAAATATTTAAAAAATATCGAAAATTCAAAAATTTTTCTTAAAAAATTTGCAAAGAATCGCCCGCGTCTTTAGATTTGCATTATAATCATTACGAAATAAGCCACCGGAAAGAACGTGACAGTAATGATAATAAAAATTGTGGGATGATGAAACTGGCAGACATGCCCCCTTGTCTCGGGGGTGGGGAGCTCGGGATAAACGTAGCATAAATGGGTTGACCACTAATCTTAATTGTGCTATGGCTAACTGCCCCGTGGAGGTTCGACTCCTCCTCCTACAGCCAAATTGGTTTAAAGAGCTCGTGAGCCTATGGCCCATGGGCTTTTTTCATTTTAATATTTGACTATTTTGAAATTTGTTTATTAGGAGGTTCTTCTGAACCTAATAGCTAAATAACCAAATGGCTAAATAAAAAAATAACGTGGTATTTTTGCGCCCAATGGGACAGAAAAAACTACAACGCTTTGCTGAAATTGAGACCTTCCCCAACGTATTGATATACCCGGAAGGCATGCAGGGAAAATGGAACGAATACTTTAAAAACAACCATCCGGTCACTCTGGAACTGGCCTGTGGCAAAGGGGACTATACCCTTGGAATGGGCCGCTTGTTTAAAGACCAGAACTTTATCGGGGTAGACCTGAAAGGCAACCGCATCTGGAGAGGCGCTAAAACCGCCCTTGATGAGTCACTCAATAATGTGGCATTCCTTCGTACACAGATCGAGAAACTGGACAATTACTTTGCGCCCGGAGAGATCAGGGACATCTGGATCACCTTCCCCGATCCTTTTCTCCGTAAATCCAAATCCAAAAAAAGGCTGACCCATCCACGGTTCCTGCAGTTGTACCAGCCGCTGCTGGCAACAGGTGCTACCATCAACCTGAAAACAGACTCACCGGAATTATATGCCTTCACGCAGGAAGTGATCGCCGCTGCCGGCCTCACCCTCATTGAAGACATCCCGGACGTGTACGCCCTGCCGGAAGTACCAGCTCTGCTGAAAATACAGACCTACTACGAAGGTATGCACCTGGCAGACGGCCGCACTATCCGCTACCTGAAATTCCGGCTGCCAGACACACCGCTGAACTGGCGCACCATAAAACTGCCTTCCGATGAAGCAACCGTTGGTGGAGAAGATTGATTTTTATTATAACGCGGAGGGTTATATGGTATTTACCGAAAAATATCACCTGGACCGGGGCTACTGCTGTGGCAACGGCTGTAAACATTGTCCATTTTCATATGAAAAAGTACCCGAACCCAAAAAGTCCATCCTCCTCGAAAAACGCCGTAACGAAGGAAAAGACGGACAGTCCTAAGCCCGTCTCTTTCTTCGATGTCGTGTATAAAATAGCCCGCAAAATACCGAAGGGCCGTGTAACCACCTACGGCGCCATCGCCGAAGCAGCCGATATCAAACTCACGCCCCGCATGGTGGGCTGGGCCATGAACGGCGCCGGCAACGCCAAACCGGCCGTGCCCGCCCATCGGGTGGTGAACCGTAACGGCGAACTCAGCGGCCGCCAATTCTTTGCCACCCCTACCCTCATGCAGGAACTGCTGGAACAGGAAGGCGTCACCATCAAAAATGATAAGGTCAGCGACTTTAAAACAGTATTCTGGGACCCGGGCAAAACCAAAGCTGCCACCGCTGGCAAAGCCGTCAAACAAGCTGTCAAAAAGAAAGCCTGAGCACTAATTCCCCGGAATCACCTTATTTTTATATTATGTCGATACTTAAATTAAAACTGGACCAGGAACAGTTGGTAGAGGATTTCTTTGAAAACACCCACCTGATCGGTATCGCCTCTACCGCCCGTGACTACCAGCTCTGCTGGCAGATCAACCGGCAACTGCATACCAATTTCCGGGTCAACAATCTGCTGGAGATCACCCTTTCCAAGAAAAACAGGTCGTTCCATTTTACGGTGATGGAGTTCCATGAGGCGACCAACTCCGTGTCCCACTATTTTTATAACAACCATTGCCAGGCTGAGTTCCTGCTCCCTGAGCTCAAACACATTCACTTCCTCTGGATGATCAAAGGCGACTATTACCAGGCTGATGATATTAAAAAATTATTGGAACAATTACGCCTTGTTCCCCTTGTACAATTAGTATCTTTACTGGATACAAGGGAGATCAAAAATAAAATGAACCTCATTTTCTAAGACAGGAAGACGACCAACAGCTGTTACATACTATATTTTGACCAGTAACCTAGTGAATTGCCGCATTTTCACCTTTAAACACTTGCTGTATGTGGGAAGAAAAAGACAATCAACTGCACCGGGCTTTTACCTTTAAAGATTTCCGGGAGGCATTCGGGTTTATGGCCAGAGTGGCGCTGGTCGCAGAAAAAATGGACCACCATCCCTACTGGACCAATGTCTATAACAAAGTGGACATCTACCTCAGTACACACGACGCAGGCAATGTGGTAACTGACAAAGACCGCGCGCTGGCAAAAGCTATCGATCAATTATTATAATTAAATCCATACACCATTTGTGAAGCGCATTATCATCTTAATGCTGTTGTTGTACTGTTACACCACAGGCGCCCTTGCCCTGGACCCCACCCCGGACACCCTGACAGTAAAAGACGGTTTTGCTGCCTCGGCCCTGGACCTGCGCCCCTACATAAACAGCCTCTCCGATCCGGAGGGCCATCTGACCATTCAGCAGGTGGTACACCTGCCTTTTACTGCCGCCCCGCAACTTTTTCACAACTACAAAAAAAATAACGGCCAGGTTAACAACTCCTGGTTCCGGCTACAGGTAAAAAACGAAGGCACCGACACCCTCTCCGCTATTCTTTTTGCCGGCTGGCACGATTTCATGGACTGGTACGAAAAATCGCCCGGCGATACGGCCGCCCTGTTGATGCAGACAGGCCTCATGTATGACAAAGGCGGCGTGGAAAGGTGGGACCACTATGGCTTCAGCGTTAATGTGCCCCCGCATCAGGCCCGCACTTTCTACCTGCATATCATTAACAAGTCGTACAATGAGAACCCGCTCATGCCCACGCTCTTCAGCGAACAGGCCTTTGCCCGGTTCCATAACCGGGAACAGGACAGCTATCGCAAAGAAGCCGTGATCATACAGGTGGTGCTGGGCATGCTCCTCGTTTTCTTCAGTATTTCCATCATCAACTATATCCAGCTGCCCGACCGGTCGTATATCTACTTCGCCATTTATATCCTTGGGCTGATCCTGTTTTTCGCGCTGCGGCTGGAAAGCAAGCCCTATCAGCTTTCTTTCTTCCACCGCTGGCCTATGCTGAAATACTACTGGGACATACCGGGGCTGCTGTTCTGTTTTTATCTTATGTACCTCATGTTCGGTAATACCTTCCTCAACCTGAAAGAGCGGTATCCCTTCATGGAACAGGTTTTCACCTGGGTAGCCACCGTCGTGGGCGGACTGATCATCGTCTGTATTTATTGTATCCTGATGGAGCAGTACCATCTTCCGGTGATCATTTACAGCTATGTGTATTTCTGCACGCTGCTGCCGTTGCTGGTGGTATTTATAGCGTTGGCACGGCGTTCCCGTCATCACCCGTTGCTGCGGTTTTTCCTGTATGGGTCCGTATGCCTGTACCTGGCCTGCCTCGGCTCCTTCCTTATGCATATCAGGCCCCTTGGGCTGTTGAGCGCATTGGGCGAGCTGGCCGCACCAACCATGCTGTTCATCGGCGGCGTGTTGCTGCAGGCCATGTTCTTCCTGGCCGGCCTCAGTTACCGCAACAAGCTGGTACACCTGGAAAGGACCCGTACCCAGGAGCTGCTGATCAAACAACTCAATAAAAACAAGGAGTTGCAACGCAAGCTCAATGAGCAGCTCGAAGAACTGGTGAAAGAACAGACCACAGAAATATTGCGTAAGAAACATGAGCTGGAAGAGCAGCGAAAAATTCAGCTGGAGACAGAGTATGATAAAAAACTGACAGAGATAGAACTCAAAGCCATCAGAGCGCAGATCAATCCCCACTTTATCTTCAATTGCCTCAATTCCATCCAGTTGTTTGTAATGCAGCGCGACTATGAATACGCCCAGAAATATCTGTCAGACTTTTCCTATCTGATCCGGAAAACGCTGGACTTTTCGCGGCGCAACTTCATCTCCCTGGCAGATGAGATCACCTATCTCAATACTTACCTCGGTCTGGAAAAGATGCGGTTTGAGAACAGGATGGAGTACGAAATTGTAGTAGATCCGGAGATCACCACGGCTGAACTGGAGATCCCCGCCATGCTGCTGCAGCCTTATGTGGAAAACGCCGTGAAACACGGCATGACCAATCCGCAGCAGCCCATTGGCCAGCTATCGATCCGGTTTACGCAGGTGGCCGCGGACATGCTGGAATGTGTTATAGCCGACAATGGTATTGGCATTGCGCGTTCCCGCTCCCTGCGCACACTGCCCAAACACCACCAGTCGTCCGGCATGGAGATCAGCCAGAACAGGGCGGAGCTGCTGAATAAAATGTACAATACGGAAATTCATATCGAGATCATAGACTTATCAGCACGGGATGAAGCAGATAGCGGCACGGTAGTGAAGATCCTGATACCTCAACTATAATAATATATACATAAACGTTAGTTAGCAACATACTACTGTCATGATAAAAGCGGTGATCATTGATGATGAGCGAAACAGCCGGGACATTATAGCCCTGATGCTGGAGAAATATTGCCCCGAGGTAACGGTAGCCGCCACGGCTTCCGATTGTGCGGAAGGCATTGTACGGATCAGGGAGCATCAGCCGGAATTGGTGTTCCTGGACCTTGAAATGCCTGATGGCACCGGCTTTGACGTGCTGCTGGGCACAAGGGAAGACGTTCCTTTTGAAGCGGTATTTGTGACCGCATTTGAAAAGAAGTTCCTGCATGTGATCCGTTGCGCTGAAGTAGAGTTGATCCTCAAACCGATTGACAAAGAAAGCCTGTTGCAGGCAGTATCGCTGGTACGGGAGCGGATTGCCGGCAATAGCAGCAAGCAGCGTTACCAGGTGCTGCTGGAGAATTTCCATAACCTGCAGCATGCCTCCTGGAAGCTGCTGGTACAGGATACTAACGGGGACACCCAAACGATATTTCTTCCTTCCGTGGAATGCCTGGAATCGCGGCAGGACAATTGCCTGTTCCGGATGGATTCCGGGGCGGAAATTGAGGCGGAGCGGCCTTTCCGGTATTATGCCGATCTCTTTTCCTCGCTACAGTTTTACCAGGTAAACAATATGCAGATGGTGCAGCTGTCCAATATCAGCCAGATAGACGCCAACCATGGCCGGGTGATGCTCAAGAGCGGTATGGTGGTGGAGATCACAGAACGCCGCAGGAAGGACCTGCTGTTGCGCTTGCAGCGGTAGCGCAGCTTAGCGGGGAAAAGTATATATGTAAACGTTGATCTGGCAGGCATTTGCAACCTGTATATTTCGCAATTTCAATTTTTTGTTGACCCTCCTTCAATTTCTTTCAAATAAATCACTTCTTTTTTAACGGGCAGAACAATCTGCGCCCTGTTTTTTTTCTTTTCGATGTATTTGCGCGGAGGATACGTAACAATTATTTAACAAAAAAATTTGGTGGAATAGGTTTTGGTCGTACTTTTGACTCGTCAAACAAAATAGTCAGACAGTCAGACTACGAAAATTGACGAAACTATCTATGGCAGAATTAGACCAGAAGCGAACACTTATTCTTGAGGCCGCTTTAAAGCGGTTCAAAAGGTTCGGACTGTCTAAAACCACCATGGAAGAGATCGCCAGGGATCTGGACATCTCAAAAGGGTCTTTGTATTATTATTTTTCAGATAAGGAATCCATTTACGTAGCGGTTGTGGAGCGCATGATAGCAGATTGTTTTCTCGACATGTCTGATTTTGTGGACACAGCTACCTCTACCGATGCGATTATTAACCGGTATCTGGAATTGAAGGAAACCATGTTGAAAGAGTATCATTTTCTGTTTGGGATCAACCAATGGATAAAAGATATGCCATCTACGCTGATGCGGCAAACAATCGAGTTGCTGCAGACGGTGGAAATTTCCTTCCTTTCCGCCACTATCAAAAAAGGGATTTGCCTGGGTGAACTGAATGAAGACACTGATGCTGATGCAACAGCGCAGTTGTTGATCAACGTATTATTCGGACTATGGGTAATATGGTGTAAATGGCAGGTAACAGGCTTTAACCCGCTGGACCGTGAGGCGCTACATTGTTTCATGGAAAGAGAGAAAAAGGTATTGGACATTTTTTTTAATGGATTAAGATATAGACCTGCAATCAACCAAGACAGGCTTTAATGTATGTAGAAGAATCAAAGACAAGAGAGAACAGTTTTAATGTATATTTAAATTTTACGAAAGATGAAAAAGTTGATTGTAATGGCCGCAGTAGTACTGTTCGGCACACAAGTAGCTAAGGCACAGTTATCAAAAGGCGATGTTATCCTGGGTGGCAATGTTAATGTAAAAACCACTTCTGCGAAAGTAAAAGACACAGACAACAAAACCACCAATACTTCTTTTGGTGTTAGCCCTAAAGTAGGTTACGCGCTGAATTCTAACTGGGTAATTGGTGTTTTCGCTGAAACTCAGTTTGGCAACAAAAAAGTTGCTACTGCAACCGGTGATGTAAAAACCAAAACCCTGGATATCACTCCTGGTATCTTCGTTCGCAACTACCACATGATTGGCCAGAGCAAATTTGCATTCTTTGCTGAAGCAAATGCTGGTTACGGTTTTGGTAACACTAAAGTAGACGGCAACAAAACTGAAAGCTACACTGGCTTCAACGTAAACGTACTGCCTGGTATCACTTACTTCGTGACTAAACACTTCATGATTGAAGGTGCTTTCGGTGGCCTGGGTTACACTTATGCTCAGCACAAAGCTGAAGGATCCGGTGTTAAAACCAACGTTAGCGACTTCGACTTCAACTTCACTAAACAGTTGAACCTGGGTGTTAACTTCATTTTCTAGTCTGTATTGATTGATGTTTTACATAAGAAAGTCAAAAGGTTAGATAGATTGGATAATCCCGCTGCAGTATTACTGTAGCGGGATTCTTGTTTTAGGTGGTTTTTATTTTGCCTGATACATATTGACACAAAAAAGCCCCGCCATACCGGCGGGGCTTTTCGCATTTGTATAAGTTGGACTCCTGATTATCCGTTCATGGAGATCAGGAATTCTTCGTTGTTTTTAGTACCACGCATATGCTGCAGCATGAAGTGCATGGATTCGTCTGTATTCATATCTGCCAGGTGATTGCGCAGGATGTGGATACGTTTGAGCGCATCTTTGTCCAGCAGCAGATCGTCGCGGCGGGTAGAAGACGCAGACACGTCGATAGCCGGGAAGATACGTTTGTTCGCCAGTTTGCGGTCGAGCGCCAGTTCCATGTTACCGGTACCTTTAAACTCTTCGAAGATCACCTCGTCCATCTTGGAACCTGTATCAATCAGGGCAGTGGCCAGGATGGTGAGGGAACCGCCGTGTTCTATTTTACGGGCGGCGCCGAAGAATTGTTTAGGTTTCTGCATGGCGTTGGCTTCCACACCACCGCTCAGCACCTTGCCGGAGGCAGGGGCAACGGTATTGTGGGCTCTTGCCAGACGGGTAATGGAGTCGAGCAGGATCACTACGTCGTGGCCGCATTCTACCAGTCGTTTTGCTTTCTGCAAAGCGATAGCAGACACTTTCACGTGTTTTTCAGCTGGTTCATCGAAGGTAGACGCAATTACTTCTGCTTTTACACTGCGTTCCATATCGGTCACCTCTTCCGGACGTTCATCGATCAGCACCACCATCAGATAAATTTCGGGGTGGTTGGTAGCGATAGCGTTGGCCACTTCTTTCAGCAGCATGGTTTTACCCACCTTCGGTTGCGCCACGATCAGGCCGCGCTGTCCTTTACCGATAGGGGTAAACATATCCATGATACGGGTGGAGTAGTTATTGGAAGTAGTGGTCAGTCTCAGTTTTTCGAACGGAAACAGCGGTGTCAGATAGTCGAAAGGCACGCGGTCACGTACTTCTTCCGGTGACTTGCCGTTGATCGTTTCTACTTTCAGCAGTGCAAAATATTTCTCTCCTTCTTTCGGCGGACGAACGGAACCGTTCACGGTGTCGCCGGTTTTCAGGCCAAACAGTTTGATCTGGGAAGGAGATACATAAATATCATCGGGAGAGCTCAGGTAGTTATAATCAGAGGAGCGCAGGAAACCGTAGCCGTCGGGCATCATTTCCAGCACGCCTTCGCTGAGGATCACGCCGTCGAACTCTATATTGAAAGCAACGTCTTTCTTTGGATAGCGCTGTTTTTGCGCAGCAGGAACAACCGGGTCAAGACCTTCCGGCATCACAAAATCATCGTCCTCTTCTTCTTCCTCTTCCAATGCCGGTACAGGCGCGGTTTCCTCTTCTTCTGCTTCATCTTCCGTGAAAGCAGGAATGATGATATCGTCATCATCATCAAAAGTGAGAGAAGGAATGCTGTCCAGGTCTATATCGAAATCCTTTATTTTAGATTTAGCCGCCGGAGCCGGTGCTGGTTCTGCTTCTACTTCTTTGCTTTTGCTTCCGGAAACTTTTTTGGTAGATTTTTTTGCGGCTGGTTTTTCTTCCGCGGAGGAGGGTTCTTCAGTCTCGTGATGCGCTTCTTCTTTCTTTACAGGTTTGCGTTTGCGTGCTTTTTTCTCTTCTCCGTTGGACTGGTTATCTTCTGAGGCCATCACCGCTTGTTTGTCCAGAATTTTGTAGATCAGGTCCTGTTTGTTCAGTTTTTTTGCGTTGGGAACATCAAGCTTCTCTGCAATGTCAAGCAGCTCAGGAACGAGCATGTCGTTCAATTGTAAGATGTCGTACATCATCTGTGTTGTCAAATTTTAGAAGTGTTGTGAGGCGGGTACCACTGCATACCAACATACACCAATTACAAATAATTGTTTTGTGTCAAGAAATTTAATTGATTATTAAATTTGATAGGGAATGATTGAGTTTAGGAACTGCCGATGAAGATGTGATTTGAACTTAATCAGGCAGATTATACCGCAAGATTAAAACAAGTTTTATTATTATCCAAAAAAAATTTCAGCCCAAATGCCCCGCAGTCACCGCTGTGACGCTATTCCGGCCTCCTGCCCCGCCCTATAAATGCCGAAGGGCGCGGCCCTTAAAACCGGCCCCGGACATATATCCTTTTTTGTATTATATCCATTTTTAACATTTCTTTTGCATCCCGGCAGGAGTAATTATCTTGTAGGGACCGGCATAAGACTATATGGACTATTGCCGGGAAAACTTATTTTTGCACTCCAAAATTTAATTTTTTATGAGCCAAAGACTGAAAGTCAAACAAATCTTGTCCGACGACAAGTCGCATTACGAAGCAACAGTAAAAGGTTGGGTACGGTCTTTCCGTAACAATCAGTTTATAGCTTTAAACGACGGCTCTACCAATAATAATTTACAGATCGTTATCGACGCTGAAAATACCGATGCAGCGCTGCTGAAAAGGATCACCACCGGTGCGGCCATCAGCGCCACCGGCCAGATCATTCCTTCCATGGGGAAAGGCCAGCGCGTGGAACTGAAAGCGGCAACACTCGAAATACTGGGCGACTGCGATCCGGAAAAATTCCCGCTGCAGCTGAAAAACAAGCCCAGCCTGGAATACCTGCGTGAAATCGCGCACCTGCGTTTCCGCACCAACACCTTCGGCGCTATTTTCAGAATCCGTCACTCACTGGCATTTGCAGTACACAAGTTCTTCAACGAACAGGGTTTTGTATACCTGCATACGCCCATCGTCACTGCGTCTGACGCAGAAGGCGCCGGCGAAATGTTCCGGGTGACCACCCTCGACATGCAGAACCCGCCGCGTACCGAAGCCGGCGATATCGATTATAAAGAGGACTTCTTCGGCAGGTCTACTAACCTTACCGTGTCCGGCCAGCTGGAAGGGGAACTGGGAGCCATGGCACTGGGCGAGATCTACACCTTCGGCCCTACGTTCCGCGCAGAAAACTCCAACACGGCCCGCCACCTCGCTGAGTTCTGGATGATAGAACCAGAAATGGCTTTCTATGCCCTGGAAGATAACATGGACCTCGCTGAAGCATTCATCAAATCACTTATCAGCTACGTCCTGGAGCACAACCGTGAAGACCTCGACTTCCTCGCCAACCGCCTGGCAGAAGAGGAAAAACAAAAGCCGCAACAGGAACGCAGCGAAATGGGGCTGATCGAAAAACTGGAATTTGTGCTGCACAACGAATTCGTTCGCATCACCTATACCGAAGCGATCAGCATCCTGAAAGACAGCAAACCCAATAAGAACAAGAAGTTCCAGTACCTCATCGAAGGATGGGGCGCCGATCTTCAGAGCGAGCATGAACGCTACCTGGTAGAAAAACATTTCAAAAAACCGGTGATCCTGACGGACTACCCGAAAGAAATCAAGTCTTTCTACATGAAGCTCAACGACGATAACAAAACCGTTCGCGCCATGGACATCCTGTTCCCCGGCATCGGTGAAATCGTAGGTGGTTCCCAACGGGAAGAGGACTACGAAAAACTGGTGCAGCGCATGCAGGAAATGCACGTGCCGGTAGAAGAGCTGTCCTGGTACCTCGACACACGCCGCTTTGGTACTGCACCGCACTCCGGTTTCGGCCTCGGCTTCGAGCGCATGATGCTGTTCGTTACCGGTATGACCAACATCAGAGACGTAATACCGTTCCCAAGAACACCGAAAAATGCCGAATTCTAACTGTGATGCACATGATCATCACTAGTCCGCCTGATTGTTTGACACGGCTGTGATTTGATTGTAATTACTTTTATATACCTTCGGGCATTCTCTTTTTAGATATTTAAAACCCGTACAGGCCTGGCTTGTACGGGTTTTTCCTTTTAATGCCTACCCGATTTTTCCTGCGAAACAACTGCCGTGTATGGAAAATTAATGCTGCTGCATCTTTTATGCAGAAAGCGCTTTCAACCAATTTCGTACATCCCAAACCGTTACTTATGGCTGAAATGAACAACGACGCGCCCAGGGGCCGTCACGACAATAAAAATGCCCGCTGCAGTAAAAAATCAACCCGCGTGGATATGACGCCCATGGTGGACCTTGGCTTCCTGCTGATCACTTTTTTTATGCTGACCACCACGCTGGCGCAACCTAAAACCATGCAACTGCTCATGCCCCGCAGCGATGGCGATTCCATGTCACTGCCCGCACAAAAAGCATTGACGGTTATCCTGGGGCCGCAGGGCCGCGTTGCCTGGTATGAAGGCATCGGTGATGATATCACCGCACCGCCGCAGGTCAACTACACCAGCTTCGCCAATCATAATGGTATCCGTGATGTGATTATCCGGAAGAAAGAAGCCGTGTACCAGCACACGCAAAAGAATGACCTGATGGTATTGATCAAAGCCGTTAAACAGGCCCGTTACGAGAATGTGGTAGATATCATGGATGAAATGCTGATCAACCAGGTGGACCGTTACGCCATCGTAGATATCAGTGAGCGGGAAGAAGGTTACTTTAAATAATTACGATTTACGAATGACGAATTTAGTCAGGTAGAATACATTAAAGAAAACCTCAATTCGTAATTCGTAATCTGTAATTCGTGATTGGATTCCGTACCTTTACCGCTCCAAAACAATATACGATATGGCAATAACCCATTCCATCCCCTCTGTAGATCTGGCGGACTTTACCTCTGGTGATGCCAGCCGGAAAGCAGCCTTTGTGCAGCAACTGGGAAAAGCTTATGAAGAAGTTGGTTTTGTGGCAGTAAAGAATCATGGCATTCCTGATGAGCTGATCGCGGACCTCTACAAATATGTTCAACAGTTCTTCCAGCTGCCCTTTGACACGAAGCATAATTATGAAATCCCTGAACTGGCGGGCCAGCGCGGTTACACTTCCTTCGGTAAAGAACATGCCAAAGGATATGAAGCCCCTGACCTGAAAGAGTTCTTCCAGTTTGGACAAACCGTAGAGGACAACGATCCCATTGGAGCAGAATACCCGCCGAATGTGCAGGTAGACGAAGTACCGGCATTTACGCCCACCTTCTTTAAAGCATACCGCGGCTTTGAAACCTCCGGTAAATACCTGTTGCAGGCTATCGCCCTGTTCCTCGGACTGGACGAGCATTATTTTGACGACAAAATCCACAATGGCAATTCTATCCTGAGGGCCATTCACTACCCTCCTATCAAAGAGGAGCCTAAATCCGCCATCAGGGCAGAGCAACACGAAGACATCAACCTGATCACCCTGCTGGTAGGCGCGTCTGCCGACGGGTTACAGATCCTCGATAAACAAAACAACTGGGTACCGGTAACGTCCCTCCCGGAACAGATTGTGGTGAACGTAGGCGATATGCTGCAGCGTCTTACCAATAACCGGTTAAAATCCACTACCCACCGTGTGGTAAATCCTCCCCGCGAAATGTGGCACACCTCCCGCTACTCCATTCCCTTCTTCCTGCATCCTAAGTCCGCCATGAGACTGGATTGCCTGAAAAGCTGCGTTACCGCAGAGAATCCGCTGGCATATGAACCCATTTCCGCGGGTGAATATCTGGACGAAAGGCTGCGCGAAATCGGACTGAAAAAATAAACCTGTTATAAGATTTAAAGTCCCGGCAGGACTACCTACCGGGACTTTCCGTTTATCCTGCGCAAGGGCAAGCCTGGTTATTTCTGGCTTTTCAGCATGGTTATTTTTTATGCAAGGTTTTTCTGATATGGTCACTTTTTTGGTCCGGGCACTGTTTCATGCCGGTGGGTTATAAGCTTCACAGTACAAACTAGTTACAACGGATAAAAGGCCATATTCGATTACAACAGCCACCCTTATTACAAGTATTGTGCCCTTATTATATTACAGATTAGTATTATTAGCAACACTGTTGTATTTTGTCGGATTATTTTTACTAACTTATTGAATCCTTCGAGCGGAATTCACTTTATCAATAACTGTGTTTCTACGTCATATACCTTTTTTAAAAGCGGTGCTATTACATAGCATAACTGCCTACGGTGGCCCGCAGGGGCACCTGGCAATGATGATGAAAACATTCGTATACCAGCGAAAAGACGTTACCGAGCAGGAACTGATGGAATATAACGCCTTCTGCCAGCTCCTCCCGGGCGCATCCTCCTCTCAAACACTTACCCTTATTGGTTATAAACGTGGCGGTGTAATGCTCGCCATTGTGACCCTGCTGATCTGGATCACTCCTGCCTGTCTGCTGATGGGATCGCTTAGCTTTCTGCTGCAGTATTTCGACAAGCGGGCGCTACAGACTGACATCTTTAAGTACGTACAGCCGATGGCGGTAGGCTTCCTGGCTTTTGGAAGCATCAAAGCCTATCGTATCAGTATCAACAACCTGGCGACCTTCGTAATCATGATGGTGTCCATGTTTGCAGCCTTTTACCTGAAATCGCCGTGGACTTTCCCGGCATTGATCATATTGGGGGGCATCGTTTCCAACTTCAGTAACAAACGTATCCCGGACATCCCGGACAAACCCAAAAAAATACAATGGGGAAACATCTGGCTGTTTGTGCTCATCTTTGTGCTGGCCGGTTTTCTGTCTGAATATGCCCGTTCCCATGAATGGATCACCCGCCGTCCTTTCAACCTTTTTGAGAACTTCTACCGTTTCGGCAGCCTGGTCTTTGGCGGTGGCGATATCCTTATCGCCATGATGCTGGAACAGTACGTGACCCGCACCAAGTCCAACTACATGACTGCGGAAGAGCTGCTGACAGGCGCCGGTATTATGCGCGCCCTTCCGGGGCCGACTTTTTCCATCTCCGCGTATGTAGGCGGCATGGCAATGCGCAACCTGGGCATGGGCTACCAGTTCCTCGGCTGTATCCTCGCCCCTATCGCGATCTTTCTGCCAAGCCTGTTACTGGTGCTCTTCTTTTTCCCCATCTGGCATAACCTGAAAAAATATGTGGTCATCTACCGGGCACTGGAAGGGATAAACGCTGTGGTGGTAGGTATTATGTGGGCGGCCACCCTCATCCTGTTTTTCGCTATTCCGATCAACTGGTACAACCTGCTGATCATGTTCTCCACACTGGCATTGCTGCTATTCACCAGACTGCCATCTCCATTTATCGTAATTGCCTGCCTGTTAATGGGCTGGCTGCTATAACTCAGATATTATATTCCCTGATTTTATTGTACAAGGTGGTGAGGCCGATATCCAGCAGCTCCGCCGCCCTGGTTTTATTGCCTTTTACATGGGCCAGCACCCGGATGATATGGCTTCGTTCCATATCCGCCAGCCGCAGGGAAGAAGAGGTGCTGTCCACTCCCTGTTGAAAATCGAAGGGCAGTGACGGCACATCCAGTATATCCGTGTCCGTGAGGATGGCTGCCCGCTCTATCACATTGCGCAGCTCCCTGATATTCCCTTTCCAGCTATGCTGCTGCAATGCCTGCAGGAAAGCCGGGCTCATACCGGTCAGGCGTTTGTTCAGCTTGGGCGAAAACTGTTGTATAAACCAGGTCGCCAGTAACGGGATATCTTTTTTCCGTTCGTTGAGTGAAGGCAAAGCGATCTGAAATACGGAGAGGCGGTAAAACAGGTCTTCACGGAAGTTGCCGGCGGCTATTTCCTGTTCCAGGTGGCGGTTGGTAGCGGCAATTACCCGTACATCGGTTTTGACCGGTTTGGCTTCCCCGACTTTATAGAACTCCTGCGCTTCCAGTACCCGCAGCAGTTTGGCTTGTAATTCCACCGGCATTTCTCCCATTTCATCCAGGAAAATGGTACCGCCGCGGGCTTCTTCAAAAAAGCCTTTTTTATCCTTTACCGCTCCGGTAAAGGCGCCGGCCACATGTCCAAACAGCTCGCTTTCCAGGATGTCTTTACCGATAGCGCTGCAGTTGACCGCCACAAATGGCTGCTGGCGCCTGTTACTGCCCTCATGGATAGCGTGGGCAAACACCTCTTTGCCGGAGCCGGTTTCACCCAGCAACAGCACGGTCATGTCCGTAGGCGCCACTTTCCGGGCCAGCTCTTTGGCGACATTGATTTCAGGGGAATTACCCAGGATGTTGTCAAAATTATATTTACCGGCTATTTTCTTTTCAAGGTCGCGGATGCGGAACTGTAACCGGGCTTTGTCCATTGCCTTGCTGACCAGCGGCAGGATACGGTTGTTATCGTCACCTTTGGTGATATAATCAAACGCGCCGTTTTTAATGGCTTGTACCCCGTCGGCGATGTTGCCGTAAGCCGTGAGCACAATAGTTTCCACCTGCGGAAAACGGCCGCGGATCGTTTGTACCAGCTCTACGCCGTTGCCGTCAGGCAGCTTCACGTCAGATAATACCACGCTGATCTCCTCTTTTTCCAGGATTTTCATGGCAGAACGGATATTCCCTGCTTCATGCAGGGTATATCCTTCCAGTGCCAACAGCCGGCTCAGGAGCTTCCTCAGCTGGTCTTCATCGTCGATAATAAGTATATGGCCCTTCAAGGTATTTTATTATTTAGTCATTTTGTTTTTTAGATATTTATCCAGGGATAAACACAACAAAGTAACTAAATAACCCAATATCCTTCATCAATATCCCGATAACCCCATAGCCAAATGACTATATGTTTTCTGCCGACCGGCTGCGGGAGGTTTTCTGATTGGCTTTAAATACAAGGGCTGCCAGCACTGCGGCCAATGCGCCCATGGCTAAATTGGCAAACAGGATATTTCCAAGGAACATGATCCAGAACTTCTGCTGCTCTGTGTCCTGGTTGCTGATAACGGTTGTTCCGCCACCTTCTCCCTGCTGGACCATATAGTGCCCTTCTCCGTTGATCACCAGAAAATGAAATACCAATGAAAATACCGCCACCAGGAAAGTTGCCAGCAGTGTAGTACGAAAGCCCATGGCAAAAGACGACTTCATCGAGGTCACATTATGGTGCTTGTTGTTGTAATGCACGATCGACAACATGACCCCCAGGAAAAAGACCAGGCTCGTGCAAAAGCCTGTCCATAAAGCACCGTACTGATTGGTTACATAAAAGATAACTGTCAGTGCCATACAAATAACAGCGATAATGATTCCGTAAACAGGGGATAGCTTCACAGGAACTTGCGATGACTGTTGCATAGCATAGCTTTTTAAACGTACAAAAATCAAGTATCGGCGGACTGTTCCACGTCGCGTATGAACTTCCGCAGATCATTTTTTGTACTTTGAATATCGTGCCAGATATCGCCAATTTCGTTTATCCGTTCCAGTGAGTTAAATATATCAAAATCACTGATCTTCAGTTTCTCATTCACTTCTTTCCATTGCAGCGGCATCGACACGGTGGCGCCGGGTTTGGGTCTCACAGAATAAGGCGACGCTACCGTCTGTCCCCGGCTGTTTTGCAGGAAATCAAGATATACCTTTTTATTGCGGGCGGATTTGGCCCGTGTAACACTGGTGCTCTTCGGCAACTGTTTGTTTACCTGACGGGCAATATATTCCGCAAATAAACGCCCGGTATCATAACTGTGTTTTCCTCCGGTGGGAATATAAATATGCAGCCCGGTAGAGCCGGAAGTTTTACAGAAGGTGGTTATCTTATAAGGGTCTAGGAAAGCCTTGATATGCAGGGCGGCTTCCACCACGTATTTAAAATCGATGTTCTCCGGATCGAGGTCCATCACCACGTAATCAGGGTTGTCCAGCTTACTGGTACGGGACAGCCACGGATTGATCTCGATACATCCCAGGTTGACCATATAGGCCAGCGTAGCTTCGTTGTTGCATAACAGGTAGTCTACGTCTTTTCCTGTAGAAGCAGCGTGCAGCGCAATGCTTTTAATCCATGCCGGCGTCTGTTCAAGGTCCAGGTCTTTCTGATAAAACGAGGGTTTGTCAATCCCGTTCGGGAACCGGTGTAACGACATGGGCCTGTCTTTCAGGTGTGGCAGTATGTACTGCGCCACAGACAGGTAATAGTCCACCAGCTGGCCTTTGTTGATTTTCTCTTTGGGCCAGTATATTTTCTGTTGATTGGTCAGGTTTACCTTTTTGCCGTTGAGCGTGATAACGCGGTCTTTTTCCCCGGCAGCGGGAGCGGTAGCAGTAGCCATAGTCTGAACTGTTTTAGGTGTTTCCGGATGTACATCTGCAGGCGGTTTATCTTCCCTCAGTCCCAGGAATATCGGCATACGGAGGATACCATCGCCGGTCCATTCCGAAAATTTCACCTGGCACACCAGTTTAGGTTTCACCCAGGTGACGGGCATGTCTGTTTTTATCCTGCGGCCAAAAGGCGACGCCTGTTGCACCAATGGCTGCAGCTTTTTATATAACATATCCAGCGAAGCCTCATTAAGGCCGCCGCCGCAGTTGCCGATATATTTCAGCTGTTTATCATCATACAAGCCGAGTACCAGCGCGCCCAGTTTCTTACGGCTGCCCCTGGGCGCCGTAAATCCGCAGATGATGGCTTCCTGTTCGTTCGTGACTTTTATCTTCAGCCAGGAGGCAGAACGGCGGCCTTCTTCATACGTACTGTCTGTTTTTTTGGCGATTATCCCTTCCCACTGTTGGTGCCGGGCTTTCTCAAAAAACGTTTTGCCTTTTTTAAGCACATGGCCGGAATACTGCACCCGCTTGTCATTCAGCTGTGCTACAATATCCTTCAGCAGACTTTTGCGTTCCAGCAGCGTCAGTTGCTGCAGCTCCACACCGTTGAGATGCAGCAGGTCAAACGCCATGTACACGAGGTTGCCTTTACCGGTAGTTTTGTAATTCTGTAAAGACTGAAAATGAGAATTCTTTTTACTGTCGAGGACGATAATTTCTCCGTCCAGCACCACATTGTGCGCAATATTCTCTACGGCCGCCACTACAGCGGGATAGTCCTTTCCGAAGTCTTTTTCATTACGGGAATAGAGTTGCACTTTGTGTTGCTGTACCGCAGCGATAGCGCGGTATCCGTCCCATTTGGTTTCAAACAGCCAGTCGGCATCATCGAAAGGAGCGTCTACCAATGTGGCCAGCATAGGCTTATAGATCTTTTTGATGGGTTCTTTCTTACGGGAGGGGGCCGATTGCTTTACCGGCTCCGCTGCGGCTGCGGGGACGGGGCTTTTTTTTTACGGGCAGATGCTTTTTCACGCAGGCCTTGTGCTTTCACACGTTCCGGCGTATAGTCTTCACTGTCATACTTTTCCTTCACATATTTATCCCGGTGTTTGATCAGCAGCCAGGCGTTATCGTCAGATGCCTTCATCTTCACCAGGGCGAATTCCCCTTTCAGCTTTTTGCCTTTCAGCACTACTTTCAGGTCACCGGCTGCTATTTCTTTCAGGGCTTCTTTATCGAAGTTTTTACCATCATTGCGCAGCAGTTCAAATGTGCCTTTGTCCCAGATATATACCGTACCGGCGCCGTAATTTCCTTTAGGGATAGTACCTTCAAAATCCTTATAGTCGTACGGGTGGTCTTCTACCTGCATGGCCAGGCGTTTATCGGCGGGGTCCAGCGAGGGCCCTTTGGGCACTGCCCAGCTTTTCAGCACCCCATCCACTTCGAGGCGGAAATCGTAGTGCAGCCGGGTGGCATGGTGCCGCTGTACCACAAAGATATGTTGCCCTTTCTCCGGCTTACCGGCCGTAGGCTCTGTGGTTTCATCGAAGTTCCGTTTCTTTTTATATTTGGCAAGACTCATGAGGCGCGTTTTTTAGAAGTCGTCGGTTTGCTGCCCAGACTGGCTTTCAGCTGGTCAAACAGGTCATCGCTTTTCGTATGTACTATCTTCATTTTTTTCACCACCGGTTTTTTACCACTGGCTTTAGCCTTGATGATCTTCATCAGCTCGGACTTGTATTCATCTTTATATTGACTGATATCAAATTCGGCGGAGTACTGTTTAATCAGTTCCATGGCCATGTCCAGTTCCCTTTTCGCTATTTTGACATTGTCAGGGAGACTGAGATCTTCAGTGGAGCGTATCTCTTCTTCATAGCGTAGCTGTTGCAGCATGAGGTAGTTTTCCCTGGGCCTGATGACCGACAGATGTTCCTGTGTGCGCAGCACAAAACGGCTGAGGCCTGCTTTACCTGTTTTCTGTAAGGCTTCCAGCAGCAGTTCATACGCTTTTTCACCTCCTTTGGCCGGTTCTAAAAAGTAGGGATTTTCGAAATAGATATCATCTATAGAAACCTCATCCACAAATGATTCTATCTCGATGATCTTACTTTTTTTAGGGCTGGCGGCTTCAAAATCTTCATCTTCCAGTATCACATATTCGTCATTGTATAGATATCCTTTCACAATCTGTTCCCAGGGCACCTCTTTCCCGGTATTTTCGTTCACTCTTTTAAACCGGATGTGGGCCAATCCGTGGCTGTCCAGCATATCGAGGTCCAGCCTGCTGTCCTGTGTGGCGCTGTATAATTTGACGGGTATGTTCACCAACCCGAAGCCTATTGATCCTGACCAAATTGCTCGCATGGTGTGAAGTTTTTGGTTATACGTTCATGTTAACACAAATAGTACCAGTGTACGCTATAATGGTTAAACAGCGCGGCATAACTTTTGGTTTTTCCATTGGTAACCAAAAACCCTTATTTTATGGAAAAGCCTGGAGAAATGACAACACTGACACGCGTTTTAGAGCGGTTACATGAAAAAGGATATGACCATGAGCTGAAGATGAGTGACCACGGCAGAATGCAGTCGCCGGACGCCAAGAAAATTTATAATCCGGAAGATCTCACTATCATTAAAACCTATCGTTTTGAAGGGGAATCGGACCCGTCAGATTCTTCCATACTTTATGTGATGGAAGACGCTGAGGGCAATAAAGGGTATGTACTGGACGCTTACGGTGCTTATTCTTCACACGATGAGCCCTGGTTCGATGAGTTTATCAAAAAAATCAAAGTGGAAGACAGAGAAGAGCAGTTGTTATTTGGCTAACTGCTTCAGATAATGCAGCAAAATTTTTTCATCAGCATGCAACCCGTCAGCATTGGCGGGTTGTTTGCGTTGAAGGCGGATTTTCTTCAGCCAGGGTTCCAGGGAGCCGTTTTCATAATCTTCCAGGAGCCGGGGGTGGACATAATATTTTTTGCAAACGGCGCGGGTATTCCCCAGTTTGGCGGCCACACTGTCGATAATCCCCACCACATTGCGTTTACAGGCCGCGGCTGAAGTAAAGTCCTCCAATCCGGCGAGGAGGTTCAGCGCATGTACCGTACCGGCCCAGGTGCGGAAGTCTTTACAGGTAAACTCTTCACCGGTACACTGTTTCAGGTAATCATTGATCTCTCCGGAATCCAGCGCATGTGTTTCCCCGTTTTCATCATAATACTGAAAAAGTTCCTGTCCGGGGATGTCACGGACTTTTTTGAGCAGGCGTGTTAAGGCGGCATGGCGCAGTTGTATTTTATGCATGATGCCTTTTTTGCCGCTGAACTGAAAAAAGGCAGCAGTACCGTTGATTTTAACATGTTTGTTCCGCAAGGTGGTAAGTCCGTATGAGCCATACAGTTTTTCGTAGGCGTTGTTACCCACCCTGATGAGTGTTTCCTCCATTACCGCCAGAGCAATAGCAATCACCTTTTCCTTGTTTAGCTGGTTGCGGTGGAGGTCATGTTTTATCTGTTCCCTGATAGCAGGCAGCAGTTCACCGAAATAACGCAGCCGGTCGTATTTCGTTTCATTGCGTACCTGCGACCACGTTGCATGGTAGCGGTATTGTTTCCGTCCTTTCACGTCCACGCCGGTGGCCTGCAGGTGGCCGTTGGGCCATTTGGAGATCCAGACTTCTTCCCAGGCTGGCGGCAGTACCAGTTTACGGATACGTTCCAATATGGTTTCGTCGGTGATGAGGGCGCCCTGTTCATCTCTATATAAGAAACCGCCCTCCCGCGTGCGTTCGCGGGAGTAGCCAGGGGCACCGGCTTTGACATAGCGTAGTTTGACGGCTTTCGCCACCGCCTCCGGGTCTGTTATGATCGCAAGGTTATCCATTGACAATTTCTCCTCCGTTAGGATGCAGGATTTGACCGGTGATATAAGAAGATTCGTCACAGGCGAGGAATACATAGCAGGATGCCACTTCCACCGGCTGGCCGGCCCTTTTCAGGGGCACGTCTGATCCGAATTTGGACACTTCTTCCGGTTTGAAGGTGGCCGGTATCAGGGGCGTCCAGATGGGGCCGGGGGCTACACCGTTGACCCGGATGCCTTTTTCCGTCAGGGAAGCTGACAATGAGCGGACGAAAGAGACGATAGCGCCTTTGGTAGCGCTGTAGTCTATCAGGTGGCTGCTGCCGCGGTAGGCAGTGACCGAAGTGGTACAGATGATACAGCTGCCTTTTTTCAGGTATGGCAATGCCGCTCTGGTGAGGTAAAAATGCGGATAGATATTCGTCTCGAAGGTTTTATGCAGTTGCTCCGCCGAGATGTCTTCCAACCCTTTTTGCGGGTATTGGACCGCGGCGTTATTTACCACAATATCCAGTGTTTTAAACTGTTTGATCACCTTTTTGACGATATCCACGCAATGTTTTTCCTGTCGGATATCCCCTGCTATCGTCAGGCACCGGCGGCCATAACTTTCCACTTCGTTAGCGGTGATGGCAGCATCTTCCTGCTCATCATAAAAGGCGATGGCCACATCAGCACCTTCGCGGGCAAAGGCAACAGCCACGGCCCTGCCGATGCCGCTGTCTCCACCGGTGACCACTGCTACTTTGCCTTGCAGACGGCCTTCAGGCGCCTGTTTTTTGTCAAATACTGGCTTGGGTTCCATTTCTGCTTCAAGGCCCGGTTGGCGTGGTTGTTTCTGTGCGGGCCGTACGGCTTTCTTCGGATGAGACTTTTGCATGGTATCTCAGTTGATGAAAAAAGGCCCCTGCATACCGGCAGGGACCCTTGCAGTTTGTTTCTATTCAAGAATTACAATCTTTTACACAAGCGTGGTTACTCGGCAGCTGCTTCTTCATTAACGGTAGATTCAGCTATCTCTGTGAGCAGGCTGTCGGCGTGTTTTTCCTCTTCAAGTGTTTGTTCCAGCAGATCTGCAGCATCGCTGTGTCCCATAACATTGGCCAGGGTGCGAAGACTGCCGTAAGCTGATATTTCGTAGTGTTCTACTTTCTGGGCAGCGATAATGATGCACGCATCGCGTACCATGGAATCTTCCTCGGTATCTTCCACTCCCTGCTGTGCTTCTGCAATAAGCCCTTCCATCGCCTCACATTTCTTGCCTGTGGCTTTTTTTCCCATCATTTCAAAAATCTCCTCCAACCGGCTGACATGGGTTTTGGTTTCTTCCAGGTGATCACCGATAGCGGTTTTAAGTTCTTCGGAGGTAGCTGATTTCTGCATTTTAGGCAGTGCTTTTACCAGTGCTTTCTCTGCCCAGTAGATATCTTTCAGTTCTTCCATGAACAGTTCATGGAATTTGGAATTACTCATTTGCTCCGCTGAATTGGATTTGCGGGCGGGTTTTCTGTTAGTGGAAGCTGTTTTTGCTGTTGTTTTGGACGTAGGCATAAAACGTAAATTTAGTTGCGTGAGGAAATGTTACTTATCTGGTTTTTGTCTCTGAAATGCTTGTTCAGCCTTTGGGTCTGCCGGTTGACGGGGGACTTCCCTTTCGGGCAGTTCTTCCGGAATAGGCTCAGGCTTGTCTGGAGGTGGCTGCACAGGTGTCGGAGCTTCCCTTCCCGGTTGTTCTTTATCCGGCTTAGGTTCTTCGTCTGGCTGCTTTTGTCTTTCCGGGTTCATAGCTTACAGTTTTATGGGTTAAATAACTATTTAAAAAAAATCAAAGTTCATTCCAAGGGCACAATATCCATCGCCCACCCATCGCAGCACGGGCCGCAAACATTGTGCAGCAAAGGGTTTCATTCGTTAACAATAAACGCCAACGGCGCCAGCCGCACGCTGTATTTTGGATTCCCCATCAGCCGTAGAAATAAGTAGCACACTGTGGAAATAGTTGCGCAGCGAGGGTTCCCAAAAAAATACACCGCCCGGTCATCTGTTTTTAATACATAAAATAGTATCTTGAATTGCTTACACAGTAACCACTATTGAAGAGACCAAATGCATTTTCCAGTATATAAAAAAATACGCATCGGATTTTTCATTGCCTTTACGGTTATTATCGCTGCATCCATCTTTTCCTACCTGGTAGCCAAAAACCTGCTGGACAACGCAGGGAGGCTGAATCACGCCATCGAGGTGTCTAAACGGCTGGAAGTCATCACCCGTCAGTTAAAGGAAGCAGAGGCTGCCATCAGGGGCTATAATCTCACGAAAGACAGTTCTTTCCTGGACCCCAGCATGGAAGAAAGAAGCAAACGCATAGAAAGGGAATACCTGCTGTTACGTAAAATCACCGCTGAAAGCCCCCGGCAACAGAAACACCTGGATACCCTGCGGCAGCTGCTGACCATCAAATACCAGCAGCTGATGACCGGCAGCCAGACGGTGACCGTAGCCCGGCAGGAAAGTTCCGTCAAAGAAGGAGAAAAAGCCGCTGACCGGCTGGACCGCAAAGTGCAGGACATGATCCGCATTGAGGAAAACCAGGTACACGAAAAATCCAAGCTGTTTCATTTCTTCTCCGTACTGTGGGTGCCCGTGATCTTTATCTCTTCTATTGTGGCCATCCTGATAGGCATTTATTCCTATGTGACGCTTACCCGTGAATTCAGGCTACAGCTGCATATTGAGAGCAAAATGAAGTCCTATCAGCGCGATCTTCAGCAAAATATCTCCCTGCTCAATAAAACCAACCAGGAGCTGGAACAGTTTGCTTACGTTGCTTCTCACGACCTTCAGGAGCCGCTGCGGAAGATATCCACCTTCAGTGACCGGTTGCAGATGAAATACAAAGACCAGCTGCCCCCCGACGCCACCCAGCTGATAGACCGTATGGTATCGGCCGTGTCCCGCATGCGGGTGCTGATCAACGATCTCCTGGTATTTTCCCGGGCAGGGCGTATTACGCCCGAAAGCATTACCCTCGTGGACATGAACGTGCTGCTGCAGGAAGTGCTTACCGACCTTGAAGTAACCCTCGAAGAAAAAAATGTGACCGTCACCTATGACAAACTGCCGGAAATAGAAGGCAGCGATACGTCTTTTCACCAGTTGTTTCAGAACATCCTGGCCAACGCCATCAAGTTCGCCAGCCCAGACAGGCCGCTGGTGATCAGTATACGGCAGCAGGTGCTGACCGGCAAAGAGCTGGGCTTCGTGAAAGAAAACCGGTGGGACACGCTTTTCTGCCGTATCAGTATCACAGACAATGGTATCGGCTTTGACCCCGCCTTCGCCGAACGTATCTTCCTTATCTTCCAGCGCCTGCACGGCATCAGTGAATACACCGGCACCGGCATCGGTCTGGCTATCTGTAAAAAAATTGTTGACAGTCACAACGGTTTCATCTTTGCCGAAGGCGAGCCCGGCCAGGGCGCCACTTTTATCGTTGTCTTACCCATTCTACAGGGCAATAAAAACGAAGGATAATACGATAAATAAAAAGATTAGCACTTTTCTTGCGGGTCAAAGTTCAGATAGCTTTTGCCACACTTTAACTTATCCAGATGAGCGAACGCCCGATACAAATACTCATGATTGATGACGATGAAGATGATTTTTTCCTGGTAACGGAACTATTGCGCGATATTTCCCCTGGTCAATATGTGTTGGAATGGGCCCCCACCTATCAGAAAGGCATTGAAGCCATTGAAAGGAAAACCCATGACATATTCCTGGTGGACTACCGGCTGGGACCGCACACCGGCCTGGATATTCTCCACCATTTTCAGGAAATGCAATATAGCATGCCTGTCATTATGCTTACCGGTAAAGGCGACTATGCCATCGACCAGGAAGCCATGAAAGCCGGCGCCTACGACTACCTGGTAAAAGGTGAAATCACCGCCGACCTGCTGGAACGCTCTATCCGCTATGCGCTCGACGAATATAAACACCTCCGCACCATCGAAGAAAGCGAGAAAAAATATTTCGGCATCTTTGAAAAAGCCCATGACCTGATTATCCTGGCCGATTGTGATAAAAACATCATCGACGCCAATCCGGCCGCACTGCGGAGATTACAGTACCAGAAAGAAGAAATACTGAAACTGCACCTCCGTGATCTCTTTACCATACCAGAGCAAAGCGAACAATTCCTCAGCAACATCTGTAACGATGGCGTTGCCGGCACACAGGAATACGAATTCAAAACACACGACGGTAAAAAACTATTTGTGCTCATCAATGCCGTCATGCTGGACGAGGCAGAACAAATCTTCCTGTGCGTGATACAGGACATCACAGAGAAAAAAAGAGAAGAACAGGAAAAACAACATCAGGAAAAATTCGTGATCACAGGACGTATCGCCCGGGTGATTGCCCATGAAGTAAGAAACCCGCTCACCAATATATTGCTGGCCGTAAGCCAGTTTAAAGAAGAAGATGATGTAGCTGCCAACGAAGAATCTGACCTGTACACCGATATCATTGAACGCAACTGCACCCGCATTAATCAGCTGATCACGGAACTGCTGGACAGCACGCGTATGATAGAACTGCACACCGCAGAACATGGCATCAATGAACTGATTGAAAATGCGCTGAAGCTATCACAGGACCGTATGCAGCTGCATGAAATACGGCTCAGTAAACAACTGGTTACCCCTGATATCAAAGTGAACGTTGACGACGAAAAAGTGGTGATCGCCTTTCTGAACATTATCATCAATGCCATCGAGGCCATGGCGCCAGGCAAAGGCATGCTCACAGTTGCTACCCGGCGTAGCCAGGACAAGGCACAGGTACAGATTTCCGATAACGGCATCGGCATCCCGGAAGACAAGCTGTCACGCCTGTTTGACCCGTTCTATACCAACAAAGCCAAGGGAACAGGGCTGGGGCTTACCAGCACACAAAATATCCTGCTTAATCACAAAGGGACCATCCATGTAGACAGTGAACAGGGCAAAGGAACGACTTTTACTATCACCTTGCCAGCGGTTTAGTTTCTCCGGACCCGCCGCCTTCGGGGTATTTCTTACGTCTGCGCAGTTGCTCTTCGTGCTTACTGAGCGCACCGTCAATCGCTTCTTCCACGGAGTGCGATTCATTCATTTTGATTCTTTTTTTGGTTTCTTCCGCCATTACATGGTAGTATTTGTGAAGGACGTCCAGTTCTTCTTCAGAAAGGTTTTCCACGTCAATAAGGCGGTTACTGGCCAGTTGGTGCGCAGCAATCAGTTCATTCAGCTTCAGCTGGATGGATTTGGAGTCTTTGTTTTGCGATTTCTGAATGATAAACACCATCAGGAAAGTAATGATGGTAGTACCTGTATTGATCACTAACTGCCAGGTATCAGAATAGTGGAACACGGGGCCGGTCACACCCCAGATGATAATAACAGCCAATGCGAGGAAGAAGGCCCAGGCGCTGCCGGTTGCAGCAATAACTTTGGCGGCCATGGTTTCAAAAAATCGGGTGCCAGACTGGTTTTCGGATAGTGGTTTCATAGCTGCCTCATTTGTTATAATGAGATGCAGGCAAAAAGTCTGCCTGCATCTCATTTATCTAGTAGTTGATATTCAACAAGCGTAATTTATTGTACAGCGTTTTACGGTCGATGTTTAGCAGCTGTGCTGCTTTGGTTTTATTATATTTTACTTCTTTGAGTACGTTGATGATCTTATTGTATTCTGCCTGGAGCGCCACTGTTTTGAGGTCGTTGTCATTAGCCATGATAGCCAGTTCCCCGCTTACCGGCAGTTCATCCTGCGGTTGGGCAAATGATTCTTTCATTTCCAGCGGCAGGGCCGACATGGTGATTTCCTGCATTTCCGGCGTCAGCAGGCAGGCGCGGCGAATGATATTTTTCAGTTCGCGGATATTGCCTGGCCAGTTGTACTCATGGAAACACTTCCACACTTCCGGAGATATTTTACCACAGGACTTCTCCAGTTCTCTTTCCACCTGTTCCACGAAGGCTGCCACAAACAGCGGCAGGTCTTCCCGGCGTTCACGCAGCGGCGGGATGTAGATGGTAAATTCATTGAACCGGTGGAAGAGGTCTTCCCGGAATTTTCCGCGTTGTACGGACTCCGACAATTTTTCGTTGGAAGCCACAATGATGCGGACGTCTACCGGTATTTCCTTTAGGCTGCCCACGCGGCGGATCACTTTTTCCTGTAATACGCGGAGCATGGCCACCTGGATATCATAAGACAGATTGGAAATTTCATCGAGGAAAAGCGTGCCTCCCTGTGCCTGTTCAAAGGCGCCGATTTTAGTGCCAATAGCGCCGGTAAAAGCGCCTTTTTCGTGCCCGAACAGCTCACTGGCGGCCAGTTCCTTGGAGAGACTGCCACAGTCCAGTGCCACAAACGGTTGCGAAGAACGTTTACTGTGATGGTGTATCAGGTGGGCCACCGATTCCTTACCGGTACCGGTTTCTCCGAAGATGATCACACTATAGTCGGTAGGCGCCACCAGTTTTATCTGGCGGATCAATTCACGGGCGCCTTCACTTTCGCCATAAACGTATTTATCGTTTTTCTCGTTCTGGTTACGGGACAGGAGCGTTTCGCGGGCTTCAGGCGCACTGCCGGCATCTACCGGCTGCACCGCCATGCGTTCCTGTTCGGACTCCTTATGTGCAAAAGCTTTATGCACCAGGTTTAGTATTTCATCGGGATACAGCGGCTTGGACAAATAATCATACGCGCCATTTTTCACCATTTCCACAGCCACACGCACATCGGTATAGCCGGTGATGATAATGACGATCGTCTGCGGATTGATTTGATGGATGTCCTGCAGCAACTGTGCGCCATCTGTATCTTTCAGCCTGTAATCGCACAATACGAGATCAAATGTTTTCTCTTTCATCATTTTGAGCGCAGCAGCGCCCGTCATGGTGGTGTCTACATTGAACCCATGTTTGCTCAGAAATTTACTGAGGAGCGTACAGATATTGATTTCGTCATCTATAATCAGAATATTTTTCATACTTCTCTAATATGTGGTATTTGTCAACAGCTTACTAAAATTACTAAATAAATCTCAGCTGATAGCCGGCCTGATGTTACCTATTAGCTCATCAACATGTTTTACACTGAAGGGTTTGGCAAGGAAAAAGGTAGCTCCTGCGCTCAGCGCCCTTTGTTTCTCCATACCGTTGTCATATGCACTAATGGTGATAACCGGTAAAGTTGGACATTCTTTTCTAATCTCCGGCAGCGCGTCAAGTCCTGACCCGTCCGGCAGGTGGATATCCAGAAACAGCAGGTCCGGCTGCTGGCTACGCAGGTGTGATAGTCCTTCATTTAGTGCATGGACGTATTGAACCTGATAGCCATGCCTGACGAGGGTCAACTGCAGCAATCGACAAATGTCCGGTTCGTCGTCGATAATCAGGATATTAGGTCCGTTTTTTATTTCATCCGTTGAATCCAATCCGGACCGGTTCACGGGTCTCTTTTTTGGTTGTAACATATTTGTGTTTGTTCCATTGCTCCATCAAAAGACGGGCTATCAGATAGCACACAGTCGACTCAGCGCCCTGGTTTTGATTTACATTGTTACGTTCCAGGCCATCATAGCATCCGTAAGTAAGGGGATTATATACCAACTGTTTCAGATGATTATTCCCCAGGTACCAACTAAACGCGACGCGCATCTTTTCGAAGTACAAATGGTTTTTAGTATTGTTATAAAAGGTGTCCAAAGCCAACATGGTATACGCCACTTCGATGGATTGCTCACCACCGGCTTCACTGGCAGGAGGCGTGTTTTTATGGTACCATGTTTTATTGCTGATGACTTTCATATAGCTATCAGTAAAGGTTTTGCTGCAAAGGAATGCCAGGCTTTCTTCCGCTGTTTTGCGATAGGCCGGGTTCCCTGTTACCTGGAAGGCCATCATCATCGCTTCCGGGATGACGGCATTGCCATAGGTAAGGCTGGATTCAAACCATTTCCAGTTATCATCTGCCTCTGCTATATATTGCTCCTGCAATCTGGAGGCCAGTTTATTCAGCAGTTCTGTCGCCTGGTCGGTTTTCCGGTATTGCAGCGAATAAAACAGTCCTTTCATGGCAAACGCCATGGCCCTCGGGGAAGAGAGGCTGTCAATCCAGCGCAGGCAGGGCCTGAAAAGGGACAACAGTTCCTGTGTCATGTCAAAAGACAGCACCTGGTGGCAGGACAGGGCATATCCCAGCGCCCATACCGTACGACCGTTGGCATCTTCAAGGTTTACTTCATCGTTCTGGCTGGTGAAATTGCCGTCTTTATCCACATAGTTCAGGAACCTGCCGGATGGTTTACGGCAACTCGCTATAAAACGGATATATTTTCGGATCAGGGAATCCGCGAAACTACTGGGTTTGATCGTAGTGATGTACATGCAGAGCGCGATGAGCGCCCGGGCATTGTCATCGAGGGTATATCCGTGGGCCGGGTCCGGCACATCATGACGGGCAAATTGCAGCATGCCCAGTTCATCCGTCAGACGGTCGATATGGTCCAGATAAGGGGCCGGCAGATTGGGCATGGTCACCTTGTTATCATCCAGCACTTCACTGAACATGGCCATATGGGCAATGGCCACGTTGTCCCAGATGGAACTGCGTGTTTTTTCAATAGCATTGCGGCTCATGCGCTGGCGCAGCTCCGGATTGCCCAGCAGGTTCATGGCGGCAGCCGCCAGCTGGTCTGCATCGTTAAAATCAATCAGGCAGCCGCAACTTTCGTCCAGCATCTCTCTGGCCTGTACAAAGGCGGTGGAAATAACCGCGCAACCTGCGCTCATAGCGTAGACAAAGGTGCCGCTGACAGCCTGATGGGGGTCTTTGGAGGTAAAAAGGTAAATATCTGTCAGTGATAAATAATCCAGTAAAGTATCCAGTGAGAGATAGGTATTAACAAACCGCACATTGTTTTCCAGCTGATATTCCTTCACCATGTCTTCCAGTTGTTGGCGGTAGCGCTCTCCCTCACGTGCGATGATTACCGGATGGGTTTTACCTAAAATAAGATAGATGGCATCGGGATAGGTTTTGACGATCTCCTTCATGGCCCTGATACCCGTTTCCAGCCCTTTATTTTCGCTTAACAGGCCAAAGGTGCTGAGTACCAGTTTGCCTTCCAGGTCATACTGTTTTTTAAGGGCATTCACATCGTCGATGATGTGTGCATGAGTACCGTGCGGAATATGAACGATCTTATCTGCCGGCAACTGGTAAACGTCGCGGAGCAGGTTTACCGAGGAGCGGGTCATGGCCGTTACCTTAGTCGCCAGGGCGCCTATAAGGCTTACCACCTTCAGGCATTTCTGGTCCGGGAAAGGCAATACGGTATGAAAACGGACGATAAAAGGCTTGTCCAGTAAGGATAACATGGCCAGCAGATTATGTCCGTATTCTCCGCCATAGAGGCCAAACTCATGCTCAAAGCAGAGCAGGTCTATTTTAGGATTATCATTGACTTGCTGCGCGAAGGCGATGCAGCTGTCAATATTGAAAGGATTTACGGTATAAGTGACCGGTGGCTGTTTGTCTGTCCACGGCTTCCCCGACTCTTCCAATGCACAGATTTCGATATTCAGTTTTCCTGCGAAACTCTTGTCCAGCGCGTTGATCAGATCTTGCGCAAATGTAGCGATGCCGCACTCACGGGGCGGAAAAGATGATACAAAAAGCAAGTTTTTAGTCATTGGTCAAAATTTTAAGGCTTTCATTCACTGTGGACCGCTCTGCGTCCGGGATGTAGCTTTTCAAATATCAATCCAATGCCTGCCTGTTGCTTTTTAGCGAATTCATCAAACTAAAACTGTGGAAAATATTCCCCATATGTTTATCACGGTTTTCACGGTGTGGACACGTTTTTTTAGTGTAAATCGTACACGTTTAGATTTGATTAACACTTCGTATACTTATTTTTGATTATAATTGTAAACCAATTGTTATTAGCAAAGGGATATTGACCAATGGCGGGCATTGTTATAACAATTGCTTAAAACAGTAACTATGGCTGTAAATAAAGATGAATTGAGAGAAAAACACGAAGGAAAAACACGAGCTAAGTATCAATCAAAAAACAATTAAAAAAACAAAAAATGTATACAATTTTGTTAATTGTCCAAACTTGCTTATTTTTAAATTCGTAACCATATCAGACCAAATTAACCAGAGATTAACACACTCCTATCGACACGTTTTAACAAGTATCGGCGATTTAAACAGGATCAAAATCTATCTATTCATTATAAAAACCTTACCGCGCTTATGCGACATATTGCATGTACCCTCAACGTGGATGGAGTCCCCACTAAAATCAACATCCGGAAAGTAGCCAAAGAAAGAAGATTCCTGGCAATTGTAGATCAGACAGTAACAGAATACATCATTTCTGACGAGACAAACGAAGTGGAATATTATGAAGGACCGAAATTAGACGACTATCTCTTTGAGAAAATAGCTGCTCTTATCAAACAGTATTTTCCCAAAGTAAAAGCCATTGTTAAAGTAGGGGAAGATAATTATGAGGACTATGACGACTACTAGTCGTCAGTCCTTTATCAGATAAACCCTTTTTCAAGAGAGAGGAAGGCTTCAGACGGATGCACCTGCTGCCATAATATCGCATATACGGCCTGCGCCACAGGCATTACCGCCCCTATCTGTTTGTTCATCTCATACATGCATTTGCTGGCGTAGTAACCTTCTGCGATCATATTCAGCTCCAATTGGGCCGCCTTTACGGAATACCCTTTCCCAATCATGTTACCAAAGGTCCGGTTCCTGCTGTGCAGGGAATAACAGGTCACCAGCAGATCGCCCAGGTAGGCGCTGGCGCTGTAATTATGGACCATCGGCTCACTGCCCCGCTGCTCTGCCTTCTGCGCCTCGTACTGCTCCAGAAAAGCCTGCATCTCCCGGAAACAGTTGGTGATATATACACTCAGAAAATTATCACCATATTCCAGTCCATGCGCAATCCCAGCTCCCAGTGCATAGATGTTTTTCATCACCGCCGCCAGCTGCACGCCAATCATATCTGTATTAACGATCGTCTGCAAATAACTTCCGGTAAATTTATCTGCTATTGCCTGTGCCGCTTCCTGATGAACACCGGAAAAAGTAAGATAGGAGAGCTTTTCATTGGCCACCTCCTCCGCATGACATGGGCCGGTGATGGTAAAATAATGCGCCGGCGGAAGCTGGAAGCGCTCTTCCAGGTATTCATTGATCAACTGGTTGTTGCCAGGCACCAATCCTTTAATGGCCGAAATCACTTTTTTACCCTCCAGCGCTGATGATGGCAACTGGTCCAGCACATCTGTCAGGAAAGCAGAAGGGACCGCCAGCACAATCTCATCACACGCCGCCACAACGGCATTGACATCACTGCTGAGCGACAACAGGCTGGTATCAAAGTATACAGAAGTCAGGTAATGTTTGTTATGATGACGCTGTTGCATATGCCGGATCGTCTCTTCATTACGGATCCACCAGTGGATATGCTGTCCATTATCTGTCAGTATTTTTGCCAATGCAGTAGCCCAACTGCCACTGCCGATTATACCAATGCGATTCTCCTTGCTCACAATGCTAATTTTACGCAAGATAGGAAATCCGGCACGCAAAGAGGCAAAGCAGACCTATTTAGTAACAACGCAGAGAGGGCGAAGACCTGCTGTGGTCCTCGCCCTCTCTGCGTTCTTGGTATCTGAAAAAGGTTTAGCGCCTTTGTGCGATTATTTATTCTGTCCTTCGAAAAGCTTGTCTTTAGCCACCACCTTCACTTTTTTACCGTTGTTGAGGGTACGGGAAACTGCGCTGTAAGGGGCGCTGATCACCTGGTCTCCTTCCTGTAAGCCTGCCAGTACCTGGATATAGGAATCGTCCTGTACACCGGTTTTTACGGGGACCATTTTCACGGAGTTGTCTTTCTGCAATACAAACACCACTTCATTCATTTCCGCCTTGCTTTTGGCGTCGTCTTTTTTCTTATCTCCGCTGTTGCTCTTGGTGGAATCCGCATCGCGGGTAGTAACGGCATTGATGGGTATTGCCAGTACGTTATTTTCGTGACGGGTCTGTATATCCACGCTGGCGCTCATGCCGGGGCGGAAAGGAAATGCTTTGTGACGGGCGTTGGTCAGCAGATCTGCATAGGATTCCGGCAGAATGCGGATATGCACAATATAGCTGGTCACCTGTTCTGCGGAAGACGCTGTGGTAGCGGTAGCAGTGGCGGCGCCTTTGCTGGAGCTGGCGATTTGTGTCACCACCCCTTTGAAACGGCGGCCATTGTAGGCATCAACCTCAATGAGGGCGGTATCTCCGTATTTCACTTTGGGGATATCATTTTCTCCAACGTCCACCTGTACTTCCATACGGCTCAGGTCCGCGATGCGCAGCATTTCTGTACCGGTCATCTGGGCGGTACCTACCACGCGTTCGCCTTTCTTTACATTGAGCAGGGAAACGATACCGTTCATGGGAGCGGTAATAGTGGTACGGCCAAGGTTTTTATTGGCTTCTTTCAGGTTGGCCTGTGCGCTTTGCACGCCAAATTTGCTGCTGTTGATTTGTTGAGCCGCCGCGTTATAGTCGGCCTGGGAAGCGAGGTAAGTTGCTTCGCTGGTTTCAAATTCAGAGCGGGAAATTACCTTCTGGGAAAGCAGTTCTTTGTTACGAAGATAAGCGGCCTTGTTCTGGTCCAGGCGGGCTTTGTAGGAATTGAGCGCAGCAGCGGTGTTGGCCAGCTGTGCCTGTGACTGGCTTACAGAAGCCATGGCTTTGTCCACCATGGAGCCATAAATATCTCCGTAAATACGGGCCAGTACCTGGCCTTTGGTCACAGTGTCTCCTTCGAGCACCGTCAGCTCAGTAATCTCACCGGATACGTCGGAGCTTACTTTTACTTCAATTTCGGGATAAATTTTTCCGCTGGCAGTCACTACCTCGATGATATTCTTTTTTTCCGCCTTGTCTGCGGCCACGTTCAACAGTTCTTCCTTACCAATAACACCCGAAGCCTTTAAAACAATGAGCAAAATAACAAGTAAACCTAAGCCCGTGAGCCAAAAAAGGGTCTTTTTCTTCTTCATAAAGCAGTTTATTACCTGGCGTCCTACAGGGATATTCTCTGGTCCCGGTAAAATTCCAGCAATTTCATTTTGAAAATATAGTCGTACTGTGCCGAGACTTTATCAATCTGGGCTTTGAACAATCTGGTTTGCGTTGTGATATAATCAATGGTGTTCATTAATCCGATGTTGAACCGTTTGGTGGCAAAGTCGTACGCTTTCTGGGCTGCCATTACCCCGGTGGTGGAAGCGTTGTATTTCTGCAGGGCGGCCACTGCATTGGCATGGGCAGTATAGATGTCCTGCCGCAGTTTCTGATTGTCCAGGTCGCGGGTCAGCTCCATGTTGTACACATTGACCTTGGCTTTGGAAACAGCGGTCCGTTGCTGGTAACCGTTAAAGAGCGGAATCCTCAGGCTCAGCCCTATATTTTTACCAAAGGTGTTGTCCAGCTGTTTATTGAAAGGTATCAGTTTTCCGTCTATTCCGTAGAAGTTATTGGCATAGCTGGTGGAAAGCCCCCCTACCAGGGACAAGGCGGGGAATAACTGTCCGACTGCGGAACGGTAAGATCTGTAGGCCCCTTTGATCCTGAGCTCATCGGACTTCACCAGCGGATAGGATGTCAACGCCGCGCTATACACCATTTCCGGGGCCATTTCAGCCAGCGGGGTGATAGGCAGGGATGATATGTTCTCCGGGATTTCCGGTACGAAAGGTATCTCAAAACTCAGGTTCAGATAGGCCTTCATTTGCAGGATAGCCAGAATTACATCGTTCTGGGCGGTCACCAGGTTGGTGCTGTCCTGCGCCAGTTGCGCCTCCAGGTCGGCCTGGTTGCTTTCCGGAACAGAACCGGCAATCACCAGCTTTTTGGTATTGTTGAGGTTAGACAGTGTCTGGTTTACCTGTACTTCATTCACCTTTACCTGTTCGTTTTTCAGCAGGATCTGCAGAAAAGCAGTGGCAACGTTAAAAGCGAGATCATTACGGGCTTTTTGCAGCAGGAAACCATTGGATGCCACATCATACCTGTTGGCGGCAATCAGGTTTTGTTTAGAGAACCAGTTGAACAGATCGCCGCTCATATTGAGCTGGCCACTGGCATTAAAAATAGACTGGTTAATATAAGCGTTGTCCTGAATGCTCGCGATACGACCATCGGAATACCCTGCGTTAACATTGCCGTTAAAGTTGGGGATCATACTGAGACGGCTTTGCTGCAGGGTAAGTTCTGCCAGCCGTTTTTGCACCTCCTGTTGTTTTACAGTGATGCTGTTTTCCATAGCATAATCCACACAACGTTTCAAACTCCACGTATCCTGCGCCACAGCCGGGGTTATGTTAGCAAAGAAGCAGAAGAGCAGGAAAAAACCTGCGATTTGGGATATTCTCATAACATGCCAAAAATATAATAAATGTAAGGATAGTTTTCCTCGCTTCTTGATAGAAGGCAAAATTTTGTTAGGTATGGTGTCATACCTTACGCCATGCGTATACAACATAGTCTTTTTTTTGGAGATTAATACTGATTAAGAACACCATCTGTGATTATCCCTGTATATGTCCGTCCCGGATCTGAATGATCCGGTTTCCATAGGTTGCATTCAGGTCAGAGTGGGTTACCTGTATGATGGTTATTTTATCCTGTTCATTGAGTTGTTTAAAGAGTTCCATGATAACTTTAGCCTGATCGGAATGGAGGTTACCGGTAGGCTCATCTGCCAGTATCACCCGGGGCTCGGCCACAATAGCACGAGCTATTCCCACCAGTTGTTGCTGCCCGCCGGAAAGCTGATTAGGGAAAAGGTCTTTCTTGGCAACCATATTAAAACGGTCCAGCACGTCGGCCACTTTACTTTTCCTTTCGGAGCTGGAGAGGCTTTTATATAACAGCGGGGTCTCAATGTTTTCATAAACAGTCAGCTCATCGATCAGATGGTACGCCTGAAACACAAACCCGATGGCACCGCGGTGTAACTGCGTCCGCTTTTTTTCGTTCATTTTATCCACCCGTTCTCCCTGAAAGAGGTATTGTCCGGCAGAAGGTTCTTCCAGCAGCCCCAGAATATGCAGCAGTGTTGACTTACCGGATCCGGAAGGTCCCATAATGGACACAAATTCACCCTCTTCAATAGTCAGGTCTATATCTTTCAGGATCTCGTTTTTACCAAATCCTACCGGGTAATGCTTGGATATTTTCTGCAGTTGTATCATGATAGTTTTTTTGAATTTTGGACTTGCTTACAATTTTCCGGTAAAGCAATATAAGTTCATTTCACCGGATCTTTTTATTCAGTTTTTAAAGTGTTGACCGGGTTACTGAGGGCTGCCCGCACTGTCTTCAGGCTCATCGCAGTCAAAGCCATGATGGCCATGATCACCCCTCCTGCGGCAAACACCCACCAGGAAAGACCTGTGCGGTAGGCGAAAGTCTGCAACCACCGGTCCACGGCCCACCAGGACACGGGTATTGCCAATAAAAACGCTACCAGTACCGGCTTCATAAAATCAGTGGTCAACATGCCGACCACCTGCCAGACCGTAGCTCCCAGCACTTTACGGATACCTATTTCTTTTGTACGCTGGTCTGTCATGAAAATAACCAGCCCCAATAATCCGACAATACTGATGAAAATAGCCAGGCCGGCACACCAGTTCAGCAGATTGCCCATCTGTTGTTCTTTCCGGTACAGGTTTTCCACGGTTTTATCCAGGAATTCATAACTGAATTCCTCCCTCGGGTATATTTCTTTCCATACTTTTTCCATGCCGGCGAAGGCATTTTTCCAAACCACCCCGCCTTCCCCTGCATTACGCAACCGCACATGCAGGGTCCGGTGGTTTCTCAATGCATCGCTGCCGATAGCCACTGCAGGGATCTCGCGGCGCATACTGCCCACGTTAAAGTTGCCCACCACTCCTACTACCGGATGTCCTTCTACCAGCTGACCGATGGCATCCTGCGGGCGTTTAAACCCGAAAGCCCTGACAGCGGTTTCATTCAGCAGCCATTCCCGTACTGAGTCGGAGGTAACAATGTTCCGGCCGGCCAGCAACCGAAGGTTGTATACCGGCAAATAAGCACTGTCGCCATAACGCACGTCCACCACCTTTTCTATTTCCTGCCGGCCATTATTGTATTTCATGGAGATAGTCATCCAGCCGCTCATTACAGGTGTTCGTCCTGAAAGGCTCACCCTGTCCACTTCAGGCAGGGTGGCAATCCTGCTCTCCAGCAGCCTGCGCCTGGACGGGTCAGGATCGAGCCGCGGCGTGGTAATGGTAAGGATGGCGTCTTTCCGGAATCCCAGATCTTTATTTAAGGAAAAGTGAATTTGTTTACTGACCACCAACGTGGCGATAACAAAAAACTGCGCTATGGTAAACTGTACGGCGGTCAGCGTCTGGCGCACCCATACCTTCCCGCCCTTATGGCCTGTATTGGACTTTAACACGGCCACTGGCTGAAACCGCGCCAGCACATAAGCCGGATAAATACCGGCTGCCAGCGCCACCACTACCGCCAGCGTAAACAGGAACATCAACACCGGCGCAGTGTATAGTTGCGCTACAGGCAGGTCTTCCGGCAGAAAGGCATGAAAGCTGATGATCAGCAACGGCGCCATTAATAAGGAAAGCATCGCCGCCAACAACGTCAGGACCATCGTTTCCCCAAGGAACTGCCTGATCAGCTGCCGGGTAGTCCCCCCGATTGCTTTACGGATACCGGTTTCTTTTGCCCTGCGGGATGCCTGCGCCGTGGTCAGGTTCACAAAGTTGATGACCGCCAGTCCCAATAAAGCCACGGCCACCCAGGTCAGTATATTCAGCTGCTTCCTGTCCGCAGTACGGCGATAAGCCTGAAAGTCCGTGTTAAAATGCAGATCACTCAGTGGCTGCAGTGACAAAACCATTTTAGAATCCTTTGTGTTGTGTGGCTCGACATAGCTTTTCAATACGGCTGCCGCGTCCTCCGGCCTGGCGAAAGGCCTGAGCTTCACCAGCAGCTGTGTGGAAGAACTGGTGCTCGACCAGTCCTGGTCAAGATAAATCTGTTTAAAGCTACTGTTACTCTCCAGGGTAGACATCGAGATCATCTCCCCAAACCAGAAGTCGGTGGTGTGGGACAGGTCTTTCACAACACCGGTTACAGTAACCCTGATACTATCATCGTAAAGCACCTGTTTTCCCAATACCTGGTCCACCGGCAGACCGGGAAAATACAACCGGGCACGTTCCTTTGTAAGTACTACGGAAAGCGGCTGAGATAACGCCGTGGCGGCATTTCCGCCCAACCACTCATACCCCAGCAAATCCATATAGTTCCTGTCAGCGAAAATGACATCTTCCTTATTGGGAAAGTCCTTTCCATCAACCGTAATACGATCAGTCGTATTGTTAATAAAAAAATGAACGGCCTTTTCTATCTGCGGTATGTTCGTTTCTGCCACAGCTATAACGGGAACGGTTACACCGCTGTTTTTTACGCTGTCGCCGGAGAAGCTGATCGTGGAAACGATCCTGTAAACATCGTTTCCACGGGGTACGGCCTTATTAAAACCCGACTCATAAAACACTACCAGGTATACCACCAGTGCCGCGCTGATACCGGTCACCAGTCCCAGGATGTTCAGCAGGGAGAAGACTTTATTGCGCCATATATTTCTGATTGCTACAAGCAAATAGTTTCTAAACATAATTATCTTTTTATTCCGATCTGAGACTCTTCACCGGGTTCATAGTCGCCGTTTTCACGGACTGCAGGCTGACCGTCAGCAGGGCTACTAAAATAACCAGTGCGCCTGCCATCAGGAAAAGCCAGATGCTCAGCGAAGCATGGTAGGCAAAAGCATTCAGCCAGTTATGACCAACAAACCAGGCTACTGGTATGGCTATCACCAGCGCCATCAGCACCAGTTTGATAAAATCTTTTGATAACATGGCCACCACACTGGTCACCGAAGCGCCCAGCACTTTGCGGATGCCAATCTCCCGTGTCCGTTGTTGCGTAGTGAGTGTCGCCAACCCCAGTAAACCCAGGCAGGACACCACCATTACCAATGTGGCAAAAGTGCCCAGTACAGCGCCTACCCGATATTCCGACTGGTACATCCGGTTAAAATCATCGTCCAGGAAATGATAATCAAACGGCACTGCGGGCAGTTTTTCTTTCCAGAGCGCCGCTATCGCAGCAATCACCTGCCGGTTGTCACTTCCGCCTGTTTTAACGTATATCTCATGGAACCAGTCATACTCCGGGAATATGACAACAGGTTCTATCTTGCTTTTCATGGTAGCAAAGTGAAAATCCCTGATAACCCCCTTTACCGTTCCCACACGACCATTGAGCGTTATTCGCTTGCCTACCGCCACTTCCGGCGCCCATCCCAGTTTTTTGACCGCTGTTTCATTCAGGAAGAAGTGATAGGCCCTTTCTTCTGATTTTTCTTTCAGGATATCCGCTATATCAGCATGGGTAAGGTCTTCTCCCGCCAACAGGGCGATTCCCATGGTTTTCAGAAAATCTCTTTCAATCGGCAAAGCATTGATGTTCAATTCATAATTCGGCTGTCTGCCTTCGATATTGTTAATGCTGTAGCCCCCCTGAATAAACACAGGTGATTCTGCAGCGGCCGTTACATTTGTGACACCGGAGAGTTGCAACAGCTGCCCTTTAAGAGACGCCAGTTGCTGCGCATCCCCTTTAAACCCGCTCAGCACCAGCACTTCGGAGCGGTCGAGCCCCAGCTTTTTATGCTGGATATATTGCATTTGACGCTGTACAATGAGGGTACATATGATAAAGAAAACAGAAGCAGCAAACTGGAACACCACCAGCGACTGACGGATACCACGTCCTTTGGGAGTGGCCGCCTGCGAGCCTTTCAGCACCTGTACAGGCCTGAAACCGGAAAGGAATAAAGCCGGATAAATACCTGTCACAAATGAAACCAGCACAAATACGCCGATGAGTACAAAATAAATCCGGTAACCACCGGCGCCGCCCATCTGCAGCTGCGTATCCGCCAGCTGATTAAAAGCCGGCAGCAGCAGCTTCGCCAGCAGCAGCCCCACGCCCATCGCGATACCGGTGAGCAGTGCAGACTCCATCATAAACTGCCAGAAGAGCTGTCCCCGATGCGCCCCCAAGGCCTTGCGTACGCCCACTTCCCGGCTTCTCTCGGTAGACCGCGCAGTGGCCAGGTTCATGAAGTTGACGCAGGCGATGATCAGCAACATGCCTCCTATTAGCGCGAATATATAATTGTAGCGTATGTCCCCTCTTTCTTCCATATCTGCCGCCACTGAATACAGATGGATATCTGAAACACGCTCCGGCACGAAATTCAGGACCGCTCCGCCACTACGCTCCTCATCACTGAGTTGTTGTTTGCCGATAGCCGTAAGGCTGGCCTGCAGCGTACTCAATTGGGCCGGGTTTTGTACCTGCACATAGGTGTAGTAGTTGGCTGATCCCCAGTATTCGCGCAATTGCAGCGTACTGTAGCTGGCCACAAAATCAAACTTAAGATGTGTATTGGACGGAGCATCGACAGCCACACCGGTCACCTGAAAAGGACGGTCGCCATTGATCATCAGGGTTTTCCCTACCGGATCGGTATCGCCGAAATATTTTTTCGCCATGGAAGCAGAAATGACCACCATGTTAGGCCCGTTGAGCACCGTTGCGGCATTACCTGTTTTCAGCGGAAAGGAGAACAGCTGAAAAAATGGTGCATCTGCGTAGATGAAGCGGTTTTCGTTTGCGCTTTTGTCTGCATACCGGATACTCACATTCCGGTGATACACGCGCACCACCTTCTGAACTTCCGGCAGACCTTTGATGGTGGTTGCCAGGATATTCGGCGTCACGGCTGTTTGCACCAGTTTCTCCCCTTTTACGCCGTAATCCAGCCGGATACGGTATATCTCCGATACGTTTTTGTACCACCTGTCGTAAGTCCATTCGTTTTCAAGGTACAGGGACAACAATACAAAACAAGCGATGGCGGTAGCCAGCCCGAAAACGTTGATACCTGCGTATAACTTACGTTTCAGGAGATTTTTGACCGCTATTCTAAAATAGTTTTTCCACATCAGTTATTTGTTTATAATCGCTAATCAACTTTCAAACTGGCTGCCGGGTTAGCCAATGCAGCCCGTATGGTTTGCAGTCCGGTAGTAGCCAGGGCGACCACCACCGCCAGCAGGCAAACGCCTGCAAACATCCACCACCGGATTTCCACATGGAAAGCAAATCCATTCAGCCATCGCTGCATGAGGTACCACGACAGCGGCGTGGCCACCAGTACCGCTATCAGCACCAGTTTCAGGAAATCTCCCGACAGCAGCACCACAATACTGCCCACAGAAGCGCCCAGTACCTTGCGAATGCCTATTTCCCTGCGCCGTTGTGCCACTACCATTACGGCAATAGCAAAAAGCCCCATGCAGGAGATGGAAATGGCGAGTATGGCGCCACTCATAAATATCCTGGAGAAACGGCCCTCCTCGCGGTACAGCCGGTCAACATTCTCATCGAGAAAACTGGGTGTGTTCTTTGCCAACGGGTTAACTTCCTTCCAGATAGCACTGATATGCGCCATCGCTGCGGCCGGATGGTCAGTATTCACCCTCACGAACAAATAATTCATCCGGGACTGCGCATCCATTGTCAACATCAGCGGTTCTATTTTTTTGTGCAGGGACTCAAAATGATAATCCTTCATCACACCGATGACGTGATAAACCGGACCACCGGTATTAATCGTTGCGCCCAGCGGGTCCTTTTCGTTCAGCTGTTTGGCCAGTTGTTCATTGATCACCACCCCGGAGGAATCTGTCCCATACTGGCGGGAAAAGTCCCTGCCAGCCACCATCTTCAGCCCCAGCGTTTTCACATAATCATAGTCTACCACCATGCACTGCGTGCTGATATGGCCTCCTTTGTGGTCAAAGCCACGTGTCCAGTTACCGGAAGATCCGTCCATTCCGATGCCCAGGTTCAGTATACTGCCGGAAACGCTTACTACCGAAGGCTCCGTGGCCAGCCGGTTACCGAAAGCGGTGCGGGACTGCAACGGGGCATTATCTGCCGGGATACTGATGACCTGCGTGGTATTGTAACCTAACGGTGTGGCATGTATGAAATTAATCTGCTGCCAGATAATGGCCGTACAGCTGATTAATACCGCCGCTACCATGAACTGGAAAACTATCAGGCCGTTACGCACGCCACTGCTGCGGTTTAGGTTCAGTTTACCTTTCAGCACCTGTATAATATTGACCCTGGCTATTTTCCAGGCAGGGTAACCACCCGCCAGCAGTGTTACAAGGAAGAATCCCAGCGCCGTACCCAGTACTATCCAGCCGTTGCGGAAAAGCTGAAAACTCAGCTGATGCCGGAAGGTGGCATTGTAATAAGGCAGGAGCAGCACAGCCAGTAACAGGCTCACTATCAGAGATACCAAACAAAGCAGAAAAGCCTCACTCCAAAATTGCAGCATCAGCTGCCTGTCCATAGCGCCCAGTGCCTTTCGCAGCCCGATCTCACTGCCACGGGTAAACGATCTGGCGATGGACAGGTTAATAAAATTCACACAGGCAATGCCTATGATCAGGCAGGCCAGCATCAGCATCATCCATGGATAAAAAGGACGCAACCCGCTGCCAAATGAGCTATAGGGGGAAAGGTGTATATCTTTCAGCGCAATGGTATTTATACGCAACAACTCTCCGTCTTTATCGGGTACGCCGTCCATGCTTTTCAGGCTGTTGATAAGGTCCGCCAAATACTTATGTGTAATAGGGACCAGGCTTTTGCCAAAGGCCGCCGCACTGACAGCAGGCGCTACTTCTACCATTAACGGATAACTGGAAACATTCCAGTTGTCCCGGATATTGCTGTAATCTTCTACATTCTCAAAGCGGACCAGTGCTTCAAAGGTGATGCTGGAGTTGTCGGGTATATTGTCCGTCACTGCGGAAACAACGAAGGGTTTCCAACGATCGCCGATTTTGACTTCCAGCGCTTTTCCTACGGGGTTCTCTTCATTGAACAGCGCTTTCGCCGAGTTTTGTGTCAGCACCAGCTGATCGAGGTTTCCCAGGGCTGTTTGTTTGTTGCCCTGCTGTAGGGGAAAAGAAAACATCTCCAGAAAAGGGGCATCTACCATTTCCACGTCCAGGTAAATATTTTTGTCCTTATACCGCACAGGCATGTCCCCACCACCGATGCGGGAAACGTGCTTTACCCCCGGCACTTCCTTTTGCAATACGCCGGCCATCGGTTCTGAGAAGCTCTTGTTGACCCGTATACCTTTACCGGTATTGTCCTGCCGGTACAGCTGGTACACATGGTCCTTATTTTCCTGGAAATTGTCATAGGACCATTCATGGTAAGCAGTAAGGGATAGCAGCAGTGCCGCGCAGATGGCGATACTCATGCCAGCCATATTGACCGTAGCAAATACCTTCTGTTTCCATAAGTTTCTCCACGCAATCTTAAGGTAGCTTGTAAACATGGGACATCATCTGTTTTAAAAAATTATAAAATAAAACAGGGCGCGTAGAAACACACTCTGATTTGCTGTTCACTTGTTATTCTCTTTATATAATAATTTTAGTCATTCCTTAATACATCCACCGGGTTAGACGACGCTGCGCGCCATGTCTGGGAGATGATCGCCAGCAGCGCTATGCACAACAATACGGCAAAACTTCCTGCCAGTGTAAAGAACCCGATACTAACGCGGTTGGCAAATATGCGCAGGAACAGCTGACTGCCCAGATATCCCAGCGGTAAAGCGATCAGGCCTGCCAGTAAAATCAACCGGAGATAATTGCGGGACAGCAACAGCACCAGTCCGGACACTCCGGCCCCCATCACCTTGCGTACGCCAATCTCCCGGCGACGGGTAAACGTAGTATAAGACACCACGCCCAGCAGCCCCAGCGCAGCAATAACTGTAATCATCAATACCAGTATTGCCACTGCGGACACAGGTTCTTTTCCGCTCGTTTTCTCATGCAGCAAATCACTCATCCACTCAGCCGAAAACGTCTCTCCCGGGTGCATTTCCAGCCAGGCCGTTTTAATTCCGGCCATCAGTGTTTCCTTATCTTTCGTATTTACCAGTATCTGCAGTTGTTTGAACTCGCCTGGCACAAACCTTATCGCCATTGGAAATATGGGTGCCTCTATAGGTTGATAATTAAAATCTTTTATTACACCGATGATGCTGACCATCGAGGAGTCAGAGAGCCATATCGTCTTGCCAATGGCGTCTGACGGTGATTTGAGGTTCAGGGACTTTACCATTTGTTCATTGACAATAATGTATTGCTCATGCTCCCTTGACATGGTGGCCGGAAAGTTAGATCCTGCCAGCAGCTTCAGCTGCATAATTTTCAGGAAGTCGGCATCGCCCGCATAGTAGCCAATTTGCATACGGTTGCCATTCGTTTCTGTCTTCACCTGCAAAAAACCACTATGACGCGGAACGCCCAGCACGCCGGAACTGGCAGTGATCGCCTCTACGCCTTTCACCTGCATCATACGGTCTTTCATCAGTTGGAAATCAGCATCTGCCAGGGGAACATCCAAAATATTATCCCTGGAGAATCCCATGTTAAAATCCTCTTTATAGGCAAACTGCCGGTATACGGTCACAAAAAAGATAATAGCCGTAAGCGATAACGTGAACTGTATCACGATAAGCGTCTTGCGCAAGCCCAGCCCGCCGAATAATTTGATGTCCACCATATTGCGCAGTACTTTGGCCGGCTGAAAGGAAGACAGGGCCCAGGCCGGGATAATACCCGCCAGGATACCCGTCAGCAGGCTGAAGACCAGGAACCATCCAAACAGCGCAAAGTCAACCGGTTCGCCGGAAAGGAAACCGATACCGACAGACGTGTAGTTTTCTGCGAGTATCAGCAGCAGTACCGCCAGTACCAGCGAGAGCATGCACATCACAACAGATTCGGTAATAAACTGCATAAACACCTGCCAGCGTAATGCCCCGTTTACCTTGCGAACACCCACTTCCCGTGCCCGTTGCAGGGAACGTACTATAGAAAGGTTGGTATAGTTAAAACAGGCGCATATCAACAGTCCCAGGGCAACGGCTATTTCCGCCAGCACCTTGCCCCATGGCGGAGCACTGCCAATGTCGTTGTATAATTCATGTGAAGGCGAAATGCTGCCAAGAGACTGCTGTTCCAGCCTGATACTGCCAATGCCTTTGGCCGCGGGCTGGTAAAACCGTTGGGATATAAATGTCAAAGCCGTAGCCAATGAAGATGTGCTGACATCGGGTTTGAGCTTCACATAAGTATACCCGTCCTGCACCTGGTTCCAGTCCGTCAGCCGGCCGGGCAATATGCCCTGCTGTTCCAGCGCCGGCACAGATGACAACGAAGCATAGGCGTCATAATCGATATGGCTCAGACCCGGAGAAGGCGCCATAATACCGGTAACAATATAATCCCCCAGCCGCTCAAAATGTACCACCTTGCCCATGGCAGGCGTGTTTCCGAATATCCTGCCGGCCGTTGCTTCACTCAATACAATGCTGTTGGGCGCAGATAAAGCCGTAGCCGGATCTCCGCTCTTCAGCCTGAAACCGAACACATGAAAAAAAGAGGGCTCTGTGAAAGTGCCCTGTACCGGCAATTTCTTTTTCCCCTCCAGCACTGTGCCGGATAATACACTATACAAACGCACTACTTCTTCCGCTATAGCATAGTCCTGCCGCAATACCGTTGCCAGGGGCAACGGTGAACTGGCCATGTGATAATGTTTCCCTTCCTGCGTGGTGGCCTGGGAAGTAATACGCCAGGTGCGGGAAGCAGCAGGATGGAACTTATCGTAGCTGAAATTCTTTTTGGTGGACTTCAACACCATCAAACATACCGTCATGCTTAATGCAAGACCGGCAATATTGATAAAGGCAAACAACCTTTGCCGGCGCAGGTTCCTGAATGCTATTTGTATATAACGGAGAAACATATACGTTAAATTATTCAGTCCTCAATGATTTTACCGGATTCATGAGCGCAGCCTTTACAAACTGAATACTCACGGTAAACAGGGCGATCAGGATAACAATAAGAGCGGTAAGGGCAAACATCCACCAGTACAGGTGTATCCTGAAAGCAAAATGATGCAGCCATTGCTCCATACAGAACCAGGCTACCGGCACGCCAATAACAATACCCGCCAGCACCTGTTTCAGGAAATCCCGCGATAGCAGCGCAGAGACATGTACCACCGAAGCCCCCAGTACTTTACGGATGCCAATTTCTTTGGTGCGCTGCCGGGCTATCAGCATAGACAATCCCAGCAAACCGATACAGGCAATAAACACGGCCAGGCTGGCGAAAATGCCGAAAATCTGTCCCATGGCCCGCTCACTGGTGTATTGCGACTGCAGGTCCTGTTGTACAAAAGAATAGTTGAGAGGGTTATCAGGGACCAGCTTATTCCATACCTTCTCAATACTTGCCAGCTGGGCAAGATGGTTCCCCCGCGCAAGCCTGACAGTCAGCACCTGTGCATCCTGCGGCCTTACCTGGTATATCACGGGCTCAATCTGGTAATGAAGGGAACGGAAGTTAAAATCTTCTGTGACGCCGATGATCCTTCCTTGTTTAACCAAATGGCCCGGCCGCCACTCAATACGTTTGCCGATAGGATCTGTTAACCCCAGTCTCCTGACAGCGGCCCGGTTGACAATAAAAGCGTCAGTAGAATCTGTGGCCATCGCAGGATCAAAGTCCCTGCCGGCGATCAGCCTGATGCCGGTGGTCTTCAGCAGGTCATGATCTCCATTGATTACATTGGCTACAAAAGCTTCTTTGTCTGAGCCGCCCGCCATGCCTATAGGACAGTCCATCGAGATACCTGTGCCCACCAGGAAGTTGCTCAGTGATGCCTGCTGCACACCGGGCAACTCCTTCAATGCCGCTTTCAGCAGTTGTGCCCTGGACACCGTATCAAGACCATCAACGTATATATTGACCAGGTGTTCTTTATCAAAACCAAGATTTTTTTGTTGCCAGAAACGTAGCTGTGTATACACTACGGTGGTGGCAATGATCAATATAACAGCTATCGCAAATTGTGATACTACGAGCGCCCGGCGGACGAACGACCTGGTGGCCGCCGCCATAAACCGCCCCTTTAATACCCTGACGGGCATCAATCCCGACAGGTATAAGGCAGGATAACTGCCTGCCAGCAGGCCTACTATAGCTGCCAGCCCCAGCAACCCACCGTAAATAAAACTGTCTGTGGAAGTAAATAACCGCAGGGATTTTCCGGTAATACCGTTGAATAACGGCAGGAAAATCAATACCAGTATCAACGCTGCTACAAGCGACAAAAAGCTGATCAGGACTGACTCTGCCAAAAACTGGAACGCCAGGTGTTGCCTTTCTGCTCCCAGCACTTTGCGCAATCCCACTTCCTTTGCCCTTTCATGGCCCCGCGCGGTAGTCAGGTTCATGAAATTGATACAGGCTATTAATACAATAAATACAGCGATAGCGACGTAAAGACGGATTGCCATCATATTGTCGGTTCCCCCCTTGTCACCTTCCGGACGTAAATGAACGTGCTGTAGAGGCTGCAGCTCCAGGGAAAAATGAACGTCGTACTTTTCGATAATATGGCCGATGTGTAGTTTAACAAAGTCTTTCAGCAACGGCTCCATTTTTTTAGGGTCGGTGCCGTCGGCCAGTTGCACATAGGTTACGTTACTACTGAACATGAACCATAGCTTTTCCCACGTTTCATGCCGGCTCATAAGGGTGGAAAAAGACTGAATGATATCCATCCGGAGATCTGTATTGGCCGGCATATCCTGTGCTACGCCGGTAACAGTACAGGTATAGTTATTGTCTACTTTAAGCGTTTTACCGATAGGCGATTGCTGACCAAAATATCTTTTGGCAGCACTGGCGGTAAGCACTACCGTATAGGGGTCTTTCAGCGCGGTGGCAGGATCACCCTCCAGCAGCGGAAAATCAAACATCTGAAAAAAAGAGGCATCGGCATAACCGGAATGTTCTTCCAGTATCTTCTTGTCTCCCTGGGTAAACAACGTAGTGTTGGAAGTGAATATCCTGACCGCATCCCTGATGCCGCTGATCTCCTTTTTAAGCGCCGGACCAACTGGAAACTGGATTGACGCCCCGTAGTCCATGGTGCCATTGGCTGTATTAGTTTCTATCTTGGTAAGGCGGTAAATGTTATCTGCTTTGTGATGGAACCGGTCAAAGCTCAGCTCGTCCCGTACATACAGCACGATGATGATACAACAGGCCATTCCCACTGCCAACCCACAAATGTTGATGGCAGTGAGAAATTTATGCCGTTGTAAATGACGAATGGCGATCTTGAAATAGTTCCGGAACATAATGCGGTAATTTTAGAATGGCGGAAGAAAAAAATCACACGTGAAACTGTTCCTTTATATTCTCAGTCACTACCCGTCCGTCAAATAAATTGATGATACGGTGCGCGAACCCGGCATCGTAAGGTGAGTGAGTCACCATGATCAGCGTAGTACCGGCATTATTGAGTTCCTGCAACAGCTTCATCACTTCTTCGCCGTTGGAGGAATCGAGGTTACCGGTGGGCTCATCCGCGAGGATCAGATTGGGTTTGGCCACTACGGCGCGGGCGATGGCCACGCGCTGTTGCTGGCCACCGGACAGCTGTTGCGGGAAGTGGTTACGGCGATGCATAATATTCATCCGCTCCAGCACCTCTTCTACTTTCTGTTTTCTTTCTGCCGGCGCCACTTTGAGGTATAGCAATGGCAACTCTACATTTTCATAAACCGTCAGTTCATCAATCAGGTTGAAGCTTTGGAACACGAATCCTATAGAGCCTTTGCGCAGCTGTGCACGTTGGCGTTCGCTCATTCTCGCCACTTCTTTTCCCCAGAAATGATACTCACCGTCACTGGGATTGTCCAGTAACCCAAGTATGTTCAACAAGGTTGATTTACCACAACCAGACGGCCCCATGATGGCCACAAACTCTCCGTCCTGCACTTCCATGTTGATCCCATTGAGTGCGGTTGTTTCCACTTCTTCTGTTGTGAACAGCTTTTGTAAGTTAACGGTACGTATCATATCGTTTGATTGTCTTTAATGAATGATGGTTTTTACATTAGTTTATATAAAAATGGATGATCGCTAGAAAGCCAGTACGTCTTTGTTACCAAAGTTCTCGTAGGAAGAGGTGATCACCTGGTCACCCGGCTGCAGCCCTTCCAGTACTTCAAAATACAAAGGATTTTTTCTTCCAAGGGAGATATTACGCTTAACCGCCTTTTTCCCGCTGCGGTCCACTACATATACCCAGTTGCCGCCGGTATCGGAAAAGAATCCGCCAAGGGGCAATAACAGCGCTTCCTGTGATTTGCCCAGTACCAGCCGGATGGGGGTGGACTGACCACGGCGGATGCCTTCAGGTGTTTGTTTTTCAAAATTCATATCTGCCTGAAAACGACCGCTTTTAACTTCGGGATATACTTTCGTCACCACCATGTCGTATGATTTGCCGTCAAACTCAAAGGTGGCTTTTAACCCTGCGAATACCTGTGATACGTAGTGTTCGTCAATATCTGCGCGCAACTTAAAACCGTTCAGATCGTCAATCTGGCCGATATTCTGGCCGGCGGTAATGCTGGAGCCAACCTCCACATCAATGGAAGATAACTGGCCAGACACCGGGGCCCGTACGATCAGGCTGTTGAGGTTTTGTTTCATCAGCTCCAGGTTACGCTGTGTGCGGGACAATGTTCCTTCCAGTTGTGAAATCTGCTGCCTGGCGTTATCACGCTGATAGGCCTGAGATTGCAACTGGATCTCACGCTGGCGCTTAAGACCTTCCAGCTCTATCTTGTTTTTGTTGAATTCCTGGCGGGCAACGATCTTTTCGTCTACCAGCTGCTTATTGCGGTCATAAAGGTCCTGCGCGGCATCGATCTTGGCATCAATGTCCGAAATGGTCTGCTGCATCACGAAATCCTGCTGACGGATATTCAGACGGGTATTCTGCAATTCGTTCCGTAAACGGTAGATCTCTGTTTCATGGTTCACAAATTCCATCATCATATGTTGGTTGTCCAGCTTCAGGATGGAATCCCCTTCTTTTACCATGCTGCCGCCTTCCAGGTACTTACGGCTTACATAACCGCCCTCGATGGCGTCAAGACGGATGGTTTTCAAAGGCATCACCACAGCGGTAACAGCGATATATACATCGAAAGTCCCTTTCTTGACAGCGGAGATGGTGATTTTGTCCTTCTCCACGTTCAGCGTGGCCCGGTGGTCCGCAAAGATCAGTGTGTATATTAACAACAGCGCTACCAGACCGCCTCCGCTGATCATCAGGATGCGTTTTTTATTCCAGAACTTCTTTTCTATTTTTCTGTCCATGTTAATTACCAAAAAGTTTGTGCCCATGGAATTCCAATCCATATGCCAAAGGACAAAACGCCCTACCAACAAGCATCATAGCGGATAACCGTACTTAAAAAATGTCCTGTGGCGGACAACCGGTGTTCATAAACGGACACTTTTCGGAAAGCGGGAAATAAAGCGCTTTTGTAAAAAATCTTTCTGTAATATTGTTGCATTCACCTTTTACCCATGACCACCATGCAACCCGGAAAAATTCTGATCGTTGACGACGATGTTGATGTATTGCGCGCAGCCCGTCTGCTGCTGAAACGGCACTTTGAACAGGTGGATTTTGAAAAAAATCCGCAAAAGATACCTTATCTGGTCACCAACTTCGACTACGATGTTATCCTGCTGGATATGAACTTCACCCGTGACCTGAGCAGCGGCAAGGAAGGGTTTGAATGGCTGGACCGTATCCTCGATATCAAGCCGGATACTGCAGTAGTACTGTTTACCGCCTACGGCGATGTGGAAATGGCAGTAAGGGCCATTAAATCCGGTGCAGTGGACTTTGTGCTCAAACCATGGGAAAATGAAAAACTACTGGCCACCATACAATCAGCCTATAACAAACGCGCGGCCAAGCTGGACAAGCCGCCGGTAGTACATAATACCGGCAACCTGATAGTTGGCAACAGCCCCGCTATGCAGGCCGTGTTTGACACCGTTTCACGGGTGGCCGCCACCGATGCCAATGTGCTCATTCTCGGTGAAAACGGCACCGGCAAAGACATGCTGGCCAGGCATATCCACCAGCAGTCACACCGCAGCAGCAAACCGATCGTCAGCGTCGACCTCGGCGCTATCAGCGAAACACTCTTCGAAAGCGAACTTTTCGGACATGTGAAAGGCGCCTTCACCGACGCCCGCGAAGACAGGGCCGGCCGCTTCGAAGAAGCCTCCGGCGGCACTATCTTCCTCGATGAAATCGGCAATATATCCATCCCCTTTCAGGCCAAACTACTGACCGTACTGCAAAACAGATCAGTGACAAAAGTAGGGTCCAATAAGAGTATACCCATCGACGTTAGACTGATCTGCGCCACCAATCGCAATATCCAGCAACAGGCCGCCCAGCACCTCTTCCGCCAGGACCTGCTGTACCGCATCAATACCATCGAAATACACCTGCCTCCCCTGCGCGAACGCCAGGAAGATATCGTGCCGCTGGCAGAACATTTCCTGCAACTGTACCGCGAAAGGTACAAGCGCCAGGTCAACAGCCTGCATGAATCACTCATTCAGCAACTGGAAAAATATGAATGGCCCGGTAATATCCGCGAATTGCAACACGCCATAGAAAGAGCCGTTATCCTCTCACAGGGCAAAACACTACAGGCCAAAGACGTATTCGTGAAAAACAACAACACCCAGGACCCGCAGATGGACACCGGCTACAACCTGGAAGAAATGGAACGCACCATCATCACCCAGGCCATGAAGAAGTGCAACGGAAATATCACCGAAGCCGCTAAAGAACTGGGCCTCAGCAGGGCGGCGCTTTACAGAAGGCTTGAGAAATACAATATTTAGCTCCCGTTTGCCGGGCCCGCCCCGGCAAACTACTCTACCATGAACCGTTTCAGCGTCAATATCATCCTTCGCATACTGCTGCTCACCATCTCACTGGCCGCTGCGGTATGGCTGTATATGCGCGGCATGACACCGCTGGCAGTCCTTACCATCCCTTTGATACTGCTGCAGATTTACGGCATCTACTATTACCTCAACAGGATCAATCGAAAACTCACCCTGTTCCTTGAGTCTATCCGGTATGAAGATTTCTCTATCCGCTTCAGCGCTGATAACCAACTCGGTAAAAGCTTCCGGATGCTCAATCATCAGTTCAACGAAGTACTGGAAGCCTTCCGCCAGACCCGCGCTGAAAAAGAAGCCAATCTCAAATACATCGATACCATTATCCAGCATATCAGTATCGGCGTGTTTTCTTTTGATGCCGAAGGACGGATAGAACTGATCAACCCAGCAGCCTTCCGCCTGCTGGGCATCTATCGACTGCGCAATATTTCGGAACTGAAACCGGTACATCCCGGTCTCGCTGAACTGTTGACAGAGCTGTCTTCCGGTAACAAAATCCTGTACGCCACCCGCCAGGAACAACAACTGTCCATCCAGGCCGCTACCGTGCGCTTACAGGGACGTCTCATCAAACTGATATCTATTCAGAACATCCACTCGGAACTACAGAAAAAAGAGCTGGAAGCCTGGCAGAACCTGACCAAAATACTGCGACATGAGATCATGAACTCCGTCACTCCCATTGTGTCGCTCATTGGCACGATGAAAGAAATCGTGGATCTCGATATTGCTCCTACCGCCGGTAACGGAGAAGGTATTGATGACCTCCGGGAGGCCCTGCTGACAGTGGAAAGCCGCAGTAAAGGCATCATGAACTTTGTAAATGCCTACCGCGACTACACCACCCTTCCGCAGCCACAATTCACGCAGGTCAACATCAAATCGCTCGTATCTACCGTGAGCAGCCTTTTCCAGGCCGACATGAAACAGGCCGACATTCATTTTCAACTCGAAGTAGACGCGGAAAACGTGGAGATACATGCCGATATATCCCAGTTGCAGATGGTATTGATCAACCTGGTAAAAAATGCTATGGACGCTCTGGAACAGACAGACAATGCCAGTATCCACATGAAAGTGTACCTCAACAACGTACAACAGGTATGCATTGAAATCACCGACAACGGCCCCGGTATTGACACCGAAGCGATGAACAAAATTTTTATTCCTTTCTTCACAACCAAAAAAACCGGTTCAGGCATCGGCCTCAGTTTGTCTCAACAGATCATTCAAATGCATGGCGGCCAGTTGAAGGTGTTAAGTCCCGGAAATAACGGAAACGGGTCTACGTTTCTTATTCTGCTGAATACCTGATGTTTGTGCAAAAAGTTTGTTATCTTGTAATAACAACCTGCACAACTCATGAACAAATCCGGATGGTTAGCACTGTATTTCCTGACTTTGTTTGCCGATCTCGTATTGATCAGCCTGAACATGGACAGTCTTCGGTTTGCTACCAAACCCCTGCTGGTTCCCTTGTTGGCCGTTTACTTTTTGACAGCCGGTGAAGCTATGCCGGCCAAACAAAAGGCCTGGATGTATGGCGCCATGCTGTCGTGCTTACTGGGAGATGTACTGCTGATGTTTGACCACCTGTTCTTGTCCGGACTTGGCTGTTTCCTTGTCGGCCATATTTTTTACATCATTTTTTTCCTGACGATCCGATATTCCAACCCACCCGTACCCTTTTGCAAATATCACTGGGTATTTCTGAATGCCGCGGCAGTCATCGGTTATATCCTTTTCCTCATCCCCTACCTCGGTAATATGCTCATCCCGGTGATCATTTATTCACTGGTAATCTCCATCATGCTGCAAAGCGTGATACATGCCTTCCATTTCCGCTATCAGCGGATGGCCTGGTATTGTCTAGCTGGCGCAGTGCTGTTTGTTCTGTCTGATTCGCTCATTGCCCTGAACCGGTTTTACCATCCCCTGCCGGCAGGCGGACAACTGGTCATGCTTACCTATGGACTGGCGCAGGCCGGACTGGTTTATGGCGCCGTACAGTATTACCGCCGCTGACAAAAATCACCGGTATTGGTAACAAAAAAGCGGTAATTTCGTAGCCTATGCAGCAAACAGATTTTCTTGTCATCGGTTCCGGGATTGCAGGTTTGACCTATGCACTCAAAGTATCTCAGCAATGCCCTGATAAAACGATTACCATTATCACAAAAAGCCGTGAAGATGAGACCAACACCAAGTATGCACAGGGCGGCGTGGCGGTGGTCAATGATTTGGAAAACGACAGCTTTGAAAAACATATAGAAGATACCCTGATCGCAGGTGACGGGCTTTGCAACGAACGTACCGTGGAAATCGTTGTCACGGAAGGCCCGGAAAGAGTGAATGAAATCATTGAATGGGGCGCTAACTTCGACAAAAACCCTGATGGTGATTTTTCTCTTGGCCGTGAAGGCGGGCACTCCGTTTTCAGGGTGATCCATCATAAAGATATTACCGGTAAAGAGATTGAACGCGCATTGCTGGAAGCTATTCACCGCCGTCCCAATATTAAGCTGGTCACCCATTGCTTTGTGGTAGACCTGATCACCCAGCACCACCTGGGCTATCTGGTCACCAAATCCACGCCGGATATCGAGTGTTATGGGGTCTATGTACTCAACCTCAACAATAAAAAAATAGAAACCATACTGGCAAAAGTTACCCTGCTGGCCACCGGTGGCAACGGGCAGGTGTACCGTAGTACCACCAACCCTACCATCGCTACAGGCGACGGCGTGGCCATGGTGTACCGCGCCAAAGGCCGTATCGAGAACATGGAATTTATCCAGTTCCACCCTACGGCTTTTTATCAGCCGGGTGTCAACCCTTCTTTCCTGATCACGGAAGCTGTACGGGGTGATGGTGGTATTCTCCGTAATATCCACGGTGAAGATTTCATGCACAAGTACGATTCCCGCCTGTCACTGGCGCCTCGTGATATCGTGGCCCGCGCCATCGACAGTGAAATGAAGATCACCGGTACCGAGCATGTGTATCTCGACTGCCGGCATATGGACATCGAAAAGTTCATTCATCATTTTCCCAATATTTACGAGACCTGCAAAGCTGCCGGCATCGACGTACAAAAACAGATGATTCCGGTAGAACCTGCGGCACACTACAGCTGCGGCGGTATCAAAACCAACGAGTGGGGCCAGACCTCCATCCGGAACCTGTATGCCTGTGGCGAATGCGCCAGCACCGGCCTGCATGGCGCCAACCGCCTCGCCTCCAACTCCCTGCTGGAAGCCATGGTGTTCGCCCATCGCTGCTTCATGGACGCTACCAGCAAAATAGATACCCTGGAATACCGGGACAATGTGCCGGACTGGGACGCACGCGGTACTACTGCCCCCCGGGAAATGATCCTTATTACCCAAAGTCTCAAAGAGCTGAAACAGATCATGAGCGACTATGTGGGCATTGTACGTACCAATGAACGTTTGGCCCGCGCCCTGCGCCGCCTGGATATGCTGCATGAAGAAACGGAGGCCCTCTACGAGAAAACGGAAGTGTCGCCTCAATTGTGCGAACTGCGTAACCTGATCACGGCCGCATACCTGATCGTAAAAGGTGCGTCCTTCCGCAAAGAAAGCAGAGGCCTGCATTACAATACAGACTATCCATACAAATGTGAACTGGTACAAAATATTGTCTTGTAAGCCAACCCACTGGTTTTCATTACCTTTGCGGGGTATTCAAGTTTAGATAGAGAGGAATATGTACTATTTGCTTCTTGTATTTTGTTACGGTATTTCCTTCTTGCCATTCCCGGTACTCTACTTCATCAGTGATATACTGTATACACTGGTGTATCATGTATTTGGCTACCGGAAGCAAGTAGTGCTGGCCAATATGAAACAGGCGTTTCCCGACAAGTCGCCGGAAGAAATCAAACTGCTGGCTAAAAAATACTACCGCAACCTTACCGATATGATGGTGGAAACCATCAAACTGCTCACCATGAGCAAAGCACAGCTGCAAAAGCGCTTCGTATGCGATCTGACGGTACTGCATGAACTGTATGCCAAAGGAAAAAGCTGTCAGCTGCACCTGGGGCATAATTTCAACTGGGAATGGGCCAACCTCTTCTGTATGCAGGGCGTATCCTTCCCCTTTCTGGTGGTATATATGCCGCTCAGCAGCAAACCGGCCGACCGCATGTTCCGCCATTTCCGGGAGAAATTCGGGTCCATCCTTATCCCCGCCAATGATATGGCCAACAGCATGAAGCCATGGCTTGACAAACAGTATCTGATTGCACTGGTGGCTGATCAGAACCCCGGTAATCCGAAGAGCTGCCTCTGGTATCCGTTCCTCAACAAGATGACGCCTTTCTACAAAGGCCCTGAAATGGCAGCCCGTAGAAACGATATCCCCGTGGTGTTTGTGGATATCCGCAAAACCAAACGTGGTTATTATCACGCTACCCTGAAGCTGATGTTTGAAGAGCCGCAAAAGGAACCCGTTGGGAAAATCACCGAAACCTTCGTGCGGTTCCTGGAGAATAATATTCATGAACAACCCGAAGTATGGGTATGGAGCCACAGAAGATGGAAACATCAATACCCTGGCACCATTGAAACGAACGTATAAACGAAAAGGCCTGAGCAGTAGCTCAGGCCTTTTCGTTTATACGTTTACCCGTTATCATCCGGGTATTTTCAGTTTCTGTCCGGGGAAGATCAGGTTGGGGTCTTTGATCTGATCTTTGTTTGCTTCGAAGATGTCTTTCCAGGAAACGCCGGGATAGTTCTTCGCAATTTTACTCAGACTGTCGCCGGATTTTACTTCATAGACCTGTTCACCACCGCCACCATCGGCAACAGCGATATTCATTACTACGTCAGCAGAACGCATTTCGGGGTCCAGCTTTTCGTAGGTGCTCCACAGTTGGTCTTTCACCGCTGCAGTGGCCTCTCCGTCGATGTACAGCACATTGTCCTGTTCCCTTACCTGTAAATTGGTAACGCCGGCGCTGTTGGCCTGGCTGATCAGTTCCTGGTATTTATCCTGTAAGCTCATGACAGTAATTTTTTAAAGGGTTATTTCAATTTAAGATTGTTGTTGACTTTCTTAGGCTTTGATTCCTGGGCTGTCTGAATGATTTTACGCAGATCGCTTTTTTTAGCTTCACCAGTCAGGGTTACTTCACCATTGGCCACGGTAACGGTTACTGTAGAAAATCCGCCTGCGGCATAAGCAGAATCAAGGGTTTTCTTCAGCACATCGTCGGGGTTAATGGTAACCGGAGCCGGGGCTGGTTCCGGCGCTTTCACCGTGATATTGTTAGTAACGGATTTTACACCGGAAACACCTTTTAAGGCTTCTTCCGCTGCTGCTTTGGCGGCATCGTCTGTTACTTCGCCGTTCAGCGTTACCACACCGCCTTTCACTTCAGCAGTGATACCGGGAATAGTGCTCAGTTTTTCATTAACGGCCTGCTGGATCTTGCTGTCCGAAGGCTTACAGGCGAAGAAGAAGACGCCCATCACCATCAAAAGGGCGAGTGCTAAGGATTTTCTATTCATGGTTAGAAAGTTTTAGTCCCAGAAGATAACAAATAACGTGCTAATAGAAAATTTTTTCTCGTTTAACTTATTGTTAACCAATCGGAAATTGATACAACTATAATGACTGTGTGAAAGAAAGCCCCTGTGAATAAAGGATTTGGGAGAAATATGGCTGCAGTGGTATATATTATTTTATTTATCTATACAAAAACAGGCAGGCCGCAAAGGAATCCCTTGCGGCCTGTTGATATTTGATATACTGTAATGGGAAAATGCTTAGTTGAGCACATTTTTTTCCTGTACTACCTCCAGTCCTTTTTCATCTTTCATTTTGGCGAAACCACCATCTACATTACGCAGGTTGTGGATACCTTCTCTCTTCAGGATAGAGCAGGCAATAATGCTGCGGTAACCGCCCTGGCAGTGAACATACAGGTTCTGATGTTCTTCCAGGCCGGCGAGGTTGGCAGGGTCCATCATATCACCGAGCGGCAGGCTGAGGGCATCTTTAATATGTCCGTTGGCGTATTCAACCGGTTTGCGCACGTCCACGATCACGAGATTTTCATCATGCGGAACGTCCATCGCCAGTTCATCTGCTTCTACGGTGATGATCATGTCTCTTTCTTCACCGGCTGCTTCCCATGCAGGGAAACCACCTTCGAGGTAACCGTTCACGTTTTCGAAACCTACACGCGCCATTCTTACCACTGTTTCTTCCTCTTTACCAGGTGTGGTGACCAGGATAATTTCCTGATCAAAAGGCAACAGGCTGCCGGCCCATTCTGCGAAACGGCCTTCCAGGCCAATGCTGATGGATTCAGGCACAAAACCGTCGCCGAATTCAGCAGCCGGACGGGTATCGAGGATCAGGGCACCCGCCTTGCTCTTTTCTTTGAATGCAGCCACAGAAAGCGGTTGCAGCGCTTTAGCCATCACAGCCTGCAGGGCATCGTAACCTTCCTTATTGATTTTTGCGTTGATCGGGAAATAAGATGGAGGTGTAGCTAGACCACTTGTCACTTCCTGGATGAACTGGGCCTTGTCAGTCGCCAGCAGTGCATAGTTAGTGCTTTTCTCTTCTCCGATGGTACTGTAGGTGTTCGGACCGAGGTTTTTACCACAGGCTGATCCGGGGCCATGCGCCGGATATACGATCACGTTATCGGGCAGCGTCTTGATCCTGCTGTTCAGTGATTCAAACAGATAGCCTGCCAGCTCTTCCTTGGTAAGGTTGCCGCTGAACAGGTCAGGGCGGCCTACATCGCCCACAAACAGGGTATCACCGGTGAAAACGGCATGCGGCGCTTTACTAGCGTCCAACAGCAGGTAACAGGTCGATTCCAGTGTATGGCCAGGCGTATGCAACACTTTAATGGTCACATCACCAATGGCAAATTCTTCGTTATCTTTTGCCACGTACGCATCGAAGCCGGTTTCAGCATCCGGGCCAAACACGATCTGTGCGCCGGTGGCTTTGGCCAGTTCCAGATGGCCCGACACGAAGTCAGCGTGGAAGTGTGTTTCAAAAATGTACTTGATGGCAGCATTACGCTCTCTGGCAAGGTCCAGGTATACATCGATATCCCTCAGCGGATCTATCACCACGGCCACTCCCCCTGATTCAATGAAGTATGCCGCTTCTGACAGGCAATTGGTGTATAATTGTTTTACGTACATGGATTGGCTTTTTGAATTGTTGGTTTTTGTAATCCTACAAATTTACAAATAAATCACCCCCCGCACGTATGGATAAAATCTATACTAAAATAAAAAAGTAGCCTCGCGGCTACTTTTTCAATAATTCAATTCCGTATTTAAAAATGGCTAATATGCATTAACCAACCAGTTCTTCCACAAATTTTGCCACCTCAGCAATACGCTGCTTGTTGATGGTGTAGTGGATGAACTTACCATCTCTTTCTGTAATTACAATACCAGCCCGTCTTAATATGGCCAGATGCTGCGATGCTACCGATTGTTCCAAACGCAATTTTACATATATCTCTGTCACAGTCATTTTCTTATGGTCCTCCAACAGCTTAATCATCTGCTGGCGCAACTTATGGTTGATAGCACGCAAAACCATAGCGGCCTTTTTAACGGCAATGTAATCCAATTTGATCTGGTCTTTTTCATTGTTACCTCTAGAAATAATAAGAGTATTAGAAGAGGTAGTTAATAATGTTTTTTCCATCGCATAATAGTTTTTAAAAAATGATGAAATGAAAGGGATCAACGGACAGTAATCGCAAAACAGTTAGACAACAAATGCGGTTATCGATTTATACAAAAATATAATATCTGTCACAATAAAAAAAATTTCTATACCTTATTTTATCATATATAACCCGGCGATATGTGCAAATTAGATGTAATTTGACAATTCCGTGACAAATAATACGAACGTGTTAGGGTTTTTGGGGGAAATAAAAGCCTTTCAGATAAAAAGGACTGAAATAAGCGAGGTCAGCAAAGGATTTTTGAAGGAATAATTTTTCTGCCAGTGGCGCCATATGCGCAGCACTCATTTCATGGGGAACAAAAACGGCATTATCGATGGAAGGCTGCATGGCGGCCCATTTGGCACTGCCATTGCCGAAAAAATATATCTTTTGCTGCGACAGCCAGGCATCCATTGAGCCCGGCTCCAGTATCAGCGCCTGTGGCTCCAGCACCGGCTGCAGCGAGGCATCATAAATAGCAGTGAACACTTCCTGCCGGCGCGCGTCCAGCATAGGGCAATACCAGGCGTTATCATCCTGCACGGCATCTTTGGCGCCCTGCGCCATCATCTGCAACGTGGGAACAGCCAGCAACGGCTTATTCCAGGCATAACACAGACCTTTGGCGGTAGCCACGCCTACACGTAAACCCGTATAAGATCCCGGCCCCGCGCTCACCGCCACCGCATCCAGCTCTGCAGCGGTAACGCCCTGCTCACGCAATACCTGCTGCACATACAACACCATCGCAGCGGCATGGTCCTGCTGCTGCTCGTTAACAAGCGTCTGTAATGCTTTACCATCGCGTGCCAGGCTCACCGAACCGGTGGTAGTGGCTGTATCTATGCTCAGTATTAATGCCATTGTTATATCGCCTCGTATTCTGTTTGTAATAATGCAGCTACCTCGTAACGGTCATCACCGGTAGCATCGTGTACTGCTTTCAGTACTTCATACACATGTTTCACGCCTATACGCTCACACCACTCAAAAGGCCCCAACGGATAATTGGTGCCCAGCTTCATGGAGGTATCAATATCCGCGCGGGAAGCAGTGCCTTCCTGGGCTGTCAGGTACGCTTCATTAATGATCATGCATACTACCCTTGGCGTCACCATCCCCGTAGCATCCGCCACCAGCGTGTATTCCCAATGGAGCTGGTACATGATGTCTGCCAGCACCTCCTGCTGTCCGTCGTCCATCAGCGTCACTTCCAGCAACGGCAGACTGATAAATCCCGGCAGGAAATTACATCCCATAATATTGAAACCCTGCTCAAACGCATAATCGTTCATCACCTGGGACAAGGATGTTTTCACAATCCCCGCAAGCACCGGCACCCCCGGATTACGCGCGTATACCGCTGCATGGTCCGGCCGGTCATCGAAAATAAGATCTATCACCAGGTCAAACGCTTTCACAGACAATACTTCTTCCAGACTGGTTCTCCATTGCACCTGATGCCGGGAAAGATCTCTCTGCTGTAATTCATCATACCGCTGCGCATCTGCTATTACGAGGATATTCATGCGTTAAATTTCGGCAAACCTAAGAAAAAAATCCCTTTATCTTCCTGTTAAACCCACCTCCTGCCGGGCAATAGCCGATGCCGGCACCACTTATTTATTTATTTTCGTTATATGGAAAAGCAAATCATCAATACCAATCAGGCGCCCGCTCCTATCGGGCCATACAACCAGGCTGTAAAAGCTGGTAATATTCTCTATGTGTCCGGTCAGATTCCTCTTGACCCCGCCACCGGCGAGCTGGTAAAATCAGGCATCACCGATGAAGCCCACATGGCCATGAAAAATCTGCAGGCAGTACTGAAAGAAGCCGGTCTGACTTTCGACGCCGTGGTGAAAACCACCATCTTCCTGACAGACATGAACGATTTCCCTAAAGTAAATGAAGTGTACGGCAGCTACTTCACCGGCAACTATCCTGCCCGCGAAACCGTACAGGTGGCCGGTTTGCCCAAGGGAGTGAATGTGGAAATATCCGTGATAGCACATAGCTAAACCTGTGACGCTCTAAAGAGAGATCACAAAAAAAAGACATGCCCGCGGACATGTCTTTTTTTTACGCTAGTATTTTTCCTGGCTGCCGGATGAATCAACTTTCTCCGGTTTGGGGGTGCTGTTGCCGAACAAGGTAGCGGCCAGTCTTGTGTCGTGACCATACACATCGTCGCGGAAGTTCAGTTTTCCTTTGCTGTCCACGAAGGCGGTGAAGTAAACGATAAACACCGGTACCTTGTCTTTCACGGTGACAAACCTTTCTTTATTGGCATTCAGCGCATCATCGATCTTCTTCTCGGTCCAGCTGGAATCTTTGCGGAGCAGCCATTCCGCCAGATGTTTCGGCTCGGCTATACGAATACAGCCATGGCTGAAGGAACGTTTATTCTCCCCGAAAAGATAGCGTGCAGGCGTATCATGCAGGTAGATGTTATACTCGTTGGGGAACAGGAATTTCACCTTGCCCAGTGAGTTCCTGCCACCAGGCCGTTGCCGCACGATATAGGGGAAATTGCCACCGGAATATTTGCTGAAATTGATGGACCCGGACGGTATCACTTTGCCGCTTGCCCCTACGATCTCCATGTTCTGACGGGCCAGATAGCCGCTGCCGCTGCGTTTAAGGCCCGGCAACACCTCTTTGGCCAGAATGCCCGGAGGCACGTTCCAGTAAGGGCTGAACACCACATAACGCAGGTCTTTGGAGAACACCACCGTATTGGCTCCCGGTTTGCCAACAACCACATTGCAGCTCCAGTCCAGTTTCCCTTTATCATACACATACATGGTAAAGGCCGGGATATTCACCAGGATATAGTCTGTGGTAGGTTCCAGCGGTACCCAGCGGGAACGTTCCATGTTCACCAGTATCTGACGGATACGTTGTTGCAATGGCACATTCAGGGCGTCTACCGTGGTTTGTTTGATGATGCCGTCCACTTTCTGGCCCATGCGTGCCTGATAGGAACGCACCGCGCTGTCCAGTTCCGGTGTAAAGCGGCTGCTGCTGTCATTAACGGCCAGGTCGCCCAGTGCCGTCAGCCTGTTTTTTACGGCAACGATCACCCGGGAAGAATCTCCTTTTTTGAACGTCGCTTTCTGGGCGATATGAACGGAGTCCCATTTCGTAGAGGCTTCCAGGTTAGCCAGCTTTTTCAGCTCGTTGCGCAACAGTTTGTATTGGCGGTTCACCGGTTCGTCTTCTTCAAAAGCATTGGATTTCTTGCGGACCACGGAGTCCAGCAGGCTTTCCATATCTATTTTTTTCCGGGGGATGAACCATTCGAGGTCTTTGGCCGAATCAGCGGTGAGGCCGCCCCATACTTTATTGCCGTAGGCAAAGAACTGGGCGGTCAGCAGTACTTCCAGCTGTGGCCGGGCCGTGTCAGCGATGCGCAGTCCGGCGTCGCTTTGCAGCAGGCTATCGGTCAGCTGTTGCAACTGCGGATTGATCAGGCTGCTGTCTTTAATACCATAGGAGGCATCATTTTTCATCATGTTGATGAAGTTGGCCGCCTGCTCTGTCAACGAGTCTTTGTTGATCCAGGCATAATGGTACCCCCGCTTCTGATAGAAATTGCGGATGTATTCATCATACTGGTCAAAGTTGGTGTTCCCTGCCAGGAATTTATTGAGCAGGTTACTGTCCAGCGTCTCTTCAATATACGCCTCTTTTGTATAATGTGTAGTGTCTCTGATTTTCAACCTCTTGCGGAAGCCACCGTTTTGTTGGCAGGCAACGAGGATGATCAGGGCCAATAAAGAGAGGGTCGTGTAAAAACGTACGGTCATAAGAGTAATGGATGTGATTAAGAAACAAGAACAAACATGACAACAAACAGTATGGGATTAGCTACTGCTTTATCGCATAAATGTATGAAATATATACAGTTTGAAGGAGGATTTGGGATTTAACAAATGAAAATAAAAATTTGAAAATTTGGATATTGAAAGTTGTTTCAGGTCTCCAAATTTTCAAATCTTCAAATAGTTTTATAGTTTGATTTCTTCGTCATTAGCGTCGAAGAAACGGTATTCAGTGAGGTGGTAGTTGGTGTCTGCTTTGAGTTTGATCCACTTTTTGTATTGGAAATACCATCTCCATTGTTTGGAGGTAAGGAAGCCCTTTGTCAGGTAAGCGTACAGGATCGGGTGTACGCGGATGGTCAGTCCTTTGTGTTGGTGGTTCAGGAGGTATTGCAGGTTTTTCTCGATATCTTCCAGTATCAGCATAGAAGCGCCGATTTTGCCTGTACCGCGGCAGGTGGGGCAATCTTCGGCCACCGAAATGGTGATTTCCGGTTTTACGCGCTGGCGGGTGATTTGCATCAGCCCGAATTTGGAGATAGGCAGAATGGTATGTTTGGCCCTGTCCTGCGCCATGAATTTCTCCATGGCTTCGAAAACGGTCTTTTTGTTTTCCGGCAGTTTCATATCGATAAAGTCGATGATGATAATACCGCCAAGGTCGCGCAGCCGGAGCTGACGGGCAATTTCTGCAGCAGCTTCCAGGTTGGACGCGAGGGCGTTTTGTTCCTGGTTGTTGCTCGAGCTTTTATAGCCGCTGTTAACGTCTATTACATGCAGGGCTTCCGTTGCTTCAATGATGAGGTACACGCCGCTGTCGAGGTTGACGGTTTTCCCGAAGGAAGCCTTTACCTGGCGGGTGATACCAAAGTTGTCGAAGATGGGTGAGCCGTTATTGTAGTAGTTAACGATGTCCTGCTTTTCCGGAGCGATCTTCTGGATATACGTTTTGGTATCTGTATAGATATTTTTATCGTTGATCACGATCCGGTTGAAGCTCTCGTTGAGCAGGTCACGAAGGATACTGGTGGTTTTGGTTTGCTCGCTCAGAATTTTCTGGGGAGCCTGGGCACCGTTCAGGTTGGACTGGATATTTTTCCAGGTTTGAACGAGCGTGGTCAGATCTTCGTGCAGTTCAGCTGTCTTCTTTCCTTCCGCAGCGGTCCGTACAATCACGCCGAAATTAGGCGGTTTGATGGCTTCCACGATTTTCTGCAATCTTTTTCTTTCTTCGGAAGAATGGATTTTTTTAGAAACCGCTACAATATCGTTAAAGGGAGTTAACACGATGAATCTTCCGGGAAGAGAAATTTCGCAGCTCAGGCGGGGGCCTTTGGAAGAAATGGGTTCTTTCAGGATCTGTACGAGGATGTTGGGTTTACCGCCGAGTACGTCAGTGATTTTTCCTGTTTTAACTATTTCCGGTTCATTTTTAAACTTAGTGAAATCAAATCCTTCAGGTGTTTTATCGCTGATGGCAGTTGCAGTAAATTTAAGAATGGAACGGATATAGGGGCTGAGATCCGTATAATGTAAAAAGGCATCCTTCTCGAAGCCTACGTCCACAAATGCAGCATTCAAGCCGGGTATCAGCTTTTTCACTTTGCCCAGGTATAAATCGCCTACTGCAAAGTTAGGGTTGCCGCTTTCGTGATGCAGTTCCACTAACTTTTTATCTTCCAGTAACGCAATTTCCACACCTGTGGGAGCCGCATTTATAATAAGTTCCTTGTTCAAGCGTCCAAAATTTTAACCTTTAAAACTTCACCTTTTATGCTATGCACACAGCTATGTAAGAACAGCTTACTGCATACCAAACAATAGCTCACTATAAAGTTAGCATATTCTTCACCGATGTGATGATGGATTGCTTAAGGGTTCAGCGATCACTGCAGGCAACGTCCGGGGATCTGGTTGCGGGATCTATGGAAACAACCTGCATGACTCAGGCAATTTAAGATTAAATGCCAGAATCATGCAGGGTATATGAAAATTTTTTATCCGACCACCGCGCCGGGAAATACCTGGTTAGTATAAATGGCGGGAAACTGGAGTAATTATTTCTTCTTACTTTTATGCCGGTTCTTTCTCAGTCTTTTTTTACGCTTGTGAGTGGCAATTTTATGTCTTTTTCTTTTCTTACCGCAAGGCATACGCTTATACGTTTTTAAATGATGGAAAAAATAAAATATTATTGAATGCTCTTAATATAGCTGTCTACTTCTTTTTTCAACTCCGGATCGGTCATGGCCTGTTTGCTTTTTTCAAACAACTCAATCGCTTTCTGTTTGTTGCCTTTGCTTCTGTAGGATTCTGCCAGCACAAACAGTACTTTGGCATTGTCCGGGTGTTTCTGCATCACGCCTTCGAGTCTTTCGATAGCTTTATCATACTGGCCTGATGTAATGGCCAGGTTCGCTAAAGTAACCTGTGCGTCGATATTATCAGGATTTTTGGCTACGACTTCCTTCAATTTGGCAACTCCCTTCATCGGTTCGCCGGTGTTCATATACACCATGGCCTGTGATATCTTCAGGGTGTCGTTGGCCGGGTTCAGCTGAATCGCCTGTTCAAACAGTGCGCTAGCCTGGTCGGCTTCCCATTTTGCAATTCGTGGATCCTGAGCATGTTGCAGGTGAGCCAGAAACAAATTGGCTGCAAAGGTGAGGCTTTTTTCGGAATTTTCCAACTTAGCGGCTTCGCCAAGATAATGAGCCGCCACAGGAAGCTGGTTGAGGCTGTCCCAGGTATTATACAACTGTTTGTACGCAGCTATTTGCTGGGCTTTCACGTCCCCGCGTACAACGTTGGTCTCAATCGTGTTGATTAATAATAATTTTTCAGCAGGAATCTTCCCTTTCGCCGTTTCCAGTAGTTCGGAAAAGGCAATAGGCTCTACACCCTGACCGCCCTGCATAGGAGCGGCAGTTGACATAGCTTGCTTATCTGACCGGGGTACAGTACGGCCAAAAGCATATAAAACCACCAATAGTGCTACAGCTGCACCAACCAGGAGAACTTGTGACTTTCGCATCGCCTAAAGATTAGGCTGCAAAACTAAGAACTTTTAAGCTTCTTTACCTCAGCAACAAATTCTTTAGATGGCTTGAACGCCGGAATAAAATGCTCCGGAATCTCCACCGCTACGTTCTTCTTGATGTTGCGGCCAATCTTGGCGGCCCTTTTCTTTGTGATAAAACTGCCAAACCCACGGATGTAGATGTGTTCACCGTTGGCAAGAGCTTCTTTCACCTCTTTAAACATAGCCTCCAGTGTGACTAAAACATCTACTTTGGGGATGCCGGTTTTTTCAGCAATGTTGTTTATTAAATCAGCTTTTCTCATATGAAAGCGAGAGGATTACTTTACTCTCAAAGTTAATTTAAAAATTTTAATTGCTGAATTTTAAGCAAATAAATTTTATCATTTTTTCTTATACCTGTATTGATGATAATTTACATTTATTTGCAGGCCCGGAAACGGTATCTGGTGTACCTCCATAGGGTTTTAGGACAGCTTTTACCATATCAATTTACTAAATAATTTTATTAAAATAATATATAAATGGCCGATTCCCGACTTTTTTTTACAGAAAAATTATTGGAGTGGAACCAGCTCAGCAACACCCGTACCATGCCCTGGAAGGGTGAAAAAGACCCCTACCGGATATGGCTGTCCGAAATTATCCTCCAGCAAACCCGCGTGGAACAAGGATTACCCTACTACCAGAAATTTATTGAGCACTATCCCACCGCCACCAAACTGGCCCAGGCCCCGGAAGAAGAAGTATTCCGCCTCTGGCAAGGCCTCGGGTACTACGCCCGCTGCAAAAACATGCTGGCGGCCGCCCGGGAAATTGCCACTACCTATAAAGGCAAATTTCCCGGTACCTACGACCAGATCAAGGCCCTGAAAGGAATAGGCGCCTACACAGCCGCCGCTGTCGCCTCCTTCGGCTTCCATCTCCCCTATGCAGTGCTGGACGGCAACGTATACCGCGTCCTCTCCCGCTACTTTGCCATCGACACGCCGATAGACAGCACCGCCGGTAAAAAACAGTTCGGCGACCTGGCGCAGGAACTCCTGCCCGCTGACCAACCAGCCGCTTATAATCAAAGCATTATGGACTTCGGCGCAGTGGTCTGCAAACCGCAACAACCCAATTGCAAAGAATGTCCGCTCAACCGGAAATGCCTGGCCCGCCAGCAGCAACTGGTAGACGTTCTCCCGGTAAAATCCAAAAAACTCCAGATCAAAAAACGTTATTTCAACCACTTCCTCGTGGAATTCAACGATAAAATCTATATCCGGAAAAGGACCGAAAAAGATATCTGGCAAAACCTGCACGAATTTATCCTGATCGAAACGCCGGAGGCGGCAGAGCTCGACGAACTCCGGAAAAATGACACCTTCCGGCAGCTTTTCGGTAAAACACCTTTTACAGTCATTAATGTCTCCGCCCCGCAAAAACAGCAACTTACCCATCAAACCATCCACAGCCGCTTCTTTACCCTCGAAATAAAGCAGGCGCTGCCACCCGGCGACTACCAGCTCGTTTCCCGCAAAACACTTGATAAATACGCATTTCCAAAAACCATCACCGCCTTTTTGCAAAGTAAAAAGCTGCAATTGTTCTAACATGAAACATATATTAAAAAATTAAAATTCATTATTTGGTTAGATTACAGGAAGTTATAATACATGCGGCCATTCATGCTTAACACGCTGCCAGCAAGAAATTTTTCACCGTCGATTGGAAAAAAATATTAACTTTAAGAAGGTTGTTTATTTATAAAAGAAGAACCTTTTAACAATAGACTAAAAAAACCTACAACTATGAGAGGTGTTAATAAAGTAATTCTGATAGGCAATTTAGGCAGAGACCCGGACGTGCAGTTTCTCGAAGGTAACATCGCAGTAGCGAAGTTTTCCCTGGCTACCACCGAAACCTTTAAAGACAGGGCGGGAAAACTTATTTCTCAAACAGAATGGCATACAGTAGTGCTTTGGCGCGGACTGGCAGAGCTGGCCCAGAAGTACCTTCACAAAGGCAGCCTGGTCTATATTGAAGGACGCCTGCGCACCCGCAGCTGGGAAGACAAGGAAGGCAACAAAAAATTCGCAACTGAAGTTGTAGGAGACAACCTGGTTATGCTGGACAAACGCATGGACCTCAACAGCTCAGACCACCCCATACCTCACCACAGCAGTTCAGGATCTTCAAGCGGAGACAATTTCGCAAACAATATGGAAATTCCCCCTTCGCTGAACGAGCCCGCAGACGATCTGCCTTTTTAGTCATCTGATAAAATATTAAGTTTCCGAAAGTACGTAATCCCATATAGGGACATTACTTATATTTGCGTGCAAGGAAATGTAGTTGTGTGAATTACCTTTCCTGTTTTTTTGATTGATTACATCAAAGCTAAATATCTTGGAGATCCTCTCGGCAAGCAACATGTCCTGTTTGTTACAAGTAAATACACCTATCGCAACGCCAAACATGGTGGTATTCCTACTTGTTATTTTTGTAATACTGCTGCTTACCTTTATCGTTTCCGGTGCAGAAGTAGCGTTCTTTTCCCTGAACTACAAGGACCTGAACGTGCTCAAAACAAGACAGAACACCTCCGGCAAACTGATTACCAAACTGCTGGAAAAACCAAAATCACTCCTGGCATCCCTTCAGATTGCCGGCATCATCCTCATGATCGCCTTTATCATGATCACCAATTACCTGGTGACACAAATGGAAGACCTGCAAACCCTGCCGGTAGTGTCCTTTGTGGTGAGGATTTCAATGATCTGCCTCATTCTCCTGTTTTTCGGACAGATACTCCCCCGCGTATGGGCAGCCCAGAACAATATCCGCTTCGCTACCTACTTCGCGTGGTTCGTCAGCCTCATTCATGCCACCCTGGAACCTGTCAGCGACTTTTTCGTTGGCATCAGCGGCAGCATTGAAGCCCGCCTGTTTCACCGCGGCGCCGGCCCCGTCAATTACCACGAAATTGATGAAGCCATTGAAATGAGTGTGGACCCCACCGCATCCCAGGAAGAGAAAAATATCCTCAAAGGCATTCTCAAATTCGGCAATATCACCGTTAAACAGATCATGCGCGGCCGCCTCGATGTAAACGGGATTGAATATGACAGCACCTTTGAAGAAGTGATCAAATACGTGGCAGACCTGCATTACTCCCGCCTCCCGGTATACAAGGGCAACCTCGACAGCATCGTGGGCGTCATCCATACCAAAGACCTGCTCCCCCACCTCGATAAAGGGAATAAATTCGACTGGCACGAAGTAATGCGCCAGCCTTTTTTTGTACACGGCCACAAACTGATCGAAGACCTCCTCTCTGAGTTCCAGAGCAGACGCATGCACTTTGCGGTAGTGGTAGACGAATTCGGTGGCACCTCCGGTATCGTTACCCTCGAAGACATCATGGAAGAAGTGATCGGCGATATCAAAGATGAATTTGATGAGGAAGAATTCAACTACAGCAAACTGGACAACTTCACCTACGTTTTTGAAGGCAAAACCATGCTGAACGACGTTTGCCGTATCATGAACATCCCGCCGGAAACCTTCGAATCAGTAAAAGGCGAAAGCGACTCCCTCGGAGGCCTCATCCTCGAACTGGCAGGAAAATTTCCGGAGGAAAACAGCGTTATCAATTACAACAACTACGATTTCACTGTACTGGAAGTCACTAAAATGCGCATCCAGAAAGTACAGGTCACCATACGGCCGGACGCCGCCGAAGAAGCGTAATCCAGCCCTGTTAAACGATTTCAGAAAAAATGCCATACTTCAAAGGAAAGGGCGCCGCCCTCCTGTCCCTGCTGATCACTATCCTGGCCGTTGCATGCAACACACCGCCCACGCCAAAGCCCAGGGGCTTCTTCCTGATGAAATTCCCGGAAAAAAAATACCGGACCTTCGATGTGCCTGGCTACCCGTATACCTTTGAATATCCGGTATACGCCAACGTGGTAAAAGATACCTCCTTCTTTGGGGAAAAGCCTGAAAATCCTTACTGGATCAATATCGATTTCCCCACTCTGAACGGTAAAATATATCTCAGCTATAAAATCATCGGCAAAGGCAACAGCTTCCAGCAATTGGTGGACGATGCCTATAAAATGACCTACAAACACACCTACAAGGCGGAATACATTGACGAAAACAAAATCCATACGCCCAACCATGTTGCCGGCACCTTCTATGAAGTAGGCGGCAACGCAGCCTCTGCCAAACAGTTCTTTGCCACCGACTCCGTACAACACTTCCTGCGGGGCGCTCTCTACTTCTATGCCCCTCCTCAGGCCGACTCCCTGGCGCCTGTGAACGCATTCCTGGAAAAAGATATGTGGCACCTGGTGGAAACCCTCCGCTGGAGATAAGCCGGCAATCACGTAACTTTGTGGTCTTTAAATGCTTGTTCGTCCCCCACAGGACAAACAAAAGACCATAACCCGATGATTATCATTGACGATAAATACATTAGTGACGAAGTAGTTGAAGAGCAGTTCGTATGCAATCTGTCAGCCTGTAAAGGCGCCTGCTGTGTAGCGGGCGACTGCGGCGCTCCCCTTGACAAAGACGAAACTAAAACCCTGAAGAAAATCTACCCGAAGATCAAATCCTACCTGCGGCAGGAAGGTATCGACGAAATTGAACGTACCGGTACCAACACCACCGATAAGGAATATGGATATGTGACGCCTATCGTGAACAAAGGCATCTGCGCCTATGCCTCCATCGATGAACATGGCATCGTAGGCTGCGGCATCGAAAAAGCATACAACGACGGCGTAGTGGATTTCAAAAAGCCCATCTCCTGCCACCTCTATCCCATCCGGATAAAAAAATATGAGTCGTTTGAAGCGGTTAATTATGACCGCTGGGACATCTGCAAACCTGCTTGTAAAAACGGCCGGTCCCTGAAAGTTCCGGTATACCGATTCCTGAAGGATGCTATTATCAGAAAATACGGCACGGAATTTTATGAAGTGCTGGATAAAATCGCCACCAAGAAATACTAAATCACCCGTTGATTTGGATTGTTGAGATTTTGTTATTTAATGATTCAGAAGGAGTTATTTGAGCAGCGGCTATCACGCAATGCTTAAATACGCTATATTTATCAAGGAATTATCGTTTGCTTATGCATCAAACAGCCTCCACTTTCCTCGAAGCAAGTGAAAAAAAAGCATTAGATCTCGGTCACCGCCAGACGATCAACTTCAACATAGGAAAATATAATGCCGCTGTAAAAGTCGGTAAACAGCAGTTTGCAGACCTGCCGGTAGCGCGTGAAAGGGCCAAGAACATCAAGTGGAGAGCTATAGAGCATCTGGACAACCATCTCGAAGAATTTGAGATGAACTTCACCAAACGTGGCGGCAAAGTTATCTGGGCCGAAACAGCCGAACAGGTACAACAGGAAATCCTCGCCATCTGCCAGGCCAAACAATGCAAAAGCATTGTCAAAAGCAAATCCATGGCCACAGAGGAAGTTCACCTGAACGACTTTCTCGCGCAACATAATATTGAATGCGTGGAAACCGACCTGGGAGAATATATCCAGCAGCTGGACGGCGAACCGCCTTATCATATTGTAACACCGGCCATGCATAAAAGCAAGGAAGATGTGGCCCGTCTCTTTGCGGAAAAACTGGGCACGCCGCCGGACCTCACTCCTGAGCAACTGACACTTGTTGCCCGCGAAAAACTCAGACAAAAATACCTGGAAGCGGAAATAGGCATTACCGGTGCCAACTTCATCCTCGCTGATACCGGCTCTGTGGCCGTTACGGAAAATGAAGGCAATGCCCGCCTGAGCACCGCCTTCCCCAAAACACATATTGTACTGGTAGGCATCGAGAAAGTACTGCCTTCTGTGGCAGACCTGGCGCTGTTCTGGCCACTGCTGGCCACCTATGGCACCGGCCAGAAAGTAACGGCATATAACAGCATCTTCAGCGGCCCGCGCCAGGAAGGTGAAACAGACGGCCCTGAAGAAATGTACGTTATCCTGATGGACAACGGCCGTACCAATATCCTTCAGGACACCGCCGCCCGTGAAAGCCTTTACTGTATCCGTTGCGGCTCCTGCCTCAACGCCTGCCCCGTTTATAAAAACATCGGCGGCCATAGCTACGCCACCACCTACAGCGGTCCAATCGGCTCTGTTATCACCCCCCATCTCAAAGGGATGGACAACTATATGCACCTCAGTTTTGCATCTTCCCTTTGCGGTAATTGTACTGAAGTATGCCCTGTCCGTATCAATCTGCATGAACTGTTGCTTCACAACCGCCAGAAGGCAGTGGAGGAAAACCATACTTCAGGCGGAGAAAAGTTTGCCTGGTTTGTATGGAAACAGGGATGCAACAGCCGTAAAATGATGAATATGGCCAGTGGTAAAATGAAAAATTTCTTCTTCCGTAAATTCTTCGCAAAAAGCTGGGGAGAAAACCGTGAGTTGCCGGTGTTTGCTGCCAAATCCTTTAACCAGCAATGGAAAGAAAGGAAAGGCTGATATAATTATTGGCCTGTTTTTTCTTTAAATATCACATCCAATGTTACGTTGGCAGGCTTTCCGTCTGCTGCAGGCTTCCATAAGGGCCCTTCTTTCACCACCCTGATCGCTTCCGCTTCACAGGCTGCGTTCACATGCACGCTCCGCACTACTTTAATGTCCTGCAATGTACTGTCCGGCATAACGGTAAACGATATACGTACTACGCCATTAAACCCGCCGGGATTAGCGGTATGTTCGGCAAGGTATTGCTGAAAGGCTGTTCTGCCGTTAACCGGCGATGGCAGCGTATCTCCCGGCACAATCGCCGCTTTCCTTTTTCTGAGGCCGGCATTGGACGTGACCACACCGGCAGCCCTGCCTTGCAAAATGCCGGCTACCTCATAGCCGTCTGCATTAGGATGAATGGAATCATTCTGTCCGGAGACGCCTGCCTTTTTGTTTTGGGCAGCGAAGCCAGTTACTTTCACGTCTTTCAGGTCGGCACTTTTTTCCTTGTCATAAGCCATAGCAGAGGAGTCCGGATGTGCGATAACTATCTCGCTCAATTGTTTGTCCGTTACAGGGGAAGCGGCAACAGCGGACGGTGGTGGCACCGGCGCAGAGAACGTGGCCGGTGGCGGCACCTGTTTTAAAGCTCTGCGTTCCAAAGGTCTTTCCGCCAGTCTTTCATCAGCCGCACTGATATCAGCAGCAGGTTCTTCGGCTTTTGCCAGCGCCGGCGCACTTTGTCTTGCAACAGGTGCAGGTTGCTGATCGCTGTTACTATTGGTATCAGCCGGTTTCACCATGGCTATTTCAGGCGTGGCCCGAGCAGCTGTATCCGGTACGGCCACATCGCGCCTGGTATCCACCTGTGCGATAGGTGTTGTTGTGCTGCGCTGCTGCTCGCGGAACAGGTACCAGCCGCCGGTAAAGAGCAGAAGCAAAATAGCTGCCGCCGCTGCTAAACGGGGGTAAAACGGGCGCACTACAGCTTTAGGAGGAGCCACCCTCTCTGTCAGCCGCGCCATCAGGTCTTCCTGCTGGGCCTGCTGATCAGGGGCATGCAACGCATAACCTTCCAGCGCATCCGCCAGGAACGGGTCATCCAGCGCCTGGCGTTCCAGGTCGTGCATGGCCTTATCATCCAGCTCTCCGGCCAGGTACTGGCGGATAAGCTCGGCGCTTACGGCAGGTTTGTTATGTGCGTGCTTATCAGGCATGTTGTTGTTGCTCCATACAAATTTTAAGATTCCGCTTTCCGTTCTGGATATAGCTTTTCACCTTATTCATCTCATACCCGGTGAGCGCAGCTACCTCCCGGTAGCTTTTTTCCTCCAGGTAAAACAGGTTGACGCTGCGTTTTTGCTCTTCTGGCAAGGTCTCCAGGCATTTTTCCATGGACTGGAGATTGTCTTCCAGCGTGACTTCGTGGTCATGATGCGCCAATTCTCCGTTTTCCATAAGGGGGGAATCATCTTCGATGGTTACCTGCAGCGATTCCTTGTTTTTCATGGACCGGAGCTTCATCAGGCAGTGGTTCCTCGACAAAACATGCAGCCAGCTTTTAAAGTTCTGTACTTCATGCCGCTTCAGCTTGTCGATCAGTTCCTCGAAGATCTGCATAACGGCGTCCTTACTGCCTTCTTCATCAAAATATTGCAGGCATACACCATATACCAGGTTCATATAACGCTGGTAGAGGGCAGCCAGCAGCTCCAGATTGCCGGAAGTCTGGTACTCCCGGACAAGGTCCGCATCTGCTGTATCCTGCATGATATTTTGCTTGATAAAGGCCATGAATAACAATACTAGCTATTTTCAGGCAATGGCGCCAATTTTTCTTAAAAAAAAGCGGAGGTCATTTCTGGAAATGATCTCCGCTTTTATCTTTTGTATGTAAACGGGATTAGTGGCGGAAATGACGCATACCGGTCATTACCATGGCCATACCGTGTTGTTTGCAGAATTCTACAGAATCGTTGTCGCGAACGGAACCACCGGGCTGGATAACAGCTTCAATTCCCTGTTCATGTGCAATGCGTACGCAATCATCGAATGGGAAGAAGGCGTCGGAAGCCATCACAGCACCTTTCAGTCCGAAGCTGAACTGGCCGGCTTTTTCAATAGCATGACGCAGCGCATCGATACGGGAAGTCTGGCCACAGCCTTTACCAATCAGTTGTTTGTCTTTCACCAGCGCGATAGCGTTGGACTTCAGGTGCTTGCACACGATATTGGCAAACTCCAGATCGGCTCTTTGTGCAGCGGTAGCTGCCTGGGCGCCTACATCATTCCACTCTTTATAGTTCCCGTTGTCACTGTCCTGCAGCAGTACGCCGTTCAGTACGTTTTTGAACATGTACTTGCTTTTCACCGGCTGTTTTTGTTCCAGCAGGATACGGTTTTTCTTGGCCTGCAATACTGTGAGGGCCTCTGCATCAAAACCGGGAGCGATCAGGATTTCAAAGAAGATTTCGTTGATGGCTTCCGCTGTGGTTTTGTCAATGGGCTGGTTACATACCAGTACGCCCCCAAAAGCACTTTCCTTATCACCAGCCAATGCTGCGTCCCAGGCTTCTTTCAGGGTAGGACGGGAAGCGATGCCACATACGTTGGTATGTTTGATAACGGCAAAGGTGGTTTCAGTAAACTCCTGGATCAGCTGGCAGGCCGCATCTACGTCTACCAGGTTGTTGAAGGAAAGCTCCTTGCCATGCAGTTTGTTGAAAATATCGTTCAGGTTACCGTAGAAAATACCACGCTGATGCGGGTTTTCACCATAACGGTTCACCTGGCCCTGCGGAACGGACACCTGGAAGTAATCACCGGGTTCGTTGTTCAGGAAATATTGGGAGATGGCCACGTCATAGTGGGCACATACTTCAAATGCCTTAGCAGCAAAGTTTCTGCGGTCCTGCAGGGAAGTGGCGCCGTTGTTTTCTGTCAGCACTTTTTCCAGGTCGGCGTACTGATCTTTGGAAGCCACAATCACCACATCTTTGAAGTTCTTACCGGCAGCACGGATCAGCGATACGCCGCCGATGTCGATCTTTTCGATGATGGCCTGTTCTTCAGTCGTGTTTTTCACAGTTTCTTCAAACGGGTACAGATCAACGATCACCAGGTCAATTTCCGGGATCTCGTATTGTTTCAGCTGTTCCAGGTCCTGGGGATTTTCGCGGCGGGCCAGGATACCACCAAATACTTTAGGATGCAGTGTTTTCACACGACCGCCCAGGATAGACGGATAAGCAGTCAGATCTTCTACTGCCACACATTTTACACCTTGTTCCTCAATGAATTTTTGGGTACCACCAGTAGAATAGATGGTCACACCTTGTTCACCTAATTTTTTAACAATGTTCTCCAGGTTATCTTTATAGAAAACGGAGATCAACGCTGATTTAATTTGCTTTTGCATGAAGGAAACATTAGAAATTTTAATAACATAGGCCCCTGGTCCGGAACCGAAAAGCTGCGCAAAGTTAACACGTAAGGATCACTTTTCCACTTCCGGTTAATGGGGAATAACGGGGAAAGGCCCTGAATCCGGCATTAGCCAACCAAAAAAAATTAATTTCCCATCTAAATTATTTAACCAACTTTAAAAAATCACCTGCGAAATGTCTGTCCCTCCTATGTTTTTACAGGGAGAAATCCGAAGCGTTTATCCGCACCCATCAGCATCTTTCGGAAATTCCTTCCGCCACTGAAGTGGCCGCCGATGGTATTGACCTGGGAGAAATGAACCGGCAGTTACTGAAGAAGCTGGAAGAAATGACGCTTCACATGATCGGGATGAAAAAACAGATCAAAGCACTGGAAGCCCGTTTGCCCCAACAATAATTATCAGAAAGGCATGATGAATGCTCCTTCTTCCGGGATATTGTAAAACGGTATCCCGGAAGAAGTGCAGGCTTCAGCCCAGCGTCGGATACGAAAGGGCGGGCAGGCGCCGCCGAAAATAACAGTGTCGGCGCTGTACCATGCCAGTACCCGGTCCATCTTCATATTGAGATTCCCGTTCAGCAACAGATAGTTTACCCGCAACCGTTGTACAGGTACCAATGTTGGCAATATGCTGTCCAGCACCACCAGTTGTTTCCGGCCCACGCAGAGATAGCGGCCACGCTGTTCTAAGTCTGCCACCATTCCCGGTTGTACGTCCATGGCAGCCCGGGCAGCCTGTAATTGTTTTGCTGCCGGCATTTTCCAGATGCTGTCATGCCCCATGAACTGCACTTTTCCCTGACTGATGCAGTCTATTGCCGTATAGCCGGGAACGTTATAGATGATGAGCTGCCTCCGCTGCCGGCTGATGATATGCCGGACAGCCTGGTCCCCCATCATTATCCAGCAGGCAGACAATGCCAGCCAAAAGCCACGACGGTGGCGGCCCGACAGCCATACTGCCATCCCTGTGATCAGCAGATAACAACAGCCTGTTTGCAACAGGCTCCATTGCAGGCCCTCTACCAGGGCAAAAGGTAGTTGTCCCAACCATGCCACAACCATATTCATCGTGTATATCAACCAGCGCAGGGCCATTCCCACCCATCCGGCCAAAGAATCAAAAGGAGCCAGGAACAACAGCAGTATTTCCCCGTATATCACGACGGTAGACAGCGGTACCGCTATCAGATTGGCCGGCAGGAAATAAACCGGGAACTGGTGAAAATAGTAGACCGATACCGGCAATGTTAGTATCTGTGCAGCAAGCGAAAGCGCCGTCAGCTGCCAGACGGGCTTGGCCCACCACGATTGCAACCGCCATAGTTTGTATATCGCGTCATAAAACAACAGGATACTAAGCACCGCCAGATAGGACAGCTGGAAACCAGCATCCATGACCAGCCACGGATGATAACACAGCAGCACAAATGCCGAGGCGGCCAGCATGTTGTAAGTGCTGGCTTTCCTGCCGAGCAACAGGTTACCGGCCGTAATACCGGAGAACATCACCGCTGCCCGGAGCACGGAGGCAGAGGCGCCTGTCAACAGGGCAAAACCCCATAAAACAGTTAACAATAGCAGCGCCCGTATGATGTTCGCCGCCCTGTGGGACGGGAGCCAGCGCAGCAGCCATAGCAGGGAGGCATACAGCAAAGCCAGATGCATCCCGGAGATCGCAATAATATGCACAATGCCGGTATTGCTATAGGCATTTACCACCTCCGGGTCCAGGTCCTGCCGGTAGCCTATCAGCAAGGCTTCCGCCATACCTGCTTCAGCACCTTTCCCGATGCGGTTTTTCAGTTGCTCCAGGCAAAAATCCCTCGCCTGTAGCAGGCAGGCGGTGAGGTCTCGCGGCTGCGGACGGGGCAACTGCCGGTAGTCGCGCTCTTTCAGGAACACCTGATGGTACAGTTGCTGCGCAGCACAATACTGCCGGTAATCGAATGCGCCGGGATTGCCGCTGTTTGTGATTTTAACCGGCCTTTTTGACAACAATACCACTGAACCATACATCAATCCCGCTGACAGGCTATCCTTGCTGAAATAGGCCAATAAACGTCCTCCGGACGTCCTCCAGCGGCCCTGAGCATATACAGCAGTTACTGTCAGCAGCGTTTTCCGGGAACGGGGTTTTTCCTGTAAAGGTTCTTCTACCTTTGCCAACCAGTACTGCGCACTGTCAGGCCATGCGGAAACGTCCCTGTCCGTCTGCCCGATACCGGCAGAAACCAGCAACATCGCCCCGCTGCCATATAGCAGTATAAAAACAGGAATACCACTCGCCCACGAGTAATGATAACGGTATGCAACCGGTAGCAAACGTATGAACAACAAAGCTGCAAATGCAGCCAGGATAAGGATATACAGCGACAATGCCGGGAGGGGCGCATTATACTGTATGCTGATGCCGGCCATAAAAGGGACCGTCAATCGCAGAAAGGGCGCACGTTTCCAACATGCGGCGACAAACATGGATGATTCAAATTGCATAAAAAAGGGGTCAACTTTAACGTCTTTAAATGTAAGAATTAAACCGTCTTAAAAACGCAAAAACAGCACATGCGAAAAAGATATGATAACTAGGTAATTTTTGGTTCAGGACATGTTAACGGAATTAACGAATTATTTTTTAATAATATTTATAATATTGAATATTAATATATTAAATATAACTACTTTGCAAATCTGTTATTGATTAGTTAACATCTTCTTTAAATATAATATTATTTGTAAAATGCATTACCGGTCACGCTATTTGTGTCGTATCAAGATTCAATAGTCGTGTCTTTAATGGTTATTTTGAGGGAAAAGAAGGAGCCTGATCTTTATCAGGCTCTGTTTTTTTTATCACTGTCACATATTAAAACATAAAAAGAAAAAGCCCGTCAGCATTATACTGACGGGCTTTTTCTTTTTATGTTGCCACCTGTTTTATTTAGACAGGTACATGCTCTTCTCTTTATACAACTGACGGAAGTAAGGGTCCCTCAGGTCTTTGATAAAGCGGATAGCTTCACCAGTGGACTTCATTTCAGGGCCTAACTCTTTGTTTACGCCCGGGAATTTATTGAAGGAGAACACTGGTTCTTTGATGGCAAAGCCAGTCAGTTTCTTTTCAATTTTGAAGTCTTTCAGTTTCTTATCCCCGATCATCACTTTGGTAGCGATGTTCAGGTAAGGCACCTGGTAGGCTTTGGCGATGAACGGTGTAGTACGGGAAGCACGTGGGTTGGCTTCAATTACATATACCTGTCCGCCTTTAATCGCAAACTGGATGTTGATCAAACCACGGATATTCAGTGCGCGGGCAATCTTCTCTGCGTAGTACTCCATGGTAGTCACTTCAATCGGTGTGAGGTTGAAGGCTGGCAGCAGCGCATGGCTGTCACCACTGTGGATGCCGGCAGGCTCAATATGTTCCATCACGCCCATTACGTGGAAGTCTGTACCGTCGAAGATACCGTCAATTTCAGCCTCCTGGCAACGGTCCAGGAAGTGGTCGATCAGGATCTTGTTGCCCGGCAGGTGACGCAGCAGGCTTAATACTGATTGTTCCAGTTCTTCTTCGTTGATCACGATACGCATACGCTGGCCGCCCAATACGTAGGACGGACGCACCAGTACCGGATAACCTACTTCTTTCGCTACTTCGATAGCGTCGTCAGTATTATAGGCAGTACCATATTTCGGATAAGGAATACCCAGGTCTTTCAGCATGTCGGAGAAACGGCCACGGTCTTCTGCGATATCCATGTTATCGAAGGAAGTACCAATGATCTTAACCCCTTTTTCTTCCAGGCGTTTCGCCAGTTTCAGCGCTGTCTGGCCACCCAGCTGAACGATCACCCCTTCAGGTTTTTCCAGCTCGATGATTTCCCACAGGTGCTCCCAGAATACCGGCTCGAAGTACAGTTTGTCTGCCATGTCGAAGTCGGTAGATACAGTTTCAGGGTTACAGTTTACCATGATTGCTTCATAGCCGCAATCCTGGATGGCCTGCAGACCATGGGTACAGCAGTAGTCGAACTCAATACCCTGGCCAATCCTGTTCGGACCGGAACCCAGTACGATGATTTTTTTGCGGTCGGTTACCTTGCTTTCGTTCTCTGTATCAAAAGTTGAATAGAAGTACGGTGTTTTCGCTTCAAACTCAGCACTGCAGGTATCTACCATTTTATAGGTACGTACAATGTTGTTCGCTTTTCTCTTTTCGTATACTTCGTGTTCTTCACAGTTGCCGAAGATCACCGCCAGCTGGGCATCTGAGAAGCCCATTTTTTTGGCGTCTCTCAGCATATCAGCTGGAACGCTTTCCAGGTCATGTTCTCCGAGTTGTTTTTCCAGATTCACGATATCCTGTATCTGGTGCAGGAACCAGCGGTCAATGTAAGTCTGCTGGTGAATATGTTTTACAGAAGCGCCGGCCATCAGGGCATCTTTAATACGGAAGATGCGGTCCCAGGTTGGACGTTTCAGTTTTTCGATGAGTTGTTCAGACTTCATCAGCGACTTGCCGTAGTAGCCGAGGCCGAGCGCATCGTTCTCGAGGCTCTGGCAGGCTTTCTGCAGGGCTTCAGGGAAAGTGCGGCCGATAGCCATTACTTCACCTACTGATTTCATCTGCAGGCCCAGTGTGTCGTCTGCGCCTTTGAATTTGTCGAAGTTCCAGCGTGGCATTTTTACGATCACGTAGTCCAGCGCCGGCTCAAAGAAAGCGGAAGTGGTTTTGGTGATCTGGTTTTCCAGCTCGTCGAGGGTATAACCGATAGCCAGTTTGGCAGCGATTTTCGCGATAGGATAACCGGTTGCTTTGGATGCCAGTGCGGAAGAGCGGCTTACGCGCGGGTTGATCTCAATTGCGATCAGTTCTTCTGTTTCAGGATTGAGGGAGAACTGTACGTTACAACCACCGGCGAAATTGCCCAGGTCGCGCATCATCAGCATGGCTTTGTTACGCATGTCCTGGAAAGCGGTATCGCTCAGGGTCATGGCTGGGGCCACTGTAATGGAGTCTCCTGTATGGATACCCATCGGGTCCAGGTTTTCCACGGTACAGATGATAACGACGTTGTCATTTTTATCACGCAGCAGTTCCAGTTCGTATTCCTTCCAGCCCAATACTGCTTTCTCTACCAGCACTTCGTGGATGGGAGAAGCCTTCAGGCCACGGTCCAGCGCTTCGTCCAGCTCGTCTTTGCTGTGTACAAAACCGCCACCGGTACCACCAAGGGTAAAAGAAGGACGGATCACCAGCGGGAAACCGATTTCCTGTGCAAACTCCTTACCTTCCAGGAAAGAGTTAGCTGTTTTCGCAGGCGCTACAGGGATACCGATCTGGATCATCCACTGGCGGAACTGTTCACGGTCTTCCGCTTTGTCGATCGCTTTAATGTCTACCCCGATCAGGCGAACATTATACTTTTCCCAAACTCCCAGCTCATCTACCTCTTTACAAAGGTTCAGTGCTGTTTGACCACCCATGGTAGGTAATACGGCATCAATCTGGTTTTCTTCCAGAATCTGCTCAATGCTTTCCACAGTTAATGGGAGCAAATAAACCTTATCGGCCATCATAGGGTCCGTCATGATGGTAGCCGGGTTGGAATTAATCAAAATCACTTTAATTCCTTCTTCCCGCAACGAACGTGCTGCCTGGGAACCAGAATAGTCAAATTCGCAAGCCTGACCAATAATAATGGGACCAGATCCGATAATGAGGACAGATTTGATAGATGAGTCTTTTGGCATTTTTGTAATCTATTGAAAATGAAAAACCACATTGATTTTAATGCCGTACGAGGGACCAAAAAAATCGTGCAAAGTTACGTCATTTGAAATTTAATAATGGAATAAAATTTCATTTTTTAGGAAAGAATTTTCCGGAGCAGATGATAGAATGCTTTTTTCACATACAATATTTGTTTTATAAAACGCCACGGCAGAGGCGGATTCCAGGAGAAATACGGCCTGTATTTTTCCGTACAATTACGTTGTGCTATCATAGTAGAATATCCTACCTTTAGGTCCTGTTAGTACATCAACCCCAAATGACCGGCAATCGATCGAGCAGCTTTTTTTTCATTAGTATATCTGTCATTTCATATCTATCATTTATCACCCCAAAAACCACATGTCATGCGTACAGCAGAAGTTCACTATGGAACTGATGGCCAGGTAAACCTTACCGTGCCCAAAGGCACCAAGATGGCCGATATCGCCAAACTACAGGAAATGGTGATTTCAAAAATTAACCCCCGTGGCTGTCAGGCTTGCCTGTCAGGTGTTCACTTCAACATCCGGGAAGAACTGGAACATGTTATGAAAGTAGACCTCGACAAAATGGCGACCATCAAAGGAACCGCCGTTGGCCACTAACGTATCACCGCCCCGCTCTCCGGAGCGGGGCCTTTTAAAACACCGCTCCCATGTACCCCTTCACACTTACCGGCCACACCAGCCGGTTATACGAAAAAACCATCCCCAGGCTGGGCGTAGGTTTGTTGTATAATCCTTCCCTGGAGCTATACCTCGACAGCCAGCCTTCCTGCTGCGACTATGTGGAAATCATCCCTGACATGTTCTGGTCAGACCTCGGCAACGGCCACCCTCACCGCTTTGAAGAAATAGACAGCTGGATGGCCGTACTCCAAAAACTAGCTGACAGTTATCCGCTCACCGCCCACAATATCTCCTATTCACTGGGCAGCGCCGGCGTCTTCGATATGGCCTACCTGCGCAAAATGGAAGAATGGCACCAGCGCTACTCCTTTGTGTGGCACAGCGACCATCTCTCTTTCGTGAAAGTACACGATGAAAACGGGCAGGAACACAATGCCGGCATGGCCGTACCCGTGCCATACGACTACGAAGTGCTGGATATGATCGATGGCCGTATCAACGCCATCAGCCGCAGCATCAGAGCCCCTTTCCTGGTAGAGAACAACGTCTGCTTCATTGACCTCCCCGATCAGGAACTTTCCGAAACAGCTTTCCTCAACGAATTATCGAAAGACACCTCCTGCGGATTGTTGCTCGATATCCATAACGTATATACGAACGCCGTAAACCACGGCTTTGATGCCCGTAGCTTCATCACCGGACTGGACCTCGACAAAGTGGTGGAAATCCATATCGCCGGCGGCAATGAAATGGCGGGCATGTACACCGACTCCCACGCAGGGCCCTGCCCCGAAGCGGTGTGGGAACTGCTCGAGTATACGTTACCGTTAGTACCCAATCTTTGCGGCATCACCTTTGAATTTCATGAATCCTATTTTCACCTGCTACAGTTCGAGGGCGTTACACGCGAATTAAACAGGGCAAAAGCAGTGTGGAATCAATATCATATATAAACGATCATGTCACTCCTCTCCTTTCAGCGGGCACTGGCCGCACTGATCGCATCCCCGGAATTATGCGTGGAGGCCAGGCAGCAACCGGATAAAGTATTCTCCCCTTATGATCTCACCGATCGCGAAAGAAAGCGGTTAGAGACCGTCGTGTTCCAGCGTGGCATGTCAGTGAATTGCACACTGTACCGCGTTAACCGTATCACGCCTATCTATACGCTGCTGCCTTATACCTGCCTGTTACTGGGCGACAGGCTGATGCCGCTGGCCACGGCTTTCTGGGAGGCATGCCGGCAATCTGATCTCCAGTTCAAACGGGAGATTGAGCTCTTTACAGACTACCTGGAAAAACAAATAAACGATGGCCACCTGCAGTTATTATACCTGCCGGAAATACTGCGGATGGAGACCGCTATCATTGCCTTGAAATTTCTACCGAAGCAACAGGACGCCGCTTCACAAGTGAGATATATTCCTTTTGACCATGAACCAGGCCCGCTGCTGGAAGCCTTGTCAGCACTTCGATTACCCGAAAAAACGCCGGCCGCCGGCGACTGGCTGCTGATCATCGATTACAGCGGTGAAGAAATGACTTTCAGCACCGCCACACTACATTCGGTGTAGCCCGGAATCAGGGTACGTCCCAGGCTACACGCTATTTATACTTTGATACGGGTGGACATAACGGCGATAGTGGCGCCCATCACGGCAATCAGCGAGAAGGATACCGCCAGGCTGGTGGCCTGCGCCACAAAACCAATCAGCGGCGGACCAAACAGGAAGCCAAGGTAACCAATCGTGGAAACCGCTGCCAGCGCCATCCCGGGCGACAATACTTTTGACTTGCCGGCGGCACTGTATACCAGCGGTACGACCGCTGAAACACCTGCGCCCACCAGCATGAAGCCCAGCATGGCACTTACCAGGTAAGGAAAAACCACTGCTATCAGCAACCCGGCGGCAGTAAGCGCTCCGCTGATGATCAGCACTTTTCGTGTACCCAACCGCGTTATCACCCAGTCAGCCACAAAACGGCCCGACGCCATCGTGCCCATAAAGGCCGCATAACCAGCGCCCCCCAGCCCTTCCTCAACTTTCACAACCCGGCGGAAATACACACCGCTCCAGTCAAACATAGTCCCCTCGCATATCATGGAACACATGGCAATAATGCCCAGTGTCAACAGGAAAAGATCTGGCTTGACAAACAGTGGCTGATTGGCCTGTACGTTGGTGTCCTGTTGCACAATATGCCGCATGGTCAGCAACACCAGTGTCCATGAAATACCGGTGATCAGCAGAAAATGATATACCGGCGGAACGTGCAGTCCGCTCATAGTGGCGCCAATAGCCGCACCGGTAAAACCGGCCACGCTCCATAGCCCGTGAAAGGAAGCCATAATAGAACGGCCATACATCGCTTCCACTGCCACTGCCTGCGTGTTGACCGCAATGTTGGCCAGGTTGCCGCAGAAACCGAAAAACACGAGAAAGGAGATCAGTTCCCAGGGAGCCGTCGCCAGTCCCAGTACCGGTAAAATAGCAGCATAGGCCACCGCAGCGATCAGCAGCACCTGTTTGCTGCCGAAGCGCGAAACCAGGATACCTGCCACCGGCAGTGAAATCAGCGATCCGACAGGCAATGCCAGCAAAACGCTGCCCAGCCCTGCATCATTTAGACGCATGGACTGCTGTATGTCCGGGATACGTGATGCCCAACTGGCAAAACACAAACCGGTCAGAAAAAACAATGCGCTTACCGCAATGCGGGCGCCTCTCTTATGTATCACCGGTACTGACAAATTCTGTAACATCGTTGTGTAATTCAGAGTGTGGTTTCCGTTTAACGTTATATCACCTGGATGCCCAGGTCCTGATAAGGTTTAAATAAAGGCAATTCGGGCTTGTCGGTCACGATCACGTCAATGCCGGTGATCTCACAGACCTTGAACGGTTCCGCCGTATCCATTTTATCGCTGGTGGCCAACGCCACAATTTTGTTGGCCGCTTCCACCATTACACTTTTCACATCTGCTTCCTCAAGGTCCAGGCCAGTTACGCCAGCTTCCGGGTGCAGGCTGCAGATACCCACAAAAGCCAGGTCTGCCCGTATCTTCTGTAAAGTGCGGATGGTGTCCATGCCCGTGGCGGTCTGTGAGTTTTTACCGATGCGGCCGCCGGTAAATATCACTTCGATGGTGGGGTGCTCTATTAAATGGGTAACGATGGGAACACTGTTAGTAATGATGGTCAGCCGCAAATTGGGGGGTAATATTTTCACTAACGCCAGTGTGGAAGTACCTCCGTCCATCAGTACCGTTTGCCCGTCATGCAGCAATCTCAGGGCTTTAACGGCCATATGTTGTTTATCGGCCGCATGCCGCTCGATCCTCTCTTTGAAGGAATAGGGATTGGGGGAGTGCGGGATAGCGCCACCTCTCACCTTGATCAACTGTCCGCTTTGTGCCAGCGATTCCAGGTCACGTCTTACCGTATCTTCTGATACCTGCAGGTCAGAACTCAGTTCTGTCTGCAATACCTTCTGGTCCGTCTGCAGCTTCTTTAATATATAATCAAGTCTTTCCTCTTTCAGCATGCTTGCTATTTTATGCAATATTATGAAACATTTTGCAATATTCTGCTAGAATTTGCATATATTTGCAATAAATCGCAAAATATGGCAAGAATAGCAATAGACATGGACAATGTAATGGCGGACATCTACAGCCATTATTTATCATATTATGAAGCGGCGAACGGAATTAAGCTGGACCCGCAGTCGTTACACGGCATACCGGAAGGCGAAATACTGCCCGATGGCAGCGTACGGAAGTTTTTACTTACGCCGGGATTTTTCCGGACCGCGCCGGTGATGCCGGGCAGCCAGGAGGTGATCAAGGCCCTGATGGAGAAGTACGAGGTATTTATTGTGTCAGCGGCGATGGAGTTTCCACAGTCGCTCAGGGAAAAGCTGGAATGGCTGCATGAACATTTTCCATTCATCAGTTGGCACAATATTGTGCTCTGCGGTTCCAAAACCATTGTCAATGCCGATATCATGATTGATGATTACGACAAGAATCTGCGTCATTTTAAAGGAAGACAGTTGTTGTTTACAGCTCCGCACAATGTTCATCTGACAGATTACGAGCGCGTACACAACTGGGAAGAAGTAGCAGCAGCTTTGGAAGTAGAGGTACCGGCTGCCCGGGTATAACCACAATGGGGGATAACAATACCGGCTGGTTACAGAAGATCATCACCCCTTCTTCGTTTTCCCTTTACGAAGGGTGGCCAGCTCCTTCTTCATTTTGAGCACATCATCTTTCAGGGCAGTGTAGTTCTTCAGCAGCTGGGTATGCTCTTCCAGGATTTTATAATATTTCTCCCGCAGCATCATCATTTCTTCGCTGTCTGTTTGCCTTGTCTCCTGCGTTGTGCCGGGATTCAGAAAGGCTTCCGTTGTGATGTCCAGTCCACGGGCCACACGGTCCAGTTCATCCGGAGAAAATGTTTCTTTCTCGAAGACGTTGTACATGGTCCGCCGGCTCATGTTCAGGCGTTCCGCAAGTTTGCTTTTGTTAAGTCCTTTCTCCGCAATCAGGTGCTGGAGGCGGTTGCCATGATGTATGCTTTTCCCGTTGGCCAGTTGCATAGTGCCGTTCCACCGGATAAATTCATCAGGCGTGATGCCGATAATGTCGCAAAACCGTTCCAGGTTGACCCGCTTCATATCACTGTTCCGCAGGTGGTAATGGGCTATTTGGTTGGTGAAGCCGGCCATTTTTGCAAAATCGATGATTTTGATTTTTTTCTGCTTCAGTATCTGCTTTAATCGCTGGCCCATATGTATCAAACTCGACTGCATCATTTATCCTTTTTTATAAATAATGGTATAATATAACAATTAATCTTTCATTTCGTAAATAAAATTATCAAATCGAGTTAAAAAATAATAAAATGATCACAGGAAGTGGCATAATGATCAGAAAGGCTAACTTTTATGCATATACGTAGGCAAAAAAAATTATTTTTCGATCATTTTGATCGAAATCATGATAAAATGATAGGAAAAGATGAAGAACAAATGATCGATTATCAGGATGATAATTATCCGTTGAAATTGATCGGAAATTTGTCCACAGGACACCCCAAAATCAATACCACAAAGGATTGCCGGTGAATCATAACAACAAATAGTGTATTTTTATGCTGATAAATTTCACAGTTATAACTGTATTTGCTGATAGCTACAATTAATCTCATTTTGCGACCGGCAGTACAGCATAATTGGTGTCACTGTTCATCATAAAAGTCTGTTGCTATGAGTAAGGAAACACCCAACCTTTTATTTTCCATTCATGAAAAGTTTTCGGGCATGGCTGCCCTCTTCCGGGAAAGAGTATGTCAGGATTGTAACTGGAGCACGCCTACCTTTTACCGGAAAATGCGCGCCAAAGAAGGACGCGGCCCGGCCGACAAAACCAAACAAAGCTCTTTTCTGAGCAGCGCGGAGAAAAAACGCATCGTGGAAATCATGGACGAAGTGTACAACACTTTCTGGAAGTCTGCGATCAAGTTCCGCAATCCGAGATAACCAGGTCCTTGCAGCCCCATTGGCCCGTCCGGCAAATAACCTACCAACCTTCCTTCTTTTTTTCAACACCTTTAGTGGCACACAATTACCTGTCCGCAACCGGCAGCAGCTATTGCTTTGCCCTAAAGGTGCTTGATCATGGCCTGTCTTCCGGACCGTTTTGAAAAATAATCTGGTTTTAACATGTTTTTTTAGATTTTTTCTAGCATACCGTCGGGTTTTTCTTAAATTTAAAGCCCGTTAGGAAAAAGTTGTACTTAACCAATAAACAATCATGGTGCTATGTCGTACCCATACCAGATCAAGACTTTAGAAGATTATCAACAGGCTTATCAGCAGAGCGTTATGGACCCCGAAGGCTTTTGGGCCAACGTAGCAGACCACTTCATGTGGCGTCGTAAGTGGGACAAGGTATTGGACTGGAATTTTAAGGACCCCGAAATCAAATGGTTCTCCGGTGCTAAAATGAATATCACCGAAAACTGTCTGGACCGCCACCTTGCCACCCTCGGCAATTCCCCGGCCATCATCTGGGAACCGAATGACCCCGAAGAACGCCATCGCATCATCACCTACCGTGACTTATACAACAAAGTATGCCAGTTCGCCAACGTCCTGAAAAACAACGGCGTTAAAAAAGGCGACCGCGTATGTATTTATATGGGCATGATCCCGGAACTGGCGATCGCGGTATTGGCCTGCGCCCGCATTGGCGCCATCCATTCCGTCGTGTTTGGCGGTTTCAGCGCCCAGTCCATCGCCGACAGAATCCAGGATGCAGAAGCCAGCCTCGTTATCACCTGCGACGGCGCTTACCGCGGCAACAAGGACATTCCCCTGAAATCCGTGATCGATGACGCCCTTATGGCCTGCCCTACTGTGAAAAAAGTAATCGTATGTACCCGTACCCGCACTCCGGTGAGCATGCTCAAAGGAAGAGACGTATGGTGGGAAGATGAAATCAAACAAGTGGAAACCATGGGCAACCCCTCCTGCCCTGCGGAAGAAATGGACGCGGAAGACATGCTCTTCATCCTCTATACTTCCGGTTCTACCGGCAAACCCAAAGGTGTGGTACATACCTGCGGCGGTTATATGGTGTATGCCAACTACAGCTTCGTTAATACCTTCCAATACAAACCGGGAGAAGTATTTTTCTGTACTGCCGACATCGGCTGGATCACCGGTCATAGCTATATCGTATATGGACCGCTCAGCGCAGGCGCTACCACTCTCATGTTTGAAGGGGTGCCTACCTATCCCGACGCCGGCAGGCTTTGGGAAATCGTGGACAAATTCCGCGTCGATACTCTCTATACCGCTCCCACCGCTATCCGTAGCCTGATGGGATATGGCCTCGGCCCTGTCAACCACAAAGACCTCAGCTCCCTCAAAAAGCTGGGCAGCGTGGGCGAACCTATCAACGAAGAAGCATGGCACTGGTTTAAGGATAATATCGGTAAAGGCCGCTGCCCGATCGTTGATACCTGGTGGCAAACAGAAACCGGTGGTATCATGATCACGCCCATAGCAGGCATCACCAAAGAAAAACCCGGCTTTGCCACCTTACCGCTGCCTGGGGTACAACCCATCCTGGTAGATGAAAACGGCCAGGAAGTGAAAGGCAACGGCGTGAACGGCAACCTCTGTATCAAATTCCCGTGGCCCGGCATGCTCCGTACTACCTACGGTGATCACGACCGCTTCCGCAAAACATATTTCTCTACCTACGAGAACCTCTACTTCACCGGCGACGGCTGTACCCGCGATGAAGACGGCTTCTATCGTATCACTGGCCGCGTAGACGACGTGCTCAACGTGAGCGGTCACCGTATCGGCACCGCTGAAGTGGAAAACGCCATCAACATGCACGCCGGCGTTATTGAAAGCGCAGTCGTAGGCTACCCGCACGATATCAAAGGCCAGGGCATCTACGCCTACGTGATCATGGAAAGAATGACACATGAACCGGAGCTGTCTAAAAAAGACATCGCACAAACAGTGTCCCGCATCATCGGCCCTATCGCCAAACCGGATAAGATCCAGTTTGTAAGCGGCCTGCCTAAAACACGTTCCGGTAAAATCATGCGCCGTATTCTGCGGAAAATAGCGGAAAACGACCTCGATAACCTCGGTGATACCTCTACCCTCCTCGACCCGGCCGTGGTAGATGAGATCAAAAAAGGTAAACTGTAGCTATTTACGAATTTTCTGATTTCGATATTTAAAATGCAGCGGAGATCACTGATCTTCGCTGCATTATTTTTATACCCACATATATCATAGACAAATAGTTAAATCCCATGCGGCGTTTCTTCAAAAAAGCCCTCTATGCCCTCCTGTTTCTTGTGCTGCTGTTCAATTGCATCACGGCTTTTCATGCCTATAAATTCACCCACTTCTCCGAAAACAACCGCCATCGCAACAAGCGGCCGGAAGAGATGAGCATCGGTGAAAAATTAAACATGATATTCTTCGGCGTCAGGCTCTCCAAATCCATTACCAGCGCACGCCCCAATATTGCTTATGACACCGTACAGCTGCTGACGGCCAACAGGCTGCACCTGGAAGGATGGTGGATGCCAGTAACACAGGCCAAAGGCACCGTTATTCTCTTTCACGGATATGGCGGCAACAAAGGTTCACACCTGCCGGAAGCTTATTGGTTCCGGCAACTGGGCTACAATACTTTTTTGATAGATTTCCGTGGTCATGGTAACAGTGACGGCACTGCCTGTACCATCGGATACAAAGAAGCGGAAGATGTGAAACTGGCATGGGACTATGTGCTGTCCCGTTCCAACAAGCCCGTCACCCTCTGGGGAATGAGCATGGGCGCGGCAGCCATCATGAAAGCAGTGCCGGAATTTCACCTCACTCCGCAGAAAATTATCCTCGAATCGCCATTCGCCACCCTTCTCGACGCCGTTAAAAGCCGTATGCGGGCTGTGCATCTGCCGGCAACACCGCTATCCCAGATGCTCACCTTCTGGGGCGGCCTGGAACTGGGCTTCTGGGGCTTCGGCCATAACCCGCAGGATTATGCCCGCCACATTCAGGTGCCGGTGCTTTACTGCTGGGGGCAACAGGACATCAGAGTTACATCCGATGAAACGAGACGGGTGTTCGGTCGCCTGGCTACCCAACAAAAACAACTGCATATTTTTAAGGATGCCGGGCATCAGTCCTTCTGTCAGAAAGATGGCGCTGTATGGAAACAGCTGGTGAAAGATTTTATGGCACAATAAAAAAGCGCGCACCATCCGAGTGGAGCGCGCTCTTCACAGGATCTGACCCGCCGTATATATTGGAGTCATGGTACATTGAACCTGTACCACTAGATGCCGTACACAATGATTGCAGTATAAAGGTACTCCCTTACGCTGCCATTGGAAAACACCTGCTACCCTCCGCAAAAACCTTTCCTTTTTAAGGACGAATCACTACGGGCGTACCTACTTTAACAATTTCATATAATTCATTTACGTCGCCATTCTTCATGCTTACACAGCCCAATGTCCAGTTGATACGGCTATCCACGTAATTATCCCGGATACCGGCGCCATATTCCACGCCGTGTATGCCAATACCTCCTCCCATACTCGCACCCTGGGACAAGCTCCCTTCGTTCTGGCGTTGAGAAAATTTCTGTTTTGAATCTTCATTAGGATAATCCAGCAACATAAAGCGGCTCCATCGGTTGTCGATCCTTTTGGCCTGGATATGGAACGTTCCTTCCGGTGTTTTGCGATCGCCTTCCACCAGCTTATCTCCCTGGTCTTTGTTGCCAAAAACCACTTTGTAAATTTTTCTCAGTGTTACATCTTCATACAGATACATCCGGTAATCACTTTTGTCTACCAGCAGGAAAATTTTGTCCGGATTAATATTGCTGGTGGTTAACCGTACATTGTACAGATCAACGCTGCTCCCAACAAACCCTGACAACGGCAGCAGCAATAGTATTACTGCGTACCCGTAAATTCGGCACTTTTTCATAGGGTGGTTAAATAATCCTGATAACGTCGCAGGGTAGTTATTTATTGCAGTGTTACAAAAAAAAGCGCAGCATACAAATGAGCTGTATGCTGCGCTGGCATTGCCTTTAAATGATATTAATAACCAAAAATATCTTCCAGGGAAAGTGTTTTCACCTCACCGATTTTTTTCAGATCGTCCATGTTGACTTTCTTGCCGGAAGCCACTACACAGTATGTATAAGGTTTGTGTGCGATGTTGGTATCGTGGAATTTCTTCACATCATCGAAATTCATTTTATCAATAGACTCGTACACCTGTTTGCGGATATCTGTGCTGAGGCCCAGTTTCTGCGCAGCCAGATAGCTGAAGATAATACCATCATTGGTGATACGTTCTGTTTCGATATCCTGCTTCATAGATTCCTTGGCGGTTTCCAGCAGCTTATCAGAACGCGGAATATCGTTCAGCAGGTCATTCATACCTTTAATAGCGTCGTTCATTTTATCCGCCTGGCTGCCTACATAGGCAATCTGGGAATAGCGCTCTCCCTTTTTGTCCGGAGATACGAACATTGCATAGGTAGAGTATGCCAGTGCTTTTGATTCACGAATGGTCTGGAATACGATAGATCCCATACCTCCGCCGAAATAGTTATTGAACAGGGAAATAATACCTGTATTGGCCGGATCATAAACTGATTCATTGCCAACCCAGTTTACTTCTGTCTGCACCATATCATAGTCGGCAAACAACACCTGGTTAGCTGTCTGTGAAGTTTTGCTGAATTTCACGGCAGCTGGTGCTTCCTTAAAGCTGGCAGGCAGCGTATGTAATTTCTGTACATCGGCTGCAGCAGTAGCCAGTGGCTGAGGGCCATAATAGATAATAGTATGCTTGTAAGAAGGCAGCTCGTGCAGCAGTCCTGTCAGTTCCGTAGCGGAAACAGCGTCCAGGTCTGCCTGGCTCAACTGATTGTTGAACGGATTGTTAGCGCCGTACATAGCGTAGTTCACCACCCCTTTCATGATGGCAGACTTGTTCAGTTTGGCATCAGAGCGGGACTTCTGTAACCGTCCCTTCAGGGCAACCAGTGCCTGGTCGTTAGGTTTACAGCTGGTCAATATGTGTTCAAACAAAGAAACTGCTTTATCAAAATTCTCCTGCAAACCACTGATAGTGATAGTGGTGTTTTCAGGAGAAGTGCTCACGTTAAAGTTGCACGCAATATTGTAAAACTCTTTGCTGATTTGCTCGGTAGTATACTTGTCTGTACCCAGGAACTGCAGGTATTGTGCTGCCAGGGCCAGTTTCTTGTTGTTCCAGGAGCCCATGTCAAAACGGTAGTACAAACGGAACAGGCCATTGTCCTTGTTCTGCACGTACATCATGTTGGTGGTGCCTACCGGGGCAGTCTGAATATCTTTCTCATAATCCAGCCATTGTGGTTTTACCGGTGTGGCAGGGATGGCAGATACTTTCTGCAGGAAAGCGGATTGCGCCTCACGGTTTACTTCTACCGGGGTGATCGCAGGTTTTTCCACTTTCTGGATGTTTTTATCCTCGCCTTTGCGTTTGTATACCGCCACATAGTTGTTGGCGAGGTATTTATTAGCGTAATCAACGATCTGCTTTTTAGTGATCTTACCCATGTCATCTACATAAGACACATCATGTACCCAATTGGTACCGCGGCTTTTAATGAAAGCGTCCATGATGGAAGTAGCGCGATTGTTGTTGCTTTCCAGGCCTTGCAGTTCAGCCAGTTTGGAGTTGTTCACGATTGCTTTTACCAGGGACTCGTCGAAAGATCCTTTTTTCAGGATGTCCAGTTGTCCGAGCAAAAGGTTTTTTACATCGTCCAGTGTCTGGCCCTGTTTGGCTTTACCGGACAAAATCAGGATGGAATAGTCTTTCAGTCCCAATACCTGCGCGCCGGCGCTCAGTGCTTTCTGTTGTTTGTTAAGGTTCAGGTCCAGCAGGCCGGCTTTACCGTTCTGCAGGATGCTGGAAAGTACGCCCAGGACCAGGCTGGACTGGGTGTCGAGTGCGCCGGGCAGACGGAAGGCGATATCAATGCTTTCAGCGTCCGGGCCAAACACTTCTTTCACAACAGGAGCTTTGAAGGGAGCTTCCGGAGCTGGTTTATATTCCGCTACCGGTTTCGCTTTCATATAACCGAACTGCTGGTCGATGGTTTTGATCACGTAGTCCGGGTCAAAGTCACCTGCCATAACAATGGCCATGTTATTAGGCACATAGTAAGTGTTATAGAAATTGCGGATAGCTTTGAGATTAGGGTTTTTCAGATGTTCTACCGTACCGATGGTAGATTGCTGACCATAGTTGTGGGTAGGGAACAGGGCAGCCAGCAGGGTTTCGTATACTTTACGGCCATCGTTGTCCAGTCCGCGGTTTTTTTCCTCGTACACCGCTTCCAGTTCTGTGTGGAAGAGACGGAACACGGGATCGCGGAACCTTTCCGCCTGTACGGTCAGGTATTTGTCGATCGCATTGGAGGGGATATCTTCCTCGTAGATGGTTTCTTCCACCCAGGTATGCGCGTTGGTGCCCTGAGCGCCCATGGCGGTCATCATTTTATCGTATTCGTTGGCGATCGCATATTTGGCCGCGATGCCGGAAACGCTGTCGATTTGATGATACACCACTTTCCGGGCTTCCTGGCCGGTGGTTTTATTGTATTTGTCGTACAGGCTTTCGATCTGGTCGATATAGGGTTTTTCCTTTGCCCAGTCGAGAGAGCCATACTGCTGGGTACCTTTAAAGAGCAGGTGCTCCAGGTAGTGGGCCAGGCCGGTATGGTCCTTCGGGTCGTTGTTGCTGCCGGCGCGGGTGCCGATCAGTGTCTGAATACGGGGTTCCTTTTTGTTGACACTTAAAATAACGGTGAGGCCATTTTTCAGGGTATAAAAACGGGCTTTCATGGGGTCGTCTGTTACGTACCGGTAGGGATACCCGCCGGAGGTAGCTTCTTTCCACTGAAATTTTCCCTGAGCCATGGCCGTTGGCAGACTTCCTGCAAACAACAACAGCGATACAGCTAGTTTACGCAGCTTCATAGAAATTTGTTAGGTTGGTTTGAAAATAGTCACCAAATATAACGGAAGGAAAAAAAATACAGCGGGCTCACAAAAGATAATTCTATGAGCGGTAACACAAGACAAGGTTCAACCGATTGAAAACCGGAAGGGGCAACAAGGTGACAAAGCCAATTATTTAATTAAATATCAGGGAGTTAGGTTGTTCATTAAAAGAGCGGCGCGCTTTCCTAACACGAGGCTGTTCCAGAGGGAATCCGCCTGGACAACGGCAGTATGGTGTTTTTTGGCCACTGCCGGCTTTACCATTGGTTTATGAACGGCAGAAACCTGCCGGATAGTGGCGGGAATTACCTTCTGCGGCACCGCAACAGGAATGCTGCTGAAGGAAGGCATATCAACTGGAAGCTGGCCTTCAGCAGATACTGCCGAAGCCTTTACACCGAGCAGGCGTTTATCACAGGAATGCACCCACGCAATACAACCAATGCATGCGAGCAGGGCGACAAAAGAGCGCATAGATAGAATTTTGGTCAGGTCAAAAAATTTAAAACCCGTTTAACCGCAACCCGATAGAAAACGGATATTGTTGTAATCCGTAATCATGCAAAGGCGTAAGGGCGAAGTTGCCGTACAGCTTTACCGGGCCATAACCCAGTTCGCTGGTCAGTCCGAAACGCCATTTGTTAAGGTTGAAATCATCGGTTTTCCTTACTTTTCCTCTCTCCTCACTGATCTGTTTGGTCCTGGATTTGATCAGATATCCGCCAGAGACGCCCAGGCTCACCTGAAACGCGCGATTAGGGCGGGCCGGGTTAGAATTAAAGTTTAGCATTACCGGGATCGATATATATTCGGCAAACAACTTATTCTTTGAGAATTCTACTGTATCCCTGATTATCCTGGTGATATAACCGGGTTGATAAGTAATATTCCGGGCGTATCTGAAATTATTCATTTCCAATCCCAGAGCATATAACAAGTTAAGTTTGTGTTTTGTTATATTAAGCCGCTGTTCAAATAACCAGATATTAAAATTGATCGATTTTCCGGTGATAAGTTTAAATTCAGCGGGTGTTAAAGGTTCACTTCCTTCTCTTGGCGCAAAAGTGGCCAGTCCCACAGCGGAGTAGTCATATGCTTTACCTGCGGGCATTGCACCATTATAAAAGCTGGTAGTATTGGGGTAATAAGAAATGTAGCTGGCGCCGCCATACTCACTCCTGTCAATGTAATTGTTAAATCCGATGTCGAAAACAAACCACCTGGTCTGCAGGTTTTTTTTCAGCCGTGCGCGGGCGTAAGCGGTGTCACTGTATATTTTGTAGGAATTGCGACCTTTTTCGTTCTTCCCTTTGATCAGGATGAGCCCCTTGATCCAGAAAGTGTCCGGAACGGGAGCAGCTGCCGGCGCTGTGGCCATATTGCCCTGATGGCTGGTATCAACGTTTTGCCCCTGCGCCCATCCCACACATAACATCAATATTAAACAGAGTAAAACTTTATGCTTCATAGTTTTATTTATTCCTTTTACGGGAGAAAAGTTTAGCAACATTCGTCACCTTGTCCAGAATACGGCTATCGCTTCCGCTGACGGACAGGATCAGTTCCCCTTTCACAGCGGCAGGAGCCGCCGCCGGGGCAGACACCTTAGCAGGCGAAGCCGGTATATTGGCTGCAATAACGGTTTCCCTGGCATGACTGGCGGAAGGTGTATTATCAGCCGGAGATGCCGCGGCCAGCGTCGTATTCTGCAAGTGTTTTTCCACCACTTCATCTGAAGTGTTGCGAGGCGATGGCAGGGTGGAAATTACCGGCACATCGGCTGGTACAGGGACTACGGCTACGGTATTGTTATTTTGTGACTGCGGGGATGCCTGGGAGGGTTTCTCCGGAACAACTTCCTTCTTCCTGGTGGCGGTGCGGTTAGCCGGCGTATGCGCCACTTCCGGTGGAGCAGGGATTGCATGCGCTTCAGCAGGTGTTTTTGTTTTCGCTGGTGCTGGCTGGGCTACAGGTGCCGGTGCTGGCTGGGCTACCGGCGGTTTCACCGCCTCATGCGTTACTGTACCTGCAATAGGCTGACTATCATGGTGATTACCAGCGGGCAATAACCAGATAAGCAGGCCTGCCAATACAGCGGCAGCGGTAGCACCCCACCAGTAAGGGGCCATTTTAATGGTTTTACGGGAGCTGCGATACAGGCTGGCTTTGTTTTCAAATATGATGGTATTGTCCGGTTCCAGCTTAACCACCTGCAGCAGTGCCATTTCCTGACGACCTTCCGGATGTTCCTTCAGCCAGGATTTTAACCGGACTGTTTCTTCCTCAGACAACTCTCCATCTACATAACTCAGCATCATAGAGGCATAATCATCTGCGGCAGCTGCCGGGGAGTGACGGTACAAGGCTGCCTTCTGATCAAATATCACGTGCTCGTCAGGCACCACACGGGCGCCTTTCAGCAGGTCCAGCTCAGCCTGTATATGAGGATGTTTTTGCAGAAACTGTTCGAGCGCAGCTTGTTCCGCGTCGTTCAGTTCGTCATCCACGTAACTGAGCAGGTAAGACTCATAATTTGATATGTTGATCTCTACAGCCAAAAAAAATTGCTTATTATTAACCAATTAACAATTATAAAAATTTATATGACGTTTTCCATCTTTACAAGATAATTTTTTAAATGTATCCTGGCCCGATGGAGGTAAACCTTTACCTGGGAAGGATTAAGCTGCATGATTTCACCAATTTCCTCATAGCTGTAACCCTCGTAATCTTTTAGCAGCACCAATGACCGTTGCACCTCACTCAGATTAGCCAATGCTTTGGCAATCACCTCTTTAGCATTATTAATCCGGTGGTCGGACACTTTCATCTCATCCTTGAATTCGTCTACCAGCGTCACCCGCTTTGTCTTACGTACATGGTCGATCATATTATGGTACGCCACTGTAAACAGGTACGACTTAGCCTTTTCAAAAGGCACGTCCTGGCAGTGCTTCCACAATATTTCGAATGCGTTCTGTACTACGTCCCTGGCGTCTTCCGCGTGATCCAGATTTTTGATGATAAAGCGGAATATATTGTCCGAATACAGATCCACACATTTATTGTACTCCTTTTCCGTCATTCCGGTGGTGCGGGATTTTAGTGCTAAGTTCCGACTTTTACTTTAATACCTATCATGGTCCCCATCCAGCTTACCCACACCTAATTGTCAGTAACATCCGATTTTTCGATTTGCACAGCAGGAACAGTTTCTTTTAAACTGATCATCAACCTATTACTTAATACACTATTTTTATATCTCTTTCACACAGGTTAAATTTTCAGTTTTCCACTACATGGCATCTTCAGGCATGATAGTATTATGACGGAATGCTGTTGGTAAATGTTACACCTTGGTCAAACTTTTTACTCCCTGGGCCGTTAACTGTGGATGCGACGGAGATTCGTAATACTTTTATCATCTATAACTTTGCAAAAGCGTTATTATCAAACATCGTACTTACTATGAATAAGAAGTTTACGTCCCGCTTACGGGAAGAACTGGAAGAAATCAACAAAGCCGGCCTGTACAAGAGAGAGCGTATCATTACATCTGAGCAGGGAGCTGAAATACAGGTGGGCGGTAAGACTGTCATAAATTTTTGCGCCAATAACTATCTGGGACTGTCTTCCCATCCGGCTGTGGTCAAAGCGGCAAAAGACGCTATCGACACGCATGGTTACGGTATGAGCAGTGTCCGCTTTATTTGCGGCACTCAGGACATTCACCGGGAACTGGAAGAAAAGATCTCCAAATTTTTGGGGACCGAAGACACGATCCTGTACGTAGCAGCCTTCGACGCCAATGGTGGCGTATTTGAGCCGCTGTTCGGCGAAGACGACGCCATCATCTCCGACGCCCTGAACCACGCTTCCATCATCGACGGCGTACGTTTGTGCAAAGCCAAACGTTTCCGTTATGAGCATAACAATATGGCCGACCTGGAAGCTAAACTGAAAGAAGCCCAGGACTGCCGCAGCCGTATCATTGTTACAGACGGTTCGTTCAGCATGGACGGCACCATTGCCCAGCTGGACAAAATCTGCGACCTGGCGGATAAATATGACGCCATCGTTATGTCTGATGAGAGCCATTCTTCCGGCTTCCTCGGCAAAACCGGCCGTGGTACCCACGAGTACCGCAACGTTATGGGCCGTGTAGACATCATCACCGGCACACTTGGTAAAGCTCTGGGCGGCGCTTCCGGCGGCTTCACCAGCGGTCCAAAAGAAGTGATCGATATCCTGCGCCAGCGCAGCCGTCCTTATCTGTTCTCCAACTCCGTGGCCCCCAGCATTGTAGGTGCTTCCATCGCCGTACTTGATATGCTGAGCGAAACCACTGAGCTGCGTGACAAACTTGAGTACAATACCCAGTATTTCCGCAACAAAATGACGGAAGCCGGTTTCGATATCAAGCCCGGTGATCACCCGATTGTACCTGTCATGCTGTACGATGCAGTACTAAGCCAGCAAATGGCGGAAAAACTGCTGGCAGAAGGTATCTACGTGATCGGTTTCTTCTTCCCTGTAGTGCCTAAAGGCCAGGCCCGTATCCGTGTACAGCTCAGCGCTGCCCACGAACAGGCCCATCTCGATAAAGCTATCGCCGCCTTCACCAAAGTGGGAAGGGAACTGGGCGTGATCAAATAATTTATGGGTTAAGCAATAAGTCTATTACATGGCAGGCAGCCATTTGAATAAGCAACCTTATTACAATTAAATATATATTGTAATATATCTTATTCAAATGGCTGTCTGCTTGTTGTCCGTAATCTTCTGTTCCTAATCTAATCTTCCCTACTTTTGCACCTGATTATTTACTAAATCATGATACCGATGAAACGATTTGGCTGGATACTGTTAGCACTGTGCCTTTTCATGGCCGCCTGCGCACCGAATAATGTCAAGGAAGAAAAAGGCTGGGAGAAATATTTCACCCAATACAAGGTGGAAGGCACCTTTATGTTATTCAACAATGCACAGGGAACATTCAGGGTGTATAACCTGGACCGCGCCAAAGAACGTTTTCTGCCCGCATCCACCTTCAAAATTTTCAACTCGCTGGTAGGCCTGCAGACCGGCGTCATCAAAGATACCGGCATGGTTATTCCATGGGACGGCGTTACCCGCAAATACCCCGCATGGAACCAGGACCTGAGCATGCAACAGGCCTTTAAAGTGTCTGCTGTGCCCTACTTCCAGGAAGTGGCCCGCCGGATTGGCAAAACCAATATGCAGGCGTGGCTTGACTCTGTCAAATATGGCAACATGAAAATCAGCCGTATCGACACTTTCTGGCTGGATAACTCGCTACAGATCTCTCCTGATGAGGAACTGGGCTTTGTCAAAAAACTGTATTTCGACCAGCTGCCCTTTGCTAAAACCAATATGCAGAGCGTGCGTGACGTGATGCTGATGGAAAAAACACCCAAATATGAGCTGTCCTACAAAACCGGCTGGGGCACCAACGGCGCCAAACAAATTGGCTGGATAGTAGGCTGGGTGGAAGAAAACAGGCATCCCTCCTTCTTTGTGCTGAACATAGAAACAGAAGATCCTAACTTCGACATGGTCAAAAACCGGATGGATATTCTCCGTAATATTCTCACCGAAGCCGGCTATTTCAAAGGAGAAATGTAATTGGCCCGCTATCTAAGATAATTTGGCCATTCAGTTATTTCAACCGGTACCTGAATGGCCAAACGATTTTAAATACCTGCCTGTATTTGGTTAAAAAAAACCTAAACCCCTCTTCCCGCTCTTGTAATACGTGACAAAAAAATTATTTTTGAGATCTTGCCAACGCAAGCGATCTTAAAACTGCATATGTTACGTTTTCAGCATAGTGAATATTTATGGGCACTGACGCTGTTACTGGTGCTGCAGCTGGCTTTCCTGGGTATATCCTGGTGGAAACGCCGCTCCATACGCCGTATCGGTGATCCGGCCCTTGTAGAAAAACTGTTTGCCGGCTATTCCCGTAAACTGTTCGTATTCAAGTTCCTTTTGATTTTCCTCGCCTTTTTCTTTGGCGTGCTGGGGCTCGCCAATCTGCAAAAGGGCAGCCGCATGGAAAAAATCACCCGGAAAGGCGTGGACGTTGTGATCGCGCTGGACGTGAGCAAGAGTATGCTGGCCAATGATATCCAGCCAGACAGGCTTACCCGTGCCAAACAGCTCATCAGCAAACTGATGGACAAACTCGACAATGACCGTGTAGGCCTTGTGGTATTTGCCGGCAATGCTTACCTGCAAATGCCGCTCACCATCGATTACTCTGCCGCCAAAATGTACCTGAGCACCGTATCTCCGGATATGATCCCTACACAGGGCACCGCCATCGGCCAGGCCATCCAGGTGTCTGATGAAGCCTTCAACAAAAAAGAACGCAAACATAAAGCGCTGGTAGTTATCTCCGATGGGGAAGACCATGACGAAACAGCCTTGCAAAAAACCCGGACAGCCTTTGATAACGGCGTGGTTACCAATACGATCGGTATTGGTTCCGTAGCCGGCTCCCCGCTTCCTGACCCCGAAACAGGCAGTTACAAAAAAGACCGCGAAGGCAATACCGTGATTTCCAAACTCAATGAAAATGAACTGAAAGGAATCGCCGCCGCCGGGAAAGGCATATACCAGCACCTGGACAACAATACAGACGATGTAGTGAATACACTGGTGAACAAGATCGACAGCATGGAGCAGAAAGAATTCGGAGAAAATGTATTCACAGACTATAACAGCTATTTTCAATACTTCCTGGGCATCTGCCTGGCGTTACTGTTGATTGAATTCTTCATTCCGGAAGTACGCCATCCACGTGTTCCCAGGGAAACCACAGTAGCCTAATTATCAACAGATCATGAACATTACTTTTATAAAACAGGGTTGCTTTATGGCTGCATTGCTGCTCACCGGCGTTACCGCGCTGGCACAGAATGGCGCCAGTAAGTTTATCCGCAAAGGCAATGAACTGTATCAAAAGCAGCTGTTCAGCGACGCTGAGGCCAACTACAAAAAGGCGCTCGAGCAAAACGGGCAGTCTGCCGTAGGCAGCTATAACCTGGGCAACTCCCTCTATCAGCAGAAAAGATACGATGATGCCCGCACCCAGTATGCCAATAGCCTGAAAATCGCGGACAACAGCCGCATCAAGTCAGACGCGGACTACAACATCGGCAATACCTTTATGGAAGCTAAAAAGTGGGAAGAAAGCATCAAATCCTACAAACAGGCCCTGAAAATAAATCCTGCTGATGAAGATGCCCGCTATAACCTCGCTTACGCGCAGGCCATGCTGAAAAAACAACAGCAGGATAACAAAGACAATAAAGACAACAAGGATAAAAACAAAGACAAAAACAAGGATAAAAAAGACCAGAACAAGGACCAGAATAAAGATCAGAACAAAGACAAAGACCAGCAGGATAAAGACAAGAAAGACCAGAACAAAGACCAGCAGAACAAAAACAAGGACCAGAATAAAGACAAAGACCAGCAGGAACAACAAAAACCGGAACCACAGCCCAGCAAACTGAACAAACAGGAGGCGGAAAGGCTGTTACAGGCATTGTCCCAGGAAGAAAAGAAGCTGCAGGACAAAGCCAAAAAAGTGAAAGGACAAACCGTACCGGTGGAAAAAGACTGGTAAATACTTAATTATACACTCAACAAAGAACAAAATCCGGCAGTATTGATGATTCTGCCGGATTTTTTTATATAAAAAAACCGGAACAGGATTATTCCGGCCATTTTACCTAAACCTACAACAGTTACGCATGGTAACAGTACTCTTTAGTGTTAAAATAAGGGGAAGATGCCTGCCACCTGACTGGTTACTCTTTACCTAATTTCCAGCCTGACGGTCGTTGTATTCATCTTACGTTGCCGGCAAGCATCACCCCGAACTTTAAAACACACTATTTTAAGCAGCGCACAGCGGCAGCCGCCTGTTATTCTCATTGATCGCTGGCATCGACCAGAGGGTTTGCCACCCATCCGGTCCCCTGAATTGTTTGGGAGACGGGAAGACTTACAGCACAGTTAACACAATTTGGCATCCTAGCATGATTTCCTGTTTAACGTCAGCGGGTAGAACAATTCAATACGCAAAACTACGTGTGGGAGGGCCAATCTACTAGGACAATTCAGCTATTGACTTGGACTATTTGAACATAATGTCCCGGAAGTCCTGGGGAGAGATGCCAGCGTTGTTTTTAAAGAACCGGCTGAAATAGGCAGGATCTTCAAAACCAAGCTCATAGCAGATTTCTTTGACGCTTTTATGGCTGAAGGCCAGGTTCCGCTTTGCTTCCAGGATAATACGGTCGTGCAGCAGCTCTGTCACGGTGCGGCCGGTAGTTTCTTTGGTGATTTCATTCAGCCTTTTGGGCGTCAGGGCAAAGGCATTGGCATAAAAGGCCACCTGATGTTCGCGGGTATAGTGTTTTTCCAGCAGGCGGCGGAGTTGTACCACCCGGGAATCGTGATGCAGCGGCCGCATGGTGTCGGTCGCATTGCGTTTTTTCTCCCTTTCCGCCAGCAGCAGGAAGGCATTGAGATAGTGTTTGATAATACTGCGGCTATTGGTCCCTGGCGCGCGGTGTTCCCGGTTCATCAGGTCTACCAGCCCCAGTAGCGACGGCGCCGTGTTTTCCCCGATATAGATGGGTCCGTAGCCGTGCCAGTTGTCAAAGAGGTTGGAAAAGTCGTACAGGGTTTCCTTGTCGTGTTTGTTGGCGAAATAAAAACGTTCTGTAAAGAAGATCACGTGGCCTTCCCGCTCACAGTCCAGCTGGTGCACCTGTCCGGGCCGCAGCAGGAACAACATATTATCTTCCATTTCATACCACACAAAATCGACCATGTGGCGGCCTTTGGCTTTGGTAAACCATAAAACCTGAAAATGGTGATGCCGGTGTGGCTGGTGGGTGAAATCCATAGCAGCCATCCCCAGCGGGGCAATGTTGAAATGTGATTTCATCGGCCATTCCTGATAGGGAATGTCCATGCTTTTATCATTCGACATAAGTGCTTCAAATTTAAACGAATGGCCCGCTTTTGACGGCACCGTTCGTGGAATTTAATGTAGCTTTAAGGTGTGGGGTAATTGCCCCTCAGGTTTATTAACTTTGCACCTGCAGAAAACAAAAACGTATGCAGCTTTATTGCAACTCATTGACAGAATATAAGCGACTGGCCACACTGGAAGTAAAGGTAGGTGATCTTCTCATTGGCAATTTCCATCCTATCCGGATCCAGACGATGACCACCACCGATACCATGGACACGGCCGGCACAGTAGCCCAGGCCATCCGGTGTATCGAAGCCGGCGCTGAGCTGGTGCGTATTACCGCTCCCAGCAAAAAAGAGGCAGAAAACCTGCTGAACATCAAAAATGAACTTCGCCGCCAGGGTTACCATACCCCGCTGGTAGCAGATATACACTTCACACCTAATGCCGCCGAAATAGCCGCCCGCATTGTGGAAAAGGTGAGAATCAATCCCGGTAACTATATCGACAAAAAGAAGTTTGAAACACTTGAATATACCGACGCAGAATACCAGGAAGAAATAGACCGTATCCGGGAACGTTTCACCCCGCTGGTGAATATCTGTAAAGAACATGGCACCGCCATGCGTATTGGTACCAACCACGGCTCCCTCAGCGACCGTATCATGAGCCGCTATGGCGATACCCCAATGGGCATGGTGGAAAGCGCCATGGAATTCCTGCGTATCGCTGAAGACCTCCGCTTCCGCAACATTGTCCTGAGCATGAAAGCCAGCAACCCACAGGTGATGGTACAGGCTTACCGCCTGCTGGTACAAACTATGCAACAGGAGCTGGGCCATGCCTATCCGCTGCACCTTGGCGTTACAGAAGCCGGCGACGGAGAAGACGGCCGTATCAAATCGGCCATCGGTATCGGCACCCTGCTGGAGGACGGTGTAGGCGATACCATCCGGGTATCCCTGACAGAAGATCCGGAATTTGAGCTGCCCGTATGCCGCGATATCGTAAAACGCTACAGTGGCAACCGTACCGAAAAACCGGCTACCTCCCGGCCGCTGGGCACCCTGCCCTACTCCCCGTTCTCCTACAAACGCCGCGAAAGCATCGTAGTAGACAACACCGGCGACAAACAGGTGCCCGTAGTAGTGGCAGATTACCGCAGATCCAGTGCCATACAGCCTTCAGACCTTAACGCGATCGGCTATACGTATGATGAACCATCTGATAAATGGAACATCGCCGATGCCGCCGCAGACTATATTTATACCGGCACGCAGGTACCCTCTTTTGCCCTGCCCGGCACCCTCCAGGTAGTCCTTAACGCCGACAAGTGGCAGACACTGGCCGACAAAGCCGCGTACGTGCCCTACTTTGCCACCCGCGCCTACCTTGACGCCATCGCGGCAGGACAAACCGGTAAAAAGAATTTTGTGGCCATTAACTGTGACGACCTCGATACTGTTGATATCAGTGACTTATTAACACAACTGCGCCAGCCTGCTGTCGCCGGCGCTACCATATTGGTAGCCCATGCCTCCGGCAGCAACGCCATGGCCAGCATCAGAAGGTTCTTCATTCTGCTGACAGCAGAGCAACTGACAGTACCGGTGGTCATCCACAGTGTTAGTCCACAGGCAACTGCCGATGAGCACCTGATCCATCATGCCACCGAAGCCGGCGCGCTCCTGCTGGACGGTTTCGGCGACGGCCTCTGGCTGACCAACCAGGACCAGGACACGGCACAGGCCGGACTGCTGAACAACATCGCCTTTGGCATTTTGCAGGCCACCCGGACCCGCATCTCCAAAACGGAATACATCTCCTGCCCTTCCTGCGGCCGTACGTTGTTTGACCTTCAGGAAACGACTGCACGCATCAGGGCCGTCACCCACCACCTCAAAGGCGTGAAAATCGCCATCATGGGCTGTATCGTAAATGGTCCCGGAGAAATGGCGGACGCGGACTTTGGATATGTAGGCAGTGGCGTTGGCAAAATCACCCTTTACAGAGGTAAAGAAATCGTAAAACGTGGCCTGAACAGCGATGTGGCTGTAGACGAGCTTATCAGCCTGATCCGGGAAAACGGTATGTGGGTGGACAAAAACTAATTATTAAATATTGCTTAAAAATATAGGGTGAAATGTGTTCGCATCAATAAAAAAGCTTAATTTTTGGTAAAACATTTCTTATGAAAAAGTTGCTTACAGGTGTTCTGGCTATGTTCATGGGCTTAACTGTTGCCATGGCCCAGGCTCCTGCCTCCACCACCCAAAAAGAAGCTAAAACCAAGGCTAAAACTGAGCAAAAAGCTGCCAAGAAAGAAGCCGAAAAGAAAGAAGCTTCTGTTAAGAAAGAAGCAGGACAACCCGCTCCTCAGGCTTCACCGGTAGCAAAAACAGAGCACGTTACCAAGAGCGGCGCTCCTGACAAGCGCTTCAAGGAAAACAAAGGCACTACTACAGCGCCGGCAACAACAGGACCGAAAAAGAAAGACGGTACACCTGACATGCGCTACAAATCAAATAATCCAAACGCAGGAAAGAAAAAATCCTGATTCATAACATCATCTTCCGATAAGGATTAAGCCACCTCCCGGTGGTTTAATCCTTATTTTTTTACCTTTAGCCCCAACAACCAATAACTGCCCGCTAAAAACCTTACTTTTATTGCATGTTCGATTTCAGACTCAGGGTATTTCATACCGTTGCGAAGCGGCTCAGCTTCACCAAAGCCGCAGAAGAATTATATATCTCCCAGCCCGCCGTTACCAAACATATTCACGAGCTGGAACAACAACTGGGCATGGCTTTGTTTGAAAGGATCGGCAACCGTATTAAACTTACCCGTGCCGGCCAGCTGGTCATGCATCATGCTGAGATCATTTTTACTGATTACCGCAATTTGGAATATGAAATCAACCAGCTGAAACACACGCAGGGCGGCCTGTTGGCCATCGGTGCCAGCACTACCATCGCACAATACCTGATCCCGCCGCTGCTGGCCAAATTCAACCAGCGCTACCCGGACGTGAAAACCTCGCTCACCAACGGTAATACAGAGCAGATAGAACAAGCACTTTTTGAAAAAAGCATCTTACTGGGTATTATAGAAGGCAGCTCTAAAAATCCACTACTGAAGTATGTAGAGTTTGCCCGCGATGAAATTGTGCTCATCGGAAACCCCAAACACAGCTATGGCAACGGCGAACCACTCAGCGCCGCTGAATTGCGGAACATTCCCCTGCTTATGCGGGAACATGGTTCCGGCACACTGGAGGTGATCACAGATGAACTGAAGCGCCTGAAGCTGAAGATCACGGACCTGAACGTGGCCATGTATATGGGCAGCACGGAGAGCATTAAATCTTACCTGCATCACTCTTCCTGTGCCGCGTTTATCTCTTTACAGGCCGTGCAAAGAGAAGTGGAAGCCGGAGAGTTTGTTGTGCTTCCCATCAAAAATTTCAAGCTGATCAGAAAACTGCATTTTACTTACTTACAGGGTCTTCAGGACAAGCTCGCCCAGCTTTTCATCAAGTTTGCCCGGCAGCATGTAACCGAATAATTTACCGCAAAAAGTCTTTTTCCAACAGCTGCCAACGGAGCATGTTGTCCTGCATGCCGGTTTGCCGCATGCCCAGGTGTTGCAGCACTTTTCCGGAAGCGATGTTGTTCACTTCACATTCTGCCTCTATACTTTTTACGAATGGCTGCTGAAAGGCCCAGGTGACCAGTGCGGCCGCGGCCTCCCGCATATACCCCTGGTTGCGGTGGGCTGGCAGCAGGGAATAACCTATTTCCACCATGCCATTTTCATCGGGGCGGCCTTTAAAGCCGATGTCTCCCAGTACCGTGTTGTCTGTTGCGGACACAATGGCCCACAATAGCCAGGGGAACGATTTCGGGTCGTGTTGAAGTAATTCAATCAGGTGTGGCAACAGTTCTTTCAGTTCTGCCTGCGGCCATTCAGGCGGAATGGATGCATTCAGCATGGTGACAGCCTGCGGGTCCTGCAGATAGATCGCAGTAATCAGTGGCAGGCGGCAAGGGCATACCAATAAACGGGATGTGATCAGGGGTAACATATACGGATGATTAAAAAAATAACAAGGGACCGTTAAGGTTTATGTAGTTGTAATTGCGCCATGTCCAATTCTTCACCGGCTTTCAGCGCATGTATTTCCAGCCGAGCCTGGTCTTGTGTCAGCTCTTTCAGCCGTTGGGGCGTGCCTGTAAGTGAAGGCATCGTACCGTAATGGCAGGGGATTACGTGTTTCACTTTGAGCAGGCGGATGGCAAAGGCAGCTTCCAGGGGCCCCATGGTAAAGCGGTCGCCGATAGGCAGGATCGCGATATCCGGCTCATAGATTTCTCCCAGCAGGGCCATGTCGCCGAAAACGGAGGTATCACCGGAATAATAAACGGAGACATCATCGCTCATCCAGATAATGAATCCGTTGGCCGCATGGGTATATCCGATTTTACCGTCCGGCATCCATACCTGTGCAAAATGGAAGGCGTTGGTCATCGTGATTTTTGTTTGCAGGAAGGAGATGGTGCCTCCGGCATTCATCTGTTCAAAGACATGTTCCGGTACGCCTTGTTCCTGCAGGAAGAGGCGGACGATGGGGTTGGCGATCACTTTAGGTGAATGGGACCGGATCAGGTCAATGATTTTACTGTCGAGGTGGTCCCTGTGGCCGTGGGTGATCAGGACCAGGTCAATTTGTTCCGGGATGGTGTAATCGGCCGGCAGAGCCGGATTGCCGGTAAACCAGGGGTCTACGAGAATGATATGGCCTTCCGGGGTGGTAAGCTGAAAACTGGCATGTCCCAGGAATTTGATTTTCGAATGCTGCGTGCTCATAGTCATCTGGTTTTTTACCTATCTAAATATACTATTATCTGTGCATACGAATAAATGAAAAATCCTGCCCGGAAAATTACCAGGCAGGATGAATTTCGTATAAAACGGTAAGCTTATTTACGTTGTAAGGAGTAGATGATAGCAGCGGATTTGCCTTCGAAGTTTACGTTAGCTCTCCAGGTCATGGAGCTGCCGGCTTCTGTGCATTCCATCAGGTAGCCGTCTGCCACGTTTTTAGCTTTTACGCCGGAGTACAGTTTTTTGAACCCGAACATGGTCACATTTCCCTGTTTGCTGATTGTCCATACGATTTTCTGGGTAGCAGGGCTGCAGCCGTCTGCTGTAGAGGACAATGTATAAGAACCATTTGCATTATTGTCGGGCAATACCCACTGGCTGCCGATGAAGCATTTCGCATTGGCCTCGTCAAAAACGGTTACTTTGGCATTATCAGGAATACCTTCATAACGGATATCGGTCAGCACCCAGTTGCCTTTTACAGCGCCTTTGTTAATGTTGGTGGTTACGCCCTGTTTAGGAGAGCAGGAAGTACCCAGGATTGCGACCAGAGCCAGAAACAATGCTGCGAATGATAAATTTTTCATGGGAATAATAATTTGTATGTTTTAATGCCTTCTCTGCATTCAACAGCTGTGCTACAATAAGGTTTAAACAGCCTGAATACAGCGGCAAGTTCAGCATTTGCAAGAAACGTACCAAATGAATATGTAAACGGTCAGTGACTGGCGGGCAAAAGGGCTTCTGCCGGGGTTTTCAGCCTGATCAGCACTTCTTCCAGCTGATTGGTCCGTTTGTAGAGGTACCATGTACTGGCGGCCAGGGACATGGTCAGTACACAAAGGGCAAGAAATGCGCAGCGCCACCAGATGCTGACGGTTATTTTACGGTTCCATCCGGGCCTGATATCAATGTAAACGGGTTCGTGCGGAGGTTGTTCACCGCCTCCGCCATTGTCATGTTTAAAATAGTATTCCTGGTGTTTATACCGCCGGGCATCTTCCATGACCCTGTCTTTCAGCCGGACCGGCGGTGGTACGGCTTCAGCCATGATATTATTTTCGAGGCGAAGTTCAGCTGCGGCTATTTCCTGTTCGAGAATGGGGTGTAACCTTCTCATATACGTCAATTCCCTCTCCTGCTCAGGTGTGGCAAGGCCGAGTAAATAACGTTCAATTACTCCACTATCAATGTAGTTTTTTAAGTCCAAAGCAATGATTTAAAAAACCGTATACCATCAAACATGATGGATAAACAAAATATCTACGAACCTCCACTGCCGGTTGGATTGTAAAATTGAGAAAATAATTTAAATAAAGGATTGCCGCAGGTTATATTATATATAAAAAATATTTTCTTTTTGCTCATGTATAAACACGGTGGCGGCAGCATGCTCTTCCTGCCTTTCTTTTTCCTGGCGGTATTTCAGATAATAGAGGATGGCAAAAAAGAGAAAGATTTTAGACAGGATAAAAATAATAATAAAGAATATCTTCCACCAGCGATGTACGGAGATATGGCTACCATCTTTGGGCTGGATATTGATGAACGTGTAATTGGACTGTGCATCTGCCTGTGCACCGGCATATTCCCAGCGAACCTTTTGGAGTACCCGTTCCCGTATTTCCACAGGAGGTAACACGGCTTCATCAAAGCAGGCCTTTTCCAGCCGGCGTTCCACCAGTTCCACCTCTGTGTCCAGCTCAGGAAACAGCTTTCTCATATGCTCCAGCTCTTCCACTTCCGTTTCAGAAGCGAGGCCCAGCACATAAGACTCGATGATGCCGCTTTCGATATAAAATTTTAGTTCCAATGTTCTTTCAAGAATTTTCGGAAGGCTTTCATTGCTTCCCCCAGTATTTCATTTACCTGCCCTTCTGGTACACCCAGCATACGGGCTATAGTTGCGATTGATAATCCTTTAAAATAACTCAGCCTGAACACCTGCTGTTCTGAAGCCGGAAGAATGATATAGAACTGCTGCAGGATACCTTCTTCTTTCTTCATCAGTTCTGTCCCTGTGAGCGCGGTTTCCGGGATGGCTTCCTTGATGGCCAGTTCCCTTGTTTTGCGTAATAACCAGGCAAATAAAGTGCGGAAGCCTGAAGAGTGGAACGCATTAATATGTTGGAATGCCCACGCAAAAACCTTGACTATAACATCGCTGGCCCTATCTTTTATAGGCACCAGCTGTAGCACAACCCCATACAGTGCGCCGGCGTAACGGTCATATAACAGCTCTTTTGCTGCAGGATCCCCCAACGCCAGCCGTTCTATAAGCATTTGCTCACTTATATGTGTCAGATCTCTCCGCAAACAGTTGTGCTTACATTTATAAGTTCGCTAATTTATGAAATTATATGAATTGACCACGCTACGAGTTATTCACACATAGAGCTGAAATGGACAAATTTCTACAGGACCATCTTGTATAGCCAGTAAGGCTGTCCAAATATCGGCGGCAGTTCTTTTATGAGTGAAAAGCCCAGCTCATCATACATTTTGCGGGCAGCCGGCATTATGGTGCTGGTATGAAGTCCCAGTATTTTTTCGCCGGAATGCCGGGCATCTTCAATCGCCAGCTCCATTAACCGGCGCCCGATGCCCATCCGGCGGAAAGCAGGGTCCACTCCCAAACGGCGGATATAAGCCCATTCTGCCGGATAGATAGCGGTAGCCTGACCGGAAGGCACCATAAAAACCACGCCCACCAAACGTTCCCCGGAACGGCATACAAACGTGTCTGCCTGTTTCATCAATGCCGCCAGCTTATCTATATCTGACTGGTTTTTATGCATGGTATGCCAATGTTCCGGTCCCAGTACCGGCGCAAATTCACCATAACTTAACAATGAGAGGTCCCGTATCGCAGTTACGTCTGCCGGGATAGCCATTTCATAAACAAGGGTGTCCATTTGTTTTCTTTTCCAGTGTTTGCTTATCCAACAAATAAGCATGGCTGGTTGTTGGATAAAACAGCGGCATATAAAAATACAACATGATATTACTCATAAATAATCTATCAAACGCTCGATAAATTTGCTCAAACAACACCACCGAGAATGTCTTATACTACGATCCAGAGTGCTATCCAGCTGATCCAGTCAGGCCACACCGTTTTTATCCATACCGCAGCAGCCACGCCACGGGAGCTTGTCAACGCCATGTCCAACCGCAGCAGTGAACTGAAAAATGTCCGGCTGGTAAGCATCCATACCGAATGGGACGCACCTTACGCCTCCCCTGAACATTCCCACGCGTTTGATATCGATACTTTCTTTGTCGGTAAAAATATCCGCCAGGCCGTCAATGAAGGGAGGGCCAATTACATCCCTATGTTCCTCAGTGAAGTGCCCCGGTATTTCCGTACCCTTGCATCAGGCATCGATGTGGCACTGATCACCGTATCCCCGCCGGACAAAAACGGCTACTGCACCCTCGGCGTATCCTGTGATGTGTCTAAAGCGGCTATTGACACCGCACGAATCATTATCGCGGAAGTAAACGCCAATATGCCCCGCGTGCTCGGCGACGGCGTGATCCACATTTCCCGTATCACCGCGGCCATAGCAACTGATTATCCCATCTATGCGCAGGCCGTATGGCCGCCCAGCGACCCAGAACTGGCCATCGGAGAACATGTGGCTTCCCTGATAGATGACAGGGCCACCCTGCAAATGGGCATCGGCGGTATCCCCAATGCCGTATTGCAATGCCTGCATAGCCATAAGGACCTGGGCATCCATACAGAAATGTTTTCCGATGGTATCATCGACCTGGTGGAAAAAGGTATTATCACCAACCGCTACAAAGCTATCCACCCCGGCCTGCTGGTATCCAGCTTTGCCATGGGAAGCCGCCGGCTGTATGACTTTATGGACAACAATCTTATCATCCGCCTGATGGACGTGGAATACGTCAACAACCCCACGACTATACGTAAAAATCCAAAGGTCACTGCCATTAACAGTGCCATAGAAATCGATATCTTTGGACAGGTATGCGCCGACTCAATCGGGTTCCGGCAATACAGCGGTGTAGGCGGCCAGATGGATTTCATGCGGGGCGCGGCCCTGTCTGCCGATGGCAAACCCATCATCGCCATCCCGTCTGTCACCGGCAGAGGCGTTTCCCGTATTGTATCCCGGCTGCAGCCCGGCGCCAGTGTAGTGACCACACGCGCCCACGTGCATTATGTGGTGACCGAATACGGCATCGCACACCTGTTGGGAAAAAACCTGAAACAACGCGCACAGGCGCTTATCAATATTGCACATCCCGATCACCGGGAGCAGCTGCAGAAAGACGCTTTTGAAATATTCAAGGTGTTCTGATACAGATAACTGTCAGGATTAAAAGAAGGGCCTATGAAATTTTTTTTATGGGGAATATTCATTTGTCTCAGCACGCTGCCTGCCGTACAGGCACAGATTACCCAGAATGCCACCAGACAGCTACGCATAAACGAAGATGATGATTTCTTCAATGTATGGGGAAGAGGGACCGACCGGGGTTACAGCAACGGCACGGCTATCGGTTACGTATATATGAAGAAGAAAAAATCCACTTTCATAGACAAATGGATCTTTCCCAAGGCCGGCCCCTATTCGGTGAATGTCTTTGAGTGGGACCTGATGCAGGTCATGATCACCCCCGATCAGATCGCAGACTCCACTTTTGATCCCGGCGATTTCTACTATGCAGGCGCACTCTTCGCCACACACGGTCTCACCTCCTATAATCCGGCAAAAAAGTTTCTTGTCCACACCGAACTGGTTTTCGGCGTACTGGGCCCCTGGGCGGGGGCAGAACAAACGCAGCGCCTCGTTCACCGGCTCATTCATTACCAGGAACCGGAGGGATGGGGCAACCAGGTGCCCAACGCTCCGCTGTTGAACTACAATGCCTATTTTGAAAAAATGTTGTGGAACCCAGTCAAAAGCGTGGAAGCCCTTGGAGGCATCGAGGCGCAGGCCGGCACGATGATGACATCACTCGGTGCATGGGTGTATGGGCGTTATGGACTGATCAACCCCTACTTCGGCGCACTGGACCTGAATGCGGCCACACGCCGCAAGTTCCAGCTGTATATATTTGCCCGGCCGCGTTTTTCCCTGAATTTATTCAACGCATTGTTGCAGGGAGGTATCTTCAAATCTACCGACACCAATTTCGAGGAATTGTCCAACCAGCAGACCTCACATATGCGGCGGTTCACCATCGGCATGGACTATGGTGTGGGCATCGGTATTGGCCGCACCAGCATCCGTTACACCCAGCAAACAGCCACGGCATGGATGAGCGGCACCGGCAAACACTCTGTCGGAAATATTACCTTGTTAATTCCCCTTTCCAAAGCAACCTATTTCCCGCAATGATGTTATCTTACTAAAAAAGAAAAACCACATGAACAGCCGTCTGTCTTTTTCCGCAGCCATCGTCTTGCTGCTGGCCTCCTGTGGAGGTGCTACCCGTAACAGTACCGCCGATAGTGTCGCCGTTAATGACACCGCACTGAACGTACATCCTGATAACGGCAGCAGCCTGGATGTACAGCCATTGAATGGCTATTTTGTTAAAAACACGATTCAGGTAAACGACAGCCTCACTTTCTGGCTGATTGACAATCCTGCTACCTTCGACAGCCTCTTTGGCGTTGCCAAAACCATGAACAACAAAATTGACCGCCCCGATTTTGGCACCCATGTAGTGGTGGCCGCTACTATGCCGGCCACTTTCTATGGCACGCAGATACAGCTGGCATCCGCCACCACAGACGATCTGACCAACAATGCAGAAATGCATTTCGTAGCGGCAGGACAGGCGGAAAAAAGTTCCTCCAGCATAGTGCCGCTGTGGATTGGCATCATCCCAAAAACAGGTCAGAGCAATATTAAAGTGTATACCGGCGATCAGCTGAGCACGACGCTGACCACCAAAGAATAGCCGTTATCCGAAAAGCTCCTGCACTACACGGTGCCGGTAAGCAAAAATATGCTCCAGCTGACGCCGCACAAACAGGGTGTGCGCCAGGCGGCCCAGCCATCCCAGTGGCAAGCGGTAGTGCACCGTGTCTGTCATCTCCACCCCTCCCGGCACTTCCCTGAAGTGGTGCTGGTGGTGCCATAGCTTGTAGGGGCCTACCCGTTGTTCATCCACAAAATATTCCCCTTCCCGTACGTGCGTGATTTCCGTCATCCATTCCAGCGGGATGCCCGCCAGCGGGGAAACAGTATAAGTGATGACCTGGCCCGGATATACTTTCCTTTCATCCGGCGGCGAGGTAATACGGAAACGTAAATTAGACGGCGTGATCCGCGCGAGACCATTGGGATTGGAGAAAAAGTCCCACACCTGTGGCAGCGGGGCTGGTATAAACTGGGTGCGTTGCAGCAAAAAGATACTGGCCATGGGATAAAGGTACGCCATTGACGCCCATCCCTGTAGGTGATCAAAAGAAAAGTGAAGCTTTCCGCCGTTTTCGTAAGTTTGCAACATATTTTTAATCCGACCGGAAATATGTATCAATATATCAGGAGCTGGGCATTCTGGCTGATATCCTTTATGATTGCTGTTTCGATGACCCGTTGTGCCAACATAGTGCCACCTGGCGGAGGACCGCGTGACAGTCTCCCTCCCACCCTGGCGGCCGTGAACCCGCCGGATTCCTCCCTGCATTTCAAAAACAAGAAGGTATATTTTGTGTTTGACGAGTTTGTGGAGCTGGACAACGTGAATGACAAGCTCATTGTGTCTCCGACGCTTAAACGCACGCCTATCGTTACTGCCAAACTGCGGACGGTGACCATGGAACTGAAAGACACCCTTCAGGAGAACACCACTTACACCTTCAACTTTGCAGATGCCATCCGGGACATCAATGAGCGTAATGCTATTCCCGACTTTCAGTATGTAGTGTCTACCGGCAATTACCTGGACAGCCTCCAGATGAAGGGCCATCTCATAGATGCCGAAAACGGTGTACCTGACAGTAATGTGGCCGTGATGCTGTACCGTAACCTGGAAGACTCCATTGTATCCAAGGAGAAACCTGTTTATTATGCCAAAACCCGCCCTGACGGCTCTTTCCGGTTTAAAAACATGGCTCCCGGCACCTATAAGCTGTTTGCGCTGAAGGAAGAGGACCGTGACCTGCAATACAACCAGCCATCCGAAATGATCGCTTTCGTCGAAAAGCCGATCGTTATAAAGGAAAAGAATATTGAAGGGGTGAACCTGTTACTTTTTATGGAACGTGACAGCACCATTAAAGAGCCGCTGACGCCAAAGGACTCCCTGGACCTCGCCCTGGACCAGGAAGAGAAGGACAGGGAAAAAGAAAAGGAGAAAGAGAAAAAGAAAAAAACGCCCAAGCTGCAAATCACGCCCACACTAGACGGTGGCATGCAGGAGCTGCCTGCGCCCTTACAGCTGACCTTTAACCTTCCTTTGAGAACGCTGGACAGTGCCCGGGTAATTTTAGCGGAAGACAGCACTTTTACCCCTGTCACTTTCCATACACAGATGGACAGCACACATACCAAGCTGTCTGTGCTTTACTCCTGGAAAGAAGGCACGCCGTACCGGATGATTTTTCCGGCAGATGCCGCCACGGATACCACCGGGCAACAATTGCCCAAGGCTGATACCATCAGCTTTAAGTCCAAGAAATCAAGCGATTACGCCATTTTTGGGGTAACGCTGAAGATCAGTGACAGCACACGGCAGGCCATCAACAGTGACACCATGCATTATGTGATACAGCTGGTGCAGGACAAAACCATCAAATATTCCGGCACTGCTGTCAACGGCACCTGGCTGCAGAAATTCATCACTCCCGGCGAATATGAAGTCCGGGTACTACTGGATGCCAACGGCAACGGCAAATGGGACCGCGGACAGTATTACAAAGAGCCCAAACGGCAGCCTGAACGGGTAATCCTCGTGCCAGGCAAACAGAACCTGAAAGCTTACTGGACCGTCCGGCCAACGATAGAAATATAATTATTGCCGTTGTGCCGGCTCCTGTGGCCAGTACAGCGGCAATATCCCTAACTTTGCATTATGGTATTCTCGTCCGCTCTGATAGAAAACGCTGTCAATGAATTTGCCAAGCTGCCGGGCATCGGAAAAAAAACAGCCCTGCGGCTGGTGCTGCACCTGTTGAAACAGGAAACGGCACAGGTACAGCAGTTTGGTGAAGTGATAGCCCGTATGCGGCAGCAGATCCGCTTCTGCAAAGTATGTCACAATGTTTCCGATGAGGAAATATGTGCCATCTGTAGTAATCATTCCCGTCACCGGCAGGTTGTATGTCTGGTGGAAAGTATCCGCGATGTGATGGCCATTGAAAACACACAGCAGTTCAACGGCCTGTATCATGTGCTGGGCGGCATTATCTCTCCTATTGATGGTATTGGTCCTGAACAACTGAATATCCAGTCGCTTGTAGAGCGGGTGAAAGACCAGGGCGTAGAAGAGGTGATCATGGCGTTAAGTCCTACCATTGAAGGAGATACCACCATTTATTTCCTGTCGAAGAAACTGAAAGATTATCCTGTGAAAATCACCACCATTGCGCGGGGTATTGCTTTCGGCGGGGAACTAGAATATGCGGATGAGATGACGCTGGCCCGGTCTATTTCCAACAGGCTGCCGCTGGACAGCTACGTCAAACCCTGATCATTTGGTCATTTTATCATTTGGCTATTGTGATTAAAATAATCAAATGGCAAAATAGCAAAATAAAATACGGGCGTTCAATAACGCCCGTCTTCGTTTAACCTGTAATTCCACGTTATGAAAAAGGTCAGTGTACGTCTTTTTCGGGCGTACCCTGAAATATGGTATGATTGGTTTCTGATTCTTTTTCGCGCAACTCTTTCCAGCGTTGCATTTCATATTTATTGAGAAAACATACCTTAAACACTGCGGGCTCACTTTCATCATTCATCTCAGGGACTGGTTGCAGGCCCAGACCTGCCAGGTGCTTCCTGAGCGCATGGATATGTTCTGCTATTGTCATGACAAAAAAACTTTTGTTGTTGTAATAAAAACCGGGAAGAACTTAAGGAAAAACAGTGTGCTGTTAACAGCAGCAGCAGCGCCCCGAGGGACAGCAGGCATAGGGCTGGTGGGAGGCCATGGCCGGGTTCAACAGTATGTTCAGCTTTTGTTGTTGCATGGTGTTTTTCTATTACCCTACAAATATAGTAGACTTTATAGACTTCTACCAAATAAAAATATTAATATAGACAAAATCTATATAAAAGACCATTAATATCAACCAGGGAAGAAATGCCGTCCCATACAGGACCTGACAGGCAAATAACCTGTTTTTACAATGAAAATAGCGTATCTTTACAGGATATACGGGGTGGATTTGTTTATTGTTCGACCCTGTTAGATTTTAACAGCAACTAATAAACAGCAAAGAAAATCATGAAATCTTTACAAGACTGCGCTAATGAGCGTGTGCTCATCATCGACGGTGCCATGGGCACCATGATCCAGCGATACAAACTCCAGGAAGCTGATTACAGAGGTACCCGTTTTGCCGACTATCATATGGACCTCAAAGGCAACAATGACCTGCTCAATCTCACTCAACCACAGATTATCGAAGCCATTCACAAGGAATACCTGGAAGCAGGCGCCGATATTATCGAAACCAATACCTTCAGCAGTACGTCTATTGCCATGGCCGATTATGATATGCAGGCCCTGGCTTACGAGCTGAATGTGGCAGCGGCCCAACTGGCGAAAAGGGCAGCTGCGGAATACACCGCTAAAAACCCGGACAAGCCCCGTTTTGTGGCAGGAGCCATCGGTCCGCTGAACAAGACCCTTTCGCTCTCTCCCGATGTGAACAACCCCGGTTACCGCTCCGTTTCTTTTGATGAAGTGGCGGAAGCCTATGAAGAGCAGATAAAAGGCCTTTCAGACGGCGGCGTGGACATCCTGCTGATTGAAACGATTTTTGATACGCTTAATTGTAAAGCGGCCATATACGCCATCAAAAAGTATTTCCGGGAATCCGGCAAACCAGAGCTGCCGGTAATGATTTCCGGTACCATTACGGATGCATCCGGACGTACCCTGAGCGGCCAGACGCTGGAAGCGTTCTATATCTCGGTGATGCACGCCAATCCTTTCTCCGTAGGCCTTAACTGCGCCCTTGGCGGCCAGCAGATGCGCCCTTACGTGGAAGAACTGTCCAACATCGCCAGCTGCTACGTCAGCTGCTATCCCAACGCCGGCCTTCCCAACGCATTCGGGGAGTACGACGAAGAACCGGAAGATACCGCCTGTATCATTGAAGATTTTGCCAGTTCAGGCTTTGTGAACATTGTGGGAGGCTGCTGCGGCACCACGCCGGACCATATCCGCCATATTGCACAGCATGTAAAAAACATCGCACCACGCCGGAAACCCGAGCTGGTGGACACCCTGGCATAACCCTCTAAACAGCGAAATCAATCATGAGCGCAAGCACACATTCCAATACGGTCAACGAAACGATAGTCATAGAACCGGAAAACACCCAACAACGGGTCATCCGACCATATATGCGGCTTAGCGGCCTTGAACCACTCGTGGTAAGGCCCGAAACCAATTTCATCAACGTCGGTGAACGTACCAACGTAACCGGCTCCAAAAAATTTGCCCGCCTGATACGGGAAGGCCTCTATGAAGAAGCCTTGTCCGTTGCCCGTCAACAGGTGGAAAACGGCGCCCAGATCCTGGACGTAAACATGGACGACGCCCTGCTCGACGGGGAACAGGCCATGGCCACCTTCCTGAAACTACTGGCCGCCGAACCGGATATTTCCCGTATCCCCATTATGATCGACTCCAGTAAATTCAGCGTTATTGAAGCCGGCCTGAAATGCGTACAGGGCAAATGTGTGGTAAACTCCATCAGCCTGAAAGAAGGAGAAGCCAAATTCATTGAGCAGGCCTACATCTGCAAAAGCTACGGCGCCGCAGTGGTGGTCATGGCGTTCGATGAACACGGCCAGGCCGACACCGAAGAAAAACGGGTCAGCTTCAGCCATCGTGCCTATAAAATACTGACCGAAGTAGTGGGCTACGATCCACAGGACATCATCTTCGACCCTAATATCTTCGCTATCGCTACCGGCATAGAAGAACATAACAACTATGCGGTGGAATTTATCAACGCCACCCGCCGGATCAAAGAACTGATGCCACTGGCCAAAGTAAGCGGCGGCGTCAGCAACGTGTCCTTCTCTTTCCGCGGTAACGAAACCGTGCGTGAGGCCATGCACTCCGTGTTCCTCTTTCACGCCATCAAAGCCGGTATGGACATGGGCATTGTGAACGCCGGCATGCTCCAGATATACGACGACATTGAACCACAGCTCCGCGAGCTCTGTGAGGACGCCATACTAAACCGCCGCGAAGATGCCACAGAACGCCTGATACAATTTGCCGAAACGGTGAAAGCCAAAGGCAAAGTGATTGAAAAAGATGAGACATGGCGCCAGGGATCTGTGGAAGAAAGGCTTAGCCACGCCCTGGTAAACGGTATCACCGAATATATAGATGCCGATACGGAAGAAGCCCGCGTCAAATACCCCCGCCCGCTCGACGTCATCGAAGGCCCGCTGATGGATGGCATGAACATCGTAGGCGACCTGTTTGGCAGTGGTAAAATGTTCCTCCCGCAGGTAGTAAAAAGTGCCCGCGTGATGAAAAAATCGGTAGCCATCCTTACTCCTTATATAGAAGAAGAAAAACTGCGCAACCAGGCCATCAACGGCGGAGAAATCAAGTCTGCCGGAAAGATCCTCCTGGCCACCGTTAAAGGCGACGTACACGATATCGGTAAGAACATCGTAGGCGTAGTACTGGCCTGTAACGGCTACGAGATCATCGATCTCGGCGTAATGGTGCCCGCAGAAAAAATATTGCAGACCGCCCGCCAGGAAAAAGTGGACATCATCGGCCTCAGCGGCCTGATCACGCCCAGCCTGGACGAGATGGTGCATGTGGCCCGCGAACTGCGCCGCCAGGAATTCGATATTCCGCTGATCATCGGAGGCGCCACCACCTCCCGTACCCATACGGCAGTGAAAATCGCACAGGAATACGCCCATGGAGTGGTCCACGTACTGGACGCCTCCCGCAGCGTGACCGTTACCGGCAGCCTGCTCAATAAAGCCCTGAAAAAGGACTTCCTGGCCTCTGTGAAAACCGAATACGAAAAGCTGAACGAGTCCTTCAAAAATAAAAAACCGGTCAAACAGTATCTTCCTTTTGCCACGGCGCAGGAAAACAAAGCCCCGATCAAATGGGACGCCTTCACCCCCGTGAAGCCGAAGTTCACCGGTGTAAAGGTTTTTGAAGACTACGACCTGGCAGAAATAGCCAAATATATCGACTGGCAGCCTTTCTTCATTGCCTGGGAACTGCACGGAAAATTCCCGCAGATCCTGACAGACGAAGTAGTAGGCACCGAAGCCAGCCGACTTTACAAAGATGCGCAGGAGCTGCTCGCAAAAGTGGTCAGCGAAAAATGGCTGGGCGCCAAGGCGGTGATAGGCCTTTTCCCGGCCAATGCCATCGCCCCGGACACCGTACAGGTTACGCCCGAGCAGGCAGACATAGCACCCGTCAAACTCGAATTCCTTCGCCAGCAGATCAAAAAAGCACCGGGACAGCCCAACCAGTCCCTTGCTGACTATATCGCCCCTGCCTCCACCGGCAAAACCGATTATATCGGCGGATTCGCCGTCACAGCGGGTATTGGCATCGAGAAATGGCTGGATAAATTCAAAGCGGAGCACGACGACTACAACAGCATTATGCTGAAAGCACTGGCCGACAGGCTGGCGGAAGCGTTTACAGAGCTGCTGCACGAGCGCGTGCGTAAAGAGTTCTGGGGGTATGCCAGTGATGAGCACCTCAGCAATGAGGCCCTGATCCAGGAAGAATACATGGGCATACGTCCGGCGCCGGGTTATCCCGCCTGTCCTGAACATACAGAGAAATACAAGCTGTTTGACCTGTTGAATGCCACCGAAAACACCGGTATCACCTTAACCGAATCATTGGCCATGTATCCTGCCGCCAGCGTAAGCGGATGGTATTTTGCCAATCCGGAAGCCCGCTATTTCGGTCTCGGTAAAATTGAAAAAGACCAGGTAACGGACTATGCAGCCCGTAAAGGCTGGACGGTGGAAGAAGCCGAAAAATGGCTCCGTCCCAATCTGGAATACGACATTTAATCCAACACATGAGAATCATATCGTATAATGTGAACGGCCTCCGTTCCGCTATGAACAAGGGTTTCACCGAATGGCTCCAAACTGATCCTGCAGACGTGATCTGTCTGCAGGAGATCAAAGCCCATCAGGATAATGTGGACTTCAAACAATTTGAAGCGCTGGGCTACGAACATTACTGGTACCCGGCACAAAAGAAAGGGTACAGCGGTGTTGCGGTACTGACGCGTATTACACCCGACAAGGTGTATTACGGCAGCGGACATACTCAGAGTGATGAAGAAGGACGCTTTATCCGGCTGGATTTCGGCGATCTGACACTGATCAATACCTACTTCCCCTCCGGCACCAGCGGGGATGTTCGTCAGACTTACAAATACCAGTGGCTGGAAGAATTGTTCGCACATCTGGACGAACTGAAACAAACCCGGCCAAACGTAGTGCTGTGCGGCGATTACAACATCTGCCACAAGCCTATCGATATCCATGATCCTGTCAGCAATAAAAATTCCACCGGTTTTCTGCCGGAAGAAAGGGCATGGATGGACCGTTTCTTTGAAAGCGGTTTTGTGGACAGTTTCCGGCATTTTAATGCCAACCCGCACCAGTACAGCTGGTGGAGCTTCCGCGCCAATGCCAGGAACAATAACAAAGGCTGGCGTATTGACTATATCAATGTGACCGCCCCGTTAAAGGAGAAGCTAAAGCACGCCACCATCTATCAGGAAGTGAAACATTCAGACCACTGTCCGGTGTTCCTGGAACTGTCTTTATAGGCAGGTTTTACAGTCACGGGACAGGTGGATTTTATACCCGCAGCAACATTTATGATCATATACAACGTAACGGCCAAAGTGGCCACAGATACGCATTCTGCCTGGTTACAGTGGATGCGCGAAGAGCATATTCCAGCGATATTAAGCACCGGCCTTTTTAGTGATTACCGTATGTGCCGGCTGCTGGAGCAGGATGACGCGGAGGGGCCTACGTACGTGATACAGTTCTTTACCTCCAGCCTCGAGCACTATCAGACCTTCCAGGCCGTACAGGCAAACGCGCTACGGCAAAGGGGCTACGACCTGTTTGGCGACCGTTTTGTGGCCTTTCATACCGTTATGGAAGTCATTTAAACCATGCTTAACAATTAAACTTATCCACAGGAAATTCACTATTTTCAAGGCCTCCGGAGTTTGGTACAATACTTGGAAAAGCCCCGCTTCTACAGCCTAAAAGTCCGGAAATCAGCTATGGGACAACGTTTTACGAGAGCCTGCTAAAGTTCATCTCTTTAGCAGGCATCCACCCAATCAGCTGTAACCGTTACCTGTAGCGTTTTTCAGCCGATAAAAATTTCTATAAAAAAATTGTAAAAAATTTGGTAATCTGATAAAACGCGCTATATTTGCTCACATCAAACATTTTTTCACTAGTTAAATCTTACTAACTATGAACAAAGCCGAATTAATCGACAAACTTGCTAAAGACGCAGGAATCACTAAAACCCAAGCTAACGAAGCGCTGGACTCTTTCACTAAAGCTGTTGCTGATACCCTGAAAAAAGGTGGTAAAGTAACACTGGTAGGTTTCGGTACTTTCTCTGTTTCTAAACGTGCTGCACGTAACGGTAGAAACCCACAGACTGGCCAGATCATCAAGATCAAAGCTAAGAAAGTTGCTAAGTTCAAAGCTGGTAAAGCTTTATCCGACAAGCTCTAATCAGTTAGCACAACTTATTCAAGCAAGGAACAATCATGTTTCTTGCTTTTTTTTTATATAGAAGTCCTGCTGTATGCTATTTCCGCGATTTAGCGTATTTTGCAGCCTGATAACATCCTTTTTAATAAAACAACAAACTTCAAATTATTCGTTATGGGTAGAGGAGATGTAAAAACCAAAAGAGGTAAAATCTTCAGCAAATCTTTCGGTAAATCCAGACCAGCAAGAACCAGGAAAGCCGCTGCTGCAGCTGCTCCTAAAGCTGAGAAAAAAGCATAAATATTTACGGATTTTTTGATTTAGGGATTTCCTGATTTCGTGTATGAACGACAGGAATCCCCCAAATCAAAAAATCCGTAAATCAGAAAATCACTGACAGGCTCAGGGTGCCAGCCTTTCTATCTTCCAGCTGCCACCAGTGGTCTGTGTATACAGAATACGATCGTGCAGGCGGCTGCTTCTCCCCTGCCAAAACTCTACGGCTACCGGTTTTACGACATAACCGCCCCAGTATTCAGGCCGTTGAGGCGTTTCCTTTTCATATTTTGCGGCGGTTTCATCTACTTTTTCTTCCAGGAAACGGCGGTCAGGAATAACCTGGCTCTGTGGCGATGCAATAGCGCCAATCCGGCTGCCCAGCGGACGGCTATTGTAATATTCATTACTTACCTGCTCTCCCGCCCTGGATACGATCCCTTCTATTCTTACCTGGCGTTCCAGTTCGCGCCAGAAGAACAGCAGCGTTACATACGGATTCTGCGCCAGCTCGTGCCCCTTACGGCTTTCGTAGTTGGTAAAGAACATAAATCCCTCTTCATCGAAATTTTTCAGCAGCACAATCCTGGCGGAAGGGCGCCCATCCGGTGTGCTGGTGGCCAGTGTCATGGCATTAGGCTCGTCAACCTCGCTGGAAGTGGCGTCATTCCACCATTTGCCGAACTGTTGCAAAGGAGACGGGGCCACATCCTGTTCATCGAGGGAAGCCAGTTTATAATCTTTCCGAAGGTCTGCTACTTTCTGGTTTAACATGATCGTAAATATTTAATTGGTTCAAACCTGTCAACAAAGGTATGGAAGGATAATAGTAATTTTGGGCGACCTGATATAAATCATAGTATGAAAAGAGCGCTCCTATTACTATTACTGGCTGGCGGCCTGTTGCCTGCCTGCCACAACGGTAACCAAGAAAAGGCCCAACACGATACAGCCAGCGCGGTAGTTCCCCTGTTGAGCACACCTTATTATTACACGCAGTTAAAGGGCGCAGTGGATGGCCGCCAGATCACCATGGAGTTATTGAAAACCGCTCCCAACCTGTTTCGTGGCTATTACTATTACGACAGTACCGGTCTGCCTATCAGTATCTGGGGCAGCCAGGACGCTGACCAGGTAAAGATTTATGAAGATAACGGGAGCCGGGAAGAAGAACGTTTTTTTGGTGGCTCTCTGGGCGACGATGGTACGTTTAAAGGCGTATGGCATGGAGACAGCACCTCCTATCATTTTGAGCTGCATACCGACCTCCGGAAGGCCCAGCGGCTGCAGGTATACTATGACGCCGATTCCGTGAAGTTACTGCCTTCATTCCCCAATTCACCGCTGGGCATCGCGTCTAACAGCATCCTATGGCCAGACTCAGCCACGGATTCCACATTAGCCGCATTTCTCCGGAAAGCGATCGCTGGTGATATTAAGCTCAACGATCCACGGCAGTTTGTAAAACGGGCCATTGATTCCTTTGTGACCAGTTATCGTATAGCCGCCAAAGATGCCGACAGCAGCGATATCGCCGATGGCGAGTCTGCCTCCTGGAACTGGACCACCGAAAGCGATATGAAGGTGGTATACAATTCCTGGCCTTTGCTGGTGATAGAGAAATATGCCTACGATTTTACCGGCGGCGCCCATGGCAATTCCGGCGCTTTTTACCAGACGCTTGATCTGGCCAAAAGGAAAGTGGTAACGCCGGACGAGTATTTTAAGCCTGGTTATAAAGAAGTGTTGTCTCCGTTACTGGACAAGGCTTTCCGTAAGAAATTCCATATCGATGAGGACGAATCGCTTGATCAGAACCTGCTGGTGAAGACGATTGTGCCCAACAACAATTTTATTGTAACGGGCAAGGGCGTGGCATTCAGTTATGTGCCTTACGAGATAGGGCCTTATGCATTGGGGCAGGTGACGCTGTTTATTCCGTTTACGGAGCTGAAAAGCATCTTAAAATAATTACGAATTACGAATTACGAAAAAGAGCGAAGACCACCAGTTGATCTTCGCTCTTTTTCGTAATTCGTAATTCGTAATTATTTTAGTCCTTTACCAGGGTACCAACGTTTTTGCCCATGATCACGTTCAGGAGGTTTCCTGGTTTGTTCATGTCGAATACGATGATTGGCAGTTTATTTTCCTGACAGAGGGTAAAGGCCGTCATATCCATGACGTTAAGAGATTTCTGATATACTTCAGAGAAAGTGATGGTTTCGAACCGGGTGGCGGTAGCATCTTTTTCCGGGTCGGCGGTGTAGATACCGTCAACGCGGGTCCCTTTGAGGATGACGTCCGCCTGGATTTCGATAGCACGGAGGGAAGCTGCGGTATCGGTTGTAAAGTACGGGTTACCGGTGCCTGCTCCGAATATAACCACGCGACCTTTTTCCACGTGGCGGATAGCGCGGCGGCGGATATAAGGTTCTGCGATCTGTTCCATTTTAATAGCTGACTGGAGGCGGGTATAGAGCCCTATTTTTTCCAGTCCGCTTTGCAGGGCCATACCATTGATCACGGTGGCCAGCATGCCCATATAGTCTCCCTGGGCTCTTTCGATACCGGTTTCGGCTTCATTCATTCCACGGTAGATATTACCGCCGCCGATCACGATGGCTACCTGTACGCCGAGGTCGGTAACTGCTTTGATATCGTAGGCATACTGGGTAATTACCTTATGATCAATACCATAATTTGCATCCCCCATAAGGGCCTCACCGCTCAATTTGAGCAAAATACGCTTATACTTTGGCAACATGACGCTATAAAATATTGTAAGATTGTGATTTGCTAATGTAATTACGGTATCCTAAGATACAATTTAAAAGCAAAAACCTGCTAGTGAAAGCAAAATGCCGGGTGATTTTGTTGTAAGCAGGAGATTGCGGGCGCCTGATTTTGCAGTGCGCAAAAAAAAGGAGAGAACCAAAATTCTCTCCTTTTTTTCAATATGATTGTATTAACCTAAAGCGATTCGTTTAAAGCCGAATACTTTCAGGTCAGCGTCTACAGACTTCAGGTAATCTGCTACGGATTTGTTGTTGTCCTTCACGAAGGCCTGTTGCAGCAGGGTACTTTCCTTGAAGAATTTGTTCACTTTACCGGCAGCGATTTTTTCAGCCATTTCAGCAGGTTTGCCTTCAGCTTTCACCTGTTCAACAGCGATTTCTTTTTCACGGGCGATAACATCAGCAGGAACGCTGTCAGCGTCAACTGCGATTGGGTTCATCGCAGCGATCTGCATAGCCACGTCTTTACCTGTTTCTTCAGATACAGGTTTAGAGAAGGCAACGAGAACGCCCATACGGTAGTTACCGTGGATGTAGGCAGTTACACCGCCAGCTTCCACGAATTCGAATTTATTCAGGGTGATTTTTTCACCGATTTTAGCAACCTGGTCGTTTACTTTATCAGCAACGGTAGCACCGTCCAGCTCAGCAGCATTCAGGTCTTCGATGGTTTTGATACCTTTAGACAGGGCCAGTTCAACGATAGACTGTGCGAATTTCACGAAGTCTTCGTTTTTCGCTACGAAGTCAGTTTCGCAACCCAGGCCTACGATAACGCCGGATTTACCATCAGCAGCAACTTTAGCGATGATAACACCTTCTTTAGTTTCGCGGTCGGAACGCAGTGCAGCTACTTTCTGACCTTTTTTGCGCAGATAGTCTACTGCTTTTTCAAAGTCGCCATCACTTTCCACGAGTGCTTTTCTGCAATCCATCATACCCGCACCAGTTTGCTGACGCAGTTTGTTTACATCAGCTGCTGTAATTGTTGCCATGAGCTATATTGATTTATGAGTATTAATAATTGATTAATTCTTGTTGGGTTATCGGGTTATTTAAAATGCAGCGAAGTAATCTTCGCTGCATTTTAAATAACCTAATATTTCAATATCAAAATCAGAGAATGATATTATTTACCGGCTGGTTTTCTTGGACCGCCGCCGCCAGCGTTGGAGGGACGACGTTGTCCGCCACCCTGGCCACCGCCACGGTTACCACCGCCGCGATTAGCGCCGCCGCCCTGGCCGCCACGGTTGCCACCCTGGCCACCGCCACGGTTACCACCAGCGCCCGGACCACGACCACCGCCCTGGCCTTGAGGTTTACGACCTCTTTCGCGGTCTTCGCCACCTTCCACGTCAAATCTGCGGGCTTTGTCGTCTGCTTCTTCTTCCTCTTCTACTTCTTCAGATTTTTCAGTAGCTCTTTCAGACAGGCCTTCTGCGATAGCAGCGCAGATGTAGCTGGTGATGATAGCGATAGATTTAGTAGCATCGTCGTTCGCAGGGATAGCGAAGTCAACTTTGCTGGGATCGGAGTTGGTATCTACCATACCGAAGGTAACAATGCCCAGGCGTTTTGCTTCCGCCAGTGCAATATGTTCGTGGCTGATATCCACCATGAACAGAGCGGCTGGAACACGTGCCAGTTGGGCAATACCACCCAGCACTTTTTCCATTTTCTCTTTATCACGGCTTAAAGTCAGACGTTCTTTTTTGGTGATGTTGTCGAAAGTTCCGTCCTGCAGCATTTTTTCAATGCTCTGCATTTTCTTCACGCTCTTACGGATAGTAGAGAAGTTGGTGAGCATACCACCTAACCACCTTTCAGTAACGTAAGGCATGTTGATGTTACGCGCAGCATCTGCTACGATTTCTTTCGCTTGCTTTTTAGTAGCAACGAACATGATCTTTTTACCGCTTTTAGCGATGGATTTCAGGGCAGCTGCTGCTTCCTGTAAGCCTTCTACGGTTTTGTTCAGATCAATGATATGAATACCTTTCTTTTCTGCGAAAATATAAGGCAGCATTTTAGGATTCCATTTCTTCTTCAGGTGACCGAAGTGAACACCTGCCTCCAGTAACTGCTGCTGCAATGAGGTATTATTTTCCATGTTTATATTGCTCAATTAAAAGGATCAAATAATGTTTAGCGATAATGGCTAAGTACTCAAAATTAGCGTTTAGAGAACTGGAAGCTTCTTCTTGCTTTCGCTTTACCTGGTTTCTTACGTTCTACGCTTCTCGGGTCACGTTTCAGCAGACCGGCTGCTTTCAGTGCGGGACGGAACTCGATGTTCACTTCGCACAGTGCACGTGCAATACCCAGTTTAATCGCTTCTGCCTGTCCTTTGATACCACCACCCTGTGCATTGATCTTCACGTCAAATTTATCCAGCGCGTCGATAGTTTTGAAGGGTAATTCAACCTGGTTTTGCAGGTAGATCAGAGAAAAGTAGTTTTTATAATCCTTGTCGTTTACGGTAATGGCACCGGTACCCTTTGCGATATACACACGGGCAACAGCTTCTTTACGACGACCTATTGTATTTTTTTGCTTTTCCATGTATCAGAGAAAAATTAGAAAGTTAATGGTTTTGGTTTCTGCGCTGCATGAGGATGTTCTGCACCTGCGTATACAAACAGTTTTTTGTACATTTTACGACCGAGACGGTTTTTAGGCAACATACCTTTGATAGCCTTCTCAATCATAACCTCAGGACGGCGACGGATCAGGTCCTTTGCCAGTTCAACTCTCTGACCACCTGGGTAACCAGTGTAGTGCATGTATTCTTTTTCCGCCATTTTATTGCCGGTCAAAGCGATTTTTTCCGCATTGATCACGATGATAAAATCACCACAATCAGTATGAGGCGTATAGTAAGGCTTGTTCTTACCTCTCAGGATAGCTGCCATTTTCGCACAAACTCGTCCGAGAGTCAGGTTGGTAGCGTCTACTATATGCCACTCACGCTTTACGTAAGCGTCGTTAGCCGATTTAGTTTTAAAGCTTAATGTGTTCATTGTTGTATACGATAAAAATTACGTCTTGTAAACAATTCCCCCTGTAACGGGGAGTGCAAAGGTACATTCACTATTCTGAATAACCATACATTTTACGTGATTTTTTGTAAGACACCTTTGCAATTGATTGATTTTCAATAAAAAATTTGAATAAAAGTTATTAACACCTATTAAAAACGCCTGCCGCGGGGACATTACGGACGCCGCCATACCAACAGCCCTCTCCCCCATCCTTTTGCCGGGTTACCAGACAGAAACCTGTCCTCTAAATATTTATGTAGATACATTGTTTATATATCAAATAATAAACATTCAACAGGAGGCGAGACATAAAAAAGAGCTTCCCTTCCGGAAAGCCCTTTTAATATTTTCAGCTATTAGAATAAAGTTATCGCCGGTCCCGCGCACCCATATATATTAAAATATACTGGAACAGGGTGGCCAGAGAGGCCAGTGCCGCCACCACATAGGTCATAGCCGCCCACCAAAGGGCATTTTTAGCCTTATCATGCTCCTGCGGGCGCATTACCTGGCTACGGTCCAGCCACGCCAGCGCACGGCGGGAAGCGTCAAATTCCACCGGCAGCGTAATCAGGGCAAACACAGTGGTGATACCGAATAACACAATCCCCGCCAGCAACAGCTGCGGAAATACATTAATCAGCAGGATACCGCCCAGCAGCACCCACTGTACCAGCGAAGCGCTGAACTGTACGGCCGGCACCAACCGGGACCGCAGGCCCAGCCAGGGATAAGCCGCCGCATGCTGTACCGCGTGCCCGCACTCGTGCGCCGCCACGGCCGCAGCAGCCACATTGGCCCCTGCGTATACGTCGGGGCTCAGGTTGACCGTCTTATTCGCCGGATTATAGTGATCTGATAAAAAACCGTCTACAGACAGTACCTGAACATCATAGATGTTGTTGTCCCTCAGCATTTTCTCTGCAATCTGCCTGCCGGTAAACCCGGATGAGGTCGGCACCTCACTGTAGGCCCGGAACTTACTTTTTAATACATAACTGACAAGAAAGCTGATCCCCACAAAAATCAGCGAAACAAACATGATTCCTGGTGTCATACTCATACTTTTGATGCTTCTGAACGCACAAATTTCTGTCCAGATGCCCCGTTTTAAGTTTTATTTAAGAGTTTTCCTGCCAACCCTGCCTTTTACCTTTCATACAGAAATTTAACACTGTCATTTTGTCTTTTTTGAAGAAAATCACCTGAAATTACGGCCGGTTTGGCAGAAGTCGCCGATGATCTTATGATATTTTTTTCATATGCAAAAATCATCAACATCAATCCTATTTATCAACATTTTACGAGTTGCCAATGAAAGTAATATTGGACAATTTATGGCCTGAAACAGGCATTGGCAGCCACTTTCTTACATTACGAAAATCAATCAAAAGTTATTCACATCAATCAAATAAACTTTTTTATTCTGAAGCCATTTTGTAATTTAGACCTGAATTTAATGGGTTAGTAAGTAGAAAGAGTCAACGGAATCTTCCGTTTGGCTCTTTTCTCTTTTAAAGACATGATTACCCCCTTTTTTAACCCTTCACGTTAACATTTCACCCCTGTTTTTTCTAAAACAACTTACTTTGTAACATCCTGTTTCAAAAAAATTATGAGTAAAATAAGAACCGCTTTTTTTTGCCAGCAATGTGGATACGAATCTGCAAAATGGAATGGTAAATGTCCCAGTTGCGGACAATGGAACACCTTCGTGGAGGAAAGAGTACAGAAAGATATTCCCGGCAAACAACACGACTGGAAAAATAACGATACCGGCAATGTCCGGCACCAGAAAATCATTAATCTGGCTGAAGTAGTCACCAACGAAGAGAAACGCCTGCTGACACCAGACAATGAACTGAATCGTGTACTCGGAGGCGGTATAGTGGCCGGCTCACTGGTACTGGTAGGCGGTGAGCCTGGTATCGGAAAATCCACGCTCTTCCTGCAAAATGCACTACAGCTGAAACAAATAAAAACACTTTATATCAGCGGGGAAGAAAGCGAGCAACAAATAAAAATGCGGGCCGACCGCATCAAAAGCACCAATGATCAGTTCTATCTTCTTACGGAAACGTCTACACAAACTATCTTCTCTGAAATAAAAAAACTGCAGCCGCAACTTGTGATAGTGGATTCCATCCAAACACTGCACACTCCCCTGATTGAATCAGCACCCGGCAGCGTTTCACAGATCAGGGAAACAACTGCTGAATTGCAGCGCTTCGCCAAGGAAAGCAACACACCGGTTTTCCTGATCGGACATATTACCAAAGACGGCTCCATCGCCGGACCGAAAGTACTGGAACATATGGTGGACACCGTACTTCAGTTTGAAGGCGACCAACACTATGCCTACCGCATACTGCGCACCATTAAAAACAGGTTTGGCTCCACTGCTGAACTGGGTATTTATGAGATGACCGGCACCGGTCTCCGGCAAGTGACCAACCCTTCAGAAATACTGATCTCCCAACGCGACGACCTGTTGAGCGGTGTGGCCATCAGCGCCACCATGGAAGGTCTCCGGCCACTGTTGGTAGAAGTGCAGGCGCTTGTTACCCAGTCGGTATACGGCACACCGCAACGTACCGCCACCGGCTTCGACCTGCGCAGGTTACAACTGCTGCTGGCAGTACTGGAAAAACGCGGCGGCTTCCACTTCGGCGTAAAAGATGTTTTCCTCAATATCGCCGGCGGTATCCGCGTGGAAGACCCGGCCATCGATCTGGCAGTGCTTTGCGCATTGCTTTCTTCTTATGAAGACAATGCTATTGCCAATAAAATATGTTTCGCCGGAGAAGTAGGCCTGAGCGGTGAAATCAGGGCTGTCAACCGTATTGAACAACGTATTGCGGAAGCGGAAAAACTTGGTTTTCATAAAATATTCATCTCCCGTTATAACAAAAAAGGAATAGATCTCACTAAATTCAATATAGAAGTAGTGCCGGTAGGAAGAGTGGAAGAAGTATACCAACAATTATTCTGACACCTTTATATAAGGCTCATGTTTACCCGTTTGTTATCCCCATTGGTCAACTTGTTTTATCCGCATTGCTGTGAAATTTGCGGACAGGAACTGTTTTCAGCAAATGACCTGTTGTGCCTGCACTGCCAGGACTGCCTGCCGTTAACAGGTTTTCACCATCATGCAGACAATCCTGTGGCGAATATTTTCCGTGGGCGCATGCCCGTCACTTATGCAACCGCTGTCTATTATTATAGTCAGGCTTCAGGGTTACAGCGGCTTGTGCACCAGTTTAAATATCACCAGCGAAAAGATATTGCGGACTGGCTGGGAAAACAGGCCGGTCATGTGTTACAGACCGGTGGATGGGCCGCCACGGCAGACTGCCTGGTGCCAATGCCATTGTATCACCGCAAGGAGAAAGAACGCGGCTACAACCAGGCCGCACTGCTGGCTACGGCCATCGGCGCAATGATGGACAAGCCCGTGCTTTTGCAGGCGCTGCAACGGGTGCAGTACACAGATACCCAAACACGGAAGAGCCGTATCAGTCGCTGGGAAAACGTAAAGACCGTATTTAAAGCAAACCCAGCATTACTAACGGGAAAGCACGTACTCCTGATAGACGACGTGATCACCACCGGCGCCACCACGGAGGCTGCCGGACAGGCGCTGCTGGAAGCCGGCGCCACAGTGGGTGTTTGTTGTCTCGCCTGGGCCTCCGGCTAACAAAAAGTTAATTCTTTTTCTTCCCGGGGATGTGTATCTTTACACCGTAAAGTCCGCTGCAGGCTGACTAATTAACCACCGATCAATCCCTCTAAAAAATATTTTTATGTTGAGACTGGCCATACTTTCGGTCCTTCTGCTATTTGCAGGTCCGCGCATCTATGACTTCAAGGTAGATGCAGTAGACGGGGGTAAAATTGAATTCTCCCGTTTTAAGGGTAAAAAAATAATGATTGTCAACACTGCTTCTCTCTGTGGTAATACGCCACAATATGCAGGTTTGGAGAAAATATATCAGAAGTACCAGGACAAACTCGTAATCGTAGGTTTCCCGGCGAATAACTTCGGCTCACAGGAGCCCGGCACCAATGCAGAAATCAAAAGCTTCTGCACCAAACAGTATGCTGTTACCTTTCCCATGGCCGCCAAAATATCAGTAAAGGGAGATGATATCCACCCACTGTATAAATGGCTGCTGGACGAAAGTAAAGCCAAACACCTGGAGCCGGCAGACGTTAAGTGGAACTTCCAGAAATATTTGCTGGATGAAAAAGGGAATCTCATTGCTGTGTTTTCACCCAAAACACAACCGGATGCGCCAGAAGTGATTGCTGCCATTGAAAAGTAGCATTGCTTCACACCTTTTGCCAACTTAGTGTAATAAAATACTGCACGCCTGCGTATATACGTTAGCGTGCCTGAGAACATTACAACAAGTGGATACATAATACAGATGAAATACCATTCCGAACACCGTAGTAAAACCGTGGTCCCGGTTTTAACGGCTATCCTGTTATGCATGGCAGCCTGCCAGCACAGCATCGATACGCCCATTTTATCATGCCCCGAAATGACGATGACAGGTACCGTTCAGAACACCACTCGTACCCTGAACCTCTCCACCAGCACATTGTTCAGGCAGCAGTTGGACAGTGGCGGCGTTAAATTTCTGAGCATGGAGGCTGTCTCAGACAGTTTTAAGTTCGTGCTTAACCTGATGGACGGTCCTTATTCAGATCCTGCCATCAGCAACGACAGCCTCAAACTGAAAACATATGTATACTCCAAATCCCGCAGGTTGCAGGGAGGACTGGTAGTGGCGGCAATGAACAATGTTGGAGACTACACGTATCTGAACACCGATACTTCTGCCATCACCCTTACTTTTATTAATACCAAACTAAAAAAAGTAAGCGGCACCTACTATTTCGAGGCGGAAGGCCGCAAGATTACCGGCTCCGGCACGTTCCAGAATGCTTGTTATGTGACGTTACCCTAAGTGAGGATTAGCCCCTTTTCAGTATCTTGCACCCATGCTTTTTTCGGAGATCATAGGACAAGCAGCAGCACAACAGCAGCTGATACAATCGATACAACAGAACCGCCTCAGTCACGCGATGATACTACTGGCTCCCGAAGGGGCCGGCGGGTTGCCCCTGGGACTGGCTTTCACACAATACCTGGTATGTGAGAACAAGCAGGCACATGACGCCTGTGGCCAGTGCCCGTCCTGTCTGAAAGCGGCGCAGCATATCCATCCTGATATTCACTACTCCTATCCGGTGATACCCCGAAAACCCGGTGACAAGCCGGTGAGCACGGATTATATTTCCGAATGGCGGGAGTTTGTGACCACCAATCCGTATGGCAATGCATATGACTGGCTGCAGTTTATCGGCGCGGAAAACAAGCAGGGCAATATCACTGCCAATGAGTGCTCGGACATTATCCGTAAGCTGAACCTGAAAAGTTTTGAAAGCGGTTATAAAATCCTGCTGATGTGGATGCCGGAATACCTGGGCAACGAAGGTAACCGGCTGCTGAAGCTGATAGAGGAACCTCCGGCCAATACCCTGTTTATCCTGATTGCAGAAAACCAGGAACAGATCCTGGCCACGATCCTGTCACGCACCCACCTGATAAAAATAAATCCGCTCTCCCGGGAAAACATGGAAAAAGCCCTGACTGAGCGGGCGAAGGTACCGGCTGCCAAGGCCCGGCAGATTGCCACCATTGCGGCAGGCAACTACCGGGAGGCTATCTTTTTACTCCAGCACTCCGATGACGACTACCATGAACTGCTGCGTAACTGGCTCAATTACCTGTTCACCGGTAACCGTGTAGCCCTGCAGGAATGGATAGAAGGTATTTCCAGCGCCAAAACCGGCCGTGAAAACCAGAAGCAGTTTCTGCGGTATTTCATCAACCTGCTGGAACATACCGTCCGCCTTCAGTATATAGACAAGGCGCAGCTGGCTTTTTCAGACGAGGAAGTGGATTTTGCCACCAAACTGGCTAAACTGGCCAATCTGGAACAAACCAGGCAGATTGCTGATGTATTAGACAACGCGTATTATCACATTGAACGCAATGCTAATGCAAAAATGCTATTTCATGCATTGTCTATCAAGCTACAATATATATTTAAAAAGAAACCTCTACCTGTTCTGTAATAACCGGAAAGCCGCTCCCCTCTTGTCATGGCATTTCCTTACCTTTGTCATCTCCCGTCCTTTTTGTTTTTCTGAAGGGAAAAATGTATTTTAAAGGATTGGAGTAACCTGAAATGCTTATTTATAAAATTTAAACTATTTATTAATATGGCTTGTGCCGGATGTGGTACGGGTGTGGAAGGAAAGCCGTCAGGATGTAAGAGTAATGGAGGATGCAGTACGGGAGGTTGTAACCGACTGAATGTATTTGACTGGCTGTCCAATATTCCGCTTGGCGATAGCTTAGCACCATTCGATATTATAGAAGTTAGTTTCAACAACGGGAGCCGTAAGGACTTCTTCCGCAATGTTACCAGGCAGCACCTTGACAAGGGTGAGATGGTAACCGTAGAAGGTGTCAGTGGTTTCGATGTTGGCACAGTGAGCCTCACGGGCGAGCTGGTAAAACTTCAGATGAAGAAAAGACGTGCTGAAGACACCCCCGAGATCAAAAAAGTATTACGTCGTTCCAGCAATGACGACCTGCAAAGGATGGCCGATAACAAGGCCCGCGAAAAAGATGCCCTGATAAAATCCAGGGCCATCGCCCGTAACCTGGGCCTCGAAATGAAACTGGCAGAAGTAGAAATACAGGCCGATGGCCGTAAAGCCACTTTTTTCTACACCGCAGACGACCGTGTCGATTTCCGTGAGCTGATCAAGGTATATGCCTCTGAATTCCGCGCCAAGGTGGAAATGCGCCAGATCGGCGCCCGCCAGGAAGCCGGAAAAGTAGGTGGCATCGGTAGCTGCGGACGCGAGCTCTGCTGCTCAACCTGGTTGTCTGACTTTAAAAGTGTCAACACCACGGCTGCCCGGTATCAGAACCTGTCCATCAACCAGGCTAAACTGTCCGGACAATGCGGCCGCCTGAAATGCTGCCTCAACTACGAACTGGACACCTATCTCGATGCGCTGAAAGAATTCCCCGACGATGCTGATACCATCGAAACCGCAGGCGGCGTTGCCAACCTGCAGAAACGGGACATCTTCAAAAGCCTCATGTGGTATTCCTACGAAGGCAGCAACAAACAATATCCGCTCACCATCACCAGGGTAAAAGAAATCCGCCAGCTCAACCGGCAGGGCGTGAAACCTGAAGAACTGAAAGCGGTGGAAGTAGTGACGGCCAAACCTAAGGAAACCGACCTCGGTTTCGCTGACGTGGTAGGCCAGATCAGCCTCAAATCGCTGGAAAAAACAGTCCAGAAACGTAAGCAGAAGGACAAAGACCGCCAGAAACAGCAAAAAGCCGGAGAACAACAGCCGAAGCAGGGCGGACAACCCAAAAACGAACCGAAACAGGAACAAAAGTCAGCCCAACAGCGGCATGAACGCCACGAACGCCATCATCCTGACCGTAACAGGAGCAAACAGGAAACACGCGGCGGCGGCGGCAATCAGCAACGCCAGGGACAAGGCCAGCAAGGCGGACAACCCAGACAAGGCCGTGAACAACAACCCCGGCAGGAACAGGGACAAAAGCCACCGCAAAACCAGGGAAACCAACAGGGACAAGGAGGCGGACAACCTAAACAGGACCGTCGCCCCCCAAGGCACAAACCCAGGCCCAAACCGGATAACAATAACAAAGGATAAAAAAAAGACAACCGTAACGGTTGTCTTTTTTTTGCTTAATTAAGTAGATATATAAAACTAAAAGGCCGCCCAGATGAGGCAGCCTTTGTTAACAATTGGTTTTTGCTTATGAGAAAAACTTAATAATATTTTGATCATTCTCTCCTCACCAATTCAACAACACGGCTACCTGTGGCCTACTTCGCCTACGACTCGTTTTCAAACATCAGCTTATAGTAGTGCAGGTTTGTGGCTTCATCATATCCACGCTCAATCATTTCGCGGTTACCATGAATATACACATGGAAATTGCGGTCCAGTTTCAGTATGCTCTTAAAAACCTTTTGTTGTTTTTTTACTGCCGGGGCCGAAATATCAAATTCATCAGGGATCTCCTGTTGATACGCTTGCTGGTACTCGTTCCTGAATTCCTTAAATGATGCAATCGCGTCCGGATGGCCTAATACTTCCTGTGCAAAATCTTCCAGCTGGAACTGTTCTTTTTCCTTAAAATATGCAGCTGATTTATTTAATAAATCTACCTGATCTACACGGTCCATCTCATATTCGGTTGGCAGCTTGTTGTGAATAAACTGTTTACACATATTCACAGCAGTCTCCGTCTGATGGTAGCTGTCTTCACGGCGCTGCACCTGTAAAAACGCGTCTTTCCAATAAACTGCTTCTGTTTGTTTGCCGGTACTGTCAACTACGCTGACTTTAAAACCGTTATCCTCTTCTGTATTAAATATCAGACAACCTTTGTCAAGTTTATTTATATTAATACCATCTTCATAGTCCACCTGATAATTCTCATCAGACAAAAACACTTTCAGATAGGTATCCCGGTTTTCCGATTTAAATATGCCTATGGCCGCAACTTCTTCACCATCCACCTGACATTTGCTAAAGTACGCTATATAAAGCTCTCCGCCTTTCACTTTGGGATGGGTGGAATGTTTATATAGATGTTTGGCTATATTAACAGACTGCTCTTGAAATTCATTCTCGTCAGTAAATATACGGCGACAATATTGAAATATTTCATTCAATTGTAAATCTGCCTCATGATAAAAGCGGAAAAATTCCGCTGAATTCGCAAACGGCTGTATAAAATAGGTACACAGCAGCTGGGCAATCGTCTCACCTTCCAGCTTCAATGGCGCCTTTGAAAAAAGAAGCGGCTCATCATTAGCGGAGTTGCCTACCTTATGAATCGTAAGCTGAGCAAGGTCTTTGAATTCCGAAACATGAATCATGGGCGCAAAATTAAGAAATAAGTTGACAGTCCCGCTCGACGATAGCCCCCACCCCTGTCGCTGCCCTTTCCCGTATGCAGATCTCCGTTAAAAAATCGGTAATTCTTGAGTAACTTAACCCTTCAAATATTCTAGCTCATGAAAAGACATCTCTCTCTGATGGCGCTGATGGCCTGCCATGGCCTTTCCACGTTAGCCCAACATACTGACCGCCCGCTTTATCAGGCCCGGGACCTTACCGCCGAAAATATGTTCTCCGTTAACATTGAAGGCCCCAACTTCGATAAAGCCGGTAATTTCTATGTGGTCAACTTCCAGCGGGACGGCACTGTGGGCAAGATCAACACCAAAACAGGCGCAGGGGAAATATTCGTGAGCCTGCCCGACAGCAGTGTAGGCAATAGTGTCAACTTCAACAGCAAAGGAGATATGTTTCTCCCCGACTTCAAAGGACATAACGTGTTACGGGTAGACATGAAAACCCGCAAAATCAGCGCATACGTGCATTCCAGCCAGTTTAACCAGCCCAATGACCTCTGCATCAATAAAAAGGATCAGATCTTCGCTTCAGATCCTGCCTGGGCCTCCAGTGGCGGCCAGATCTGGCGCATAGACCCCAACCGCAAGGCCGTACTGCTGGAAACCGGCATGGGCACTACAAATGGCATTGAACTGAGCCCGGATGAAAAAACACTTTACGTCAACGAAAGTGTCCAACGCAAAGTCTGGAAATATGATGTGGACAAAAACGGCAACATCTCCAACAAAACACTTTTCACCTCTTTCCCTGACTTTGGCCTCGATGGCATGAAATGCGACAAAGCTGGTAACCTGCATATAGCCCGCTGGGGCAAAGGCGTGATTGCTGTCTTCTCCCCCAAAGGAGAACTTATCCGCGAAGTTCCTCTCAAAGGCAAAAACTGCAGCAACCTTATCTTCGGTGATAAAGACGGTAAAACAGTATATGTTACCCTACAGGACCGTAAGTGCGTGGAAACCTTCCGCACAGATATTCCCGGGAAACGTTATTAATACTATCAATCAAAGCAAAGGCCCATTGACCAATGTCAATGGGCCTTTGCTTTGATTATATATATCCGGCTAACGCACAATCAGCAGCCAGCCTTTGTTTTTAGCGACGGGTATCTGCGCGTCTTTGGCAAACGTACGGCCCTGCTGGAAATTACGTACGTCCGGCGCCGTGATCACCGCCTTTGCAGGATCTATGCCCAGTGCTTTCCAATCGATATTCAACTGTACCGTGGTATCTTCTTTGGCCCAGCTGGCAAGCGATATCAATACCGCACCGTCTTTCCTGTAGATGGTTGCCGGCACCAGCGGGTTATTGGTTTTAACCGGGTTATTGTCTACCCAGTAACCAATCATTTTAGTGCCCTGCATACCGAAATCATCCCACACTTTCCAGATAGGCCGCGGATCTGCATTGTCAGACCATGGCATACGGCTGGTCATGCCATATACCATGCCCCTCCACGGATTACCGCCGTCCTGCAACATCTCACCCATAAGGCCGAAAGGAATGCCGCTCACTTCTGTGAGGAAGAAATCAGGGCTGTTGTTTTCATAATCAAAATACTCTCCAAACCAAAGCCTGTTCAGGTAAGGGAAATGTTCCATATAGAGCATGCCGCTGTTGATAAAGCCATCTGATTTATTATACTGATTGGCAGAATGCAGGTCTATAATACCCGGATGACCGTCCTGAGTGAGCACTCTTTTAATACGTTTCATTGTCACCCGGTCGAAGGCCACATCATCGAGGTAGATGCCGTCGATGCCCACGTTTTGCACCAGCCAGTTCATACCTTCCACATAGTAGTTGTGCCAGCGGTTCATGCCACTGTTGATAATAGCGGCGTCTTTAAACTCAGGAACAAACCACGCCGCGATATAGTCACTGTCGATGTGTTCCTGCAGCCAGGAGAAACCGCCGCCTTTGCCGGGGCTATACACCTCGTGGCCCAGGCTGCGCAGCGGGAAGGTTTCCCAGGCATGGTTGGACAGCTCGCGTACGGTGTTATATATCTTAACTTTCAGTCCTTTCTGATGGGCCGCATCAATATAATCCTTCATCTTCTTCCATTCAATGAACGGATAGTTGATCCATGGATTGATATCATTGCCATGGTGGATGTTGACCACAGTAGCGCCGGTAGCTTTGATGCTGTCCAGGTTATTGTATTTATGATAGAAACGGGTGCTCCACTGGAAGTCTGTGTTTACAGGATGGAATGGCGTGATGATCAGGTGGAAATTAAAATACAACGTATCTCCCTTATGCAGCGTACGTTCACCACTATACGCATTTACCAGGATAGCTTTCCCTTTTTCTCCGATCGTGATACCGCCTTTTTCTCCATTGCCCCATGAAACAGGTAACAGTAGCGGCTTCTGGAGATAAAAATTGGTATTCAGCGGCCGTACATAGTGTTCATCGCGAAGCGTAAACTGCAAGCCGGCATTAACATCGCCGAGCCAGGCGCCATCCTGGTTTTTATGTTGCACGTCCCACTTCCAGTCTATTTTTTCAGGGCGCAGGCCTCCTTTCTGATTGAGCCCTATCATGTATTTGGCCGCTCCTTTTTCGAAAGGCAGGTGAAGGGTGATATCTTTCAGGGAAACGTCTTCCAGGGCGGTCACTTTCACGGTATAGTCCATATAGCCGTCAAATTCAAGTGCTGCCAGCACGTCCATTTGCAGGCCGGAAGTGGTATTGGTGGCTTTCCAGCTGATTTTGCCGGCTTCACGGCCGGTAATCTGCCAGCCATTGTTTTTCCATTTCAGGTCTTTGCCATCTGCCGCCGCGATGAAGTGGAAGTGTACGGGTTCAGTAAAGATATTCTTCGCCTGGTTGGACAGTGATGTCATTTCAGGGGTGAAGAAGGTCTGTATCTGTGCAGGGAAACCATCTTTATGGATACCTACCTTACGGCCCAGGAGGCTGATGACACTGTCTTTCATCTCCAGCGGCGTATAGGGCGCTATGACCGCATTATCCTGTGCCAGCGTGGAGTTGAGCCATTTCAGGCGGGTTTGTTTCCATGGTTCGTTAAACCCGCTGTTGACGGCCGTTTTACCGGTCACGGTGAGTGTCAGTCTCACCGGCATGGCAGGCATGCCTTCCGGGTGAATGGTGACGATGCCCTTATATACGCCCGGAGCGGCATCTGCCGGCACATCGATACCGCACCACATGGCCTGCACCGTGCCTTCCGGCACGTTGACAGCAGCGGTAAAAGGCTGCGCGTCGTAGGTGGTCCCATGAGTATTAATGCAATGCAGCTGAGACGCGGGAATCGTTTTTCCGTCTGTCGTCTTAAGATCGTTGAAGCTGACCTGTACCTGCTTCAGCGCATGGAGGGCGTAGATGCCCAGCTGGAAAGCGTAGTACTCTCCTTTGTCGGCCTGACCGGCAAAGGACTGTGAAGGTCCTTGCTGTATCCAGCGTTGCGGCAGGTCGCGGGTCATGCGGACAGGAAAAGTGCGGTCTTCGGGGAATACGAGGTAACCGGCGCCGGGGTGACGCAGCAGCAGCTGTTTCATTTCAGCAGCGGTAGCTATCACTTCCATCGGATAAAATGTGTTGAAGGTATCGATGGCTTCCAGCTCTTTTACCGTTGTATTGGGCCTGGGCGGTACAGCGATTGTTTTCGCCCAGCTATTGCTGCCGGCGGGTTCCGCTGGCAGGTATACCCCTTTCGGGTAATTGGCCCTTCCTTCGTTTTTATAAGGGAGATAATAGATATAATAGGTCCCTTTGCCGGACACCGGATCAAAGACGATGTCCCCTTGTTCGCGGTTGATGGACACGGGAAAGACGTTACTGACCGGCTGTTTGGTCTGCGCGTCCTGCACAATGATACGCTTTAGTTCCGGGTGCTGGTCACGGCGGCGCCACGGAATAACTACGCGGGCCGGTCCGGCGGTACCGTTGAAAGTCACTACTGCCCGGTGGTTACCGAGAGAATCGGCATCCCAGTTATTGTTGCCGGCGGTGTACTTTATCTGCTGGGCGTTAACCGCGCCGAGGAAAGTAAAGGTAAAACCTGCCAGCATCAAGCCTTTCCGCACGAGGCGGTCATGGTGGTTAGATTGATACATCAATAATTATTTTACATTTTTCATATGGTCACTGCGGGGCTGAATTTACGCAGGATGGCGGTTATTTTCACCGATAATTACATAAATGGGAAAGCCCCGTGGTACGGGGCTTTCCGGCTATTGGTTATTGTATGGGATTTTGTATCAGGTTGGGGTCCAGCAGGATTTCCGATTCAGGGATAAAATGTACCACTCTGGCATCGGTGTATTTGATAGTTTGCGGATGTTCCGGCTGTACGCCCGGATAATCACGGAAAACATTCCTGTTGTTGCGGAAGAGATCGAACACGCGGTGTGTTTCGAAGGCCAGCTCCAGCCGGCGCTCGTCCAATACCACGTCCAACGCGGAGGCATACCCTTGCATGTTGGCGGAGGAAAACAATGCGTTGCCGCTCAGGCCCGCACGGGTCCGGATGATATTCACATCAGCCAGTGCTGCATCGTTTTTACCCATTTTGGCATTGGCTTCCGCGCGTATCAGGTACATTTCCGCCAAACGCAGCACTACCGGGGAACTCAGGGTAGGCACGTTGTCCTGGTTGGAGTATTTCAGGATGTACCATTTGGGAACGTTGTTACGGGCGGCCATTACCTTATTGCCATTGGCATCAACAGAATCCTGGCCAGACTGCGCTTTCAGATATACCGGCTGTACAAAGGCATGCCGTACGTCCTGCGGAAATCTATCCAACAGGGTGCGATAGGACTGGGAGGCATACATCTCACCATATCCCATACCACCGGGCGACATATAATACATGGAGCCGATGGAACTCCAGGTACGGTCATCCTGTAAGGTATGGTGAATCGCGAAAATGGTTTCATTATTGTTTTCGTTGCTTTTGGTAAAATAACGGGGCAGTTCAGCGGTGCTGAGCAGTGAATATTTACCGCCAGTGATCACGGAATCCGCATAGATGGCAGCAGAATCGTTACGTCCCATATAGAGGTATGTTCTTGCCAGCAATGCCATGGCAGCGCTTTTGGAGGCGTAGCTGTTACTGTTGTCATCGTTCATCAACGCCTTCGCGCGGGAGAGGTCAGCTACCAGCTGGGCATACACTTCTTTCACTGTGTTACGTTTAGGCGTTGCCGTTATATCGTACTTTGTAATAACGGGAACGCCTAAGTTAGTTTCCGGGCTTTGGCTGTATGGACGGCCAAAAGAGCGAACCAGCGCAAAGTGGACAAATGCGCGGATGAACAGGTTTTCACCGATCAGTTGATTTACTGCGGGCGACTTTCCTTCCGACATTACCTCCAGCAGCCTGTTACAGCCGTTAATAGCTTTATATCCCATACGCCACAGTTGGCCGGTATTACCCTGGTTGGTAAGATGGCCATAAGTGTAAGAGTAAAACAGCGGGTCAGTGGTAGCGCCGCTCAGCGCCACATCGTCGCTGGGGAACTCTCCCATCTGGAAATAGTTGCGGGTAAAGTTTTCCTCTTTGAGCAAGGCATAGTTGCCGGCGGTAGCGGCAGGCCATTTGGTTTCATCTTTCAGTACACCGTCGTCGGGTATAGCGCTGTATGGTTCTTTATCGAGCGAACAGGAGGCGGTAAAAGCCACCAGTGAGAGCCCTGCAATATATTTGGTTATCTGCTTCATGATAATATCTTTTTTTGCACCCTGTTAAAAATTGATTTCAAGTCCGGCAAACCATTTGGTACTGAAGGGATATTTAGTCCCGTTGATACCGCGGTCGTCAACTTCCGGATCGATGCCGGAAAACTTGGTAAGGGTCCACAGGTTGTCACCGCCCACGGATACACGCACATTGCTCACCTTCACACGGTCCAGCCATTGTTTGGGCAGTGAGTAGCTCAGGTTTACGTTTCTCAGGCGCAGGTAGCTGCCATCTTCCAGGAAACGGGAAGAGGGTTTATGCGCGTTCTTATTGCCGCCGATCACATATTTCGGATGTGTGGCGTTATCGCCGGGATTCTGCCAGCGGTTCCAGTTTTTATCCAGCTGCATCAGGTTATAGGTGTAGTAGGCGCCATCGTTGTCCATCAGTTCACGGGTGCTGTTGTATACGTCATTACCGGAAACAAAGGCCAGGAAGGCAGACAGCTGGAAGTTTTTGTAAGACCATACGTTACGCATGCCGCCAAAGAATTTAGGCGTGGCGGAGCCTACGATCTGCAGAGTAGCGTCGTTATAATTGCTGGTAGTGGTAACGGTTTTCTTTCCGTCAGCATCGGTGGTGACCTTCTCCCAGGTAGGGTTGCCGTTGCTGGGATCTACACCGGCCCATTTACGCATGTAGAAGCTGCGCATGTCCTGGCCTTTTTGCAGGATAAAGTAGCCGCTCAACGGATCGATGATGTAGTTTTTGCCACCATAGAGATCACGTACGGTGTTTTTGTTGAAACCGATATTGAAATCGGTGCTCCATTTAAACTCACCCACTAGGTTATCTGTGCTCAGGTTGATTTCAATACCCTTGTTGCGCACACCGCCTACGTTCTGTGAAATGTAGCTGTAGCCGGCGGTACCAGGCAACGGTACATTAAACAACAGGTCTTTGTTGTCTTTCTGATAAATATCTACGCTGAGGTTGATCCGGTTGAACAGCCCCAGGTCAAACCCGATGTTGGTATTGTATGCTTTTTCCCAGGAAAGGTTAGGCACATTGTAAATGCTGGGATATGCACCAGGGAAACCATTGTACTGCGTATTGATAGCGTAGGCGCCGATAGCAGCATAGTCACCGATTTCAGCATTACCAGTGGTACCATAGCTGGCCCTTACTTTCAGGTTGGTAATAGCTTTGATGGATTTAATGAAGTTTTCCTCAGAGGCAGCCCAGGACACACCAAAAGCATAGAAGTTACCATACTGCTGGTTGGCGCCGAACTTGGAAGAACCGTCCCTTCTGAAGGAAGAAGTGAAGTAGTATTTATAATTGTAGTTATAGTTAGCCTGAATAAAATAGGAATTGAACACACGGTCTATTTTGGTGCCGCCGATAGACATAGGGGAAGAGGTGGCGCCCAATACGTCTTTACCGGCCAGGATACCTTTTCCTTTGGCATTGATATTACCCCAGTTAACCTGCTGGAACTCTGCACCCACCAGTCCATCGATATTATGCACCTTATTGACGGTGTAACGGGCTTTCAGCAGGTTGGAGCTGATATATACGGTAGTGTCCAGGTAATAGTTGTACAGGTTGCCACGGTCATCAGCGCCGGCGGCAGTTCTCACGTCACCATTGCTTTCGTTGCGGTCGTGATAGTACTGCGCGCGGTTGGTAGTGCTGAAGGACAGCCATTTGGTAATGTCGTATTCCAGTTTCAGCAAGCCTTCGAGGGACTGCCGGGTGTGTTTATCATAGTTATATTGCTGATCATAGAGGAAGTTGGTCATATCGCGGCCGTACCACACGTCAGTATTGATCGGGTTGATTGGTCTGCCTTGTGCGTCATAGGGTTTGTCCCATGGCAGGTTGGTGTAATACTGGTACAATGACCCGCCGGAGTTGTCCTGGTCGCGCTGCTGTACCGCTGCGAAGTTGGCGCTCACACGGAGTTTTTCAGTGATGTTATGATCGAGGTTGAGGCGGGCGCTGAAGCGCTCTACGCCGGTACCTTTGAGGATACCATCTTCTTTATAGTAGTTTCCGCCCAGGTAGAACTTGGTTTTTTCGTTACCGCCGCGGGCAGACAGTTCATAGTTCTGGTTAGAAGCGTTCTGGAAGGCGAGTTTCTGCCAGTTGGTGTTGATGTCTCTGATGGAAGGGTCCAGTTTTCTGCCGGCAGCTGTTTGCAGGTCGTAAAGCTGTGTTCCGTTCATGAGATGGAAACGTCCGGTATTGAGTTGTGCGGAGCCAACGTTGGTGCGGAAGTTCACCTGTGTTTTACCTGCCTTGCCGCGTTTGGTGGTGATGACCATTACACCGTTGGCAGCACGGGCGCCGTACAGGGTGGTGGCGGCAGCATCTTTCAGCACCGTTACCGTTTCTATATCGCTGGGATTGGGCAGACCGCCAATGATACCGTCTACCACCACCAGCGGAGCGTTGCCGGCAGTAAGCGTACCATTGCCCCTGATACGGATGGTAGGGGTGGCAGCGGGGTCGCCGGAGCTGTTGCCTACGAATACACCGCTGACTTTACCCTGCAGCATTTTATCCACGCTGGTGGCCTGTACGTCCTTCAGTTTGGCGCCACCTACGGATTGTGCCGCGCCGGTGAGGTTTTTCACGGTGGTGGTAGTATAGCCCATCACCACTACTTCTTCCAGCTTTTTGGTGTCTGCGTCCAGTTTTACGTTGATTTCTGTGCGGTTATTTACCGGTACTTTCTGTTGTACATACCCTACAAAGGAGAACACCAATGTGGCGCTACCGGAAGGTACCTGTACGGAAAAGTGGCCACTGGCGTCGGTTACGGCGCCACCGGAGGTGCCTTCTACGGCGATGGTGACACCGGGCAGCGGCTCATGTGTGCCGGCGTCGGTTACGCGACCGGTAATTTTCATCTGTTGGTTATTCACCGGGGTGATCACCACCAGATTGTTTTCCAATACGCGATAGGTGACATTGGCGGTGGAGAACAGCTGGCCAAGTACATCGTTGATCTTTTTGTTTTTCACGTCAATGGACACTGCCTTGTCCAGGTCTGCAAAGTTCTCATTGTAAAAAAAGCGGTAGTTACTGCTGTTTTCAATCATTTTGAAAACTTCACGGACGCTCTTGTTTTCTGCGTGTAGTTCGCTAATTCGGTCTTGTGCGGAAATGGTGGCAGATGCTTGTAGAATACTTCCGAAAATTAGCAATCCCGTCATTCTCATCATTAGGAATAATTTTCGCCTGGGGCAAAGAAATGCCGCCAAGTTTAGAGTGGATTTCATAAACTTGTATAGATTTTAGTTAAACGATGAATTACGGCAGAACGCCCGTCGCAAAGGCTACTGCACACTATGTGATTTTCGTTGGATTGGGGTAAGTCGCATTACCCCAATTTTTTTCAGTTGTTCTTACTGTTCATTCATTGGTTTTTACAGGTTCAATAATTGTTGTTCTGTTGGCCTGCCTCCCGGCTATTTACCGTTCCGCAGTGCGTTGGCATATTTTTCCTTCAATACTTTATCCACGCTGATGCTCACTGTTCCCTCCTCTATGCTGTAGTCCAGGGGTGCTGTCAGTTTCAGGATATTTAGCACCTGCTCCAGTGTTTCCTGGCGGAATGTGCCACTGAACCGGTAGTTTTTCAATTCGTCTTCTTTGAAGTCAACATTTACATTAAACCTGCGCTCCATGGTGACAGCCATTTCTTCCAGTGTCTGACCTGTTACGATCCAGTTACCATCTTTCCAGGCCGTGTATATATCAGTGTTGCTCACTTCTTTTGTTTCCACCGGTGCCGGGGCAGCGGCGTGGCTGCTGGTGTTTTTACCGGCAGCTGGTGCCTCTGTTGTCTGTTTATACACCACATGCTGATGTGGCTTTAGCATTATTTTAAACGGATTGGCGGTGCTGCTGCCATCTATCCGAACGGCCCCATCCACCAGGGTGGTCACCACGCCTTTGTCTTCCGGATAGGCCTTTACGTTAAATGAAGTGCCCAGTGCCAGTATCCTGAGATCAGAAGCCTTCACGGTAAATGGTTTCCGGGAATCTGTATGGACCTTAAAAAACGCTTCTCCTTCCAGTTTCACTTCCCTGCCGGCGGTATTGAAGGAAGAGGCGTATTCCAGCTTGCTGCCGGCATTGAGCCATACTTCTGTGCCGTCAGACAGTTCTATTTTGGTCGTCGCTCCTTTCGGGCTGGTCACCGTCACCACTCCCTGGTCTCCTTGTCCTTTTTTCAGCGTAAGCCAGGAAAACACCACTCCACCCCCTAAAACAAATGGCAACGTATAGGAGGCGGCCATTTTCAGCACCTGTTTCCATCTTTTGACGGACACCGGCGCGTTGACCTGTCGCATTTCCTCCCAGGCCGCCTCTGCATTATACGGACCTGTTGCCGCGGCGGCCATCCAGGCATCCCGCAGCTGTATAAAATATTCCCGGTTCCCGGGGCTGGCATCTATCCATTTTTCCAGCTCCTGCTGGTCTTCCGGCGTAATATTACCAGACAAGAATTGCACTATCAGATCATCCATCTGCCCAGGTAAATAGTTAGGCTGCATATTTTTAAACAAGTAGTAAGACAATCTTTTTGTCCCCATAGGGTGACAAACAAGAAAAAAAAATTTTGGTATTTATTTCAGCAGTGGCAACAGCTCGTTCCGCAGACGTTGTAATGCCCGGGTCATTTGTGTTTTCACAGTGTTGACGGAAATGCCCAGTTGGCGGGAAATTTCGGGATAACTCAACTGTTCAAAGCGGCTTAGCCGGAATACATCCTGGCATTGTGGCGGCAGTTTCCGGATCGCCTTTTCCGCCATATGTTCCAGCTCCGCGCTCTCCAGCCTTTCTGCCGGTGTAAGTGCAGCAGGCATATTCATTAAGTTAATACGGGATTCCAGCTGTTGTAGCAGCTCATGGCCATAGCGGGCCCTGATACGGTCCTGCTTAACGTAGTTGATGCAATTGTTTTGAACAGCCCTGTACAGGTACGCTTTTACTGATATCTGTATGTTCAGGTCATCATAACGTTCCCAGACTTTGAGAAATGTGTCCTGTACAATCTCTTCCGCCAGTTCATGACGGTTTACAAAATCAAACGCAAAAGTACAGAGCGCAGCATAGTACGTTTTGAAGAGCCCTTCAAAAGCCGGTAACTGTTGTTTATGTTGATTGATATGTAAACTCGATTCCAAAGTATTCAGATCCTGACACGCTGTTATACTGGCTGTAGTGCTACTTGTACGGTCACTCCATCGTTCACGTCATTGCTCACTTCATTGCTCATCGGTCGCAAACAAATATATGTTATACGTCCATGAAAAGATACGATAAGTCCGGAGGTATTTGACAAATTGTTGGAAATAACGCCGAGATGTGTAAAAAAAATAACAATATCTCCCCTGCCTCTATCTGTAATCGTCATCAAAATTTCACCATGCTGTGAGTTAAATTTATATGAAGATGATTGTCAACAACTTAACGGTTTTGTAACGGTTTATTAATGTCCCCATAACAGTGGTGCTATTGCTTTGCGGTTTAAAAATTTTTTTTAAACCAGTCAAAGCATGAAGAAAAAATTTACAAAGTATCTGAAGCGACCACTGGGCCTTGCTACTGTACTGTTGCTATCGGGCCACCTATATGCCCAACAGCCCGTCCATGTGAAAGGACGCGTAGAGTCTTTCGACAAAGGTGAGCCTATCCCGGGCGCGGCTATCATGGCCAATGGCAAGCTCCTCGCCATCACCGACGTAAACGGCGCCTTCGACATCAAGTCCCTTACTCCCGGCGCACAGCTTTATATCACCATGATGGGTTATGAAAAGCAGCAGCTGGTGTTCAATGACGATGCGTCCAATCTGCATGTACGTCTGAAAACAACTACCGGCAAGCTCAATGAGGTGGTGGTGACCGCTCTTGGTATTAAAAGAGCAGAGAAAGCACTGGGTTATGCACAACAAACCCTTAACGATGAAGCCATGACCGATTCCAGGCCCAACAACTGGTCTGATGCGCTGCGTGGCAAAGTAGCCGGATTAAATATCGCCTCTCTCGGCGGCCCGCTTAACTCGCAGGAGATAAGGCTTCGCGGCACCAACTCCCTTACCTCCAACGGCAACGCTGCACTGGTGGTAGTAGACGGTGTACCCGTAAACGGAGGCCTCACCACTTCCGGAGCCTCCAACGGCTATATGGGCGGCGATGCTTCTATCGACGTTCCGGTCGATTTCGGTAACGGTATATCAGATATCAATCCGGACGACATTGAAAGCGTAAGTATCCTCAAAGGCCCCGGTGCAACGGCATTGTATGGTAGCCGCGCTGCCAACGGCGCCGTATTGATCACCACCAAATCCGGCGCTAAAGCCAAAAGAGGACTGGGCATCTCTTTCAACAACAACACCAGCTTTGATGTGATCACCCGCTGGCCCGACTGGCAATATGAATACGGCCAGGGCGACGGTAAAACCAACTACAACGCCAAAGGTGAACTGTATTACTCCTATGGCGCTACGGAAGACGGTCGCAGCACCGGTGGCAGCAGCAGCGCCTTCGGCCCTAAATTCGACGGACAATACTATTTCCAGTACGACCCCGTTAAAATGGGCACCGGTTCAGAAAGAACACTGTGGCAACCCTATAAGGACAACCGTAAATCCTTCTGGCAGACAGGCCGTACGGTCACCAACACCCTGTCGCTCGAAAACTCCGGCCAGGACGGTTCTATCCGCGCTTCCGTTACGCATTCCTCCAACAAATGGATCATGCCCACCACCGGATTTGAACGTATAACCGCTGCCGTTAACGCCGGATACAAAGTATCTAACGCCATCAGGCTGTCCACTGCGGTAAACTATACCAATAAATCCAGCGACAACCTGCCGGGCCTCGGTTATAACAACCACTCCATCGGTTATTTCATGATTTTCCAGAACCCCAACGTAGACCTCGACTGGTACAGGGCAAAATGGAAACCGGGAGCGGAAGGCATCAGCATGATACGCCCTTACAGCTCCTTTATCGATAACCCGTTCGTTATTGCGGAAGATATCACCAACGGCTTACGTGGCAACGCCATCACCGGCAACCTGAAAGCCGATGTTCAACTGGCGCCCAAACTCACCCTGATGCTGCGCGGTGGTATCAACACCAACCACCAGAACAGGGACCAACGCCGTCCATATGATACTAACCGCTATGGGCAAGGTTTCTACACTAAACAAACCGTATACACGCAGGAAATCAATACCGACTTCCTCCTGTCTTACAAGAATGCATGGATGCAGGACAAATTCACCCTGACCGCATCTGCCGGTGGTAACGCCATGAGCAGCCGCTACGACCGTACCGACAACACCCTGATCGGACTGGTGGTGCCCGGCGTTTACAAGATGACCAACGGTATCAGCAACCCGCTGGTGGCCACCTACGACTCCAGGAAAAAAGTAAACAGCCTGTATGGCCTCGTCAACCTGGGTTACAAGGACATGATCTTCCTGGACCTGACGGGCAGAAACGACTGGTCCAGCACCTTGCCGGAAGCCAACTGGTCTTTCTTCTATCCTTCTGCCAACCTGAGCATGATCATCAGCGAAATGGTACAGCTGCCTAAATCCATCAGTTACCTGAAATACCGCCTGTCACTTGCCCAGGTAGGTAACGACACTGAACCGGGCAGAACGGCCAAATACTATGGCCGCAGCAGCTTCCCCAGCTCCGCTGAAGCACCTTCAGAACTGTATAATTTGGAATTCAAACCGGAGATATCCACCAGCGTGGAAACAGGTATCGAAGTGGCTTTCCTGAAAAACCGCCTGAAGCTCGACGCATCTGTATATCGTACCCGCACTAAAAACCAGATCCTCTCTGTTCCCCTGGAAAGAGCCACCGGCTTTGCTTCCGCGCTGCTGAACTCCGGTGAAGTCCGCAACCAGGGCCTGGAGCTGATCTTAAGTGCCACACCAGTGACGAATAAAAACTTCACCTGGAACACCACTATCACCTGGGCGGCTACACGCAGTAAAGTGCTGAGCCTCGATCCCCGCCTGGGCGGCAAACTGTCTATCATGAGCTCTTCCAGCGCCACACTGACCGCCGTAGAAGGACAAACAGCTTCTGCACTCTACGGTCTTAAGTTCCAGCGCGCCCCGGACGGCCAGATCATCTACGTTAACGGCATTCCCAGTGTAACGCAGGTCACCGAATACGTAGGCGACACCAACCCCGAATGGAGAGCCGGCTGGACCAACAGCTTGACGTACAAAGGTTTCAGGCTGAGCACTACTGTCGACGGACAGCTGGGTGGTACGCTCTATTCTCATTCCCACCACAAAATGACAGAACAGGGTAAGCTGAGACACACACTGAAAGGCAGAGAAGAAGGATGGATCGTTGGCGAAGGCGTAGTACAAAATGCAGATGGCTCTTTCAGCCCTAACACGGTAAAAGTAAGACCAGCCGATTATTATGCGCAGTACTACCGTTTGAACAACACTGAAGCCAATTCCTTTGACGCTTCCTTCATCAAACTGCGTGAAGTGTCACTGGAGTACAACTTCCCGAAAACATGGTTCAACCGCACCAAAATACAGAACCTGAGCCTCGCCATATACGGACGTAACCTGGCAACCATCTCCGATTTCCCGATTTATGATCCGGAAGTGGCCACACAAGCCAGCGGAACAGGTATCCTTACCGGTGTGGAAGTAGGCCAGATGCCGACACCGTCTACTTTTGGCTTCAACCTGAAAGTAAAATTATAACCGATCTCTGTTACTGAAATCAGCATAACCATGATATCTCTGAACTTAAGCAACCGCTTTAAAACCATATATGCCGCTGTACTGGCCACTGCGTTACTGGGCAGTTGTACCAAGGACTTTGTGGAGACCAATAAAGATCCTAACCGCCTGGAAACCATTACTCCGGGCACTTTGCTGAATCCCACCATTTACAACGGTGCGTCCTACGGCATGAGCCGCAGCCGCTCCTTCACTTTTGAGCTGATGCAGATTGCCGGCGGATACCCCAATGAATCTGTAGAAGACCAGACTTACCTGTACGATTTCCGGGAAGATATTGGTAACGGCATCTGGGCCACGTATTACCAGTGCCTTGCCAATGCACGCGAAATGGAGTTGTCTGCCATTAAACTGAACAACAATAACTACCTCGCGATATCCCTGACGCTGAAAGCATGGTTTTATTCCATGCTGACAGACTGTTTCGGCGATGTTCCGATGAGTACCGCCCTGAGCGGCGAACAGGGCACCTTCTTCCCTACATTCGACAAGCAGGAAGATGTTTACAAAACCATCCTGGCAGACCTGGAAAGAGCCAATACATTGTATAATACCGGCACTACCACCATGTATGCTGCCGATATCCTTTTCAACAATGACCTGACCAAATGGAGAAAGTTCACCAACTCGCTCCGTCTCCGCCTGTTACTGCGCACCATGAAAAAACTGCCCGGCAATGCAGACATCATGGCCGCTATGTTGCAGGACGCAACGAAGTACCCGGTATTCCAGAGCAATGCCGAAGCCGCCGTGCTCAGCATCACCGGTACCACGCCTAATATCTCCCCCTGGAGCAGGCCGCAGGATTTCAGCACCGGTCGCGTGTATTTCGATTTCTTTATCAACAACCTGAACAACTTCAAAGATCCGCGCTTAGCCTTGTTTGCCGGTCAGGCAAAGGATAAGAACAACAAAAACATAGGGTATAAAGGCTTGCCGGTGAACTATATGGAATCCCCTACCAGCGTCAACTACAGTCCTTCCGGGCTGCTGCAGCGACTGGTGATCGCACCGATGATCGTGCCGATACTCAGCTACGCAGAAGTGGAACTGATCCAGGCAGAACTGGCGCAGCGGAACATTATCCCTGCCGCCACAGCGGAAGATCACTACAAAAAAGGTGTAAAAGCTGCTATTGAGATGTGGGGAGGCGTGATGCCAGACAATTACTTCACGCTGGAGAGCACTAAATACGACGGTACGCTGGACCGCATTATGCTGCAAAAGTATTTTGCGCTTTTCTTCACAGATTACCAGCAATGGTTTGAGCATCGCCGTACAGGCCTGCCCGTATTGCCTACCACTACTTTTATGTATAATGATCAGAAGATGCCTAACAGGTTATATTATCCGGTCTCTGTTAAGGTAAACAATACAGACAACTACCTGAAGGTAGTAGAGCAGATGGGAGGAGACAAGATCAACACCAAAGTATGGTGGGAAAAATAAGGATAACCACACAACAAAAAACGCGGGTGATACACACCCGCGTTTTTTTTATCTGTAATAGGAGATTACATACATAAGCCGCCGCAGGCGCTGATCGTCTGACCAGTAACATAGCTGCTCATATCAGAAGCCAGGAAGAGGCATACATTGGCAATATCTTCCGGTGTGCCGAAGCGGGCCAGCGGAATTTGCTGAATGTAGCTGGTTGCCTGCTCACCTTCTTTCAGGTAGCTGGTCATATCTGTTTCGATAAAGCCCGGAGCTACGGCGTTGCAACGGATGTTACGGCTGCCCAGTTCCTGTGCGATGGATTTGGAGAATCCGATGATACCGGCTTTGGAAGCGGCGTAGCTGCTTTGGCCCGCGTTGCCCATGATGCCTATCACGGAGCTCATGTTGATGATGCTGCCGGATTTGGCTTTCATCATCGGACGGATCACCTGTTTGGTCATGTTGTACACGCTTTTCAGGTTGATGTTCATCACATCGTCCCATTGGTCGGGGCTCATGCGCAACAGGAGGTTATCTTTGGAGATACCGGCGTTGTTCACGCAGATATCAATTTTTCCGAATTCTTTCAGCACTTCAGTTACCAACACTTCTGTCTCTTCGTAAACACCGGCGTTTGATTTATATGCTTTCGCCTGTACTCCCAGCGCGCGGAGTTTTTCTTCCAGGATTTTCGCCTTTTCATCAGAACTTACATAAGTAAAAGCCACGTTGGCTCCCTGTTCTGCAAATTTCAAAGCTATCGCTTCTCCAATACCACGGCTGGCGCCAGTTACAATCGCTACTTTGTTCTCCAGTAATTTCATGTTATAGTTGATAGGTTTTAAGTGTTCATGGTTGCCGCAAACTTCAGAATTTCTTCGAGGTAGTTACGGTCGTTGTTCAGGCGGGGCACTTTGTGCTGGCCACCCAGTTTGCCTTTGCTTTTCAGGAATTCGCAGAAAGTGCCTTTGGGCAGTACATGTACTACCGGCGGGCGCAGGGCGATGTCCTTATGCCTTTTGGCTTCGTAGTCTGAGTTAATGGATTTCAGGGTATTGTCCAGTACAGATACAAAGGTGTTTATATCTGTTGGCGCCACTTCAAACTCGATGAGCCATTCGTGTCCGCCATTGCCTTCGTCGCTGAAATATACAGGTGCTGCGGTATAGTCATTCACAACGGCGCCGGTAGCTTCGCTGGCTTTGGCGATAGCCATATCGGCGTTTTCCACGATCACTTCTTCACCGAAAGCATTGATGAACGATTTGGTACGTCCGCTCACCTTGATGCGATAAGGCAGCAGGGAGGTAAACTGTATGGTGTCTCCTACCAGGTAACGCCATAGTCCGCCGTTGGTACTGATAACCAGGGCATAATTTTTCCCGGTTTCCACTTCCTGCAGCTGCAGGGTACGCGGATTTTCCTTGCCCAGTTCCTCCATCGGCATAAACTCGTAGAAGATGCCATGGTTAAGGAACAGCAGCAGGCCTTCTTCACCGATTACGTCCTGGGCGGCAAAGAAGCCTTCCGAAGCGTTATAGGTTTCCTGGTAGTGCATCAGCGGGTTACGGATCAGTTTTGCAAACTGGTCGCGGTAAGGTGTAAAGCTTACGCCGCCATGCATATACAGTTCGAGGTTGGGCCATACGTCTGCCAGGTTATCTTTACCGGTAAGCTCAAATATCCTTTTGATCAGTACGATGGTCCAGGTAGGTACGCCGGCAATGGAGGTCACGTTTTCGTGGATCACGGCATTGGCCATGCGCTCTATTTTTTCTTCCCATTCGTCCATCAGGGCTATTTCCAGGTCGGGCGTGCGGATCATGTTACCATAAAAGGGCATGTTCTGCAACATCACGGCGCTAAGATCGCCACAGTAGGAATCGCTGTCCTCCGACAGTTTATTGACCTGGTGGCTGCCGCCGATGATCAACGATTTTCCGGTAAATACGTCGGAGTCAGGGAAGTTATTGTAATAAAGGGAAATAACGTCGCGCCCGGAACGGTAATGACACTCGTCGAGGCTTTCAACGGTTACGGGTATAAACTTGCTTTTATCAGCGGTGGTGCCGCTGGATTTGGCGAACCATTTGATTGGCGTATTCCACAGTACGTTCTGTTGGCCTTCCATGGTGCGCTGAATATAGGGTTTGATGGTATCGTACGTGTGTACCGGTACCCTTTCTTTATATTCCTCTATCTTATAAATCTTTGAAAAGCCGTGTTGTTTGCCGAACTCCGTGTATTGAGCGGCGCTAATAAGGTTTTGGAATACCTGCTGCTGTACTTGCACGGGATATTGCATAAAATAGGCGATGCGCCCCATGCGCAGACGTGCGAGTTGTGATATGGCAGGACTTAAAATCTTCATATATAGGAGTAGCGTGTTTTTATTGTTTAGCTGCTTCGTCCAGGTAATTCTTCCTCCGAAGAACGAAATTCTGGCCAAGATACACTTTTCTCACCTGTTCATCTTCAGCCAGTTCTTCTGCCGACCCGGATTTCAGGATTTTTCCTTCAAACAATAAATAAGCCCTGTCAGTAATGGACAATGTTTCCTGTACGTTGTGGTCTGTGATCAGGATACCGATATTCTTGTATTTCAGTTTGGCTACGATAGACTGGATATCTTCCACGGCAATAGGGTCGATACCGGCAAAAGGTTCGTCCAGCAGGATAAATTTGGGATCTACCGCCAGCGCGCGGGCGATTTCCGTACGGCGGCGTTCTCCCCCGCTCAGTACGTCCCCGGGGCTTTTGCGGACATGCGTCAGGCGGAATTCGCTCAGGAGCGCTTCCAGCTTGTCTTTCTGCTCGGCCTTTTTCAGGTTGGTCATCTCCAGCACAGCGGCGATATTGTCTTCCACACTGAGTTTGCGGAACACAGACGCCTCTTGCGGCAGATAGCCAATACCCATTTTGGCCCTTTTGTACATGGGCAGCTTGGTAATATTCACCTCATCGAGGTAAACATTCCCTTCATCCGGCTTAATAAGCCCGACAACCATGTAAAAGGAGGTAGTTTTACCCGCTCCGTTAGGGCCCAGCAGCCCTACAATCTCCCCCTGGGAAACCTCAACAGACACGTGGTTTACCACCGTCCGGGCGCCATAGCGCTTTACCAGCTGGTCCGTATGTATTCTTAATGCCATATGATCAAACTTAGCAAAATTAAACAATTCATTCACTTGGCCTAGTCATAGTTCGCCCAAGATGAAAAATCATACAAGATTGACGAGGGGATATGTTATTTTTGCCCCCGTAAATTTTCAGTCGGAATAAGGTTTACCCAAACAGCCATTATTCCACAAATTCCATAACACATGAAAGTAACAGAACATATTGCCCAGGCGAAGGATACACTGATATCTTTCGAAATCCTTCCCCCGCTGAAAGGAAAGAGCATTGAATCCATCTACGACCATCTGGACCCGCTGATGGACTTCAAGCCGGCTTATATTAATGTAACCTACCACCGCAGTGAGCATATGTTCAAAAAGAAGGCCGATGGCGCGTTCGAGAAGGTGGAAATCCGTAAACGCCCCGGTACGGTAGGTATCTGCGCCGCTATTATGAACCACTATACGGTGGATGCAGTCCCTCACCTGATCTGCGGCGGCTTTAGCAGGGAGGAAACGGAAAACGCCCTGATCGACCTGGCCTTCCTCGGCATCGATAACGTATTGGTGCTCAGAGGCGATGCTCCGAAAAACGAAACATTTTTTGAACCGGACCCGCACGGCCACAGCTATGCCAGCGAACTGCTGGACCAGGTGGTGCATATGAATAATGGCGTGTACCTGGAAGACGACCTGCAGGGCGGCGTAAAAACCAACTTCTGCATCGGGGTGGCCGGCTATCCGGAAAAACACTTCGAAGCGCCCAATATGCAGACAGACATGGGCTACCTCAAACGGAAAGTGGAAATGGGAGCGGATTACATCGTTACTCAGATGTTCTTCGACAACCAGAAATTCTTCGATTTTGTAGCCAAATGCCGCGAAATGGGCATCACAGTACCGATTATCCCGGGACTGAAACCCCTGACCTCCAAAAAACAAATGAACATCCTTCCCAGGATTTTCCATGTAGACCTTCCCACGGAGCTGTCCAGCGAAATTATGCGCTGCAAAACTGATAAGGAGGTGGAACAGGTAGGCACCGAATGGCTGATCCAGCAGTCCAAAGAATTAAAAGCCTTTGGCGTGCCGGTGCTCCATTACTATACCCTCGGCAAACCGCAGGTGGTACGCAAAGCAGTGGAAGCGATCGTATAACATTTAACCGACTTTATATAAAAAGAAAAGGGAATGACGAAAGTCTTTCCCTTTTTTGCTTTTCTTTCATATTATAATGCCATTACGTAGAGACGTAGTGGCATATCCCTATAACTGTCACACATTTAAATTAACTGTCCAATGATCATCGCAACCCCTTAGGGAAGCAACTTTCTGTAAAAAAGACGCACGTCAACACATACACCCCTACTCCTCCGGCAAAAAAAAAGAGACCGCCTGTAACGGCGGCCTCTCTGGTCCTATTAATGATTAACTGATAAGTATGTACGAAATTATACGCCGGATATCATAGCTGTCACGCTGCCAGCCATTTTCAACCTATATCCGGCATAACAGTGCTCCTTCGCAGCCGGCTTCTTAATACAGCCATTGCCCCGAAATATCCATCGACAAACAAATATAAAACAAAATAATGTATAAATATTTTTAATATTAAATACTACCAGTCTTCTCTGTTGAACAGTATACCGAGGTTAACACCGAAATATCTGTTTTTAAGGCTGCCGCCGGACCGGTCAATGTCCACCAGTCCATAGCTGTATTTAACACCCAGCGTGAGGTAACAATTAAATTCTATAGTAGCCGTGGCATTCAAACCGGCATCCCAGCGGTGAATGTTATAATCTGTAGAGAATACATTGGGATTTTTACCGAAATCCACCCGCTGACTGCTGGACTGTAACAGTTTTCCTTCTTTATAGATCGCCAGGTCATAGTCGCCCCGGATGCAATAGGCCGCATAACCACCGCCGCCCAGTGCCAGTTTTCCAATGCCAACAGGTATCTTATACACCAGGTCCACGGGAAGCTCCAGGTACTGCAGCCGGATTTTTGTTGCGCCCGGCAGCGCCACATTAACACCTTCCTGGCCGTTAAAAGACCGGTTAGCGCCTTTTACAGCATAGCTCAGTCCTGGCTGCAGCGCACCATTGGGAAATACAGGAATATTAAGGTAAAAACCGGCCTGCCAGCTGTGCAGGGCCTTGGAATCCGGCCGCGTAACCTCGGCGTTGCCCGGAGAGGCATCCATAGTGGCATTTAAATAACCACCCTGCAAGCCTAAGCTCACCTGGGCATTAACAATTGTGGCACAGGCCATACAGGCCAACACGCACAGGAATTTTAAACACTTCATTGTAGAACTGTACTACGGGATTAATGATGTTTGCTCAATAAGTTATCGTTATGATAGATTAGGTCTTTCAACTCACTCGATGGTTACAACGGCGAAGCTAATCAAAAGGTTTTGATTTATATAAAAAAGGCTGCCTGGAACCTACCAGGCAGCCTATTAATTAATTGTGATGTGGTGTTTCAGCGATTAACGGCCGCTGAATTTGTAACCTACTGACACACCAAAGGAAGTATTTTTAAACTTCGCGTCGTTGTTGGTGTTGTCCAATGCGTTCACCATGCCCAGGTCCGCATTCAGGCCAAAGTATAAACCTGCAGGAATTTCGTAACCAATCTGGATGTTACCACCAGCATCAAAACGTTTCAGTTTCATCAGGCCGGCTTCGTCATCAAAAGCTTTTCTTTCGCCAACGAGTGGAATATCCTTGTATTTACCGCCAACGCCATATGCGATGTACGGGCCAATTGCCAGTACCAGGTTACCGCTACCTACTTCAGGTTTGAACATGAAGTTGATCGGAAGCTGCAGATAACCCAGTGACACTTTCATATCAGTGTTTTTGAATTTACCGCCTTTGCCGGAATACAATAAACCTGTTCCTACGTAGAAATCATCCCCTAAAGGAATATCAACGGTTACGCCAGCTCTCAGTCCTGTCAGGAGCTTGCTGGTTTCCTTGGAGGTAGTACCAAAAGCAGATGCTTTGGTGGTTACACTGGAAAACTGAGGGCCTGCTACAATGCCCCACTTTGTCTGACCGAATGTAACACCTGCGATTAATAAGGCGATCGCAGCTAAGAATACCTTTTTCATTTTTTGTGTATTTGGATGAGGGTAAAAAAGTGATGCCAACAGGCTGGTAACATCACTTTTTGTGTTTTTTTGATTGCTAATTGATTATGAATCAGCCTGTACTTTTTGCTTACTAGCTGTAATTACAACACGAGTTAAAAATTGTTCAGGAAAAACCGTTATCTGCCGCCAAAGAGATAACCGACAGAAACACTGAATACACGGTTCTTGTCTTTGTTGTCTGTGCTGTTATCCTGTCCGGAGTACACTTTAGCGAAACCGATACCGTATTGGGCACTGATCAGGAAATTGCTGACTTCGGCGCCCACCTGGATATTACCGCCCCAGTCAAACCGTTTCCACTTATCACGGCCACGGTTGGGGTCATCTGTAAATGGGGTGTCATCGTCCCATTTAATGCTGGAAGAACCACTGGTAGTACCTGCTACGGTCGTTACCTCATATTTGTTCTTACCCGCTACCCCAAATGCAAAATACGGGCCTATACCGGCAAACAGGCTGGCGTGCTCACCTACCGGCAGTTTGGCAACAAAGTTCAAAGGCACTTCTATGTAAGATGGATTCTGGGTGTACTTAGCGTAAGGACTGGTAATAGTAACGTTGTTCTTGTCTCCTATTTCGGATTTTGTCCCCTTGGTGGTGTAAAACACACCCGGCTGGAAAGACAAAATACGGGGCACCAGCGGTAAATCCGCTATGACACCGACATTGAAGCCAGACAAACTCTTTGCGTCTTTCGTACTACCGTCATTGCTGGTAGTGATATTAGAAAGGTTCCATCCACCTTTAACGCCTACACGGGCTTGCGACATTGCGGCCAATGATAAAGACATCGCTGCAAAGGACAGGAAAATCATCTTCTTGGTCATAACCTAAAATTTTGATCCGGGCAGCAAAATTCAAAAGGTATGCCAAAAGAATGTTAAAATATCACAAGTCATTGATTATCACAATAAAACGAGGCATATATTCTACGTTCTACACCCTGTTTTCTACAACTTCGCAGCCGTGCCTTTTGGCCCCGAACGCTCCAGAAAATCATTCAGTTGCTCTACAGCGAGACGTTTGGCCACAATTTTTTTGTTTTCGTCCAACAGGTACACTACCGGTGTACTATATACGTCGTATAGCCGGCGGTAATTGGTGGAGTTGTCCGGGTCAAGCGCATGTACCCATCCGGAAAGGCGATGCTCCCTGATAAAAGACAACCATTCCTCACGGGTACCTTCGGTTTTGATACCGATCATGGCCACTCCCTTACTTTTCCAGCTGGCATTGAAGGCAGAGTCCAAGCGGGGAACTTCCGTTTTACAGTGCCCGCAGGTAGGGTCCCAGAATACCAGCACGGTATACTTCGCTTTTGTTTTATAAAGGGAGACGGGTTTCGAAGCGGTATCTTTCAATTCCAGCGGCGCCGCCCGCTGACCGATAAGATTAGGCGCCAGCGTATAAGCACGGTTCACAATTTTATTGAGCTGCTCATCATTCAGCCAGAAAGCTTCTCCTGGTACATAGTATTTCTCCACCAAATGCACAAATACCGCATCCATGCCCATATATGGAGAGCTTTCATAATTATAGGTGAGCCACCACAGCACATATTTGAACGCCTCCTTGCTCTTACGTGTGCGGGCAATGAGCGCGTCACAGTCCGCAATTATAGAATCTGGCATATTCACCACCAGCTGGGAAAAATACTTCTTCAGCTTGGCTTCCAGCACCGGCGTTCTCACCAGCCGGTCTGTTGACAGCTCTACCTCGTCCCAATAATGCCCTTTGAAGTAGCGATAGGCAAAGGTGGAGTCTTCGTTTTCCGGCTTTTGAGGAATTTCCGGCTCTTTCATGGCCTTGAAAATGGCCGACAGTATTGCATCCGGGTGTTGGGTGATGAATTCATGCCGGTATTCCTGCAATTTTTTCCCCAGTTCCTGCTGCAGCGGATACACTTTAGCGGAGTCTGCAGCCGTTTTAGCTGTTTTCAGCTGCTCGGCAATATTACGGGTGAGTGATTCCTGCTGGTACAAAAACCGGTTGTAGGCCAAAAACAGCTCATTGTCCGGAGAGCCTTTATAGACGGTTTTCCCGACCAGGTCGGCCGTATCAATGGCGACGCTGAAAAACTGCTGTTTATCGATGAGCGTTTCCACATATCGTTGTTTGCCGGGCAGCACGATCAGGTAGATACCGGGATACAACGGTGTTTTCCCTTTCAGGACGGCTTCTCCTGCCGGGTTTACCTCTGCCGAGTCAGTCAGGTAGGTGGTCCGTCCCATATAGTTGGCCAGAAACAATTTTCCGCTGGTATAATTCTTCAGCCGGATAGAGAGCTGATAGCCCTGCGCGTGCAGGTGCAGCTGGATAGAGAGTGCTGTCAGAAGCAGGAAAAATATCTTACGCATAGGAATTGGTAACAATATGTAAAAATACAAGTAAAAAAGGTAACTGTGACATCCTTTTACGGCCAACGATTCATGATTTCCTTTTACCTTTGCAGCCGTGAGGAAAAAAAACGTAGTAATAGAAAAAGTACCTGTATCCGGCTATGCCGCAGAAGGTAAAGCCCTGGCAAGGCAAGACGGTAAAGTTATCTTTATTGAAGGCGGCGTAATGCCCGGCGATATTGTGGACGTACGACTGTCCAAAAATAAAAAAGACTGGGCGGAAGGCAAAGCCATTCATATACATAGTTACTCCGACAAGCGCATCACACCGTTCTGCCAGCATTTTGGCACCTGTGGCGGCTGTAAATGGCAGATGATGCCCTACAGCCTGCAACTGGAATACAAACAGCAACAGGTGGCAGACCATCTGCAGCGTATCGGCAAGCTGGTGCTTCCTCCCATGAGCCCGATCCTTGGCTCGGCCCATACGGAGCACTACCGCAACAAGCTGGAGTTTACCTTCAGCAACAAAGCCTACCTCACCAATGAGGAGATACGCGCCCTCAACGGCGAAGAGAAACCGGCCCGCCCTGCGCTGGGCTTTCATGTGCCCAAGCTGTTCGACAAGGTGCTTGATATTAACACCTGCTACCTGATGCAGGAGCCGGTGAACCTTATCCGGAACACCATCCGGGAGTATGCGATACAACATGAACTGTCTTTTTATGATATCCGCCTGCAGGAAGGCTGGCTGCGCAATCTGGTCGTACGTTTGTGTACCACCGGAGAGATCATGGTCAACCTGGTGATTCATCATGAAGACAAGGAAAACAGGGTAGCCCTGCTGGACCATCTGTTGAAAACAGTTCCGGCTATCACTACCTTGTTGTATACCATCAACCCAAAGAAAAATGATTCCATTTTCGACCTGGACCCCAAAGTTTATTTTGGGAAAGGTTATGCGGAAGAAAAGCTGGAGGATTTTGTTTTCAAAATCGGCCCGAAATCTTTCTTCCAGACAAACACCTATCAGGGAGAAGTGTTATATAAAGTTACCCGCGACTTTGCGGGATTGACCGGTTCGGAAATTGTGTATGATCTGTATTGCGGAACTGGCAGTATTGGTATTTTTGTATCCCGGCAGGCCCGGAAAGTGGTAGGCATCGAGCTGATCAAAGAAGCGATCGATGATGCCCGCGAAAATGCCGCCCGGAACCAGGTCAACAATGCCGAATTTTTTGCCGGCGATGTGGTGGATATCTGTGATGACGCGTTTTTTGCGCACCACGGACAACCGGATGTGATTATCACGGACCCTCCACGGGCAGGCATGCACGAAAAGCTGGTCAACAAACTGCTGGAAATTGCTGCCCCAAAAATCGTATATGTAAGCTGTAACCCGGCTACACAAGCCAGAGACCTGGCATTGCTGGATGCGCTGTACACGGTGGAAAAGGTACAACCCGTAGATATGTTTCCGCATACGCACCACATCGAAAATGTGGTGTTACTGAAGAAAAGAGTAAATAATCAGCAATAAATGAACGAGTACAGGCCCGGAAAATTTCAGTTTTTACCCCTTGTGATCAAGAATCTGATGATCATTAACGGGTTGGTTTGGTTGGTTCAGGTTACCCTGCTCAAGCGGTACGGGTATGATATGAACGACCTTTTTGCCCTTCATTACTGGGGGTCACCGGGATTCCGGCCTCATCAGTTCATTACCCACCTGTTCATGCACTCTACCAGTGATCCCTGGCATCTGCTCATGAACATGTTCACCCTCTGGATGTTTGGTTCCACGCTGGAAAACCGGTGGGGCTCCAAACGTTTCCTTATCTTCTACATCATCTGCGGTATTGGCGCATCGTTGTGTTACATGGGCGTGCTCACCTATGAAAACATGACACTGGCCAAATATGCCAACGCTTTCCTGAACGATCCTACCTTCAACAATTTCGTGGCGCTGGACCGCAAGTTCCATCTGGACAATGCCAATGTGAGCATGCAGGACATGAAGGAAGCCATTGCGCAGGGCAACCAGTTTGCCATCGACATGGCCAGGATCTATGTGAAACAATACATGCTCAACTATAGCAACAGCATCGTGGTAGGCGCTTCCGGCGCAGTATACGGTATCCTGTTCGCCTTTGGTTACCTGTTCCCCAATGCTATCATCTTCCTGTATTTCTTCCCGGTAAAAGCCAAATACTTTGTGGCTTTTATGATCCTGACAGAAGTCTGGGCCGGTATACAAAACGCGCCGGACGATAACGTGGCACACTTCGCCCACCTGGGCGGCGCACTTTTTGCGTACCTGCTGCTCAGAGGCTGGAATAAAAGGCACCGATCGGATTTTTATTGACGCAAGACTTTATTAAGCCGTAATTTTGTATTGTAAATACTTGTACCATGCATGCGTTGGAAAAAGAGAAAATGCCTCGTCTATCCCTTGGGGAGGGGCGGAATATGGTCACTCAATTAGTGGTTGTCAACTTAACGATTTTTATATTCCTCCTTTTTGCCAAGGTGATCTATACCATGGAAATAGGAAAGGAAGGGGACGCCCTTTTCTATAAAAATATTCTGAACTGGCTGCGAATGCCTGCTGATCCGGCCCGACTGCTGGCGCGCCCGTGGACATTGCTCTCGTCCCTCTTCACCCATGTAGAAGTGCTTCAGATATTCACCAATATGGTGTGGCTGTGGTGTTTTGGCACCTTCCTGCAGCATATTGCCGGTTATCAGCGGATACTTCCCATGTACCTGTTTGGAGGCCTGACGGGCAATATATTTTACCTTCTTGGCGTTCAGGCCATTCCCGGCCTGCATACCCTGCTGCCCGATGCTGCCGTGATGGGCTCCTCCCCCGGCATTATGGCCATGGCAGCCGGCGCCACGCTGATTTCCCCGCGTTATCGCATCTTCCCGTTACTGGGCGGCGGCCTGCCCCTTTGGATCATTACCCTCGTATATGTAGGCCTGTCTGTTGGCACCAGCATATCCAGCCCGGGCGGCATCGCTTATCTGGTGCAGTTGTCCGGCGGCGCTTTAGCAGGACTGATGTTCATGTACAGCTGGAAAAAAGGGCACGACTGGGGCGCAGGTTTCAACCACCTGTTGTTTAAACTGACCCACGCTTTCCATCCGGCTTCGCAGCAGATAGACCCGAACCATCCGAAAAGTGCTGCTAAAATCATCGCCCGACTGGAAAGCCAGCCATTTCGCAAGATTGGCCAGGTGCCGGAACAACGGCTCAATGAGATTCTTGATAAGATCAATGAAATGGGGCTCGACTCCTTATCCCCCGAAGAGCGGGAAACATTGTTGCGCGCCAGTGACAACTAGATATTTTGTTATTTGGATATTTTGTTATTTAGATATTTAATGGGTTGTTAACGGCAATTGCCGATTAATGTCATACCTTACCATTCCCCGATATCCCAATAACAAAATATCCAAATAAACATGAAGTTTGTTTGCTCGCTGTTAATTATCTCTGTTCTCACCAGCGCTTATTTACCCCAACTCAGCCCCGGTAGCTTCTGGCTCTCCGGCTTTGCCGCCCTGGTATTTCCTGTTATTTTCCTGATTTGCCTGTTGACATGGCCGTTCTGGTTGCTGTGGCGCAAGCATAGGAGATATTTTATTTACATCAGTATAGCGATGTTGCTTTGTATCCGCCCTGCTTTAAACACCTGGGCGCTTCATTTTTCCCCGAAGGAAAATCTCACCAAAGAAACCGGCAGCAAAGATTTTACGCTCATGACCTACAACTGCAGCAGTATGGGCTTACAGGCGTATAAAGTCAACCAGCAACTCCGGTCAGCTATTTTTCGGCAGGTAACGGATGCGTCGCCGGATATTCTCTGCCTGCAGGAGTTTTACACCAATGACAAGCCGGAAATGTCGCATAATATCGATACCCTGAAGCTGATCGGGCGATATCCCTATCACTATTTCACGCATGACCAGTTATTCTGGGAAACCTGGCATTGGGGTATCGTACTTTTCTCCCGTTATCCTATTGCAGCCGCCAGCGCCATTCCATGCGACAGCCTGGCCCGGGGCAGCGGGCGCAGTTTCCTTCAGGCGGACCTGGTGATTCATGGTGATACCGTGAGGGTTTTCAGCGTACAGTTCACTTCGTATATGCTTACCCGTGACGACCTGCGGGGCAGGCGAATATTCAGCCTTGGCCGTAAAATGAAGGCCACTTTCCGGCGTCGTGCATCGCAGGCGAAACAGCTTGCCGTGCTGGTGGCCGCCAGTCCCTACCCTGTCATAGTAGCAGGCGACTTTAACGACACGCCAGCCTCCTACAGCTACCGCCACGCCGCAGCAGGATTACAGGACGCTTTTCTGGCAACAGGACTCGGCTGGGGCAGGACTCTTTCCTATTTGTCGCCTACCCTGCGGATCGACTATCTCCTGCCCGACAGGCATTTCAGCATCAAGGGATGCAGGGTGCTGAAAATACCGCAGTCAGAGCATTTCCCGGTTATATCCTGTCTGTCGTTGAAAAAACATTAACTTTATTCATTCAACAAACGTGGAAACGCGGTGCGATTCTTAAGACTATTTACGAAGGGCTTTTTTGTATTCATCAACGTCGGAGTGGTGTTGCTTTTTCTTGCCGCATGCCTTGCACCGTATATTTCCCCGGCCTGGTTCTGGCCTATCAGTTTCATTACACTGGCCTTCCCGTTTTTACTGGGCGTGCTGGTGATATTTATGATAGGGTGGCTGTTTTTCAACTACCGCTATGCGTTTTTATCGCTCACGGCCCTGTTCCTGGGCTGGAAGTCTATCAGCGCCTTTCTGGCGTTTAACCTGCCTTCCGGCAACAAGCCGGCGCCGGCAGACAAAAGCCTGATGGTGATGAGCTATAATGTGAGCCAGTTTGGCCTGTACCGTGAAAAAGACAGCAAATACAACCGGCAGGCCATGTTCGCCCTGATCAAAAAGCAAGAGCCGGACATCGCGTGCTTCCAGGATTTTTATACCTCTGAACGAAAGAATGATTTTAACAACCGGGAGGATATTTCCCGGGACATGAAAATGCCGTACCGTTTCTTTTCGAGCGATTTTAACCGGAACGGGATGCAACACTGGGGTTCCATCATCTTTTCAAAATACCCTATTATTGCATCAGACAAGGTAAAAATGAGCATGGGGCCTCTGAGTGAAAGCCTGATTTATGCTGATATTGTAAAGGACGACGATACCATCCGCATTGTGAACATGCACCTGGAATCATACCGTTTCAACGAGAAGGACTATACTGATATCCGCAAAATCAAAAACCAGGAGGATACCGGTCTGGTGGCCACCAAAAACATCATTCAGAAAATGCGCGAAGCGTATATACGCCGCAGTCAGCAGGCCGATATTGTAGGTGATTTTATCCGGCAGAGCCCTTATCCGGTAATTGTCTGCGGAGATTTTAACGATACCCCGGCATCGTACACCTATTTCACGATCAAAGGCGACCTGCAGGACGCTTTCCTGAACAAGGGCTGGGGCGTAGGCCGCACATTTAACGGACTGGCGCCCACCCTGCGTATTGACTATGTGTTTGCCAGTACCGATTTTAAGGTCAACAGCTTCCGGAGGATCATCTCCGACCTGTCTGACCACTATCCGGTCATCGCCAATCTCAGCCTGATTGGCAGCGGTGTGCAGGAAGTAGAAGTAAACAAATAAGAATAATTATGAAAATGTTTAATATTTTGAGATCTGACCGATGTTGTTCCCGGACTTTTAACATACATCTGGAACAATATTTATCTTTGCCATCCACCACCGGAAAAAAGGCCTGTTGCCTGTAACAGGTCCCCCGGACATTCTTAATTACAGCATATGTCAGAACTCAAAATATACAATTCAATACACCGCCAGAAAGAAGTATTCACCCCTCTGCATCCCGGCCACGCGGGCATGTACGTGTGCGGACCCACCGTGTCCGGAGAATCACATCTCGGCCATGCCCGTCCGTATATCACTTTCGATGTGGTATACCGTTACCTGCAATTCCTGGGTTATAAAGTACGTTATGTACGTAACATCACCGACGCCGGCCACTTTGAAGAAGAGGGCCGCGCTGCGGAAGATAAAGTCTCCAAATCCGCCGTGCTGGAGAAACTGGAGCCGATGGAACTGGTACAGAAATACACCAACCTGTTCCACTGGGCCATGTTGCAGTTCGGCAACCTGGAACCCAGCATAGAGCCCACTGCTACCGGCCACATCATAGAGCAGATAGAAATGATCAAAACGATCATGGAAAAGGGTTATGCCTATGAAGTAGACGGCAGCGTGTATTTCGACGTAAAAAAATACGCCGCCAGCTATGACTATGGCATCCTCAGCGGCCGTGTGCTGGAAGACATGCTCGAAACCACCCGCGAGCTGGAAGGCCAGGACGAGAAACGCAATAAAGCGGATTTCGCCCTCTGGAAGAAAGCTCCCGCAGAACATATTATGCGCTGGCCAAGCCCATGGGGCGAAGGCTTCCCCGGATGGCATATTGAATGCTCCGCGATGAGCGCCAAATACCTGGGCCATCAGTTCGATATCCACGGCGGCGGCATGGACCTCCAGTTTCCGCACCACGAGTGCGAAATAGCGCAAAGTGAGATCGCCCATGGCGAGATGATGGCGCGCTACTGGATGCACAACAACATGATCACGATCAATGGTCGTAAAATGGGCAAAGCTTATGGCAACACCATCAAGCTCACGGAAATGTTTACCGGCGAAAATGCACAGCTGGACAAAGCCTACAGCCCGATGACCATCCGTTTCTTCGTATTGCAGACACATTACCGCAGCACGCTCGACTTCTCCAACGAAGCGCTGCAGGCCGCGGAAAAAGGGCTGCAACGCCTGTGGGCAGCCTATGAAACACTGCAGAAGCTGAGCTATGCTTCCAATGGCGCTGCCATCAACGAGGAACTGGACAAACAGGTACGCACCTGGTGCGAGGAATGCCCTGAATTCATGAATGACGACTTCAGCACCGCCAAGGTGCTGGCCAACCTGTTTGAGCTGACACCCGTTATCAATTCCCTGAAGGGCGGTCAGATCAAAATGCATGAAATCAGCGAAGGTACCTTTAACCTGCTGCAGCAGACCTGGAAGACTTACCTCGTGGACATCCTCGGCATACAGCAACCGCCCGCCAGCAGCGACGACCAGCTGCTCGACGGCGTATTGCAGATGCTGATATCCATGCGCAAGGAGGCCAAAGGCCGCAAGGACTACGCCACCTCCGACCGTATCCGCAATGAGCTGCTGAGCATCGGCATACAGCTCAAAGACGAAAAAGATGGTAACGTCACTTATAGCGTTCAATAAGCAAATATCTACAGATAATAATGCGTAAAGTTCTTAGCATGTTGACAACGCTGGCCCTCCTGGCCGGCGCTTGTCAGCAGCCCTCCACAAAAACAGACAATACCGCCGACAGCACCGGCGCCGGCAAAGTGGCCAAACTGAGTGTGCCGGTACCGGCCTTCAGCGCAGATTCCGCCTATGCCTATACCGCCAAACAGGTGAGCTTTGGGCCAAGAATACCCAATACCCCTGCACAGCAGCAGTGTGCCGACTGGATGATCAGCTCTCTGAAAAAATGGGCGGATACCGTATATGTGCAACGTACCACCGTAGAAGGGCCGCATAAAGAGAAACTGCCTTGTATCAACATTATCGCCAGCTTCAACCCTGCCGCCAAACAACGCGTGTTGTTACTGGCACACTGGGATACCCGTCCATGGGCCGATGAAGACGCTTTTGACAAAAAGGGCAAGCTGGATGGCGCCGATGATGGCGCCAGCGGAGTAGGCGTGCTGATGGAAGCCGCCCGTCAGTTCAAAACACAAAGACCAGAAGCCGGCGTAGACATCCTGCTCGTGGACGTTGAAGATTACGGGGTAAAAGACAACGAAAACTCTTTCTGCCTCGGTACCCAGTACTGGGCTAAAAACCCGCACGTAAAAGGCTATAAAGCCAATTACGGCATACTGCTGGACATGGTAGGCGGCCGTGGCTCACAATTTTATATGGAAGGCTCTTCCCAGCAATACGCTTACGGCCCGATGAAAATGTTCTGGGACGTGGCCAATCAACTGGGCTACTCCGACTATTTCCGGTACGAGAAAAACGGATCTTACATTACCGACGACCACATTTATGTGAATACGATGGCCAACATCCCGACTTTTGATATCATCGCCTGGCAAGCCACCGGCAACTTTGCGCCGCACTGGCATACCCAGAACGATAACATGAGCGTGATCGATAACAAGACCTTAAAAGCAGTAGGACAAACTATCCTGCAGGTGATCTACAATCAGCCGTTCACCTACTAACGCCCTTACCGGAGTGCAGGATAGCGGATATAACCATCTAATCAAACGTTTATGCCCAGACCATCAGGCACTCCGGTAACGGAGCATGCTTATATCTCCCATCTCAGCAAGGACAAAAAACTGCAAAAGATCATCAAAGGTCCGCTGGATGCTCAGGAGAAACGCCGGAACTTCCCGTTGCGCCTCATTGCCGCTATTATGAGCCAGCAACTCTCCACCAAAGTGGCTGATGTGATTTATGCCCGTTTCCTTGCCCTTTACGACAATAAAGAACCGACCCCTCAACAGGTAGCAGCCACCGATCCGGCAGTGCTGCGCTCCATCGGATTGTCCAACGCCAAAGTGTCCTATGTGCATAATGTGGCCAACTTTGTGATCGCTGAAAAGCTCACCGATGCGCGGCTGCATAAAATGGACAACGAAGCCGTGATCGTATGTCTTACCCAAATCAAAGGCGTAGGCCGGTGGACAGTGGAAATGCTGCTCATGTTCCACCTTCACCGCGAAGATATTTTCTCCATAGACGACCTGGGCATACAACAGGCCATGGCCCGTCTTTACAAGCTGGACAACAGCGACAAAAAAGCTTTCCGCGAGAAGATGAAGACGATCTCCGCTAAGTGGGCCCCCTACCGGACCCATGCCTGCCGCTATCTCTGGCAATGGAAAGATCAATAAGCATGTAAATACATTGCGTACTGCCGTTGTAAATTTGTATCATGAGTTTGCAGGGAAGCCTTTTTGAAGAGCCCGGTCCCGGGAATGCCATCCATCTTAAGAACGGAGAACTGGCTTATTATCCGCGCTTTTTCAAGCCGGCGGAAAGTGATAATTATTATCAGACATTACTGGACACAATCGACTGGAAGCAGGAATCGATGAATATGTATGGCAAACAGGTTTTATTTCCGCGATTAATGGCCTGGTACGGAGATGCTGCCACTTCCTATAGTTTTTCCGGCAATACTTTTGCGCCCAGCCCATGGACACCGGCACTGGAAGAAATAAGGGCCCGCATCACCCCGGCTTCCGGCACTGGTTTCAATAGTGTATTGCTTAACCTTTATCGCAGCGGCAGCGACTCTATGGGCTGGCATGCCGATGACGAACCCGAACTGGGCCCCCATCCGGTGATCGCCTCTGTCAACTTCGGCGCCTCCCGCCGTTTTTTATTACGCTATAAAAATGATCATCACCTGAAACATGAAATATTGCTGGAACATGGCTCCCTCCTGGTCATGAAAGGGACGCTGCAGCAGTACTGGGAACATCAGGTACCCAAAACAAACCGGCAGATTTCCGGAAGGATCAACCTCACCTTCCGCTTTATCCACCCCTAAAACCATATACACCTGCTATGAACAACCTTATTTTATTAATCGGAAATGATATCAACAACATTTCCAGCGGACAAAGCTGGAAAGACCTGCTGCAGGATATCATCACCTTCTGTCATACAGGAGACTGCGTGGAACTGGACGACAAAAAGCCATTCCCGCTGCTGTATGAAGAGGTTTTTTTAACCGCCATCAAAAGAGAAAAACTCCGTGAAAGGGAACTGAAAGCGTTTATCGCCATCAAAGCCGCCGAAATCAAAGCCAATGGCATCCATGCCGCCATCCGTGCATTGAAGCCGGCGCACATCCTGACCACCAACTATGAGTTTACCCTGGAAGGCCGGACTCCTTATGAAAATACCAGCCTTATCAACGAAAAATTTTACAGCATCTTTCGCAGATACACCATGGATGACATCTATTATTGGCATATCCATGGCGACTGCCTCAATCCCATGAGCATCAATCTCGGGTTTGAGCACTACGGCGGCCAGCTTCAGCTGATGCGCAACTACGTGGTGAGCGGCACCTTCTACTCCAGCAAGGAAGTTCCAAAAGAATCTTTACTGCGACGTATACACGCCAAACAGGTGTACTATCATTCGTGGATCGACTTCTTCTTTACGCATGATATCCACATCTTCGGGTTGTCGCTCGATTTTGTGGAAACAGACCTGTGGTGGCTGCTCACTTACAGGGCCCGTCAGAAATTTCACCATAAAAACGTGCCGGTGCCCAACACACTCTATTATTACATTCCGGAAGAACTGGTGCCAGCCTCCAAATTCAAGCTGGACCTGCTTACCGCCAATGATGTAAAGGTGATCAGCCTGCCGGGAAAAGATAAACTGGCTTACTACACCAGCATTATTCAGCGGATTGGAAAACGGAAATCACCATGACAGTTGTAACATTCTGTATGCTGGCAGCGTTTTTGCAAACAGAAGGTATTCTGACAAAAGTAAACCGTCAGGTACCTTTTGTTGTTAAAGATTAAACTCACAAGTATGTTTTTAGAATTAGCATTGACGCTGGCTACGACACTGATGACGCCCGTGAAGCCTGTACAGAAGCAGCAGACCTCAAAAAATCAGACTATTTATGTTAAGGAATCCAAGGAGCCATGCACGGGCGTTGCGCCGATGGAATGCCTGCAGATCAAAGGAGTGAAGGATACAGAATGGTCTAACCTCTACACGAACATTGAAGGATTCAAATATACGCCCGGCTATCGCTACAAGTTGCTGGTGAGGGTTACGCCCGTTAAAAATCCTCCTGCAGACGGTTCTTCTATCAGATACACCCTGCGGAAAGTATTAGAGAAGAAAAAAGTAAACACGACACCTGAAAAGGGCTCCCCATGGGCATTTATCGCCAGCAAAAGATGGAATCTTATCAAACTCGGAGACAGCACGCTGACGCAGTCCGGCATCTGGGTAGAGTTTGATCCTGCCACCAAACGTTTCCATGGTAAAGGCGGTTGTAATAGTATTTCCGGAGGTTACCATGCTAACGGAGAAAACATTACCTTTACAATGGCGATCAGCACAAGAATGGCTTGCATGGATGAAAATGTGATGCGCCGCGAAGCTGAATTTCTGAAGATGATCGGAGAACATACTTACCGCTATGACGTGGCCGACCAGACGCTGAACTTCTACGAAAACGACAAGCTGGTAATGATCTTCGGCATGCAGCCTAAAGACCTTCAATAGACTACTTAGTAACCCATTATAACAGAGGAGGTTGTCTTGTATAAGACAACCTCTTTTTTTCCGGCAAGCGGGATTAATTGTTTATATTTAGATAGCCTATAGCCGCAATACACACCCCCTGTTTTCGTATACCCTACCGTAGCTGAATTTTATTTTTAATCCCTTATTATCCACGCCCATGAAACAGCTGTACTATTTGCTCGCCTTCCTTATTCTGTTATCATTTTTAAACGGCTATTCCCAAACCTGCACCAATCCCCTGAAGATCGTTGTGCTGGGCTCCTCCACCGCCTGGGGTAATGGCGTGCCGGTACGGGACAGCGCCTGGACATTCCACTACCGCCGCTATCTGAAGGCCTCCCATCATCCGTCTGATACGGTGATCATCCTCGCCAAAGGCGGTAATACCACGCATACCCTTCAGGCCAACGGAACGCCGCCATACACAGTGTCCGGCAACACCTTCACGGTAGACACCACCTGTAACATTACCCGCGCCATTGCGCTGTCGCCTGACGCCATTATCATCAACATCCCCAATGAAGATGAAGCACGCAACTTCCCCATGACCGTACAGGTGGCAAACCTGCTCGCCCTGGCCCGGCAAGCAGCGTTGTACAACATTCCGTTGTGGGTAGCCACCACACAACCACGCGGAAACCTCGGACTGGCCGCCGGCGCCCGCCTGACGCAAATGAAAGACAGCATCGTCAGTTACTTCGGCAGCAAAGCGATCGATTTCTGGACCGGACTGGCCGACAACAGAGGGTACATACTGCCGGCCTACAACAGCGGTGACGATGCCCTGCTGAATTCCGCCGGACAACGCATCCTGTTCGACAGAGTAGTAGCCATGCAGCTGCCGCAGGTGTTATGCACCACAGCCCCCGCCCCACCCTTTCGCCTGTCAGCTTTCACGGTGGCCACCGCAGGACAGCGGCTACAACTCTCCTGGAGCACCAGCGAAGAAAACAGTACGGTGAAATTTACCATCGAGCGCAGCATCGATACGATCAGCTGGATAGCTGTTGGCAATGTCAACGCAGCAGGTAACGCCTCCACACCACGCAATTACCAGTTCACCGATACCACTGTTGCGCTCAATCAGCAATACTATTACCGGCTTAATATGGAAGCCACGCTGAACCGCCACTACTACAGCAACGTTGCTGGCGGCAAAGTGATATATGTGCCCGGCAGTTGCAACAAACCACTGCGCATTGTAGTACTGGGTTCTTCGACGGCGTGGGGCAATGGCCTTCCGGACCGCGACAGCGCATGGGTAATGCGGTACAACCGTTATCTCAAACAACAGCATAACAGCGCAGACTCCATCATTCTGATGGCATTCGGCAGTAACACCACGCAGGCAATTATGCCCACCGGAACGCCGCCATACACGGTGTCCGGCATCACTTACAGCGTGGACACAGCGCATAATATCACGAAAGCCATTGCCCTGCAGGCGGATGCGATCATCATCAATATGCCTAGCAATGATGAAGCACGGAACTTTCCCCTGTCCAAACAAACCGCCAATTATCTCGCACTGAAGCAGGAGGCCGCACTGCATCACGTGCCGCTGTGGGTGGCCACCACACAACCCAGAAGCAATCTGGGCTATGCAGCAGCGCTACGGCTGGCGCAGATGAAAGACACCATCAACCTCTATTTCGGCGACAAAGCCATTGATTTCTGGAGCGGACTGGCACAGCCCAACGGGTACATCCTTTCCGAATACAATAGCGGTGATGATGTGCATTTTAACGCCGCAGGCCATCGCGTTTTGTTTCAGCGGGTGGTAGACAAATACATCCCTGCTGCCCTATGTCCTGACACCAGCGGTCCCGCGCCGGTAATGGCCGCGCCTGAAATCACCCATGCAGGAACCGGTCTTGCAACGGCAGGCAGCAGCCCCCTGACGATATTTCCCAACCCTGCCACCAGTTATGTAATAATACCGACGGTAAATAATGCACCTTTTATACTGGAAGTGTATAACGCGGCGGGCAACAGGATACTGAGCGAACGCCGTGCAGGAAGGACAACGCTGTCTGTGGACGGATGGGCGCCTGGCATATACATCATTCAGTTGACCTGTGGCCGCGAACGGTACCGTCACCGGTTGATAAAAATCTGACAGGAAATCTCCCTGAAAAAAATAAAAAAGGGCGCCTCGGTAAGAGACGCCCTTTTTTTCACTTCTACTTTACAAATAAAGCTATGGTATAACAACTAAAACGCTGTGTTATTAATATGCCACGCCGGCAATGTTCTGCACGGATGCTACCAGCTTCCGTGTAGTGTTGTACTCAAACAACATCGCGTTGGAGGTTTTGTCTCCTACTGCTACTACCACTTGTACAGTGTCTGCTTTCTGCTCTGGTACCTGTACCAGCAGATAGTCGGCATTTGCACGCAATACCTGCGCTGCCACATCGCCAAAGATCACTTTGTTAGCTGCTTTTTCTTTACTAAATCCATGACCTCTGATGATCAGAAAATTACCGGCATTACCGGCCACTGTAGCTGTTTCTTTTTTCGTCTGGTTTGGGGAACAGGCCGTCATAGCTACTACCAGCAGCATAAGGGCCACCACAAACATGTTGTAATGTTTCATCTTTTTAATTCTTCATTTTGGGGTAGGGTAACAAACCCTGTTACAAATAAAATCCGGGGTAACACTATTGCATGTAGCAACTCTTATTCGCAACAGTATTTCTTCGGTGATTAAAGCGGATGCAAATCTACGAATATTTCAGCAAATAACATTCTTTTTAAACAGGAAAATTTTCAAATTACGTATAACTACGTATGCGCTGAAACGTAATACTGCGCTATTTTTTCAGCAGTTGCGCCTTGTTGTATTCCCAGTTCATTCTGGCGATATGCAACACCGAAATCTGTTGCGGGCACTCTGCTTCACAAGCTTCTGTATTACTGCAATGACCGAACCCTTCGGCATCCATCTGACCTACCATGCGGCGCACCCTTTCCTGCGCTTCCACAGCCCCCTGGGGCAACAATGCCAGATGTGTGATCTTCGCACTGGTAAACAACGCCGCACTGGAATTTTTACACACTGCCACACAAGCGCCACACCCGATACAGGCAGCCGCATCAAACGCCGCCTCCGCTACCGGATGCCCTATCGGGATACTGTTGGCCTCCGGCGCCTGGCCGGTATTGACAGCAATGTACCCTCCTGCCTGTATCACCCTGTCAAATGCAGTACGGTCTATTTTCAGGTCACATTTTACCGGAAAAGCCGTTGCCCGGAACGGCTCTATGTAAATAGTCTCTCCATCCCGGAAACTGCGCATATGCAGCTGACAGGTGGTCGTGTTTTTTAAAGGCCCGTGCGCACGGCCGTTGATCATCACCCCACACTGCCCGCAGATCCCCTCGCGGCAATCATGGTCAAACTCAATGGCCCGCTGCCCCTGCTCCAGCAGCTGCTCATTCAGCATGTCCAGCATCTCCAGAAAAGACATGTCGGAATTTACGTCCGCCAGTTCATAATCCTGCATTTTGCCAGTGTCCTGGCTGTTTTCCTGCCTCCATATTTTTAATCGTATATGCATACACGTTATTTATAGCTTCTTACCGTAGGTGTAACAAATTCAAATGTCAACGGCTCTTTATTCCATATCGGCGCCTGGTTTTCTCCAGCCCATCCCCACGCGGAGATAAAAGCAAAATCCTGATCATTACGCATGGCCTCCCCTTCGGGTGTCTGATATTCCACCCGGAAATGCGCTCCGCACGACTCTTCCCGCGTCAGTGCATCATGGCACATCAACTCCCCCAGCTCAAGATAATCGGCCACCCTGCCCGCTTTTTCCAACTCGCTGTTGATAGTCAGTCCACCCGGAATAAACAAGTCGGCATAAAACTGCTGCCGCAGCGCCTTTATCTCCCCGATTGCCTGCTTCAGTCCTTCTGCGGAGCGTGACAACCCACATTTATCATACAATATTTTGCCCAGCGTTTTATGAAAATAATCAGCAGATAATTTACCACCGATACCCTTCAGCAAATGCAGCTGGTCCTGCACCTGTTTGGCCGCAGCATCAAAAGCCGGATGCTGAACATCCGTTGCCGGTGTTTTGATTTCATCTGCCAGATAATTGGCCAGCGTGTATGGCGCTATAAAGTACCCATCCACGCAGGCCTGCAGCAGGGAATTAGCTCCCAGCCTGTTGGCTCCGTGATCAGCGAAATTTGCTTCTCCCAGTGCAAACAAACCAGGGATGGTGGTCATCAGTTCATAATCCACCCACAAACCTCCCATGGAAAAATGCGCTGCCGGCGAAATTTTCATCGGCTCCTGATAGGCGTCCACGCCGGTGATTTTTTCGTACATGCGGAACAGGTTGCCATACTTCTCCCGGATCTTGCCAACACCCTGGTCTTTAATCGCCTTTGAGAAATCGAGATATACCGCATTCTTCAACGGCCCTACGCCATAGCCCGCATCAATACGTTCTTTCGCCGCACGGGAAGCGATGTCCCGCGGCGACAGGTTGCCAAAAGCAGGATAACGGCGCTCCAGGTAATAATCCCTGTCTTCCTCCGGCACCTGGTTAGGCAAGCGGTCCTCCTGTTCTTTTTTAGGTACCCATATACGGCCATCGTTGCGCAGGGATTCCGACATCAGCGTAAGCTTGGACTGGTATTCGCCGGATTGCGGCAAACTGGTAGGATGGATCTGTGTCCAGCTGGGATTGGCCATCAGCGCGCCTTTCTTGTGGGCCCGCCAGATAGCGGAGCCATTACAGCCCATTGCCAGCGTAGACAGGTAATAAATCTTTCCAAAGCCGCCGGTGGCCAGTATCACCGCATGTGCCCCGTGACGTTGTATTTCACCGGTATCAAGATTGCGGACGATTATTCCTTTTGCCTTGCCATCGATCGTTACAAGGTCCAGCATTTCATGCCGCGCAAACAACTGCACCGAGCCAAGATGCACCTGCCGCATCAGCGCCTGGTAAGCGCCCAGCAGCAACTGTTGACCGGTCTGCCCACGGGCGTAAAAAGTACGCGATACCTGCACCCCGCCGAAGGAGCGGTTATTGAGATATCCGCCGTATTCCCGGCCGAAGGGCACCCCCTGCGCTACTGCCTGGTCTATCAGGCTGGCACTGCATTCTGCCAGCCGGTACACATTGGCTTCCCGCGCGCGGAAATCGCCCCCCTTAATAGTATCATAAAACATGCGGAACACATTGTCTCCGTCGTTTTTGTAGTTCTTACAGGCATTCACACCGCCTTGTGCCGCCACGGAATGCGCCCGCCGCGGCGTATCCTGGAAACAGAATGTTTTCACCCGGTATCCCATCTCCCCCAGTGAAGCGGCAATGGAACTGCCTGCCAGTCCTGTGCCCACCACAATCACTTCCAGCTTCTTCCGGTTGGCAGGGTTGACCAGCTTAGCATGTTCTTTATAATGACGCCACTTATCTTCCAGTGGCCCTTCCGGTATTTTTGCATTCAGCATGACCCATTATTTTAAGAAGTGAACATAAACCGGTATCAGCGCAAAACCAGCACAGATACCCACACTGTATATCCAGCCCATTACCCTGACCCATTTTACATAACGCGGATGATAAATACCCAGCGTCCGCGCGGCACTGAAGAAACCATGCAACAGGTGGTAACAAAGCGCCACCATACAAAGCACGTATACCAGCACATACCATGTTTCGCTGTACACCGCCACCACCAATTTGTATAAATCCTTGTTTCCCTGTGCGTCCAGCGGCAGCGAGCCAAACTTGTACACATACCAGAAATCACGGAAATGGATCACCAGAAAAACAAAAATGACCGTCCCCAACAGGCCCATATTACGGGTATACCATTTGCTTACTTCACCGCGCCTGTCATAATGATATTTAATATCTGATGATCGTTTATTCGTCAACGTTATAATCATTGCATATATCACATGCGCGACAATACTTGCATATAGCACCCAGGAAATTATTTTGATGATGATATTACCTGACAAGAGGTGCGAATAGGCGTTAAACTGCAGGTGCGCCTGCTCATCTGGCAACAGCAGTTGCAGGTTTCCCAACAAATGAATAATGAGAAAAAAGCACAGGAACAATCCTGTAAATGCCATCCAGTTTTTCCTGGTTAATGTTTTTTGCGTCCACTGACCCATAGCTTGATATTTTGATATTACCAGATGCCTAATACTTTCCACCATCCTGCACCAAGGCCCATCCAGAGAAGGATATACACGATGCTTAATATAAATCCGCATTTCCACCAGTCTTTCAGCTCCACATAAGTGCTGCCGAAGAATACCGGGGCTGGTCCGTGGCCATAGTGTGTCAGCGTACCGAAAATACCACCGCAGAAACCCAATACCAGCGCCAGCAGCGTGCCTGGCACACCTACCGAAATACCCACCGCCAGGAAAGCGGAATACATGGCCGCCACATGCGCGGTAGCACTGGCGAAAATGTAATGGCTATAGAAATAAACCAGCACAATGATGGGAAACGCCACCAGCCACTGCATACCACCTACCTGCTTCTTAATGAGCTCACTGAACCAGGGGATAAAGCCCAGCGAGTTCAGGAAACTGGCCATCATCACCAGCGCAGAAAACCATACAATTGTGTCCCAGGCGCCTTTTTCGGACCTTACATCTTCCCAGTCCAATACCTGCGACAATAACAGAAACACCAGTCCTATCAGGGCGGTGGTGGTAGCGTCAATTCCAAACAGATCACCCGTGATCCACAATATCAGCAGTATCACAAATGCCAGTAGCATCAGCCACTCGTTTTTATGTACCGGTCCCATCTCCTTCAGCTTTTCGGCCGCCATCGCCGGCGCATCGCCAGTGGCTTTCAGTTCCGGTGGATAAATTTTATACAGCACATAAGGCACCACAAGGATGGACAATGCCGCCGGCACCAATGCAGCGGCAAACCACGACATCCAGGTAATATCGATGCCCAGGTTTTTGGCGAACTTCTGACACATGGGATTACTCGCCGTCCCCGTAAGGAACAACGAAGACGTGATAAGGTTCATATTGTAGCTGCTCAGCGTGAGATAGCCGCCGAGCTTACGGTGGGTAGCAGGATCTTCCGGCATCGATCCAAAATTCATGGCCATGGACTTCATAATGGGATAGATAATCCCTCCTCCCCTGGCGGTGTTGCTGGGCACCGCCGGCGCCAGCACCAGGTCGGCCAGGCCCAGGCCATAAGCCAGTCCCAGCGAACTCTTACCGAATATGCGGATAAAAATATAGGCGATACGTTTACCCAGACCGGTTTTAATAAACCCGCGGGCAATGAAAAAGGAAATACCAATCAGCCAAATCACTTTGTCCCCGAAACTACTGAGTGCCAGCGTAATGGATTTGCCGGGATTCCCGGGTGCCAGCACACCGCTCAGCGCTACCAGCGTAATGGCCAGCATGGACATGGTGCCCATGGAAGCCGCTTTCAGGATAATACCGAGGATAGTGGACAGAAAAATGGCCAGCAGATGCCAGGCTTCAGGGGTAACGCCTGCCGGCGGGGGTATCAGCCAGATAACAACGCCGAAAATGACCGTGATCAACAACTGTAGATACTTGATTTCTTTCATAACAATTGGCATTTTATATTCTGCACTGCACCTGTACGATCATCAGGTTGCTGTTGTGCGTTTTCGTTCCGGGAATATCCCGGTCGTAATTGTCGATTTGCATCCCCAGCTGTATGCGTCCGCCATAATCTTTCAGGAAAGCCAGACTCACCATCGGGATGTAGGTACGCCGCGCATTACCGCTGTGCCGAAAATCCTCGTTAAAATATTCATAACGCATAGACACCTCGATAGAGGTGAGCTTATGATAGTTGATTTTGTACCGGAAATTAGGCAGCAGGTAGACGCCATGCATGAGGTAGTCGCTCAACGGCCCTTTACGGAGACTGTCTGCCAGCCCGTAAAACAAACGATGGTTGGTACCCTGCTTAAACTCCGACTGCAGCTGCAGGTCAAACTTTTCTGCCAGCGGTATCACACCACTGAAGTCTACCCCCAACGCATATACGCTGTATCGTTTCACTGCGCCAATACCACCGTTGAGGCCCAGGGAGAGTTTGTTCATATCGCCCAATTCCAGCCGGGCGGAGCCCAGCTTGCCGTTATCATCGTCAGATACCTGGTTACGGTTATTCCCGTTGACAACAGAGACGGCATATTTCACAGGAAGCTGGGTGTTTTTCCGGAAGGAGCCGAACATGGACACGCCCACCTGAAAACTCTGCCAGCCGTTGTTCCCGAAGGCATAATATTGATTGGAGAAATCCATGGACTGGATGATGTCTACCGGGTAGAGGTCTTCCAGGCCAAAGGATGGCCGGAACTGGCCTACTGTAAAATTGATGGCGTCATTCCAGCGATAGGTAATAAACGCGTTCTCCAGCACTTTTCCTTTGGGGTCGCTGGCAAAATCCGCGAAGTTGACTAACACGCCTGCCTGAAAACGATCGCTCACCTGCGCTTTTACCTGAAGCCTGGCGCGCTTGATACTAAAGCTGTTACGCACCACTTCCTTCTCTGCATCGGCCTGATGGGTGCCGTTGACGTCCACATCTTTATTGAGGGAAACGGTGTACCGCGCCTGAAACACGCCACTCAGGGTTATTTTTTTCAGAAAGCCGGGTTTAATGGAAGACGTGTCTTTGGCAGTGGTGTCGCTGACAGGCCTATCCACTGCATAAGTCAGGGAAATGCCCGCAAAAAAGCACAGAAAAGTGGCAAACAGTTGGAAACTTCGTTTATGCATGCACGGTTGTTGAGTTTTCGGAATAGGCGGTTATTTATTGGGGATAACAACGTGCATCGGGGAAATGTTTGATAGCGGAGAACAAAAAAAATCCCGTTCCGGCAGTACCGGAACGGGATGTATAATTTAAGCGGGCAATGTTTATTTTACCAGCTTCAGTTCATTGATGATATTTTTAGCACCGCCCAGTTTTTCGATGCACCACAGCACATAGCGTACATCTACGCAGATAGTGCGGTTGTAATCAGCGTCGAACTGGATTTTGTGGCTCAGCGCTTCGTAGTTGCCGTCGAACGCGAGACCGATCAGTTCACCGTTGGCGTTGATCACAGGAGAGCCGGAGTTACCACCGGTGATGTCGTTGGTGGTAATGAAGCCTACTACGATATCGTTGCGTTTGGCATCTTTATACTGACCGAAATCTTTTTTATTGTACAGGTCTACATAGTTGGCCGGGAGATCAAATTCATAGTCGCCCGGAACATATTTCTCGATCACACCTTTCATGGTGGTCACGTAGTCGTAGTGTACCGCATCGCGTGGAGAGTACGGTTTCACCTGGCCATAAGAGAGGCGCATGGTGAAGTTGGCGTCCGGATATCTGTTACCGTTAGGCTGCATTTGCATGATGCCTTTCAGGTATTCGCGGCCCAGGTCATTGTTTTTCATCATGAACTGGGTGTACAGTGGCTGGTATTTACCGCCATAGTTTTTAATGAAAGTGCTGGCATAGTTAAATACCGGGTCATTTTGCAGGGTTACCGCGTCCGGGTTGGCGATGAAAGCTTTCCATTTAGCGTCATCGAAGATGATGGTATTGTTCATCAGGGAAGCTGCCCAGAGCTTCCAGGTATTATCTTCCTCGAGGCTGCCGAATTTGCTTTTTACGCTTTCAAAGTAGCCGGCAGGCTGTTGGTCTTTGGGCACGTCGTTGTAGAACATGTGGGCAGTAGCTGCCAGGATTTTCTGGTCACTGGGCTTATTTTCGCTTTCCAGGAAAGCCGTACGTGCTTTATCAGCAGCAGCAGCGGCCTGTTGTACGGCGTCTTTCGGCGCGCCAGGCGTTACCAATGCTTTCTCGAGTGCCATCAGGGAGGCTGCGTAAGCGGCTACCGGAGAACCCAGTACGCCTTCCATGAGGTATACGCGATGTTTGGCGTAGGGAGACCATGCTTTATAGGCAGCTGCGTAGTCGTTCATGATATTGGCAAATTCAGGTTTGTCCTGTGCCCATTTCGCGAAAGCAGCTTCATTTTTTTCTTTTTCTTCCATGACGTGGTGCTGTTTCAGCTGTTTGGTCTCGCCGTCAAAGAATTTCCAGTAGTTGGCGATACCGGCGTAGGAAGAAGCCAGTTGCAGTTTTACCGCCGGGTCTTTCACCATCTGCTCCATCATGGCTTTGAGCCTAACATCGCGCAGGTTCACCAGTGACGGGTTTTCCACTTCATTTTTCAGTTTGATGCCATAGGAAGTCTCGTAACGGTTGGTGCCGCCGGGGTAACCGAAGATCATGGCGTAATCATTTTCTTTCACGCCTTTGATAGATACCGGCAGGAAGTGTTTAGGCTTCAGGGGCACGTTATCTTTGGAGTAAGGTGCCGGTTTACCGTCTTTAGAGGCATATACACGGAAAATGGAGAAGTCGCCGGTGTGGCGGGGCCATTCCCAGTTATCCGTATCGCCGCCGAATTTACCCACGCTTTCAGGCGGAGTACCTACCAGGCGGATGTCTTTAAAGCGCTCGTATACAAAGAGGAGGTATTGGTTGCCTTTGAACATAGGTACTACTTTCGCTTCGTAGTCGGTACCGGTGGTCGCTTTGGTGATAATACCGGCATATGCGTCCTGTTCTTTTTTGGTCCTGTCGGCACCGCTGAGTCCTTTCAGCTGAGCTTCCACATCTTTGGTAACGTCTTCCACTTTCACGAGGAACTGGACAGACAGCATGGGGGAAGTGATTTCCTCCTGTTTATTTTTTGCGTAGAAACCGTTTTTGAGATAGTTGTGTTCTACTGAGCTGGCAGCAGCGATAGCGCCGTAGCCGCAGTGGTGGTTAGTGAAGATAAGGCCTTCATTGCTTACGATTTCACCGGTGCAGCCTCCCCCAAAGATCACGATCGCATCTTTCAGGGATGCTTTGTTGATGCTGTACAGCTGTTCCTTGGTTAGTTTAAGGCCTTTTTTGACCATGTCATTGTAGGTCTGCTGGCCCAGTAAATAAGGAAGCCACATGCCCTCGTCTGCTTTCGCCCATTTTATACTAACGCTAAGCAGCAAGAGCAAAACCAGTAGTTTTTTTCTCATATCAGTTTGGTTTTGTTATAATTGGTTTTGTTATAAAAGGACCTCAAACCTAGCTATTTTTTTGTTAACGGGCGCATGGATGGGGCATAATGAGTAGGATCTTCCCCGATAAACCGGTCTTTTTAAATTATATTAATGATTTATACATATTTTTTCCCTGTAAATAATATCTCCCGCAGGGTGAACAAAAAAACTGGAATATGTTTTGATAAAAGGGAGCAGCGCAATAGTGCGTGCCAAAAATTTCAGGGACCTGTATTTTCTAATTGTTTAAACTGTTTGATCATGAAAAAAATAATGTTAATAATGGGGATAGCGGCATTTTTGGCGTGCAATGAAAATAAGAAACAGCAGGAGAAGCGGGAGGAAATGCAGGAAGGTGCTGCTAAAGTAAAAGAAGACGTAAAAAATACCGCCAACAGCGCCGGAGATTATCTTAATGAACAGAAAAAACAGGCAGAAGATGCTATCCGGGAGCGGATCAGGCAGATAGACCAGACCAGTGAGGAATTGAAAAAAGAAGGCACGGAAAAAAGCAAAGAAGCGCGGAAGAAGCTGGAGAGCCTGAAAACAGAAATGAACAAAAAGATGAAAGACATCCAGGGCAGCAGCGCCAATGCGTGGGACAGCACCCGTAAGGCCGCTGATGAGCTGATGAAAAAGTCTGACAAAGAATGGACTGATTTCAAACAGGATTTCAAAGACCTGTTTAAACGCGATTCCGAGTAAGCCGTGTAAAATTCCTTATTCCTTGTTCCTTGAACATTAATCTTGTAATTTTACCCGTCTTAAACAGAACCGGATTTGCTACTATCTCATTATCAGGACGAATTATTGGAGGCTGGCTGCGATGAAGCTGGCAGAGGGTGCCTTGCGGGCCCTGTGTTTGCTGCGGCCGTGATATTACCACCGAAGTTCCGCCATCCGCTGCTCAATGATTCCAAACAGCTGACAGCAGCAGACCGGGACAAATTGCGTAAAGTAATTGAGAAAAAAGCGTTGTACTACGCTGTAGCCAGTGTAGACAATATTGAAATAGACAAGATAAACATACTGAAGGCCTCTTTCCGGGCGATGCACCTGGCATTGGAACAATTGAGCCGGCAACCGGAATTCATCATCATTGATGGTAACCGGTTTTATGCCTACGGCCAAACACCCTTTGCCTGTATTGTACAGGGAGACGGTAAATACGCATCCATTGCCGCGGCCTCTATTCTTGCCAAAACGTACCGTGATGAGTACATGCAGCGATTGCACCTGGAATATCCGCATTTTGGCTGGAATGAGAACAAAGGCTATCCGACCAGGCACCACCGCGAAGCGTTGCGGGCACACGGTGAATCACCGTATCACCGCAAGTCTTTCCGCCTGCTGCCTGATGAGCAATTGGAACTGGACCTATAGCCCCCGGCTGTTAGCTGCCTCCGTTAGCTGGTAATTACTGCTGACTGTGTGACTGCTAAAGGCGGTAAGGCCATCGTTAACCTTATACTTATTAATTTTGCCCTGTAGGGAACGATTATTATGCTAAAGCAGACACAACAGCAAAAGTTATTACAGAAGCTTTCACCACAGCAGATTCAGCTAATGAAGTTGCTGCAGGTGCCTACTGTCAACCTCGAAGAAAGGATTAAAGAAGAACTGGAAGAAAACCCTGCCCTCGAATACGGTGAAGACACGCACGAAGATGAATTCAAAGAGCAGGAAGATTTTGATGCCAAAACTGACAGTGAGGGTGATGAGGAAGACGATTTTGAGCCGGATGGCAGTGAAAGCGAATATGACAATATTGATATTTCTGAATATGTAAGTGACGGAGATGATGACGTGGCGGATTATAAACTGCGGGACGACAACTATCCCGATCCGGACGAGAGCAACAAAACCATTCCTATCCGGGTGGAAACATCCTTCCACGAACATCTTTTGAGCCAGCTGGGGATGCTCGAACTCGACGATCACCAGAACGCCATTGCCGAACACATTATCGGCAGCATTGACGATGATGGTTATCTGCGCCGGGAAGTGAGCGCGATGGTGGACGACCTCTCCTTCTCCCAGAACATAGACACTACCGAAGAAGAAATCCGGGAGCTGATCAAAAAGATCCAGGACTTTGATCCTGCCGGCGTATGCGCCACCGATCTGAAAGAGTGCCTGCTGCTGCAACTGAAACGGAAGCCGCAGGACGATGAAGGCGTACATACCGCCTACCTGATCCTCGAAAATTACTTCGACGAGTTTACCAAGAAACACTACGAAAAGATACAGAAAGCGTTGAGCCTGAGCGATGAAGGCCTGAAAGCCTCCATCAATCAGATTATCAAGCTGAATCCCAAGCCCGGCGGCAATTATGCCACGCTCAACAAGGCGGAGAGTTATGTATTGCCGGACTTTTTCATCATGAACAATGCCGGTAAACTGGAGCTGACGCTGAATTCCCGCAATGCGCCTGACCTGCGGATTTCCGGCGGCTATAGGGACATGCTGCGGGAATATGACCGCGGGGATAAAAAAGACAAGCGCCAGAAAGAGGCCGTGTTGTTTATCAAGCAGAAAATTGATGCCGCCAAATGGTTCATCGATGCCATCAAACAGCGGCAACACACGCTGCTATCCACCATGGAGTCTATCATGGACTATCAGCGGGAGTTTTTCCTGACCGGTGATGAAACCACGATGAAGCCGATGATCCTGAAGGACATTGCTGACCGTACCCAACTGGACATCTCCACGGTGAGCCGTGTGGCGAACAGTAAATATGTACAGACGGAATTCGGCACTTTCAAGCTGAAATTCTTTTTCTCCGAGTCCCTGTCTACCGACAGCGGAGAGGAAGTATCCACCCGCGAAGTGAAAAAGATTTTATCAGACCTGATAGAAGCGGAAAACAAGCGGAAGCCACTGAGTGACGAGAATCTTACCAAGATGCTGCAGGACAAGGGTTATAATATTGCCCGCCGTACGGTAGCCAAATACAGGGAACAGTTGAATATACCGGTTGCCCGTTTACGTAAAGAATTATAAGAACAAAATGATGCACGAACAAGCGTTACCGGAAAGTAACATGCGTACCGGTGAAGGTCCGGTATTTTCGCCCGCAGCCAGGTCGCTGGCGCAGGTTATCTCCTATATCACCCATCCGCTGTTTATCCCCACGCTGGTAACCTTTTTAATATTACAGTCCATTCCGGAATACATGGTGGCTTTTAAGCCGCTGAGCAAAAAATTTGCTTTTGACGTATTGTATTTCCGGGTGGTGGCGATCACCATATTTTTCCCTCTGCTGACCGTGCTGCTGGCCAAACAGCTGGGATTTGTAGGGTCTGTTTATATGAAAACGCAGCGGGAGCGGATCATTCCCTACGTGGCTATTATCATTTATTATTTCTGGGCTTTTTATACTTTTTTACAGGAAGGCCGTGCACCGCGGTTCTACACCGCTTTTTTCCTCGGCTCTTTTCTGGCAGTATCTATCTCCTTCATTACCAATAGTTTTATGAAGACCAGCCTGCACAGTATTGGCTGGGGCGGCGTAGTGGGTTTCCTGCTGGCGCTCATGTGGGGCATGCATATGAACGTGTCATTACCGCTGGTGATCACCTTTTTTGTGACGGGCCTGGTGGCTACCGCCAGGATGGTACTGAACGCCCATAATCCGGTGGAGATTTATACCGGCTTGTTTATTGGTATCATTACCCAACTGGCCGCGTGCTGGTTTCTGGTGATTTAATTCTTCCAACGGTAGCATACTCCCTGCCGGCTTTCTCTTTTCAGGAGAAAAACCCAACAAGGAATATGCTATGTTTTGGATGGGGAAAAAACTTTTTGGGGTTTACCTTAACAGCCGGACTGCTTATTCCGGTAACATGGATGCAAGGCCGCAAGGCAGGTTAACAAACAATCTAACAAACATCTGGGGTACAATCATCAACAACTAAACTTGACAATGCAAAAGTCCGATATTCTGCATTTAACCTCAAGAGTATAACTACGCTTTTTCAAAATGCAGTATTTCCCCCTGACCCTGTTATAAAAATTTTTTTCGCCGGGAGATGATTACGCACATTCAATGCGTAATGGCTTCGGATCTTTGTTATGTCGTTAGGGACAAGCGAAAAAGTGAGACCGAATACGATATAAATACTACTTTTTTTAGCATTGAAAATAAAATGCTAAAAAATTTAGGAAAATCAAAAAAAGGTTATAATTTAGCATTCCAGTTGGAGATATGCTTTTCGATTAAATTTGTAAAAAACAACTACAGATATGTCTACAGCCAATACAGAAAAACTGAAGGCGTTACGCCTTACAATGGATAAGATTGAGAAAGATTTCGGTAAGGGATCTGTGATGATGATGGGCGAAAAAGCAGAAGCTCCAATGGAAGTAATTTCTTCCGGTTCACTGGGGCTTGATATCGCACTGGGCATTGGCGGTTTTCCGAAAGGAAGGATTATTGAGATCTATGGTCCTGAATCTTCCGGTAAAACTACCGTAGCGATCCATACGATTGCTGAAGCACAGAAAAAAGGTGGTATTTGTGCCATTGTGGACGCGGAGCACGCCTTTGACAGCAGCTATGCCCGCAGACTGGGCGTGGATGTGGACTCTCTCCTGATTTCACAGCCAGACCATGGTGAGCAGGCGCTGGAAATTGCAGACCGTCTGATTTTATCCGGAGCAGTAGACGTAGTAGTAGTGGACTCTGTAGCCGCGCTGGTACCGAAAAGCGAACTGGAAGGTGAAATGGGAGAAAGTAAAATGGGCCTGCAGGCACGTTTGATGTCCCAGGCGCTGCGTAAGCTGACAGCCACCATCTCCAAAACCAACTGCTGCTGCATATTCATTAACCAGTTGCGTGAAAAAATCGGTGTTATGTTCGGTAACCCTGAAACCACTACCGGTGGTAACGCCCTGAAGTTTTATGCATCCGTAAGGCTGGACATCCGTCGTATGAGCCAGATTAAAGACGGTGACGAAGCGGTAGGTAACCGTGTAAAAGTGAAAGTGGTGAAAAACAAGGTGGCACCACCATTCCGCCAGGCTGAATTTGATATCATCTATGGTCAGGGTATCTCCAAAATGGGCGAGATCATCGACATGGGCGTAGAATACGGTATCATCCAGAAAAGCGGTAGCTGGTTCAGCTACGACTCCAATAAACTGGGCCAGGGCCGTGACGCAGTAAAACAATTACTGAGCGACAATCCGGAACTGTCCGCAGAAATCGAAGCAAAGATCAAACTGAAAATTGCGGAGAAACAAGAAGAGGCTTAATTATTATGTAAGCTGTACAAAATTAAATTTACTCTTTACTATACATACATAGAAGTTAGTTTTAGTTTTAGTAAGCATTGGGTTAGTATGCACTCCCCGCCTTATCCTGGGCGGGGATTTTTTTTGCCGGGAATCCCAGGGATGAAGGGCTGGAGCCCCTGGGCTACGATCTTGTTCAGTTTCTACTGGTGAGCAATGACTATTGAAGCCGGGAGCCATCATCTATCTCCCTTTACGAAAAGTGGCCGCAGTATATCATCAGAGACTCTCATTGAGCAACGGATGGTGAGCTACAGCTGCGATTTTCCCGCTAAGCGGCAACAGGGTGACTTTCCCGGCTACCACCCGGTTTATCCGGTTCTATAATTGCGCTGATTACTGATGTTCTTTCTATGTTTCAGGAAGGCAGCCCAGGAAAAACAAAAGCGGCCAACCAATTGGTCAGCCGCTTTATCTCAAACATTTTTTAAAACTTAGTGCTATCACTATATGAACCTGCCTTGCCGGCGGGCCTTCTAATCAGACTAGGCTTCAGCTTTCATGCTTTTTGCACTTCTCTTGCGCTCTTCTTCGTCCAGGATGGTTTTACGCATACGGATGAAGTTAGGCGTTACTTCGATGCACTCATCATGCTGGATGTATTCCATACATTCTTCCAGTGTCATCAGAATTTTAGGTGCGATATTAGCAGCGCCATCGCTACCGCTGGCGCGCATGTTGGTCAGTTTCTTGCCTTCGTTCGGGTTTACCACCAGATCGCCGGGTTTGTTGTTTTCACCGATGATCATGCCTTTGTACACTTCTTCTCCCGGATCTACGAAGAAAGAACCTCTGTCCTGTAATTTATCGAGGGAATAAGCAGTAGTGGAACCAGCTTCTTTAGCGATCAGCACACCGTTGTTACGGCCAGGGATGGCACCTTTCCAGGCTTTGTAATCATTGAAGCGGTGAGCCATTACAGCTTCGCCGGCAGTAGCGGTCAGCATTTGCGTACGCAGACCGATCAGACCACGGGAAGGAATTTCGAATTCCAGGTGTTGCATTTCACCTTTGGTTTCCATGATCAGCATTTCACCTTTACGGCGGGTTACCAGATCAATTACCTTGCTGGCGAATTCCTGCGGAACGTCTACCACCAGGGTTTCGTATGGTTCACATTTTTTACCGTCAATGTTTTTCACGATAACCTGCGGTTGACCTACAGTCAGCTCATACCCTTCACGACGCATGGTTTCGATCAATACGCCCAGGTGGAGGATACCACGGCCATATACCAGGAAGCTATCCGCACTGTCTGTATCTACTACACGCAGCGCCAGGTTCTTTTCGGTTTCTTTCACCAGACGGTCACGCAGGTGGCGGGAAGTAACGAACTTACCATCTTTACCAAAGAAAGGTGAGTTGTTGATGCCGAACAGCATGTTCATGGTAGGCTCGTCTACGCTGATCACCGCCAGTGCTTCCGGAGCTTCACCATCAGCGATGGTGTCACCAATATTAAAATCTTCGATACCAACAACGGCGCAGATGTCGCCGGCCAGTACCTTACTTACTTTTCTTTTACCTAAAGCTTCAAAGATGTACAGCTCACGTACCTTCTGTCTTTTAGCGGTACCGTCAGCCTGCATCAGGGTGATCCACTGATTTTCTTCGATAGAACCACGGGTAACTTTACCTACTGCGATACGACCGAGGAAAGAAGAATAATCCAGGGAAGTGATCTGCAGCTGCAGGTTACCTTCCGGGATTTTAGGAGCAGGAACGTGCTCGATGATACCATCCATCAGCGGCGTGATATCAGCGCATTGCTCCAGGGAAGAGTTGAACCAGCCATTTTTACCTGAACCGTAGAAGGTTGGGAAGTTCAGCTGCTCTTCAGTGGCGTCGAGGTTGAAGAACAATTCGAATACAGCATCGTGTACTTCATCAGGACGGCAGTTAGCTTTGTCCACTTTGTTGATCACCACGATCGGTTTCAGGTTCAGCTGTAAAGCTTTCTGCAACACAAAGCGGGTCTGTGGCATCGGGCCTTCAAAAGCGTCCACCAGCAGGATCACACCATCTGCCATTTTCAATACGCGCTCTACCTCACCTCCAAAGTCGGCGTGGCCCGGGGTATCGATCACATTAATTTTGGTGCCCTTGTATTCAACAGAAGCGTTCTTACTGAAAATGGTAATACCACGTTCTCTTTCAAGATCGTTGCTGTCCATGATCAGTTCGCCGGATTCCTGATTGGCCCGGAAAACGTTCGTCTGATGAAGAATTTTGTCAACCAGGGTAGTTTTACCATGGTCTACGTGTGCGATAATTGCAATATTACGAATGTTCATATACTTAATTCTTTAGCTATAAGCAGCTTGTAAGATTATAGCTCATAGCTGCAAAAATGAGGCGCAAAGGTACGAAAACCTGACGAGAATGAAGGATTCGTGCTTTAAATAAATGTAACCATTTAGTCACTTGTACAAATACCCCTGCAACAAATTCATTATCAACAAATTACAACATGTCATATTTCATCATGACGGAAACTGTCCTTAGCAGGCACATCCCGCCATCTTTGTGGCGGGAGATTTGATTTCCATCCTGATATAAATCTATCTGCATGAAACGTACCTTTTTCTTTCTGTTGCTGGCCTTCTACAGCTTTCATCTGTCACCACTACACGCACAAACAATTGCTACACAAGACATTATGCTTTCTTCCTATAAATACCCCTACCCCGTTCAGTATTTTAAATTCCAGGCACAGGGCCAACCCCTGACCATGGCTTACATGGACATACAGCCAACCCGGCCCAACGGCCAGACGGTAGTGCTGCTACATGGCAAAAATTTCTGTGGCGCCTACTGGGACAGCACCGCCGCCAGCCTCACCAACAACGGCTTCCGTGTTATCATCCCAGATCAGATAGGCTTCGGTAAATCCTCCAAACCGGCACACCTCCAATACAGTTTTCAGTTTTTAGCACAAAACACCAAAGCCCTCCTGGACACGCTCGATATCCACAAAGCCGCCATTCTCGGGCATTCCATGGGAGGAATGCTGGCTGTCCGCTTCGCCCTGATGTACCCCGATATCACCACTAAACTGATCCTGGAAAACCCCATCGGCCTGGAAGACTGGAAAGTGGTGGTTCCGTACCAATCTGTGGACAAATGGTACCACTCTGAGCTGAAACAGACCTACGACAAAATCAAACAATATCAACTGGATAATTATTACGCAGGACAATGGAAACCGGAATATGATAAATGGGCATCCCTCCAGGCCAGTTGGATTCACAGCCCCGACTACGCACAGGTAGCCTGGAACGCAGCGCTCACCTACGATATGATTTTCACGCAACCAGTGTATTATGAGCTTCCCAATATCCAGGCGCCTACCCTGCTGATTATTGGCCAGCGTGACCGTACTGCGTTGGGCAAAGCCAACGTAGCACCAGATATCCGTAAAACACTGGGCAATTACCCGGAGCTGGGAAAAGATGCGGCCAAACGCATTCCTCATGCAACGCTGATACCCATTGAAGACGTCGGGCACCTGCCTCACATAGAAGCCTATACGAAATTTATCACGCCATTACTGGACTTCCTGCTGCATTAGGGCAACCCGGCCAGGACGAAAAGAGGAGGACAATAAGGCTATTCTCCCATCAGTTTAACAACAAAATCCAGCGCGCTCTGATTCGCCGGATTATCAAGCGCATGGGCAATATCCAGCTTTTCCCGGGAAGTGAGATGCCAGGACAGTGCCGCGCCTTTGTCCTGTTTCTGTGGTACGTACTGGAAAATAATGCGATGGAATTTTTCAGGGAAATATCCCTCCATGAAATTGACCAGGTCATCCTGATCAAAATCCTGCATGGCGCTCCAATGCTGCTGCATCGTAAACAACGGCTCAAACAGCAGGTCACTGAGGTCTTTGGTCTTTTTGATCGGGGTAATATCGTTCTTGCGGGTGTCCCTGATCTGTATATACACCACCCCGCTGGTGTTTTCGTTGATCCACTTACTGAAAGTATAGAGATAACGCAGCGTTGTCTGTTGGCCGAAATTATCCCTGATACCGGCATCCATTACGTCTACAATGGGATTGCTGGGCAAAAAGGTATTGGGCAACACATAAGGGAAAGTGGCACACATCCGGATGGCACTGGTAACCCGCAGGTCCATGGCGTCCTGGTTGGCATAGTATTGCGCAAAATCAACGCCGTCGATATCGCGCACCTGCCTCGTGGGATACAGGTACTGCGGGCTGCACAGGTAGCTGACCGGCTGTGGCGAAATCATCAGCCGGCGCCCGTCTGCATTGATGGTGGCATTCCAGATCAGCATCGGGATCTCTGCATTTTGCTCCGGCGCTTTGTAGTCTCTCAGTACCTTATTCAGGGCATTGTCAGTGTTCTGGTTCAATTGCATTTCAAAGGCATAACCACGGTCTTTTGCATACCGTTTGTTGTCCATCGTGAAAGTGCGCCAGGGCGTGATAAAATCATTCACGGCCATGGCGCTGAATACAGAATTCAACAAGTCCCGCGAAACACGCTCGGTATAGATGCTGTCTGTTAACCGGATAGGTTTTCCCATCTGCTGCTGATAATACAGCTCTCTGAAATAACTGGCGCCCAACATGCCTCCAGACGCACCGCTCATCAGTACGGTATGTTTCATCAGTTGCCCCTTCAGGAGGCTGTCCAGCCGCTGCAGCACGTGGAGCGACCAGGTAGCGGAACGGCTGCCGCCGCCGCTGAAATTCAGCACGATCAGGCGTGGCTTTTTATTCCCCGGAAATTTGCTCCGCCATTTCTTCAGAATTCCGAGGGTCTGTAGCCTGTCTGCTTCATACCGCTCACGGGTAAAGAACCGCTGCAAAGCCTCCACACTATACTCCGGTCGCGCTTTTTTCTGCTGATAATCAAGTCCGTATGCCTTATTCCGGTTGTCTACCCAATTGTGCTCCACCATCCAGTTAAGCCCAAACAATAACACCAGCACTACCGGGATAGACCATGTCTGCAACAAATAAGAATAAGCGCCTGCCACGCCGATCAGAAAGGCGAAAAAGATCAGCACACTCGCGCCGGCAGGAATCCTGAATACTTCATAGTCCATCATATAGGCCAGTATCATCAAAAAAATCAAGGCACACCCCACCGTGATCATCGCGGCAAAGTGGTGCTGTTTGAGGATACTGTCGAGATAGTGTTTGTTGTAGTGGTCCACATTCCGTGCCCGGCGGATTTTAAAGGGCGTCGAGAAGTAGTTGTGCACGGGCAGCGCATTCTCGTCAGGCTCCTGTGTGGGCTTAAGGATTACCCGCAGGAAATTGCGCGGGTTGCCAAAACGTTTCTCCAGCCTTCGCCCAATGTTTTTATCGGCATTAAAAAAGTAAAAGAACCCGAAAAACACGATAAACAGGGCGCCACAGACAAATCCCTCTCCCAGCAACAGGATATCGGGAATGGTGCTGAGTTGTTCATATCGCTGGTACTGCCATCCGCGATAAATAAGACAGATAAAAAATGCCAGCGGGATCAGCGAGTTATTAAGGCAGTACCGGAAGAAAGGCTGAGAGGTGGTGGCCAGGAATTTAAACCGGCCGGTATGCAGGATGAAGGTAGTGATCTGCCAACTCATGATAAACATGCCGGTGGCCAGTCCGAGAATCGCCGTACTGTAGAAATTCACCTTTCCCAGGTATTCCGGCGCTAAAAAGAGCGCATCCCCCCCGAATACCTTGGCAAACCCGCCATTGATCGTGCTAAAAAGAATTACCCAGAAGATGAGCAACACCTGATATTTCCTGAAGTGCAGCAGGAGCAACTGAACAGGGAAAGAATAGTACGTTTTTATTAGGAATAGCTTCACCTTCATCAGACCGATAATTACTAATAAACCTACGTAAAAAATCAGTAATAATAAATAAGGGGCTCACGCAATGCATGAACCCCTTGTTTGTTATTGGTGGTCGTAATTAATCCTGTGGCGCTCTGCTGAGGTATAGTGTCCATACCAGCGAAAGCAATAGCAGCATACCTACGCACTGGTGAAGGATGCCGTAGGTGATCGGTATTTTCACCTGGCTGTTGAGCAGCGTAAGTACACCCAGCAGTACCTGCAGCAATACCAGCAGCAACGGCAGGTAACGGATAGCATGCAGCAGACTGTTAGCCGGTGTTTGCGCTGATTTCCACCACCATACGGCGATAAGAATGGTAATCAGGTAGGCAAGCCCGCGGTGTATAAACTGAATAGTGATGGTATTGTGTACGATATCTGTCAGAAAACCACCCTGGGAAAACATGCCCGCAGGCACCCAGGCACCATTAATGTCCGGCCAGGTATTGGCTACCAGTGCGGCATGCAGGCCCGCCATAAAAGCACCGTATATCAACTGTACTGTCACAAGGGCCAGTAGCCAGACGTTTAACCGTTTCAGGGAAGGAACCTGGAGGATTTCTTTACCAGGAACGCTGATTTTCAACGCGAACCAGAAGAGATAACACAGCAGCACCAACGCCGACATAAAGTGTATGGCCAGCCGGATATGGCTTACATAGAGGTTTTCATCGTTCAGACCGCTCCTTACCATGATCCAGCCGATAAGGCCCTGCAGGCCTCCGAGCACAAACAGCACAATCATCGGGTTGATCATCTCTTTGCTGATCTTCTTCTTAACAATGAAATAAATAAACGGTATAATAAATACCACTCCGATTAAACGCGCCCAGTCACGATGCAGCCACTCCCAGAAATAGATGAATTTAAAATCTGATAAAGTAAAGTGATTGTTGACGTATTTATATTGCGCAATCTGCTTATATCCGTCAAAGGCTTTCTGCCAGGCAGCTTCATTCATTGGCGGAAAAGCGCCCAACAAGGGTTGCCACTCTGTAATCGACAGGCCGGAGCCGGTTAACCGGGTCAGCCCTCCCAATAACACCTGGATCACCAGCATGCCCACTCCTATATACAGCCAGATGGCCACCGGGCGATTGTTCTTGATATCTACTGTTTCCATAAACGCTGCAAAAATAGTGAATTACGGCTCCCGAAATACTCACATTCTTTTAACAATCGCGTAATGTTCTGTTAACGCTGGCGTCGGAGCTTTGCATTGAAAATTAAACGGCATTAATTGTATTAGCTAATACTGCCCAAACAAGTAAAAAAGACAACACATTAAAAAAATAATGTCATGAAACAGTTTTGTTTTGTTTTAGTACCCAAAGTAACAATGATCGTATTAGCCACTATCCTCATCCCCTTTGTAACCATGCATGCACAGGAAAGATCTTTCGCCTACAACAACCGGTTTGTTGCAGAGCAGCCATCATCCGGCATTAAAAAGGATTTGGAAGTGGAAATCAGCCAGCCTGAAAAAGAAACGCTGAACTTCACCCTGGCAGTGATCAATCCGGAAAACGAAAAGTTGACTCTTTATATCAAAGATAGCTACAACAACACCCTTCACCGGGAAGTATTACCTGCAACTGTTAAATTTGAAGCACGCTACAATCTGCAATCTCTCGAAGATGGCCAGTACATCTTCGAAATCAGAAGCGGAAAAAACAAAGTAGCAGAAAAGGCCATCGGTATTAAAACACAGACCATGGTAAGCAGGCTCGTTTCCGTAGAAAAATAATATCGCAATATTACTTCTGATTTGGTTAATTGGTTATTTAAAATGCGAAGGAGATTATCGTCTGATAATCTCCTTCGCATTTTAGTCAATATCAAAATAACTACATTCCAGATGATTATGGCTTCATTGCTTCATATACCACATCCATCATCTTACCCCTTGTGTTGAGCGCTGACAGCTTGCTGTTGGAACCTCCGTTGGGATATACCCTGTTGCTCAGGAAGATGAACACCATTTTGCTGGCGGGATCTGCCCATACACAGGTACCGGTAAAGCCGGTATGGCCAAAGGTGGCGCCGGAAGTCAGTTTGGAAGGATAGCTTTCCCGGCGGGTATTATTATCTTTTTCCGGTTTGTCGAAGCCCAGCCCGCGGCGGCTGATGCTGCTGTTATAGGCAGTAAACAGCCTTACTGTTTCCGGTTTGATATACTGTACGCCTCCAAATGAGCCGTTATTCAGCAGCATCTGCATAATCACGCCCAGATCATGTGCATTGGAATACAGTCCTGCATGGCCGGCAACGCCACCCAGCATGGCTGCTCCGGGGTCGTGCACAAAACCACGCAGCAACTGCATCCGGAAGAAGTTTTCCCGCTCGGTAGGCACCAGCAAAGACAGCGGAAACCTGTCTCTGGGCAGAAAGCCGGTAGTGGCCAGCCCCAGTGGTTTATAAAACGTTTCCCGAACGTATTGGTCCAGCCTTTTCCCTGACACCTGCTCTACTACTTTGCCAAGGAATAAAAAATCCAGGTCGCTGTAAACATAGCCCTGATGAGGGGTTACCTTACTGTCGAGGATCTTTTTCCAGATGGAATCTACGTAACGATGGTCCATGAACATATTATCGGCGACCTGTACGGAATATAATTCGTCCGCTGTGCTATGATACAGGACCGTATCAGGCCGCCCATCGGGATATAAAGTTTCCTTGTAGAACGGAATAAAAGAAACAAGCCCTGCCTGATGCAGCAGTACGTCCCGTATTTTCAGTCCCGCTTTATCTGTGCCCTGTACAAAGGGCAGGTACTCCCCCAGCGTGCCGTCCAGGCTCACTTTTCCTTCATCATGCAACCGCATGATGGAAATGGTGGTGGCGCATACTTTGGTGACAGAAGCGAGATCGTAAACAGAACCGGGAGTAACCGGCTCCTGGCTGTTGTATTCATAATGACCGAAGGTACGGTTGTAAACTATCTTTCCGTCTTTCAGGGCCAGCACTTCGCAGCCGGGCGCAGCGCCACGGGCGATCATATCATTGGCAAGGGCGTCGATGCCGGCCAGACGGGCTTCATTCATCCCTGCTTCTGCTGGTGTGGCGGTAGGCAGATCGGTAAACAGGTTGACATCGTAAGAGATGCCTGTTCCTTCCGGCAGGCCCGGGCATACCGTTACCGGCAGTTTGCCTTTAGGGCCTAATTTACCAAACAGCAGGTCAGCCGCCACTTTCTGTGTGATGCTGTCATCTTCATAGGCCGCTACGATAGTGGGCGCATCGCACCAGTGCTGAATAGCGTATGGATTGCCAAACACCACGGTCGCGGAAGGCATTTCTGATTGCAGTTGTTTTACGATCAGGCGTTCAGCCAGCGACAGGCCAAAATTATTGGCCGGACGGCGGCTGAAGTTATGTACGCTGATGATCACCGCCTTATAATCACGCTGAATGCGGGAGATAATAGGTGCGATCTGTTGTACGGACTGCCGGGAAGTAAAGATAAAGGCATCGGTGCCGGGTTTATATGCTCTGACCGCGTCCAGGAAAGCATTGTTCCCGTCGGCGCCTACCGCGATCACGGCCAGTTTCTGCTGTGTCATGGCCGGAGAGAAAGGAATCAGTTTCTGGTCGTTTCTCACGAGCGTGATCGCTTTTTCCGCAATGCGGCGGGTCAGCGTATCAGTCATCGCGTTGAGGTCATTGGTCAGATTATTTGTTTCAATGCGTTGTGGTTTCCATAGACCTAAGTCATATTTGGCATGTAGAACCTTTTTAACGCGGGCGTCCACTTCCTGTTGGCTGATCTGCCCTTTTTTGATCGCTTTCATGATAGCGGATACGCTGCCGGAAGCGGTGGAAGGCAGGATCATGAGGTCGTTGCCTGCCAGCAGGGACTGTAAGGATTCCTGTCCCTTGGAGTAGAACTTGGCGATGCCTTTCATTTCAAGAGCATCGGTTACAATGAGGCCTTTGTAGCCCAGTTCATTTTTCAGCAGTTTGGTTACTGCTTTATAGGAAATGGAAGTGGGTGTATTGGGTTTGTTATCGATGGCGGGAATAAAGAGGTGCCCTACCATGACCGAGCCTACGCCTGCGGCGATGGCTTCCCGGAAGGGATACAGCTCAAGAGAGTCGAGCGCCTGCCGGCTTTTGTTGATAGAGGGCAGGTCGAAGTGGGAGTCCACATTGGTATCACCATGGCCGGGAAAGTGTTTGGCGCAGGCCATTACGCCGGTGGATTGCATGCCTCTGATGGCAGCAACGCCCAGACTGGCGACCTGGTATTTGTTCTCGCCGAAGGAGCGGTCGTTGATGACCGGGTTGTTCGGGTTATTGTTGATGTCCATATCGGGTGCGAAATCGAGATGGATGCCAATACGTTTACATTGTTCACCCATCACACGGCCGGCTTCATAAGCCAGGGCGGTATCGCGGGTGGCGCCGATCATCATGTTGCGGGGCAGGGAGGTTACGCTGTCCAGGCGCATGCCCAGGCCCCATTCGCCGTCTACAGATATCAGCAGCGGTACTTTGGAGATGGACTGGTAGTAGTTGGTCAGGTTAGCTTCCCGCAGGGGGCCGCCCTGGAAGAAGATCAGACCGCCGACTTTATTGTCGCGGATATCCTGGGCCACCGCATTGATGTGGTCCTGTCCCAGATTGGAATGAGCTCTGATGACGATGAGCTGCGCAATACGTTCTTCCGGTGTAAGAGATTGAAATACGCTGTCAACCCATTGAGAAGCCTTATCTTGTGGCTGGTGGGAGGTGGTGTTGATCTTCCTGTTCTTCTTTTTATTCATAACGCCGGGGGGCATAGGTATAGCGCTCCCAGTCATAAGCAAGCCCGTAAGTCCTGCAACCAGTATTTGTTTCCTCATGTCATAAACTTACAAATAATCAGGCAAGATTTCATTACCAGTGCCTGACTATCAAATAATTATTAAAAAATAGCATATGTTTTTGTCAAATCACCAGATATTCGTTAAATTAGAATATTCTATTGAAGATATTTTAGAGTTCCGCTATAAATATTAAAATATCTTTACTATTTTGTTCAAATCTTTTATATTTTTTAACCAATCGCAATTTTAATTACCAATACATTCAATTGTTTGTTATATTTGCATCCTTGCGAGTAAAGTAGATTTTAATAAAACATGGTCAATCTCATTTTATTTGGCCCTCCCGGCAGTGGTAAGGGTACACAAAGTACTAAGATAATAGATAAGTATGGGCTTATACATCTGTCCACCGGCGATTTGCTGCGTTCAGAGATAGCCAATAAAACTCCTCTGGGTATGGAAGCCACCAAGTTTATGGACCAGGGTCTGCTGGTACCGGACGAAGTGGTAATTGGGATGATCAGCTCCAAGCTGGACGCCAATCCGGAAGCCCGGGGTTTCATTTTTGACGGTTTCCCCCGGACTACTGCCCAGGCAGAAGCACTGGACAAACTGCTGGCGTTGAAGAAAACCGCCATCTCGGTGGTATTGTCCCTCGAAGTACCGGAAGATGAATTGATCAAACGTCTGCTGAACCGTGGCAAAACCTCCGGCCGCAGTGACGATTCCTCTGAAGACGTGGTAAAAGCCCGCATCGTGGAATATCACAATAAAACCGCGCCTGTAGCTGACCACTACGCCAAATTCGGTAAGTTTAAGAAAGTAAAGGGAGACGGCTCCGAAGCAGAAGTATTTGACCTGCTTTGCAAAGAGTTGAACGAGCTGGTAGCAGAAAAGGTATAACGGCCTTGTTCCGCCATTAGAAAGACACACATCACCTGATTATACGCGCAAAGATTGTAAGTTAGGAGCTTATGGTACCGGAAGTGTATCAAATTCGCTCAAACTTAACGATCTTTGCGTTTTATTTTCTGGCAGTAGCCATATTTGGTTTAAAATATCGATCCGTGGAAAAAGCGAACTTCGTAGATTATATCCGTGTATTTTGTAAGTCTGGTAAAGGCGGCGCAGGCAGTATGCATTTTATGCGTACTAAGTTTAATGCGATGGCCGGCCCCGACGGTGGTGATGGTGGCAGAGGCGGACACGTGATACTGAGAGGGAACGCTCAGTTATGGACCCTGTTGCACCTGCGCTGGCATAAAAACCTGTTGGCGGAAGATGGTGAAAACGGCAGCGGCGACAACTGTACCGGCCGCTTCGGAAAAGATATTATCATAGAAGTACCACTGGGCACTACAGCCAAAGACGAAGAAACAGGCCGCGTAGAAGCCGAAATTCTCTACGATGGCCAGGAAGTGATATGGATTCCCGGCGGCCAGGGCGGCCGCGGTAATGCCTACTTTAAATCGGCGACCAACCAAACGCCGGAATATGCCCAACCCGGTATGCCCGGGCAGGAAGGCTGGAAAGTTGTGGAACTGAAAGTACTGGCCGACGTAGGCCTGGTAGGTTTCCCCAACGCAGGCAAGTCCACCCTCCTTTCTACCATCACGGCCGCCAAACCCAAAGTGGCGGATTATGCTTTTACCACCCTCACCCCTCAACTGGGCATGGTAGCTTACCGTGACAATAAATCCTTTTGCATGGCAGACCTTCCGGGTATCATCGAAGGCGCCCATGAAGGTAAAGGACTGGGGCACCGATTTTTACGACACATTGAAAGAAACGCCGTATTATTATTCCTGATTCCGGCCGACAGCGCTGACCACCGCAAAGAGTTTGACGTGCTTGTCAATGAACTGGAACAGTATAATCCCGAGCTCCTGGATAAACAGTTTTTGCTGGCCATCAGTAAAAGCGATATGCTCGATGACGAACTGAAAGCCGCCATCGCAGCAGAATTGCCGGAAGATGTGCCGCATGTATTTATCTCCTCTGTCACCCAGCAGGGAATCTCTGAGCTGAAAGACGTGTTGTGGCAGGCCCTGACGGATAAAGACAACCAGATAAGTACAGCCGACACCGCCAGTGTCGAATAACTGACAGGGCCAGGGACATGTAATAACGCCAATGTTCGTTACACGATCCCACATACTATGAAAACACTGTTAAAGCTTGTTCTGCCGGCATCCCTGCTGATGACGGCCTGCCAACAATCAAAAACACCTGTTAAGGAAAGACCTGTCCAAATTGATACCATGCAGCTGATTGCCCTCCCGGCGCCATCGGCAGAGAAAGTCGCGTCCAATGAAGTATCTGTGGTGGCACGCGACAGTACTACGTATGTGCGTTTCGGTGACTGCTACTTTTCACTTGACTGGATTTCGGTAGACCAGCAGCGCAATGACTTTGAAAAACATCCTGACACCCTCTATTTTTCTCTCGCACCCAAACGCACTATAGAAGGCCAGATGCTGGCCATCACCACCGGCGAAGCGGAAAAAATAAAAGTATGGCAACGTTTTGAAACCAGCGCCCGTGTAGGCAGGCAGCTGCTCCGTCAATGGAAACACCACCGGAGCGAATGGGAACAACTGCGTCCGGAAGCCAGCAACTTCTTTATCTGCCGGAAATATACTTCCGCCCAGACCAACCAGCTGCCCGACGATGCCAGCCTCGAAAGCCTCCGGCAGCATGTTAAAAAACATTACGGCCAGGCACTCTTCAATCAGGTGGCCCAACTGGAAAAACTGCCGGAAGCCGTTATCAGCACCTATTATTTGAAGTTCAACGGCACCCTGCGCAACTCCCCTATCAAAATCAATAAGCTACTGATCATCCAGGTGACGCCATAAATAAAAGAGAACCGGCAATGCAGACGCATCACCGGTTCATATCAATCGGCTGTACTTAACAGAACAGGGTTTTTCAGTTCCGGTGGATTAAATAACATAGCGGTGCACAGGCAATTCGCAAAATGATGTCCCACCAGAACAGGATAGTTAATGCAGCTCTTACACCCTTCCCAGAAACGGGTGTCAGTAGTAATTTCGGAGTATGTGACCGGCTTGAATCCCAGCCGGCTGTTTAATTTCATCACCGGCAAACCGGTGGTGATACTGAAAAGTTTTGCAGATGGATATAAAAAACGACTTAACTCGAATATTTTCTTTTTGATGGCTGCCGCCACTTTCAGTCCCCTGAACTCGGGCGCCACTATCAGGCCGCTGTTAGACACAAAATCGTCATTCTGCCAGGCCTGTATATAAGAGAACCCGGCCCAGAAACCACTTTTCGTAAAAGCGATGACTGCATTGCCCTGCAGGATCTTCTTTTTGATATCCATCGGGTTCCGTTTGGCAATACCGGTACCCCTGGCTTTAGCGGAAGCTTCCATCTCCGCTACAATAGGCAGCGCAAAGTCCACGTCTTCCGGAGTCGCTACCCTGACAATTATCTCCTCATCTGTTTCCATTGTAAATGAGTTGTTGCTGTATGTAAAGACCATAAATCGTATCCGGTATCAGGCCATATATCCTGATCCGGTTGGCGGCATCGCCCAGCGGCACTTTACTGAGTACCGGTACAAATACCCGGGTGATAGCCCCTTTTACCACTTCGTTACCGCGTTCATATAGTTTGCCGGCCAGCTGAAGGCATTTTCCCGCTATCGCGAAATTCTGCTCCCGTAGCTGTTTGTCGGTGTATTCACTGAAACATCCTACGGTGTCGTATATGTGAAATATCGCCGGAAACTGATGAAGGGCTTTTTTAAGTGCCGGTATATGATCTTCTATATAGGCCGGCACTTCGTATTGGTTTATCATGGCTGATCGTTGTTACTGTATAGGGTGTGCCAAACGGTGTTCCACAAACCGCATTAAAACGTTAAAGTGCAGCAGGGCAAGGAGTTTTAACAATTATGATGAGGATGCCAGGCGGCAAAAGCCTTCCGTTTCTGCATGGTGTTTTTCAAAAAATGCAAGGGCAGCAACGACCATAAACAAAAAAGCCTGGTGCTGTAAGTGGCACCAGGCTTATGTTTTATTATCTTTTCCGGTAAAATCAGGCAGCCGCGAGTGGCGGGCTGACGCTGCGTTTGTTTTTAGCCGCTTTCTTTTTCTTCATGGTCCTGTTGATCCACAGGATAGTGCCGGTAGTGGGGAAAGTAGCGCCCAGCAAAGCCAGCAGCAGTGCAAAAATTTTAGAGGGCAGCCCAAAAACAGAACCGGTATGTAACGGTTTGATAAGGCCACGTACTTTCTGGCCAAGGTTCCTTTCGCTGAAGGTTTGGGATTTCAGCACCTGGCCACTGAACTGGTCCAGGTAATAACTGGTGGTAGCGGCTTCATTGAGTGCCCCGGCAGGTAGCAGGGTCACCTGTATGGAAGCCTCCTTGTCTTTCGGCATGGCCACTGCATAATATTGCGCATCAGGCACCTGCTGTTTTACCTGTGCCAAAGCAGCCTCGTAGGAAACATTGTTAACCGTTTCCTGTGCAGGCACCGATGCCGGCGCCTCCATTGGTTTGGGAGAAGTGCCCAGGGCGGCAAACAGTCCTTTATTGAACCATTCGAACGACCAGGTAAGGCCGGTAAACACCGATACAAAAAGGAAAATGCTGACATAAAAGCCCAGCACAATGTGCATATCATGGTTCAACCGTTTCCAGCCGCCGTCCCATTTTACTTTAAGGCGCTGTTGCAGGATCTTACGGGTTTTGGGCCACCATAATATAATGCCGGTGATGAGGATAAAAAGAAATATCAGGGTGCTGATGCCGGTGATCAGTTTGCCGGTATCTCCGGCCAGCAGCCAGCGGTGCAGGGAAAATACCTGATAGTAGAATGTTTGCTGGTAGCTGTAAAGTTCTATCACCTTACCGGTGTAGGGGTTGACAAAAGCGGTACGGCCTTTTCCTTTTTTGGGTTCTTTTCCCCCTTTACCTTCCTTACCCGCCGGCTTCATTTCTTTGCCGGCGTCTTTTTTACCTTCCGCGCGCGCATCTTTGCCTGCTGCTTTTTTATCGCCTTTTTTACCCTCGTCCAGCTGCACGGCCAGTGAACGGGCAGGGTCCGCATATACCTGTATACGGGAGATACCCGCGCCAGGCACCTGCTGCTTCACCATTTCAGCGATCTGGTCCAGCGGTAACCTTTCTTTCTCCGGCTGTACGTAATAACGGCTGTGATTAAACGCCTCCGTCAGCTCCTTTTCAAATACCAGTAAAGCACCGGTCAGGCAACTGATGGTAATAACCAGGCCTGCCGCCAGCCCCAGGTATAAGTGAATACGGCGAAAAAAGACTTTCATATCAGATTGATCCAACCACAAAAGAACGGTCCTTCACGCGGAATATACCCGCGAAAAGGGAAAAAGATTTACGCAATCCGGAAAATTTCCGCGTAAAGGTTTTAAAAGCCCCGACTTTGATGTAATAAGAACACAAAGGAGCGGAGATCACATCTTCCTGATATATTAAATAGAAGGTGGTCTTCGCTCCTTTGCGTTCTTAATAATATTCAAAAATCTTTGCGCTTTGTATGAAACTAGAGCAAATTGCCCAGCACGCCGGCAGCGCTCTTCATTTCAGCTTCCCAGGTATTTTCGGCATCTTTCAATGCACGGTTCAGCGCAGTGAGCAACAGATCTTCCATTTCCTCTTTATGCTCAGGCGCCATCAGACGCTCCGCTATTTCAATACTTTTTACCTGACGGTTACCATCTACCGCCACCTTGATCGCACCATCGCCTGCTTCACCTTCCAGTGTAACTTTTGCCAGACGCTCTTTTGCCTCCTTCATTTTCTGTTGGATCTGCGTCACCTTGCCGAATAAATCACCAAACATATTTGTGTATTTTTTTAGGGCCGTAAAGATAAGTTTTTACCACAGCGTTTTAATATTCAATATTTTAAATATACGACAGCAGGAGCCAACAATTATGTATCTTACCACCACGTATAAGTTATCAGCTTAAAAAAATGGAAACTAAAGTTTGTATTATAGGTGCCGGGCCGGGTGGGGCTTGTGCAGCCCTTCAACTGGCACAGCTGGGCATCGAATGTATCGTTGTTGACAAAGCCGTTTTCCCCCGGGACAAAGTATGCGGTGATGGCCTCAGCGGCAAAGTGTTAACTATCCTGGAGAGAATCGACAAAGGTATCGGCGAGCGGCTGCAACAGGCTGTTTTTAAAATGGACAGCTGGGGCGTCACCTTCGTAGCTCCTAACCGCATCGGGATGGACATTCCCTACAGAGCTGATTATCAGAATGATAAAAGCGACCCGCGAGGCTTCGTCTGCAAACGTATTGACTTTGATAACTTCCTGGTAGAAGAACTGAAACGCCGCCCGGAAATTCGTTTGTTCGAAGGCGTTAGCATCGATAAATATGAACTGCGGCCAGATGGTTATTATCTGTCCGACAAAGAAGGAAAATTCCAGGTCAAAGCCGATCTGATACTGGTGGCCAACGGCGCCCATTCCGCTTTCACCAAGGAAGTAGCGGGCATCAAAATGGAACCTGACCATTATATCGCCGGCTTACGCGCCTATTATAAAGGAGTGACCAACATGCACCAGGATGCCTTCATAGAACTGCACTTCCTGAAAAACATGCTGCCCGGTTACTTCTGGATATTCCCGCTCCCTAATGGCGAAGCCAATGTGGGCGTGGGCATGCTTAGCAGCACCGTCCGCAACAAAAAAGTGAACCTGAAAAAGCTGATGCTGGATACCCTTGCTACCGATCCGATCATGAAAGAACGTTTTAAAAACGCTACGCTGGAAGGTTCGATCGATGGTTATGGCCTTCCGCTTGGCAGCAAAAAAAGAAAGCTGCATGGTGATCGTTACATGCTGATCGGCGATGCCGGCTTCCTCATCGACCCATTCACGGGCGAAGGTATCGGTAATGCACTGTATTCCGGACAGATAGCCGCCAGGCAGGCAGCAGCAGCCATTGCGGCCAACGACTATTCCGACAGTTTCCTGAACAGCTATGACCAGGAGATCTATCGTATCCTCGGCCCCGAGATGGAAGTCAGCACCAAACTGCAAAAGCTGATCAAATACCCGTGGCTGTTTAACCTGCTGATGAAAATGGGTTCCCGCAACAAACAGCTGAAAGAACTGATGACCTGCATGTTCCATGAGGTAGACCTCCGCAAAAGGCTGGGCAACCCGCTGTTTTACGTGAAGCTATTATTTAACCGATAATCCGATAATTTCTGTGAGACATATCACCCTGCTTGCCATTATCTGCTTTTCCACAGCAACCGTTACTGCTCAAAAACAGCCCATGACACCAGAACAACTGCCTAAGATGACGGTTAAAACGGCCAATCAGCTGGCAGCACTGCCGCTGAAATGCCTGGACCTGCCTTTTCCTTATAAAACAGGCGTGGTGTTCCCTGACAGTACCCTGCTCGGCGCTCCGTCGACCTATCATCCGGCATTCTACGGCTGCTTCGACTGGCACAGCAGCGTACATGGCCACTGGATGCTGGTACGCCTGCTGAAAATGTTCCCTGATATGGAAAAGTCAGCCGTGATACGCACCAGGCTGGCACAACACCTCTCGGCAGAAAACATCCGGACAGAACTGCAACTGTTTAAAGGAAAAGAGAACAAGAGCTTTGAACGCATCTATGGCTGGAGCTGGCTGCTGCAACTGCAACGGGAGCTCCTTACCTGGAACGACCCGATGGGCAAAGAACTTAGCCGGAATGTTCAACCGCTGGCCAGCCACTTTGCTGCTGCATATGTTGACTTCCTCGGTAAACTGATGTACCCCATCCGTGTGGGCGAACATACCAACCTGGCTTTCGGCCTTTGCCTGGCCTGGGACTATGCCCAGACCACCGGCGATAAAGCCCTGCAAACCGCCATTCACGACGCTGCCATGCGCTTTTATGCCAAAGATAAAAATGCGCCTGTGGAATGGGAACCCGGCGGATACGATTTCCTCTCGCCCAGCCTCGAAGAAGCTGACCTGATGCGCCGCATCATGCCGGAAAAGGAATACCGGACATGGCTATACGCTTTTCTGCCCGGCCTGTTCCAGAACCCCATCACCATCCTGCAGCCCGGACAGGTAAAAGACCGTACCGATGGTAAACTCGTTCACCTCGACGGCCTCAATCTCAGCCGCACCTGGTGCCTGGAAGCCATTGCCCGTCATGGTGGCAAAAATCAGCAGGCCATTCAGGCCCTCGCCAATAAACACCTGCTGACTTCTTTTCCGCAGGTAGCCAGCGGCGACTATGCCGGCGAACACTGGCTGGCCTCCTTCGCTGTATACCTGCTTACAGCGGAACAGCAATAACAACACAGGTTGCTGTGAACGTTTAAACCCCTGCTTATGACCCGTACCTTGAACCAAATACTTGTGTTACTGCTGGCACTCCTGCCGGCAGTAACACAGGCCCGGCAAAAACCGGTCAGCACCGGTCCCGTCCCCTCCTGGCTGGTGCCCTGGCAACCCAATCTGCAACAAAAGCCCAATGCCAAACATATCAGTGACGGATTTTACCTGCTCGTGGCTGAAACCCAATACCAGGCAGAATTACAGAGCGGCTATCATCACTATGTCCGCCAGATCGTTTCTGAAGCAGGCATCCAAAACGGTTCCCAGATATCAGTGGACTATGACCCTCAATATGAAAAACTGACTTTCCATCGTATCGTCATCAAACGGGACGGCCATGAAATCAACCGCCTTGCCGGCGCAGCCTTTAAAGTACTGCAGCAGGAAGAAGACCTCTCCCGCTTTATCTATAGCGGCACCTATACCGCCTACCTCATCCTGGAAGATGTACGCAAAGGCGATCAGATAGAATACAGCTATTCCCTTACCGGTAACAACCCCATCTTCGACAACAAAATAGATGAAGAATACTACCAGGTAGCCTCAGATCCCGTTGTTAACTTTTACCGTAACATTATTGCACGCCCCGACAGGCAGCTGCACTTTAAAGCATACAGCCAGGCCGCGCTGCCTCAGCAACGCAGCTGGAACGGACTTGCCGTCTACGAATGGCATCACATCAACCTACAGGATGATGACAACTTCAGCAACCTGCCTTCCTGGTACAATCCCTTCGCCCGGGTACAGGTCAGTGAATACAACAGCTGGCAGGAAATAGCACAATGGGCACAGTGGATAAATACGATCTCCCCGCCGGGAACCGCCATCAAAAACAAAGTTGCCTCCCTGAAACAACAGGCCGGCAACAGCCCGGAAGCCTATCTTCAGGCCGCACTTCGTTTTGTGCAGGACGATATCCGCTACATGGGCATCGAAATGGGGGAATACTCCCACCGGCCCAATACGCCTGACAGAGTACTGGCACAGCGTTTCGGCGACTGCAAAGACAAATCGCTGCTGCTCTGCTCCCTGCTGAATGCCAACGGCATCAGCGCCCACATGGCTTATGTGAATACCGACCTGAAAGAAGTTGTCAGCCAGCGGCTTCCTTCTCCCACTGCGTTTAACCATGCGATCGTCTGCGCCATGGTGGGAGGAAAAACATACTGGCTGGACCCGACCCTTTCCTATCAGCGCGGCCGGCTGGCAGACTTCTGTGAGCCGGAATACCAGCTGGCCCTGGTCATCACAGACACCACTACGCAGCTGACGCCTATACGAAAAGCCCACAGCGGCCAGGTCGTTATCCGGGAAACCATCACCCTGCCGGAAAAAGAAGGAGAGGATGGCACCCTCACCGCCAACACCGCCTGGTACCGCGAAGATGCAGACGCACAACGGGCTACTATGGCGTCGGCCAGCCTGAAGGATAAAGAATCTACCTTTCTCACCTTCTACCGGAAGCTCTATGGGGAAATGGCGCTGAAAGATTCTCTCGTCCTTCGCGATAACCCCGACAGCAACATTCTCCGCATCCATGAGAGCTATGTGGTCCGTCATCTCTGGAAAAAAGACAGCGCTACCAATAAACTACAGTTCTCTGTTATCGCACAGTCGCCGGCCGATATACTGCCTTATGTCACCGATGTGAACAGGAAAGTGCCGCTCGCTATCCGGTATCCCTACAATCAGGACTATCAGATCATTATTAATACACCAGTAGAATGGTCGCTGGAAGAAACGCCGCTGCATGTCAAAAACGATTATTATCAGTTTGACTTCACCGCCACTCACAGCGGCAGACAGATTGTCCTGTCCTATTCCCTGAAAACCTTCCGAGACCACGTGCCCGCGGCGTATATGCGACAGTACGCCGGGGAGATAAAAGAAATACAAAAAACCACTTCGCTGGACCTGACATTAAAGCCTGCGCTGATGCAGCCTGCCAACGGGCCTGCTGTCAGGGGCAACTGGCTGGCGATAGTGCTGGCCCTCTGTGCAGCAGCGGTATTTGCCCACCTCGCCACCCGGTATTACCGGCATTCTGTATTGCCGGTGCAGCATCCACTGGAGCCGATGCCCATTGGCGGCTGGCTTTCGCTACTGGCAATCGGACTGGTATTCTCTCCGATGTATGAATTAATGTTCCTGTGTAAGGCTGATGTGTTTAACTATGAAATATGGGCGACAGTATCTGCACGGCGCGACCTGGGGAATATCTCGGTGGTACAGCTTTATCTGATAGGAGAAGTGATTATCAGGGTTTTTCTCTTGTGTTACTCGGTTTTACTGGCGGTCCTGTTCTTCAACAGGAGGGATACTTTTCCTTTTGCGCTGGCTACCTATTATTTTGCCAGTACCCTGTATTTGTTTGTTTTTAATCGTCTTAACGCTCACTATTTCGGAGAAAGCACGCCGGGCGGCCTCTGGGACCAGAACTCCATCATCTGGCCACTATTACGTATGGCCCTCTGGGTACCTTACCTGTTGATCTCCCCGCGTGCAAAAGCCACTTTTATTATGCCACATCCTGCACTGCTGCGGGATTGATCAAATGGTTTCAGAATCGAAGGCCACTACCTTTTCCCAGTATTGGCGGCACTGCTCAATGAAATTGAGATGCACCGGGTGTACCTGGTAGCGGTCGTGCGCCTCGATATCTTCAAAAATACACAGCAGGCAATAGTCATAATTTCTGTCGATCGTGGGCCCGTCATCTACCGGCGCCGGCTTGCCAACATTAAAAATGGCAATCTCGTCTATCGTGTGCAAACTGCTCACACCTGCTTCAAACCGGCGCCTGTCTTCCGCAGACAATCCGGGTTTCAGGGTGAAATTCACTACGTGTACAAGCTTTTTATCCAATGCTTTCATGTTGATGGATTTTAGGATTCTTTATTGACATATCGGTTAACAGTCAGCAGATTGACGAAGTATACCAGTCCGAGTACCAGCACCGTACCGGCAAAAACGCCGGGGCCGGGCCAAACGCTGACCACCATGTCATGTTTCGCCAGCACCGAAGCCGTCACATATTGCAACCCTGCCAGCAGTAATAAACACACCACTCCGATGATAACGTACAACGGGACAAACTGTTTTAACAGGTAACGTTTCAGCTGACGGGGGGCCGTGCCCAGCATGACCAGCAGCTGTATTTCCCGCTTACAGGACGCAATGATCAGCTGGATAAACATACTGAACACCAACATGGCGAACAGCAATAATATCAGCCCGAAGAAGCCGATCACAGACACAATTGTCTGTACGATCAGGCGTGTTTTACTGAATTTAAGCTTATCCTGGTTGGTGGTATATCCGTTATCGTCCAGGAATTTTACCAGTGTCGGGCTGGAAGGGTCAGGTGTTTTAATGATCACCCTTGATATGGGAGCTTCGCGGGCAGTACCATATTTTTCGTTGGCCCAGGACATGAAGGAAGCCGGGACCAGGAAAGAAGAGATCCTGTCGGAGAAACCCACCACATGTCCGATGTATTGTTCTGAGGTGATGTTATTGGAGATGACCACCTGGAGGGGCAGCGCCTTGACGGTTTCCTGCGAAATCTGCGGCAGGTCCTGGCTGAGGGAGAACCCGAAATTGTACAGGTTCAGGAAGTCGCTCGGCAGGATAATGGGAATGGTACGGTCGCCGGCGTTCCATTTCCAGTCGTCGTTCTTCACGTCCAGGAAGCTGTCAGGCACAGATTCAAAGAACATGTCCGTCGCAAAATGCAGGTCACCGGGCGCCTGCACCACTACTTTAAACCGGCTGGAGGTAATTAACCCGAACGCCTGCACGAAAGGCTGTGTTTTGATCTGGTTGATTTCGTCAGGGGTGAAAGCGCTTTTCCCGCTTTGGCCCATAATGGCGTTGGTGATTTTTTTATTGATGACCAGGAAGTCGGCTGTTTCGTTCTGGTTTTTGGTGCTGTACAGCAACTGGTTAAAGTTGGAATGCACCTGGATGGCCACCAGTATCAGCAGCATAGCGATACCGAGGCCAACGGAGGCCATCAGGAAACGGCTTTTGCCAATGCCGGTATGTATAATTTTTTTCAGCAGTTCAAAAAACGGGCGCATGGAATAACATTAAAGCTGATAATGAACATCATATGAAAAATGCTGATCATCATCCAGATCAGTTAAAATAAAGCCGGCGTTGCGGGCCTTGCATTCGGCGGCGATGAGGGCGGCAGCGCGACGGGTGTTTTCCTCGTCGAGGTGACTGAAGGGCTCATCCATCAGCAGCCATTGAAACGGCTGCGACAGCGCCCGGATAATAGCAATCCGCTGGCGTTCGCCGTAGGACAATGTTTTGCCGCTTTGTTGCAGCACATGCGTCACATTGAGCCGGGCGGCCATTTCGCGGATTTTCTCCGGGGAGCAGTATGGATTTGGCAGCATTACCCGTTTCAGGTCGATATTTTCAGCAGCCGTCAGTTGTTCAAACAGCCGCAGGTCCTGGAAGATAATGCTGATTTGTTGCTGCCGCATGGCGGCCAGTTCGTTTTTGTTGTAGGCAGCCCATGGCCGGTTGTCCACCAGCACCGTGCCCGTATAGTCGTAACGGATATGATAGAGGTAGTGTACCAGGGTTGTTTTCCCGGTACCGGAAGGGGCTTTTATTTTAATAAAGCTGCCGGGGCTGAAGGTCACATCCTGGTTCCATATACCGGAAGAGCGCTGTAGCAGCTTGTCCTTCAGGGGAATGGGCATCAGTTGTTGTATCTGAATTTGCATATGCCGAGCTGATTAACAGTTCCCAATATAAATAAAAAGGGCCGGAGCAGCTTATTTGCTCCGGCCCGTATAAAGATTTAAAAGATATGATAGCTGTTTATCGCGCAGGGGCAGCGATGGTGTCAGCAGCAACAGGAGCGTCTACCGGTGTGGCAAACAGGCTGTCTTCCAGTGCTTTTTCTTTCGCTTTTTTCGCTTCCATGGCTTTAGCTGCTTCGGTTCCGAAGTTGATCAGCTGTACCAGGCTGTTCTCATCCTTGTTTTTAAAGTTGAGGATGATTTCAGATTTGGAAACGTCGCCGCTGGCGGCTTTGGTAACCACGGTCATGTCTTTCAGGAGGCCTTTCAGTTTAACCAGGAGGCCTTTTTCTTCTTCGCTGTTGGCTTTATCTTCCGGAATAACGCTGATTACTTTTTCCAGGTCTACATAACCGCCCATCATGCTGCCTTTCACTTTACCTTCGATGCCTTCAGGCAGTTTCAGGCTGCCTTTACCAGCCAGATAGTCCTGCAGCAGTACGCTGTCGGAGCCTACTGTGATGAATTTCTCTGTGATGGAAACGGCAGGCATACCAGCGGCAGTCATGCCCGGGTTGGCATATACATAGCGGTCACCTTCTTTGGTGAACATTTCTTTCAGCATCGGGGAAGTCATTACTTTATTGAATGCTTCCTTGTTGCCCACTTTCAGGTTGAAGATCCATTTGGAAGTAGGCTCCTCATAGAATTCGCCCGGGGAGTATTTGGATTCTTTCTTTTCAATGCCGAAGTCAGACACAACATAGGTGAACTGGCCTTCAAAAGCATTCAGGATATCGTCCATAGACAGGCCGGATTTAGCCAGGAACATGTTCGCGATGCCGTCCATACCGGTGGATTTAACGATTTCGCCTACCATATGGAAGTCAAAAGCGTAAGACATGAAACCGGCCAGGTTCTGCGAAGGATATTTCTTCAGCATGTCCATGTCGATTTCCTTGTTACCGTATTTTTTGAAGATGCTGGCTATTTCTTTGCCCATATAGTAGTTGCCGTTAGCAACGATTCTGCCTTTCTCGAAGTTGGAAGTACCGGTATAGTAGGTACCTTCCATCAGTTTTTTGAAATTGGCAGGGATCATGGTCAGCATACCGCTATTGTAGATCGCTTCCGGATTTACGAAAACGCTCATATCGGCGTTTTCTTTCAGCAGTTTGGCAAACGGCTCGATGGCGCCGGCGGTTTCGTTCTCTTTCAGATGGAAGAGGTGATCTACTTCCGCTACCATGGTAGCATTAGCAGCGTCTTCTTCGGCAGTTACCAGCGCTACCGGGGTAGTGGTTGCCGCTGCGGCGGCGGTGTCAGCCTCACTGTCGCTGTCAGGGCTGGACAAGCCGGGAGTACCAGCCGGTGCGTATTTATTGATACCGTTCGGGTCAATGTTGGTCAGGAAGATAACAGTGGATTTGTTCCACGCTACGATGCCTTTGCTTTCTTCCTCAATGATGTATTTGAAGTCTTTGCCGGATTTCAGGGAGAAGTTTTTCTCGCTTTTTTTCAGGAAGCCTTCGAACTTATCAGCATCTGTGAGGCTGGCGGTGGCGGTGATGTAAGACTTGTTATCGCCTGCCTGGCCCTGGAACACGAAGGACACAAAGAAGTGGTTTTTCAGGTCGATACCGGAGTTCTCCGCATCTTTCCATGCTTTCATCACTTCGCTGGAAGTGTCTTTGGACTGAACAGCGGAGAAGAGTTTGTCCATGGTGAGCCCGTTGGTAGCCAGTTTCTGGGTAATTTCTTTGGCGTTCAGGTCTATCACTACGCCGGCTGTTTTGGGGATGTGTTTACTTACTTCCGGAACCTTGGAGCAGGACGACAGCACTACCGCTGCAGTTACAGCGGTTAACAAAACTTTGGAAATTGTTCTTTTCATAAAAGATATAAGAGTTAATAAAATTGACTATGGTAGGGATACCGACCATCTGCCCGGTACATTCCCACAATCGTGGTATTTCGGTGGTGCGAAAGTACGCATATTTTTGTAGCTTATATGTCTCTATTTTTGGGGACAACTATGCCACAATACAATATTTTAGGTTCTATATAGTTTAATACCTTTGTTGCTTACTATGAAACAAACATCTAAAACCATCGAAAAACCTTTATGTTCCTGATTCTTCTGCAATACATCCGTCCGGTTGCGGCGGTAGAGCACTTTATGGAAGCGCATACGGCGTTCCTGCAAAAATATTATGACAACGGCAAGTTCATCCTGTCTGGCAGGCGAAAGCCCAAGTCCGGCGCGCTGATCCTATGCCAGGCCTCGAGCCGTAGGGAAGTGGAGCAGATCATGAGTGAAGACCCGCTGGAGAGAAACCAGCTGGCCATGTACGAGATCATAGAATTTGAACCTACCACCTACCCAGCTGTTTCCGCCAGATAGTCTTTTCATTTTTGCCGGCTTTTTCGTTTATCTCTTTCCGTTGGTGCTCATTCTCACTGCATAAAGTAAATGACTTTAGTCAGCCATTTGCTACTATCCTTCTCTTTGCCCGGATCTGTCACATACATCTCCATGGTGGGCGGGATTATTTTTTTACCCTTTTTTTCTATGAACTGCTGGATGGCCACGTGGGCATTGGCGATTTTATCATAGGGCCCGTAGTAGTCCGCATAGGCGGCTTTGGCGGCCGGTAGCCTGATAATTTCAAAGCCTGGTCCCAGTGTACTGCCTTCCGGTACGGGTATGGCAGCAGCCATGTCTGCTTCCCTTTTTTTCTCGTCCCAGGTATAAAAAAGCCCGCAGGGCACGCCTGGCTGGAGTTTTGCAGCAGTGGCCGCTTTATAGATCTGTTCCAGGTTGGTGCGATAATAATTAGAGATCCCTTTAAAGGGCACTGTTTTACGGGCAGCAGCATAAGTAGTGGCAGGGAAGTCCATTTCACGAACGGTGACATTGATGCCGTTAGGCGTGCCGGGGCCGTTTTTGTCGGCCTCTGCCATACTTTTAAGGTTATTGAGGCCTTTGGCAAAGTCCTCTTCCACCGCACCTTTCATGAAAAGGGCCATCACATTTTGCGGACGGTCGTAATGGGCGTCAAAGCCCCATACCACCTTGGTTTTGCCCGCGGCCTCAGAGAGCTGGAAGAACACATCCGATTCAGAGCGGAACGGTGTCACAAACGTCAGTTTCTGTTGAATGGACTTATTGGGGTCCAGCGAGAGATGCTGGAGTTTGCCCTCTCCTATCTTTTTGCCTTTCCAGGCGTCTACGGCGCCCACAGTGCCGTCATCTCCGGAGATGGTATATTCAGCGGTGGAGTCCATCAGCTTCCAGGTATTCCATTGATTGAACTTCTCGAACCGGACAATATCATTCCACACGATAGATGCCGGTGCATTGATTTCCACCGTACGTTCCACGTGCAATTGGGTTGGGGCTGCAAAAATGAGTATAATCAGTACAAGCAAGAGAGTACCTACAATCCAGGCAAGTGCTTTTAAGACTTTCATAACTCCGGGGAATTGATTACAATAAAAATACGCTTTTTTATTGTGCCTCCGCCGGAGCCGTTGGCATCCGTGATAAACAGTTCGGGTTACTCTTTTTCCTTTCCTTCTTTTTCTGAATATTGCTTGTCGGCTTCTTTGGCCTGCTCAAAATCCAGGATCACCGAGTTGATACAGTAACGGAGCCCTGTAGGTGGCGGTCCGTCATCAAAAACGTGGCCCAGATGCGACCTGCAGCGGCCGCACAGCACTTCCGTACGGTGCATGCCATGGCTGTTGTCAGGAGCATAGATAACGCTGGATTTGGCTACCGGCTCAAAAAAGCTGGGCCAGCCACAGCTACTCTCAAATTTGGCATCGGATACAAAAAGCGGATGGCCACAGGCAGCGCAGTAATAGGTCCCTTGTTCTTTGCTGTTCCAGTACTTGCCGGTAAATGCCCATTCTGTTCCTTTTTCTCTGGCGATATTATAGACTTCCGGCGGTAAGATCTTTTTCCATTCGTCATCCGTTAAGTTAACTTTACTTGTATCCGAATGGGAGTATACCTCTCCCTTCTTTTTTCCTTCTTCCATTGAATTCTTTTTGTCGCTTTTAGCGTGGGTCTGATCAGTTGGTGACTAATATAAGATGCTCAAAATTATCAGATTCTGCAGGTTCAAGCATAGCGTTTTGTTCCGTTAACGGGTCATTAACACTATCATTGTATTTTCTCTGTTGGCCTGATGAATATTTTTTCTCTTAATAAATTACGTATGAACCGCCTTAATGGATTGTTATTTCCTGCAAATCAACCCGGTATTTAGTAAATCCCGCACTTAAATGTTTAAAACAGTCTGATAATCACCCGTGAGCAACTGCGTATAAATTATTAACTTTACGCCAAAAGGCTAGTTAAGTGGCGGACATCATCAATTTATTACCAGACAATATAGCGAACCAGATAGCTGCAGGCGAAGTGATACAAAGACCGGCATCAGCGGTAAAGGAATTACTGGAAAATGCCGTGGACGCAGGTGCGACCGAGATTCAGCTGATCATAAAAGACGCAGGCAAAGAACTGGTGCAGGTAATCGATAACGGTGGCGGTATGAGCGAAACAGATGCCCGTATGTGCTTTGAACGCCATGCCACCTCCAAGATACAATCCATAGATGACCTCTTCCAGATCCGGACCATGGGTTTCAGAGGTGAAGCCCTCGCTTCCATCGCAGCCGTATCCCAGGTAGAGCTTAAAACCCGGAAAAAAGGCACCGACGTAGGTTCCTACGTGGAAATAGACAACAGCGTAGTCAAAAAACAGGAACCCTGCCAAACCGCTGACGGCACCAGCATCGCCATGAAGAACCTCTTCTTCAACGTGCCCGCCCGCCGCAACTTCCTTAAAAGTAACGCGGCAGAGATGCGGCATATTGTGGATGAGTTTATCCGCGTGGCCATGGCCTTCCCCCAACTGCAGTTCTCGCTCACCAGCAACAACCAGCAACTTTTCCATCTTGATAAAGGTTCCCTGAAACAGCGGATCATCGCTATCCTCGGACAACATTATAATGCCCGCCTGGTAAATGTGAAGGAAAGCACCGACTATATGAACGTGTATGGTTTTGTCGGTAAACCGGAAACAGCCAAAAAAACCAGGGGCGACCAGTTCTTTTTTGTCAACAACCGGTACATCAAAAGCCCTTACCTGCACCACGCAGTCATGAGCGCTTTCGCAGACATTATCCCGGCCGACAGCTACCCGCTGTACGTCCTGTTTATTGATGTCAACCCGGAACATGTGGACATCAACGTACACCCAACCAAACAGGAAATCAAGTTCGACGATGAAAAAGTAATGTATGCTTTCGTGCAGGCAACAGTCAAACACGCGCTGGCCCAGTTCAACGTGACAGCCACGCTCGATTTCGACCTTGACCCCAGCATACAGGCCCTCGACGCCGTAAGCAAACCGTTCACCAAACAACAACAGGAGGAATATACCCATTCCCCCCTCTATAAATCGTTTACACAGGCCAACCAGGCCCATATGATTGACAAAAGCAGTAGCAGCAGCAATCTGAAACACTGGAAAGACCTATATGAAAGCCCCCGGCAGACACCGGAAACTGAAGGATATACCATCAGCTCCTATACCGTGGAGCCGGAAACACGCCCGGCCGTGACCTACGAAAGCCAGCCCCACGCCACCGCTTCCGTGATCGACGAACGCTGGCAGGACACTGCCACCGACCAGAAAGTGCCGGTACAGGTACATCAGCAGTTCATCCTGTCGCAGATAAAATCAGGCTTCATCCTGATCGACCAGCAGGCTGCACACGAACGTATCCTGTTCGAACGCTATCAGCGTGCCCTTACAGAAGCGCCGATGGCCACCCAGCAAAGCCTCTTCCCCCAGACATTGCAGCTGCCACCGGCAGACGCGGTGCTGGTTGCCGAGATGCTGCCCGAACTTCAGGCACTGGGCTACGAACTGGAACCTTTCGGCAACCATACCTTTATCGTAAGAGGCACGCCCGCCGATATGCAGTCCGGCAACGACCAGGCTACTATTGAAGGTCTCCTCGAACAGTTCAAGAACTTCAGCGAACTTAAAATAGACCGCCGCGAACAACTGGTACGTTCTATGGCCCGTAACAACGCCATCCCGGCAGGTAAAATCCTCTCCGCCCGTGAAATGCAGAACATGATCGACGAACTTTTCGCCTGCAGCATGCCGAATGTTGCCCCCAGCGGGAAATTCACGTTCATTTCATTCAAACTCACGGACCTGGCCCGGATGTTTGAAAGAGGTAATTAAGACCTTTCTATAAAAAAGAAGGCCCGTGCATTTGATATGCACGGGCCTTCTTTTTATCACTACTGTTCCCCGGCTGCTTTCAGAGTGTCGTACAGCCGTTGGAACCGTTCAAATTTCTTTTGATACCCCTGATATTTGTCGCTGTCAGGATGGAACACCATAGCGGCAGCACCTTCCCCATCTCCCTCCGGCAGGTGCAACTCCCTGGCAGCCAAAAGGATAGCGCCGAGTGCAGAGGCATCGTTCTGCTGATGGAGCTCCATCTCCTGCCCGAAAATATCCGCCAGCAACTGTATCCATCCCGGCGTGGCGGTAAAGCCACCGCTAACGGATATACGCCGGACCGGGCCGGCAGTTTCTGTCAGCGCCTGGCGGATGCTCAGCAGTGCAAAACAGATCCCTTCCAGCATGGCCCGCATAAAATGGGCGGCGGTATGTCCGGGCCGGATGCCCACAAAAGCTGCTGTGGCGTGGCTGTTCCAGACAGGAGCCCTTTCACCGAGCAGATAGGGAAGACATAATAATGAACCGGTATCTGTTTGCAACGCCTCTTCCACCAGCGGTTGCAGGGCCGTCAGCGGCATTCGCAGGAAATCGCGCACCAGCCATTGCAGCAATGCACCGCCGTTATTGGTGGCGCCGCCGGTGATATAGACGTCGTCTGTCAGCAGGTAGGTGAACAGGCGGCCGTGGACGTCTGTCTGCGGCCGCGAAGAAGCCATGCGTACCGCTCCACTGGTACCGATGGTGATGGTGGCATGCCCCGGGCCGAGTGCCCGGCTTCCCAGCTGGGCCAGGCAGCCATCGCTGCCGCCAATGATAAAAGGCGTATCGGCCGGGATACCCAGTTCCGCCGCTACAGCCGGCAACAGTGGCGGCAGCCGGAAGGTGGCCGGTACCGGCTCCGGCAGTTGCGCTGCCGTAATACCGGCATATTCCAGTGCCTCCGGGCTCCATTGCAGCGTGGCAATATCAAACAGCCCGGTTGCAGAGGCTATCGAATGATCGCTTATATATCTCCCGAAAAAATGATAAAGAATATATTCCTTGATACCCGGAAAGATGGCGGACCGGGCGAAAAGGGCTGGTTGCGTTTCACGCATCCAGCGCAACTTACAGAGGGGCGACATGGCGTGTACCGGCGTGCCCGTTTGCCGGTACAACCGTCTCCCTGCTTCCGTGTCCCGCAGGGCCAGCGCCTGTGGCTCACTGCGATTGTCGGCCCAAAGTATCAGCGGCGTAAGGGCATTCCCCTGCCTGTCGACCGCCATGATGCTGTGCATGGCGCTGCTGAAAGAGACAGCTGCCGGCGGGCGCCCCGCCTGCGACACCACTTCCCGGATACCTTTTTTGACCGCATCCAGCAACAGCAGCGGGTCCTGCTCTGCATATCCCGGCTGTGGGTACCGGGTGGAATATGCCTGTTGATATACCCCCACGACCACCTCTTTCTGAGGGGCAAGCCCAATCGTTTTAGCACTACTGGTACCGATATCTACGCCGATGATGTAGGGTGTCTGCTCACTCATAAAAAAAAGACAACTTTTTACGCATTTAATTTATAGATTTAAAACCGGTGTTCTTTAAATAAAGTCCAAAAATTTCCACGCAAATGGCTTTTGAAATTAAAAAACAGGCTAAGCTTTATGATGTTTGTATTGTTGGTTCGGGTGCCGGTGGCGGCATGGCAGCCAAAATATTATCAGAGGCCGGGCTTAAAGTAGCGCTCCTGGAAGCGGGGCCTAAATATGATCCGGCAGACCCGGAACAGGCGACTCAACTGAAATGGCCCTACGAATCTCCCAGAAGAGGTGCCAGCACAACCCGCGCCTTCGGCGATTTTGATGCCGCCTACGGCGGATGGCAGATTGACGGTGAACCATATACGAAAAAGAACGGGACCGAATTCGACTGGTTCCGCTCCCGCATGCTGGGAGGACGTACCAACCACTGGGGACGTATTTCCCTTCGTTTTGGAGAACGCGATTTCAAACATAAAAGTTATGACGGACTGGGAGACGACTGGCCTATCAGCTATGCAGATGTGGCGCCCTATTACGACAGGGTAGATAAATTGATCGGCGTATTCGGCTCAAAAGAAAACCTGCCCAATGAACCGGACGGTTTCTTCCTCCCTCCTCCCAAACCCAGGATGCACGAGCTGATGGTAAAGCGTGCCGGTGAAAAAATGGGCCTTCCCGTTATCCCTGCGCGTCTGTCTATCCTCACCCGCTCGGTCAACAAAGACCGCAGCCCATGTTTCTATTGCAGCCAGTGTAACCGTGGCTGTACCGTATACGGCGACTTCTCCTCATCCTCCGTGCTGGTAAAACCCGCCATGAAAAGCGGGCATGTAGACCTCTACACCAACGCTATGGTGCGGGAAGTACTCACCGACGACAGCGGCAAAGCCACCGGCGTAGCTTATATCGATAAAGCAGATATGCAGGAATATTCCGTTAACGCCCGCGTGGTGGTACTTGCCGCCAGCGCCTGCGAATCGGCCCGGCTGCTGCTCAATTCCAAATCTGCCAAACATCCTAATGGTCTTGCCAACTCCAGCGGCGTAGTCGGCAAATACCTGCACGACTCCACCGGCGCATCCCGCGGCGGCTTCGTCCCCGCACTGATGGACCGTAAACGCTACAACGAAGACGGCGTAGGCGGTATGCACCTCTACATTCCATGGTGGGGCGACAATAAAAAACTGGACTTCGCCCGCGGCTACCACATTGAAATGGGCGGCGGTATGCATATGCCCTCCTATGGCTATGGCTTCGGCATGGAAAACATGAACGGAAAATACCCCGGTCGCGATGGCAAACCCAAAGCAGCCGGCGGTTACGGCGCTTCCCTGAAAGACGATTACCGTCGTTACTTCGGCGCCTACATCGGCTTTGCAGGCAGAGGAGAATGTATTGCGCGGGAAGACAACTACTGCGAAATAGATCCTAATGTGGTAGACAAATACGGTATCCCCGTACTGCGTTTCCACTATACCTGGAGCGATCATGAGATCAAACAGGCCAAACACATGCAGGACACATTCGAGCAGCTGATCGTGGAGATGGGCGGCGTTCCTTCCGGCACCAAACCCGGAGAAGACACCAAATACGGGCTGGAAAACCCTGGCCGTATTATCCACGAAGTGGGCACCACCCGCATGGGCGACAACCCGGCAACTTCCGTGCTGAACAAATTCAACCAGGCACACGAAGTAAAAAACCTGTTCGTGGTAGATGGCGGCGCCTTCGTGTCACAGGCCGATAAAAACCCGACCTGGACCATCCTCGCCCTCTCCATGCGCGCATCAGAGTATATCGTGGACCAGCTGAAAAAACAAAACATTTAATCATTTAGCCATTTAATCATTTGATTATTTAATTATTTATGACCAGCGCAAATGATCCTGGCGACATAAATAACTAAATGAAAAAATAAAAAAAATAAAAAATGGATAGAAGAGAATCCCTTAAAGCCCTTGCGCTGGGAACTTTATCTGTAGGCACCATCCTGTCCGCCACCGGCTGTGAAGACAAAAAAACCACCGACGGGAAAAAAGCAGGTGACGTCGCCGGCTATGGACGCACGCCGGATGAAGTGCTGCGGGACAAAGCCCTGACGGAAGAGAAATTCTTCACCGCGGAAGAAATGAAGACCATCACCATCCTGGCTGACATCATCATTCCGGCTGACGAACATTCCGGCAGCGCTTCCGATGCCAAAGTGCCCGAATTCATCGAGTTCATCGTAAAAGATATCCCGGAGCATAAGTTGCCCATGCGGGGCGGCCTGCGCTGGCTGGATGTTCAATGTGCCAAACGGTATAATAAGTCCTTTGCCGAATGTAGCCCTGAACAACGTATTGCCATCGTGGACCTGATCGCCTATCCGGAAAAGGCAGCACCTGAAAACAGCCAGGGCGTTGCATTCTTCAACCGTATGCGCAACCTGACCGCTACCGGTTTCTTCACCAGCAAGATCGGCATCAAAGACCTCGGCTACATAGGCAATACGCCTAACGAGTGGGACGGCGTGCCGGCCGATGTGCTGAAACAATACGGTTATGCTTACGACGAGAAAACCCTGGCCACCTGCCTCAAGATAGAAGACAGAGGCAAGATCATGACCTGGGATTAAATAAACGTTATGAATGATGAATCCGGGACGTCTGTTGATGGACGGGCATAGAAAAACAGGCTTCGCCTTTTATCTTCGCCCCTGCGGTCCGCGATTCGTCATTATCCGCGATTAATAAGTACCTAAAAAGAATATTACTCATGGTTCCAGAAAAAAAGAGCGGGGACAACCAGGTGTCCCGCAGATCATTCCTGAGAAATGGCGCATTGGCAGCCGCAGGGTTCATGATCGTTCCACGTCATGTACTGGGTAGAGGTTTTACCGCACCGAGCGACCGCCTGCGCGTGGCCGGTGTAGGTGTTGGCGGTAAAGGGTTCGGCGACATCTCCGAATTCGCCAAAGGACCTGCTGACATCGCTTTCCTCTGCGATGTAGATACCCGTCGTGCAGCCGAAGCCGTTAAAAAATTCCCGAAGGCCAAGTTCTATGCTGACTTCCGGGAGATGTTCGATAAAGAGCACAAAAATTTCGATGCGGTTTCCGTGTCCACGCCGGACCACCAGCACGCCGTAGCCGCCATGGGCGCTATGCAGCTGAAAAAACACGTATATGTGCAGAAACCGCTGACACATGACATCTACGAAGCGCGTATGCTCACGCAGGGCGCCAAGAGACATAAAGTGGTCAGCCAGATGGGCAACCAGGGCTCTTCCGGCGATGGCGTACGCCAGCTGATGGAGTGGTACAACGCCGGCCTGATCGGAGATGTACACACCGTATACTGCTGGACAGACCGTCCCGTTTGGCCGCAGGGCATTGCATGGCCTACCGGCAAAGCAGACGTGCCTAAAGAACTGAACTGGGACCTGTGGCTGGGCACTGCTCCGAAAAAAGATTATGTAGACAACCTCGTGCCGTTCAACTGGCGCGGCTGGTGGGATTACGGTACCGGTGCCATCGGCGACATGGGCTGTCATATCATTGAACCACCTTTCCGCGTACTGGGCCTCGGCTACCCTACTTCCGTAGAGTGCAGTGTGGGCAGCGTTTACGTAGGTGAATTCACCCGCGGCTACTTCCCGGAAAGCTGCCCTCCTTCTTCCCATGTGATCATGAAATTTCCCGGCAAAAACGGCAAGGAAATCACCCTGCACTGGATGGACGGCGGCATTCAGCCGGAACGCCCTGAAGAACTGGGTCCCAACGAAGTGATGGGCGACGGCGGTAACGGTGCTATTTTCATTGGGGATAAAGGCAAGATGATGTGCGGAACCTACGGTATGTACCCCAAACTGCTTCCTACTTCCCGCAGCACCGAAGTCAATGTGCCTCAAACCATTGCCCGCGTGCCGGAAGGACACTACGTACAATGGGTAAATGCAGCCATTGCCGGCTATAACAGTAAACAGGCTAAAACACTCAGCTCACCATTCGATATCGCAGGCCCGCTGACTGAAACTATCCTGATGGCCAATCTGGCTATCCGCAGCTTCGACATCCGCAAGCCTAAAGCCTCCGGGAAAGGATACGACTATCCCGGACGCTACATCAAACTGCTCTGGGACGGCGCCAATATGAAGATCACCAACTTCGATGAAGCCAACCAGTTCGTGAAACGTACCTACCGCGACGGCTGGTCACTGGGCGTTTAATACGGAGATATTTGATTTTAATAAAAGAGGGTGCCTCAATGGGGCACCCTTTTGTATGCTGTGTTACGGTTAACGCCTAGTGGTGATGATGGTGGCTGTGCCCTGTTACACCTTCTGCAGCGTTACTGCTTTTTACATGTATGGTAAAGTTGGCGGTATGTAATACGCCTGCGGTTTTAAATTGTATCCACATACGGTAAATGTCCGCCCTGGGGAACAGGGTATGACCGATGATCGGAAACTGACTGTCGGACATAGGATGGATATGCAAAAAATCTTTGTCTTCCCGGCCGATCAGGATGATATGCGCCACCGCTCCCAGATATGGCTCTATATCCGCCGCGGCCAGTGCCTTTCCTTCTTTTGTTATGGTAACCGGGATATGGCTTTCTGCTCCTGCTGCAAAAGACGCTGCCGCAGCAATGGCCAGGTGTAATCCGTCGGCGACCGCAGTGTGCTTTTCATTCGTTTCATCCATCGCCTGTTGTTCCGCGCCTTTTACAAACAAAGTAAGCCTGTCAGTTTGCGGGGCATGTCCTTCGGCCTGATAGTCGGCGTAAATGAGATATTTCCCTCCGTGATTAAACGTAACATCTATAAAATAACTGCCCTCGTCATTGCGTTGAGGATGCAGATGCTCAAAAGAAGTCAACTGGCTGTTTACGATGATCAGGTGAAATTCCGCTTCATGCTGTATGCTTAATGGAACAGCGGCCTCAGGATGATTGTTATTCACCGGCCTGAATATCAACCTTGTATTTTCCCCGGCTACAATGGCGTCAGTACCAGATATCAGTTTCATTTCCACTGGTGACGGCTGTCCGTGATGTCCATGATGTCCATGATGTCCGTGGTGATTATTATTTATTTCCATAACTTTTATGTTGCTTGTTTGATGATGTAAAGGTCGCGGCATACAGCAACATGGCCGTTATATTATTGAGACGTTGTTTTATAAGATTTACGGATAAACGTAAGAGGGTGTCTCCGTTATACCGGGACACCCTCTTCTCCTTTATATAGGCAAATATCTCCTTTATTTATACGGCACCTGTTGTTCCAGGTTGCCGTTTTTCCTGATCTCGGCAGCAGGGATCGGCAGCAGGTAATTCTTGTCTTTAAAAGTACGGCTCTGTATATTGACAGGCCGGTATACAAAAGGATGGTTGGCGATCTGTGATCCCAACACTTCAATACCTTGTGCATTACCGTTGAAATAAGTCATCGCATCAGTGACCCAGCGGCGGGCGTCAAAGAAACGATGCTCCTCAAAAGCCAGCTCATACCTCCTTTCATACTTCAGCACCGCTTTCAGCGCATCGCCGGAAGCTGTGGTGGCAGGCATTCCTGCCCTGGTGCGTACCGCGTTCAGCGCAGGCAGCGCATCCGCTTCCTCTCCCAGCCAGATGCTGGCCTCTGCATAGTTTAGCAGCACTTCAGCATAACGGATGAAAATCCAGTTCTGGTCGCCACGGAAAAACTGCGCATCCAGGTTTTTGTCCATGAACTTGCGCAGGTAATATCCGGAGAAAGTACCGTTCCAGTTTTCGATAGTGCTGTTGCGGGTATCCAATCCCCATACGCTGTCACGGCCGCCGTTTTTAGGCTCGTATTTTCCTGTTTGAATAATACCAATGGGATCTACTTCGGCACCGTCTTTAGGACGGGGCTTCCATTTGGCGCCATCATAGAGGATAGTGGCATAGAAACGCGGATCACGGCCTACATAGGGCGCACTGGCCTGACTGGTATTGGCCCAGGAAAATGCCGAACCGTCTTTCATCTGGTAACCGGTCACAAAGTTCTCCAGCGGCACATTACCACCCCAGTTGTGATAACCATTAGGGCCGTTATAAAGATCATGTGATGTGCCTAACAGCGCCTTATCATATTGTTTGATAAAAATCAGTTCTTTGTGGTCTTTGTCCAGGAAGATACGACTGTAGTTCTCCGCAGCAGAATCCGTAGGATGGTACAGCTCATATATACCCAGGTCCATCACCGCTTTAGCTGCGTTTTTGGCCGCCCGTAAACGGTCGGTCTGGCTGCCGGTGGTATAGCCCATCAAAGGACTTTTTACGTTGACATTAAAGTAATCGCTGGCAGCATAGAGCAACACCCTTGATTTCAGCGCCATGGCTGCGCCTTTGGTAACACGGCCTTTGTCTTTCGGCAACTCATACACCGCCGGCAGCAGTTTGGAAGCACTGTCGCATTCGTCGGAGATAAATTTCACACAGTCTTCGTAAGTAGCCCTTTTAATGTTCAGGATCTCCTGTTCATCTCCCTTTACATTAAAGGTCTTGGTGATCAATGGCACGCCACCATAGTATTTCACCAGCATATGATAATACCAGGCACGCATAAAATGCACCTCGCCTTTCATGGCGTTACGGGTGGCGTCATCAATAGGCGACTGGTCAATCTTTTCGAAAAACATGTTACAGTTACGGATCTCTTTATAGTGATTGTCCCAACGGGCGAAATCACTGAGCCGGCCGATATCGTCAGGCGATACGTTGCCCTGTACAACAAGAGAGGTGTTATAATCGTGAATAAAGCGGGCTTCGTCTGTCATGGAGGCCAGCATTACTTCCAGGTATCCCGGGCGCATCTGTACATAGAGGTCGTTCACAAACGCCTGTACAAGGCCTTTGTCTTTCCATACATCTGATTCCTCATATTCTGTCAGCGGCTTCTTTTCCAGGAAGTCCTTTTTACAGGCAGCAGTGGCAAACAGTAATCCCGCCACTACTATATATTGTATGATGTTTGATTTTTTCATGGCTTGTTGTTTAGAAAGTAACATTTAATCCCACATTATAAATCTTCGACTGCGGATAAAACTGGCCGCTGCCCATGGGCGCTTCCGGATCAAATATTTTTACGTTATCGATCGTCACCAGGTTTTGACCACTCACATATACCCTCAGTTTTTGCAGGCCGATGCTTCTGATAGCATGTCCGGGAATAGTATACCCCAGCTCCACTGTTTTAAGACGGGCATAGTCTGTTTTCCAGAACCAGAAAGTGTTCTGGCGGTTTACCCAATATTCGCGGTCACGGTCATTTACCCTTGGCCAGGATGCGTTGATGTTATCGGGTGTCCAACGGTCTTTGATATACGCTTCGGGGAAGTTGCCGATCAGACCGGATTCCGTGTGCAGGTACTGGCTGGCGCCGGTAGCGCCCTGCCACAACATAGTGAAGTCAAAGTTGTTGTATTTGGCACTCAGCGTAAGACCGAATATCCAGGTGGGATTTTCGGTGCGGTTTACCCGGACACGGTCAAGGTCATCGATGATGCCGTTGCCGTCAACATCGGCAAAAATCACGTCACCGGCGCGGGCTCCGCTGATATGGGGAGACTTGTCTACTTCTTCCTGTGTTTTATAGATGCCGATCGCTTTGTAGTACAGCGGCGCATCGATCATTCTGCCGGTTGATTTCTGCCATTCGGGAACATTGGGCACCTCGTCCCAGAACAGGATCTTGTTTTGAGCATGGGTAACGGTACCGACTACCTCGTAATGGAATTTGTTGATATCATTTTTGTGTTTCAGGACAACTTCGAAACCTTTGTTTTCCACTTTACCGATATTCTCCTGTGGCAGCGTCATACCGGTATAGGCGGGCATGGATTGGCTACGGCTCACCAGGATGTTGGCGCGGCGGGTATAGAAGTAATCTGCTTCTACAGACAATTTCTCACCTAACAATGACGCCTCGATACCTACGTCGTAGTTATTGGCCACCTCCCAGGTAATGGCTTCATTAGGCGAACGCATCTGGTAAATACCTTTGTTCAGGTCTCCACCGAACATCACCCCCCCATCGCTGAACCCATAGGTACTGAGGTATTGGAAAGACGGGATCTGGTCATTCCCCATCTGGCCCCATGAAGCGCGGATTTTGAAGTAATCCACGGCACGCACGCCTTTTTTCCAGAAACCTTCATTAGACAGCACCCAGCCCACAGAAGCGCCGGGGAAGAAACCGAAGCGGCTGTTGCGCGGGAAGTTCTGCGTACCGTCATAACGGGCGTTGAAGTCAAACAGGTATGTTTCTTTATAGTTGTAGGAAATACGGCCAAAATAGTTTCTGCGTGCAAAAGAGAAGCCGGTGCCGCCGTTATTTTTTTCCTTATCGCCGCCGGCAAACAGCTGGTCGAGTTTATCACTGATAAAGTACCGGCGATTGGCCAGCATGGTGTCGCCATCAAAAGTGGCCTGTTCAAAGGCGATGAAAGTGTTCAGGTTATGTTTTCCGAAAGAGCGTACATAATTCAGTTTCACGTTCACCGTTGTCATACGGTTGCTGTTGAAGCTTTCATTCAGCTCCGGCGCGCTCACCCCTCTGGAAGCGGGATTCAGCTTATGGTCCGGGCTGTTGGGATCAAGCGTGTAAAGCGTCCAGGGCTTTACCCATGTTTTGATGAAAGCGAAGTTTTGATCATAAGCGAAGTTTCCATCGACAGACAATCCTTGTACCCAGGGGATGTTGACAGTTGCGCCGAGGGTACCGTTAACTACATAGTTTTTATCGTTGGTGTATCCGATAATATCGGTGCTCGTTACCACCGGGTTGTCCCCGTATTCGATGTCTGGTCCGGGGAGGCCATTGGGCCAGATGGCGTTTTCAGTAGGCCGTCCACGCATCAGGGAGCGGAAAATGGAACCGGCAGAACGTGGCGGGAAATGTCTGTTTTCCAGTCTTCCTGCCAGGTCGAAGCGCAGATGCACGTTTTCATTCACGTTTGCGTCGAGGTTGGCCCTGATGTTTTGTTGTTTATAATAGGTGGCGCTGGACTTATAAATACCATCCTGGAAGAGGCTTCCGAGTGATACGTAATACGTCATTTTTTCCGTACCGCCGCTGAGGGACAGGTCATGCCTGTTTTGCAGGGAGGTGTTTTTGATCACTGCATCATACCAGTTGGTATTAGGGTATAACCAGGGATCGGAGCCGTCACCGAATTTTTTGATCTGGTCTTCTGAGAAGCGGGGCGCATCGCCGCCATACTGCAGGATTTCATTGACCAGCCTGGCGTAGGTAGGCGCATCCGCCATTTTAGGCAGGCGGGTAGGCGACACAAAAGACTGGTTAAAGCCGTAGTTAACAGTAGGCTTGCCTATTTTTCCGCGTTTGGTGGTAACGAGGATAACGCCATTGGCCGCACGGGAACCATAGATGGCAGCAGCCGCATCTTTCAATACAGACACGCTTTCAATGTCCCCAGGGGCCAGGCGGGCAAAGCCTTCACGGGGAATGCCATCGATTACATACAGCGGCGTGCTAACACCGAGCGTGCTGCGGCCGCGGATAAAAATACGGGAGTTGTCATTGCCCGGCTCGCCGCTGTTGTTGACAGCAATGATACCCGGGATACGTCCTACCAGTGAATTGGAGATGTTCACGTTGGGAGACTGCTGCAGTTCAGCTCCTTTCACAGTGGCCACGGCGCCGGTCTTGGTCACCTTTTTCTGTGTGCCATACCCTACAACAACGTATTCGTCCAGGGTTTTCTGGTTTTCCTTCAGGACAACGTTAATGGATGTACGACCTTCCACTTTAACTTCCTGCGGATCATAACCTACAAACTGGAACAGCAGCACCGCGTCTTTCTTAACGTCTTTCAGGGTAAAGCTTCCTTTTACGTCTGTAACGGCACCGCGCTGGCTGTCTTTCAACAGCACCGTTACCCCTGGCAGGGGATTCCCGTTGACGTCCCTGACTTTACCTTCTATTGTTGGATTGGCCTGCTGCCACACCGCAGGCATTAAAGCCCTGGCTGCGACCGGCCCTGACGAGGCGGCGGAAAGGCATAGCAATAGCATTGCCTTCGCATAACGTGGATTCATAAATGAGATTTTTGGGTGATAAAAAATGCTACGTTTTACTGTTTTTCAATAATTTATGTGACGTTATTTAGATCTTACAATAAGATTTAGATTTATTAACAACAAGTGTATCGAATACACTGAGTAAGATATTTAGAAAAAGCTTGATTATTTTCTAAAAATAAGCGTGGTTTTGACGTCTTTTTTTAAAAGCGTATATGCATAAGAGGAATATTTTATATTTGTATGTCTTTAGCGAACTATTTATCAGCTATTTCCATCCCTATGACAAGAAAAATTTTATGGCTGTTAACCTGCTGTACCTTGTTGCTTGCAGCCTGCGACAAAAGAATGGTAACAGTAGACAATCCCCCTGAAACAACGTCCCCCTCTACCGGCACCCCTCCCATTTCTGATAAAAAGATACAGGCAGGCGTACAGGGCATTGTTACAGATGCCAGCAACAACCCCATCGCGGGCGCGCGCGTACTGTGCGGAGAGCAGAACATGCTCACCGATCAATATGGCTCTTTCCGCTTCCAGGATATAAGCATCACGGAAGCCGCCGCTGTAGTGACGGTGCAGAAAGCAGGGTTCTTTAACGGCATCCGTACTTTTCGTGTAACCGCCACCGGGAGAGAACAGTTTGTGCAGATACAACTATTACCCAAAGCAACGGCAGGCACGTTTGATGCTACCGCCGGCGGCGTCATCGGTGCATCTAATGCACAATTCATCTTTGTCCCTAACCAGGTGCTGGACGCCTCCAATAAACCGTACAAAGGCAAAGCCACACTGACATATGCTTTCATCAATCCTGAAAGAGATGATTTCGCCGACATCATGCCCGGCGACCTGCGGGCTGTCAACGATAAAAACGAACTGGTAGCCTTACAGTCCTTCGGTATGATGGCGCTGGAATTACAAGGCGACAACGGAGAGAAACTGCACCTGGACGGAATCAACAACGTCACCTTCCGGATGGAAATTCCTGCCACATTGCGGCAAACAGCACCAGCCACCATTCCGTTATGGCATTTCAATGAAAGTACCGGTCTGTGGCAGCAGGAAGGCAGCGCAGAGAAAATGGGCAACAGTTACGTAGGCACCGTTAAACACTTCTCCTTTTGGAATTGTGACGCCCAGTTCCCGATCGTTAATTTGAAAGCCACCTTTAAAGACGATAAAAACAACCCGCTGGCCAACACCGCAGTGCAAATTACCCGCAACAATAACAGCAGCACCTACGGCTATACGGATGCCGCCGGAGAAATAAGCGGGCTGGTCCCGGCCAACGAACAGGTAACCATTACGATAAAAGATAAATGTGGCGAAGTTATCTTCTCCAAAAAAGCAGGCCCATGGTCAACAGACACTAATGCCGGCACCTTCAACATCACCATTAATCCTCAGTCCAGGTTATCTTTCAGTGGAAAAGTAACCACCTGTGATGGCGCCGCGGTAACCAAAGGAGTGGTCAACATACAGGTAAATGGTGTGCATTATGCAGCACCTATCCTGAACGGCAACTATACCGCTTCCATTCTGCGTTGTGAAACCACTACGGCCACGGTAACACTCAATCCGGTAGATGAGACGGCCAACAAGATGTCGACTACTACCTTCCAGGCCGCACCGGGTGACTACACCCGCGATCTTCAGGCTTGTGACGCTATACAAGCCAGTACCGTCACCCTTCTTCTGGAAGGACAAAATACTACCTTCATCACGCCTACGGACTCTATTCTGTTTTCTTATCACAAATCAGATACAGCTTCTGCAAACTATTATCTCATTTCAGCTGCACAAAAAACAACACCTTCCAGTCAGCTCAACATGGAACTGCCGGATATCAAAGTTGGCACCAGTGTGGCTCCCTACTTTTCAGTGAGTATGAGCGGCAATAACTATTACGGACAGTCAGTGAATATCACCATTACCAGCACGGGAGTAGCTGGCGAATATGTTGAAGGTTCTTTCTCCGGCAACATTCAAAAAATGCAAGGCGGCACGTTAGTCCCCATCAGTGGCTCATTTAAAGTAAGAATAGAATAACAAAAAATCACTATACATGAAAAAGGCCGGTAGTTCCAAAAACTATTGGCCTTTTTTGCATAAATTCATAGCAGTGAACGTTATAGGATAACCAGATCTATTGTTTATGAAGCACCTCCACGCACTCCTTTTGTTTCTGGCAGGCTGCACATTGCTGATCGCCTGTAGTAAAGAGATGAGCCACGGACCAGGATTCCCCGCCTGCGACTATGCTCCGTATACTACTAATTCCTCCTTCTCCTATATTGATGTTAATAAAACCCAGGACACTATTTCCTACACCCTGACTGTTGGGGGAGACACCACTATCAACGGCACTACCTACAAAATAGTGGGCGATGACAGCGTCTTCTTCTGCTCCAGCTGTAAAGACGGCATTTATACCCAGATAGCCAGTATCTTCACTTTCCAGGGCTATAAGGCAGACAGCCTGCAACTGACCTATCTCAAGGAATCTGTGCCGGTGGGCGGCAGCTGGTCAGATACTGTTACCGTTAGCAACGGCACCCTTACCACCAAGGCCATCCTGCAACACACCATCACCCAGAAAGGCGTCACTAAAGCTGTTAATGGCAAAAACTACCTTGATGTGATTGCTGTAAAGCTGGACGCGTCTGCCATTGTACTTAACAATCCGGTGGCCGTCGGCACCATCTCTACCAGCTATTACGCCAAAGGGATCGGACTGATAGAAGCAGACCAGGAAGACGATACCATCAAACTGGTATCTTATGTACTCAAACCCTGAACACCTTAATAGTCCTTCCAGATCATTGTCAGCAGTCGTTCTACAGCTCTTCGTACATTCGTGGCCGTATCCTGGTGATTATTTACCAGCACACTGAATATCAGCGTTTTATTTTTCTTCGTCACCAGATACCCGCTTAATGCCACCACCCCGTTCAACGTTCCGGTTTTAGCATGCACAAACTGTTGCTGATAATAATTGCGCAAGGTGCCTTTACCACCTGTAGGAAAAATATCCCATAACCGCTGCTGCGGATACAGCGCATACATCTTGTCCAGGATGCTGACGAAGTCGCGGGGCGTGATCAGATTATACCGGGAGAGGCCGGAACCGTCCACCCACTGCGGCGGATGCGGCAGGTCCTTCAGGTCGCCGTCCTGCAACCAGGCGATCATTTTTTTGGTGCTGATCGTATCCCAGAGACTGGCCGACGCCATCATCAGTGTTTGTTCCGCAAAGAAATTATCGCTGCGATGCATCATCGGCGTAAACAGCGAATCGGCCGGAATACTTTTCAGTAATTGAAACGATGCAAATTGCGGGGCAACGGCGAGGCCTATACGTTTATGCAGCGTGTCCTGTAATCTTTCCCGGAGCTGTTGTTCTCCACCTGTGATAAAAGGCACTTCTGTGGAAGACACTTCTTTATAGGCAGGGTTGTATTTCAGGAAAAAAAGATTGTTTCTTTCATCCCTGTCGGTGCTGGTATTGCTGATGGTACGGTCTTGCGTAGCTTCCAGGTCATAAAGGGCCGGTACCATTTTACTGGTATCGCCATGATGGTAGATACGGACCACATTGCCGTACATGGGCCATTCGGTCAGTTCCGGCTGATAATCATCGGCAAAGTCGGCCCATGACCATCCGGGGCCATAACGTTTGTTGAGGTTGACCGCAGGAACGAGATATATCTGTTTACCGGTTTGTTGCAACAGCTGCAGCAGCGGTTGAAAAGTATAATCAGGATGCAGGAAAGAAGGGTCTGCCATGCCTTTCACAAAAATGGCGGTATCGTTTTCGTAATAGCGCGCAGCCGGCAATGAATCGCCCAACAGCTTCAAACCTGCGTACAGGGAGAATATCTTGGTATTGGAGGCAGGGGTAAAAAACTTATCGTCCTGATACTGGTACCAGTACTTTTTAGTGGCCGGTTCATAAATGGAAATACCCACATGCGCCTGTTCCAGCGGCTGCTGGTGTAACAGGGTACTGTTGGCCCATTTAGTGATGGCGGCCGTCTGGGCCGAAGCCTGTAAAGACAGGCCGATGGCGGAAAGCAGTAAAATTAATCTCATAGCAGTAAGTTATAAATAAAATGGGAAGATGACGTTGGCATCTTCCCATTGTTTGATAATCGTGTGCAGAAAAATATCAGGAAAAATATTTTGTAATACCTGGTTTTGCATACGCATAGTTTCCGGACGCATCCGGCATTACCGGTGGCTGCGCATCGAAGGCATAGGTCTTCGGTTGCAGGTCCAGCCCTGAGTTGAGCGCGGTGTTCCAGTTGATCACCTGGCCGGAATAAGTGGCCAGGCGGCCGATGATGGCAGAAAGGGTAGCTTCTGCGCCACGCTGCGCATCGGCAAATTTGTATTCTCCTTTTGCAATGGCAGCAAACAGCTCGTCGTGCTCGGTCTGATAAGGATTGTTTTCTTTTTTCTTATCAAACTGATAGAGCACTTTCCCCTTGTGGTCCACAATCTGTGCTTTGTCGCAGTAGATGCGGCCTTTTGTGCCTACGATCTCTTCATCCACTTTGCTGGGAGCGTCTTTCCAGTGGCGGCACTGGCTGTTCATCACGATGCCGTCAGCATAACGGTATTCCACATAGTGGTGGTCGAAGATCTCTCCGTATTCTTTACCGGTGCGGATGGCCCGGCCCCCCATACCGCTGGCAGTAACAGGGGTAGCGTTTTTAAACCAGTTACCTACGTCGATATTGTGGATATGTTGTTCTACGATATGATCGCCGCAGAGCCAGTTGAAATAGTACCAGTTACGCATCTGGTATTCCATTTCGGTATACTCCGGTTTGCGGGGTTTTACCCACAATGCGCCCTGGTTCCACCATACCTGCATGGAGAGGATATCACCCACCATACCGTCCTGCGCGCGTTTATAGAGCTCACGATAGGAGTTCTGGTAACGGCGTTGCAGGCCTACCACCACGTTCAGTTTTTTGGATTTAGCTAGAGCGGCGGCGTCCAGTACTTTTTTGATACCGGCAGGATCTGTTGCCACCGGCTTTTCCATGAACACGTGTTTATTCTGTCTGATGGCTTCTTCAAAGTGGATAGGCCGGAAACCCGGAGGTGTGGTCAGGATCACCACGTCAGCCAGCGCGATGGCTTGTTTGTAGGCATCGAAGCCGGTGAATTTATTTTTTTCCGGAACGTTTACCCTGCTGGCTTTATCGCCGAGGGCTTCCTTAATATTGTTGTAGCTGTCGTTCAACCTGTCAGGGAAGGCATCGGCCATGGCTACCAGTTGCACGTTTTCTTTGGTGCTCAGTGCCTGTGTGGCAGCGCCGGTACCACGGCCGCCGCAACCAATGAGGGCAATCTTGATCACATCAGAAGAACCGGAGAAATAGTTTGCTTTAGATAAGATGGGCATGGCCAGCAATCCTCCGGCAAGCAGGGATGTCTGCTTAACGAAATCGCGGCGGCCTTTGTCGTGGAATTTTTGTTGTTCGCTTTCCATAAAAAATGCGTTGTGATTTATTGATTTTTTAGATGATGTTTAGCGTGCGCCTTTATACTTATCGATCACTTCTTCAAAAAATTTCTGTGCTTCTTCCGGTGTTGGTTGTTTGGCTGGCCTTACAATACGGAAACCAATAAACGGAGCGTCAGCATTCCACCAGGAGCTTTTCGGAATCTGTGGGTCCCTGCGGTTCCATATCGGGTCCGACTTCAGACGGGCGGCGCTGCGTAAGGCCGGGGCTGCATCTTTGTAGTTGCCGCCTTTGATCACGCGGGGCATTTTAGCTGTGGGGGCCGTCCATGGATCTGTGGCAGACACCGTAGCTACGCCGTTTTCGTCATACTGGTCCAGTGTCCATTCTGCTACGTTGCCCAGCATATCATACAGTCCCCATGCATTGGGTTGCAACTGTGCTACCTTGTGGTATTTGTCTTCGCTGTTGGCCTCGTACCAGGCGTATTTTTTCAGCTGGGACGCATCTGTTCCGTACGGATAGGGAGTGGATGATCCCGCGCGACAGGCATATTCCCATTCTGCCGCGGTAGGCAGACGGTAGAAGATGCCGGTTTTGGCGTACAGCCATTTACAATACATCAGGGCACCATACTGGCTCATACTATTGGCCGGATATCCGCCGGCTTTACCCATGCCGAGCGTCAGATCAATATATGGCGGGCTGGGGCGCGTCATACCGTCCGGGACAGGTGTTTTATCCTTTTCCGCATCGGCATATATATCATATTCATCGAAAGTCACTTCTGTAGCTCCCATCCAGAAATCGCCCACTGTCACTTTTTTCGCCGGGCCTTCGTCTTTGTTTCTTCCTTTTTCATTGTCCGGGCTTCCTAACGTGAAAGTGCCTCCTTTGATCGGCACCATTTTAAAACTTACCGTAGTTCCTGGGATCTGTTGTTCATACTGCGTGAAGGCTTGTTGCGCCCGTGTAGTCATAACCTGGCCGAGCAACCCGCCCAGCAGAAAGGTCACATAATATCTAGTCATCCAAACGTTTTAAAAAATACAAGTGGGTGAATTTAAAAAATTACAAAGTGGAATGCAATATTTTTTTATGAATGCGAAAAATGGAGGATGAGTTGAATTTTTTTCAGCTTTATTAGCATTTCCTTATAAAAGCGATTAAATTTAGCGGATGTCCTTTTCTATGTCATTTTAAAATAACCTTACGTTATGGAAAGAAGAAAATTCCTGCAGCAGGGCACTCTGGCCGGCATCTCCGCGCTGGCCCTGGGCGGTATTACCAGCAAAAGCCAGGCTGCTACGGCCGGCACTACAGCTGCTAAGGAAAAACCCTTTAAGATGAACTTCGCCCCGCACGATGGCATGTTTAAAAACAGTGCCGGCGCAGATTTCCTCGACCAGATCAAATATATGTATGACCAGGGTTTCCGGTCAATAGAAGATAACGGCATGATGCACCGCCCTGTAGCTGAACAGGAAAAGATTGGCAACCTGCTCGCCAAACTGGGCATGACCATGGGCGTGTTTGTAGTAGATACCGGCAACAACTGGAAAACTTCGCTGACTACCGGCAAACAGGAATTCACCGATGCCTTTGTGAAAACCTGTAAAGACAGTGTGGACGTGGCTAAACGCTGCAACGCCAAATGGGCCACCGTAGTGCCCGGCTTCTTCGACCGCAGCCTGCCCATGGGCATTCAGACTGCCAACGTGATCACCGCTTTACGTTTAGGCGCTGCCATCTTTGAACCACATAAACTTGTCATGGTACTGGAACCACTCAGTGATACACCGGATTTATTCCTCCGTACCGCTGAACAATCCTTTGAGATTTGTAAGGCCGTCAACAGCCCTTCCTGCAAAATTCTCTATGATATCTACCATATGCAGCGCAATACCGGCAACCTCATCCCTACTATCGATCAGTGCTGGGATGAAATTGCCTATATCCAGATCGGTGACAACCCCGGCCGCAGGGAGCCTGGCACCGGTGAAATCAACTATAAAAATATTTTCGCCCACCTGAACAAGAAAGGATACAAAGGCGTGCTGGGTATGGAACACGGCATCGCCGGCCAGGGCAAAGACGGGGAAGCCGCGCTGATAAAAGCTTACCGCGACTGTGATGTACAGGGTTGATACTGACTCCCCTGATTGACGAAGATTAAAACGTTATATGATTAAAGCCCTGTCAATTACTGTTGACAGGGCTTTTTAATTTGATAATGCCGCTGTTACTGCAGTTATATCACTGTATACGTTGATGCTGTTTTTTTTCGTTATCTTAATGTAGTTTCTGATACACTAAATACAATCATATGGGTTTCCTGGTCCGTATATTAGTCAGCGCACTGGCGGCTATGTTAACAACCTACCTGCTGAAGCCGGCAGTCAAAATCGATAGTTTTGTTACCGCGCTGATCCTGGCGCTTGTGCTGGCATTACTGAATGCACTGGTAAAACCGTTGCTGGTATTGCTTACGCTCCCCGCCACGCTGTTGACACTGGGTTTGTTTTTGTTTGTGATCAACGCCATCATTATACTGCTGGCCGCGAAGATCGTCCCTGGCTTTAAAGTGGACGGTTTCTGGTGGGCGATGTTGTTCAGTATCGTGATGACCATTATCAACAGTCTCCTGATCAACCTCGCCGGTGGCAGCAATGACTGACCTCCTGCCCTGTTCACGCCGTAAAATAGCCTATACATGTATTTCGACCGGTCTCATCTCGCCGACACGGAGTTGTTGTCTTTTTACAGGGCACTGCTGTACCCACGGCTGATAGAAGAAAAAATGCTGCTGCTGTTGCGGCAGGGGAAAATCAGCAAATGGTTTTCCGGCATTGGCCAGGAGGCCATTGCAGTAGGTGCCACCCTGGCGCTGGAAGCCGATGAATGGATCATGCCGCTGCACCGCAACCTCGGTGTATTCACCACACGTAATATGCCCCTGCATAAGCTGCTCCTGCAATGGCAGGGCAGTGACGAAGGATACAGCAAAGGCCGTGAGCGTTCCTTTCACTTTGGCAGCAGGGCTTATCATATCTGTGGGATGATCTCCCACCTGGGACCGCAGCTCTCCATCGCAGATGGAATTGCACTGGCCCATCAGTTGAAAAAAGAACATAAAGTATCGCTCGCCTTTTCCGGCGAAGGGGGAACCAGCGAAGGCGAATTTCATGAGGCGCTTAACGTGGCCGCCGTATGGGGCCTGCCCGTCATCTTCCTGGTGGAAAATAACGGCTATGGCCTCAGCACACCCGTCAGCGAACAATATCACTGCAAAAACCTCGTTGACAAGGCCATCGGTTACGGCATGGAAGGCGTACAAGTGGACGGCAACAACCTTCTTGAGGTATACCAGACCATCCGTACCGCCCGTGCTTACGCCATCAAAGAACAGAAGCCCGTACTGATAGAAGCCATGACCTTCCGCATGAGAGGCCATGAAGAAGCCAGCGGCGTAAAATACGTGCCGCCGGAGCTTTTTGAGCAATGGGGCAAAAAAGACCCCATCGCACAATACGAAACATTCCTGCGGGAAGCCCACCTGCTGGACAATGCCGGCATAGAAGCCCTCCGGCAGGAACTGAAGCACCGTATAGACGAAGAAGTGGCCAAAGGGCTGGAACCCAGCCCCTTCGCGGTGAATACCAGCACCGAACTGGAAGACATATACGCTCCGGCGCCACCGGCCTTACTTCCTTCCGGCACCGCTTCTGAAAAACGGTTCATCGACGCTATTTCCGAAGGACTGCGACAGTCTATGGAACAATATCCGGAACTGGTGCTCATGGGACAGGATATTGCCGCATATGGCGGCGCTTTCAAAATCACCGACGGCCTGCTGGGACGTTTCGGAAAAGAAAGAGTGCGCAACACCCCTCTCTGTGAGAGCGCTATCGTTGGCACCGCCCTGGGCCTGTCTATCGCGGGTTTCAAAAGCATGGTGGAAATGCAGTTTGCCGACTTTGTCAGCTGTGGTTTTAACCAGATCGTAAATAATCTCGCCAAGATACACTACCGTTGGGGGCAGACAGCCGATGTGGTGATCAGAATGCCCACCGGCGGCGGCGTAGGGGCTGGGCCCTTCCACTCACAAAGCAACGAGGCCTGGTTTACCCATGTGCCCGGCCTGAAAGTGGTATACCCCTCCACACCGGAAGATGCCAAAGGCCTGCTGACGGCGGCCATTGCAGACCCTAATCCGGTGATGTACTTTGAACACAAGGCGCTTTACCGCAGCATCAGCGGACTGGTGCCCGACAGCTACTACACGATGGAAATCGGAAAAGCCCGGCTCATACAGGCCGGAGACGATATCAGCATCATCACCTACGGCAGCGGCGTACACTGGGCCATGGAATATGCTGCCGCCCATCCGGCGCTCTCCATCGCCATCCTGGACCTCCGCACCCTGCTGCCGCTGGACTACGACGCCATCCGGGATACAGTAGCCCTCACCGGCAAAGTGCTGGTGCTCCATGAAGACACCCTCACCGGCGGACTGGGAGGGGAAATAAGCGCCTGGGTAGCTGAACATTGTTTTCATCTGTTGGATGCGCCCGTTATCCGCTGCGCCAGTCTCGACACACCGGTGCCATTTGCCGCGGCACTGGAAAAAAATTTCCTCGCCAAATCCCGTCTGGATCAGTGTATCCAACAATTAACCCGATGGTAATAGCCGGCAGGATTGGGAATTTGCCATGAATGTTCTAATTTGCACCCAGGAAATAAATAAATCATTATACAATGTTGACGAATCTCTTAACAGTAGTACAGACCACCAACTTTTACAAGGTGGGTGATAGCATTGGTCATTTTCTGGCTCCTTGTGCCATCGTTATTTTTGCTCTGATGTTCATTTACGCCTGGGCGAAATACGCAAAACTCTAATAGTTTTTCACATCGCATTATAGAAGAAAAAGGCTTCCTTCCGGAAGCCTTTTTCTTTTTGTATCTCTATTCCTGGCAGTTACCCTTTGCCAAGCAGCTTTTCTATCAGTGCTTTCAGCTCCGGCGTAGAAGGACGCGGCGCATCGATAGTCACTATCTTACCCTGCTGGTCAAACACCATAAAGCGGGGAATACCCTTGATATCATAAAATTTGGTCACCTCTCCCCAGCCTGCGCCAAAGAGCTGAACTCCTTTCATGTCTTTTTCTTTCACGAAAGCCGACCACTTTTCTTTGTCTTTGGCCTCGTCGACAGAATAGCCCACGAAAGTGACATTTTTGTCGTGCAGCTCTTCTTCCAGTTTTTGCAGGTGAGGCAGTTCCGCTTTACAGGGTCCGCACCAGGTAGCCCATACGTCCACCACGATCACTTTTCCTTTTAAATCGTTGAAAGCCACCTTTTTGCCGTTGGTATCCTCGCCATTAAAATTGAATCCTGGTTCTCCTGCGGCAAACTTACGCAAGGCTTTCTCTGCCGCCAGGTAACGCTGTTGCTGGTCGGCTGTTACCAGGTACTGTTTCACCGGCGTTACCGCCTCCGTGAGCTTATCGAACGTCCTGAACCCGCCCAGGCTTTCCGTGATAAACAGCCCTTTGATGGTATCATTGCAAAACAGTTGTACATTTTCCGCCAGGGAAGCCGGGGCTGCCCTTTTTTCCGTACTCATGATGTAGGTAAACGTCTCATATAAACGAACGATGCTGCCCGCGTCTCCATTAGCCAGCAATTTGCCATCACAGTATTTGTTGTTCTGTATAATCTGCCGATAAAAAGCCGGATACTGGCCCTTCTCCGGATGTTTGGAATGCGGCATCAGCAAAAACGACATGGCAATATGTTCCATATCCACGTCCATGGTGTATTTCAGCAGTTCGTTGAACTTTTTGTTGGGAGTGTTCACCGCCTTTTTCAGGCCGGACACCCTGGGGGCCAGTGCTTCCAGCCTGGGAAAGAAAGTCATGTAAGTGGCCGTATCCCCAAGGCTCGTATAACGGGAGATAGTGCCCAGCTGCTCTTGCCATTGCCAGAGTTGTTTGTTCTCTGCTGATCCTGCCTGCAGGGTATAAGCATCATATTCCAGCTTCAGCTTCAGCTGATCGCCCGGTTTAAGATAAATACGGGTGTCTCCGCGGGTGCCAACGGAGAGATAGTAGAACCCTTCTTTAGGCGACGGGATGGCAAAGGCAAAAGCATGCTGCTCATCCACCATAGCATTGGCAATTTCGGATTTGCGGCCTTCTTCCACGGCGTACAATGTTACCTTTTTGGCTTTTTCAGGTGCTTGTCCCTGGATAACGGCAAGTGTGGGAACGGGGGCCGGACCGGCAATTGCATGGACATTCCATGCCAGGCAGGCCGCCAGTGGCAGCAGTCTGCTTACTTTGGTTGGTTTCATTTCTTAATGGTGGTTTGGTTTTCGATTCATTAATCGTTGTGGTTTCAAATATAGACAAACCGGCTTGTCTTTAACCCCCAAACCATCGTCATTTATTCTTCGGGCCTTATATATTGATTGTAGTAATGTTGTGCCAGCGTATAATTTTCATCATCGAAGCATACCAGGACCACCTCCTGCACCACTTCATCCTGCTCGAGGAAGTTGACAATGGTGTCCATGGCAATACTGGCAGCCAGGTCTTTCGGAAAATGATAAATACCGGTGCTGATATTAGGGAAAGCCACTGATGCAAGCTGATGGCGGGATGCCAGCTGCAACGAATGCAGGTAGCAGTTGGCCAGAAGTGCAGGTTCGTTGTTATGTCCACCGTTCCAGACAGGACCCACAGTATGTATAACATGTTTGGCAGGCAAACGGCCGCCGGTGGTGATCACGGCTTCTCCCGTTTTACAGCCCCCCTGCCGGGCCACTATAGCGCGGCAGTCTTCCAGAATGGCCGGTCCTCCGGCCCTGTGGATAGCGCCATCCACGCCACCGCCGCCCATCAGGGAAGAGTTGGCCGCATTTACGATGGCAGCAGTATCCATTTTGGTAATATCTCCCTTGACGATCTTTATTTTCCTATATGCCATAACGTTATACTGTTCTTACATACACCAGTTTGCCGGTCTTCTTGCCGCTCTCCCGGATATCTATTTCAAAGTTGGGGAAGTTCTTGATCAGCTGTACAAGTTTGTTGAAGCCATAGTTCCTGGCGTCGAAGTCGGGCTGTTTTTTTAGCAGCAGGTTGCCCAGCTCTCCGAGATAGGCCCATCCGTCTTCATCGGCAATATCATTGATACTGGTTGACAGCAGATCGATCAGTTCTTTATCAGCTTTGCTGATGCCCTTGGGTTTTTCCTTCGCCGATTTGGGTTTGCTGCCGGTTTCTGTTTTCTTTTCCCTGATTTGTAATATCTCGAGATAGATAAACTTATCGCAGGCAGCGCGAAAGGCGCTGGGCGTTTTCTTCTCTCCCATGCCTATTACCCTCATGCCAGCCTCTCTCAGTCTGGTGGCCAGCCTGGTAAAATCGCTGTCGCTGGACACAAGGCAAAACCCGTCTACCCTGCCGGTATACAGGATATCCATGGCATCGATGATCATGGCCGAGTCGGTAGCGTTTTTTCCGGAGGTGTAACTGTATTGTTGTATCGGAGTGATAGCATTTTCCAGTAATACGCCTTTCCAGCCTGCTACGGTAGGTTTGGTCCAGTCTCCATAAATTCTTTTGAAAGTGGGGTTGCCGTATTTGGCTACTTCTTCCAGCATCCCTTTAATGTTGTGGTAGGGTATATTGTCGGCATCTATCAATACAGCGAGGCGAAGATCGTTTGAATTATCCATGTGGAATACGTTACATTGGGTTATTGGATTATTTGGAAATTTAATCATTTAGTGGGTTCTTAAAATGATTAAATTTCCAAATAACCAAATATCCTAATTGTTATTATTTGAGGTAAGAACGGATCATCCAGGCCAGTGACAGGTGTTTCTGCAGGAGCTGTGTTGCGAAATCAGCAGCACCTTTGTCTTTGTATTTTTCATCGAATTCATCGATCAGTCTGCGCAGGTTACGGATAATGGTTTCATGGTCGTTCAGCAGTTCCTGCAGCTGTTTTTTCTGGTCGTTGGAGTACTCGGATTCCAGGAGGTTGGTCAGTTTCAGTACGTCTGCATAACGGCCTTCCGCATAGTGTCCTATTTTACGGATATACTCTGCCACTTCATCTGCAATTTCTTCCAGCTCTTCGTATTGTCCTTCGTAGAACTTGTGTAATTCCATGAAATTGGGACCTTCAATGTTCCAATGGCTGTTGCGCGTTTTGGCGTACACCAGTAATTCGTCAGCCAGTACTTTGTTCAACTCTAATGCTATTTTCTTCGCGTGTTCCGCAGAGATGCCAATTTCGATTTTCATATAACTGAATTTTTTGGTTTTAAATAAATTTACGAATTCTTCCGGAGGGCAATTATGATGTTTATCATAAATTAACAATCGCTATAATAAACAGGTCCATAGCCGCTTTTGTTCAGGTTTTCGTTATCCGGTCAACATATTTGCCAAAATTGTACCATAGTTACTAATTTTGCGGCATGGACCAGTCTTCCGGAAAAATCTACAGTCTGCATTTCATTCTCTTATGCCTGAGTAATGCTTTATTTTCTGCCAGTTTCAATATGATGATCCCTGAGCTGCCTGCCTATCTGAGTAATATGGGAGGGGCGGATTACAAGGGGTATATTATCGGATTGTTTACATTGATGGCCGGATTGTCCAGGCCTTTCAGCGGCAAGCTGACAGATACTATCGGGCGTGTGCCGGTCATGATTTTCGGTTCTCTGGTATGTGTGGTGTGTAGTCTGTTATACCCACTGGTTAGCTCCGTTGGGGCGTTTCTGCTACTTCGTTTTTTCCATGGATTCTCCACAGGGTTCAAACCTACCGGTACTTCCGCTTATGTTTCCGATATTATTCCGTACAACCGGCGGGGTGAAGCCATGGGCATGGTTGGTTTGGCCAGCACAATCGGGATGGCCCTCGGGCCGGCCATTGGCGGTTACATGGCGTTAAGATGGAATATCAACGTGATGTTTCAGCTGTCGGCTGTATTTGCCCTGCTGTCTGTGGTGATCCTGATCGGCATGAAAGAAACCCTGGTCAACAAACAGCCATTCCGGCTTTCACTGTTAAAAATCAAGGGAGATGAAATATTTGAGCCGCTGGTGTGGTCTCCGGTGATCATTTGTTTCCTGACCTATTTCAGCTATGGCGCTATGCTCACGATTATCCCCGATTTCGGGGCTTTTCTGGGAGTGGCCAACAAGGGCGTGTTCTTTACCTATTTTACTGCCAGCTCCATCGGCATCCGTTTGCTGGCCGGTAAGGTGTCTGACCGTTATGGGAGGGTGCCTGTACTGAAGGTTTCCGCCGTGCTGATGGCCGCTTCCATGTTAATGATGGGCCTTGCCGGCTCTCCGGCCCTGCTGATGGCTTCCGCCGTGGTATATGGCATCTCCGTAGGCCTCAACTCGCCGGCTGTAACAGCATGGACCATCGACCTGGGGCAGCCCGAGCACCGTGGCCGCGCACTGGCCAGCATGTATATCGCCATGGAAGCCGGTATCGGGTTGGGGGCTTATTTCTCCGCTTTTATCTACAACAACAAGTCATCCAACTTCCCGGCAACGTTTTACCTCTTTGCCGGCATTACCTTACTGGCTACCATCTACCTGACTTTTTTCTACAAAAAGCCGGCGATGATGGCCAAAGAATGTCCGTAAGCCCGATGCAACAATACCGATGACTCCACCCGCAAAACAAATAAGTTACTGCTCCTGCTCATTCTGAACCACTTCATCAGGAGAGGCCGGGCGCTGCACGGTGATACCTGGCGCCGGTATTTGTTCTGCTCCGGATGCAGAAGGCGCGGTCTCCTCATCGGTCGTCATCTCTACCTCTACTGTCAATTGCCGAGGCAGGCTCTTTTTATTCTCCAGCCCCAGTTTGCGCATGCGCTCCGCTCTGCCTACGAGGTTGCCATTACCGGTATGCAGCTTGTTCATCGCGCTGTCATATACGCTCTGGCTGCGTTTCAGGTGTTCCCCGATCAGCCCCATGTCTTCCGCGAAGCCCACGAACTTATCGTACAACGCACTGCCCTGCCGCACAATTTCTTCTGCGTTCTTGTTTTGATTATCCAGCCTCCACATGGCGTCAATGATCCGCAGCGTGGCCAGTAACGACGGTACGCTCACCAGGATCACCTTACGGCGGAAAGCATAATCATAAAGGTCTTCCTCCTGCTGCATTACCGCCAGCGCATATGCCGGCTCTATTGGAATAAACAGCATCACAAAATCGGTGGTGTTCTTATACAGCGTATGATAGGCTTTGCGGCTCAGTTCATTCACATGGTTCTTCACAGACTGCACATGCAGCTTCAGTGCCTGTTGCCGTTCCGCCTCTTCAGCAGCGCTGCAATATTGTTCATATGCTTTAAGGGATACTTTGGAGTCGATCACCAGCTGCCTGTTTTCCGGCAGTTGCAGCACCATATCGGGCAACCGCAGTTGTCCCGTCTCATCGCGCTGTGCGTCTTGTGTGACGTAGTGGATTCCTTTCTCCAGGCCCGACGCCTCCAGTACCTTTTCCAGGATCATCTCCCCCCAGTTGCCCTGCTTCTTGGTGTCCGCCTTCAGCGCCTTCGTCAGGTTGTTCGCTTCTTTGGAAAGGGTTTGGTTCAATTGCAACAACCGCTGCAATTCCGATTTCAACTCCGCCCGTTGCGATGTTTCCGCCACCAGGGACTGCTGCACGCTGCTCCGGAAATTATCAATTTTTTCCGCCAGTGGTTTCAACAGATCGTCCATTTTCACCTGGTTCTGCTGCATAAAATTCCCGGATATCCGCTGTAGCAGCTGTTGTGCTGTATTCTCGAACTGTGCTTTAAAGTCCTGGTGCATTTCGTGCAGCCTTTCCTTTTCGCTCTGTAATTGTTGTTGCAGATATTTGTTCTGCTCCATTAACCGGCCCTGCTCGGCCATCAACGAAGCAAACTCTTCGTTGAGCCGCTCCAGTTGCTCCTGCTTCTCGCGGGCCAGTTGCTGTTTGTCGTCCAATAGCTGCTGCAAATACCCCTGCTTCGCTTCCAGCTGGGCATGGCGCTCCTGTTGTGCTGACATTTCCGTCTGTAATGCCCGCTGCCGGCCCATTGCGGTGAAGTATAAATACCCCAGCACCAGGGCCCCGATTCCTGTGACAATCAATAATATCAACATGATTAGTTCGTTAAAGGCAATATCGTTTATGACTACGCATTGGATTTGCGTGCAAAAAAAAATACGAATTGCAAACTACGCTGCAATTCGTATTATTTAATATGGTTTCCCGTAAGATTATAATCTCTCGTACAGCTTGCGCAGCCGCTCACGGGTCATGATCTCCTTCCAGTCTTTGCCCAGCGCGTTTTCCCACAGCGGGGCCATGCCCAGCGACACATTGATCATGGTATCAAACTGTTCATCCGTCAGTCCTTTGGTAATACCCTGCGGAATATCGATGTTGTGTTTTTTCACCATCTCCTTGAACTTCTTCACGCCATCAGGATAAAACTCTTCCAGCTTGTCAAACACGATACAGTTACCGATACCATGTTTGGTGCCCAGCAGGTAAGCCAGTCCATAACTTACGGCATGGGCCACTCCTACCTGGGAATAAGCAATGCTCATACCGCCGGCATAGGAGGCCATCATCAGTTTTTCGTCGGAATCATCGTCCCAGATGTCTTTCTGCAGGAATATCTCTTCGCACAGCTCCTGTGCTTTCTCACCATAAGATTTACTGAAAGCATTGAGGTAGGTGCCGGTCAGCGATTCTACACAGTGGATAAAACAGTCCATGGCGGTATAAAAACGCTGGTTAACCTCCACAGTCTTTGTCAGTGCAGGGTCCAGCACGATCTGGTCAAACGGGGTGTAGTCAGAGTTCATGCCCAGCTTGCGGGTAGGGCCTGTCAGCACGCAGGTGCGGCTTACTTCTGCACCGGTACCGGAAATAGTAGGAATACCCACTTTATACACTGCCGGGTTCTTTACCAGGTCCCAGCCCTGATAATCAGCAGAGGAACCGGGATTGGTCATCATCAGCGCTACGGCTTTGGCCATGTCCATCACAGAACCACCGCCAATGCCGATAATACCGGACACCTCGCCGAATTCAGCTTTCAGCTCGTCACGGATTTTATCTACTGTAACGGTTTTGGGTTCGTACGTCACATCAATCACCACAACCTTGTCTTTGCCCTGCAGCGGTATGCGGGACAGAAATGCCTGTTTGTCCTGGAAATACTCATCCACGAAAAAAATCATGGGAGCATCGCCTTTACGACGGGGGGCCAGTATTTCGCCCAGCTGATCAAAACATCCGCTGCCGTAAACTACGTAGTCCACCATTTTGAAATTCCTGAATTTCATATATCCGTTTTAGTTAGATGTTATAAATATTTTGAGGCCTTTTCCAGGTCTTCCGGCGTATCGATCTCCACCCCCATATAGGAAGTAACGACCATCTTCATCGGAATACCGTTTTCGAGGTAACGCAGACACTCGATCTTCTCCGCCAGCTCCAGCGGCGTAGGCGCCAGCTGCGTAAAATCCAGCAGCGTCTGTTTGCGGAACGCGTAAATACCGATATGCTCGTAATAAATGCTTTTGATGTCCTTATTGCGGGGATACGGGATCACGGAACGGGAAAAGAACAGGGCGTTGAACTGTTTGTCTACCGCTACTTTCACGTAGTTAGGATCGGCAATCGAAGCTTCATCATGCAGCTCCTGCATTAAAGAGGCTACCTGCACTTTGCTGCCCTCTTCGCCTTCAAAAACCCGGAGCAGTTTCTCCAGTGGGTCTTTTTGGGTAAACGGTTCATCTCCCTGAACATTCACCACGATGTCAACATCCATGTCAACAACGGCCTCGGCTATACGGTCCGTGCCACACTCATGCTCTTTTTTGCTCATTACGGCTTTGCCGCCATGGCCAACAATCTCGTTGTAGATCACATCGCTGTCTGTCACTACCATCACATCATCAAATACTCCGGTATTAACGGTGGATTCGTACGTGCGGAGGATGACGGATTTTCCACCCAGCTGGGCCATCATCTTCCCGGGGAAACGGGTAGCGCCATAACGGGCAGGTATCAAAGCTACTTTCTTCATGTTTATGCTTTACTCACAAAGACACAAAGCAGCAATGTCCTTTGCTGCTTTGCATTTTTATGTGAAATTATAACGCGCTTTTTACGGCTTTCACCAGCTTTTCAGCCCGTTCCTGTACTTCTGCGTCGCTCCAGGCCAGGTTGATAGGGGTGGAAATGTTCCTGCTGATAATAGCATCGGAAGCAGGGAACTGTTTGGTTTTATAAATTTCCATCGCCTGTTTCAGGCCGGGAGCAAATGGTGTCAGTACGTCACCATTTTTGAAGTGGTCCCACTGACGGATATAATGCCAGTTGTTATCGTAGTAGTAAAAAGCAGGCAGACCCGCAGCTTTCATGGCGGCCGCAGCGTTTCTGGCCTGTTCGGCTTCCGGCAGGAAGAACGACAGGAAAGTGGCGCTGTCGCCGGCTTCATCCGGCAGGCGGCGGAAAGTCACGCCAGGCACGGTGGCCAGCGCATCTTTGAAGATTTTTTTAGTCTTCCGCTGAATGGCCAGGAAGTTGTCCAGTTTGCGGACCTGTGCCAGTCCTACGGCTGCATGCAGCTCGGAGATACGGTAGTTGTACCCGATGAACGGATGCAGGTCTGCACCACGGTCCACACCAAGGTGGTCATGGCCATGGTCTGTATAACCGTCACATTTGATATAAACGTCTTTGTTATTGGTGATAATAGCACCGCCTTCTGCGCAGGTAATGGTTTTTACGAAGTCGAAGGAGAAAGTGCCGGCATCGCCGATAGAACCAAGCGCTTTGCCTTTATAGGTAGCGCCGAAAGACTGACAGGCATCTTCCAGCAGCAACAGGTTGTGTTTTTTACAGATGGCCTGCAGGGCGTCCAGATCAGCCATAGCGCCACACATATGTACCGGCATCACTGCTTTGGTACGGGGAGTGATGGCTGCTTCCACCGCTTTGGGGTCCAGTGTCAGGGTGTCATCAACATCTACCAGCACCGGCGTAGCGCCAACGGAGAATACAGATTCAAAGCTGGCAACGAAAGTAAAGGTAGGCATGATGATTTCATCGCCGGCACCCAGTCCGAGGGCGGCCATGGCGGTGGTCAGTGCGGCTGTACCGCTGGAGGCAAGCTGTGTGTACTGTACGTTCAGTTTGTCGCAAATGGCCTGTTCCAGTTCCTTTGCTTTCCAGATCCCTTTACGCGGACCGTCAAATCCATAACGCATCATGATGCCTGTTTCCAGTACATCATTTACTTCTTTCCGTTCTTCGGCGCCAAATAGTTCATATCCGGGCATAAGCTGTTGATTTTTAAAATATAATTGAAAGAGATGTCAAAATAGTGCTGCAAAGTTACTATAATCAGTGTTGCGTTACATCGCAAATTCTGTTTATCTTTTGCTAAAAATTCACCATGCGTTTTATACTGTTCCTGATAATAATAGCCAGCTTCTCCGCATTGCCAGCCCAACATGCCGATGCCCAACAGGACGACCGCCGGCAGATAGAAGGCCTCATGGCCGCCCAGACCAGCGCCTGGAACCGCGGCGATATTGATGCGTTCATGCAAACCTACTGGCATTCAGACTCACTGCTGTTTATTGGTAAAAACGGGGTCACTTATGGCTGGCAGGCTACGCTTGACCGCTACAAAAAGAGCTACCCCGACACGGCGGCCATGGGCAAACTGGATTTTAAACTGCTGGAATTCAAGCCACTGGCCCGCGATGTGTATTTTGTAGTGGGCAAATGGCATCTTCAGCGCAGCATTGGTGACCTTCAGGGACACTTCACCCTCACTCTCCGACGTATCAACGGCGCCTGGAAGATCATTGCCGACCATAGCAGCTAAGACAAAAAAACCATCCTAAGAGTAGGATGGCCGCTATACACCACAACATTAAAGAAGAAACTAAAAAGTAAGCTGTTATCTTCTTTTAATAAAAAACGTCTGGGTTTTCTCCGGATATGGTAATTATTTATTTATTTATCCTTATTGGACTTTTTGCTGTTTTTTTCGTCGTCACGTACGGCCTTGTTTTCTTCTTCCGGCGATGCTGACAAGTCCCCGTGAAGAGGGTTGCGCGTAACGGTCCCCTTGTCTGTGGTCAGCACTTCTGCCGGCCTTTTTTTGTTTTGCGAAAAACCTGTCGACTTCTCTTTGCTAAGATTCCTTTTCTTCATAACACCGGTTTTAAACAAATGAAGCGAAAATGAACTTCGATATAAGTCCGACAAACACTATTCCAAGCGCAAAACCGCGGTTTTAGCGCGTTTAGCGGGCTGGAGACGGGGCAAACACTCCCCATCTGCCGGCCTCCAGTGTGCAATGTTCCCTACAGCACTGAGTAGCAAAAGGTTGCGTCCATTAACATTCAGTTTGCAAAAACGCTGGCGTTTTTTCGGATCTATCCCCTATTTTCGTGACCGCAGAAAACGTTTTGTACTGCCTCTGCATTTCCTAACCCATAACCTTTGAACTACCGACGAGTAGTTTTAATCCTATCCCTGAAAACTCCTATAGTTTTAATCCTTGTCCTGTTTAGAACCTGTATCTATTCATTTTTTAATTTTTTAATTTTTAACTGGTTATGACAGGGAAATTTATTTGTGCGATTTTAGGTGTATGTGTAGCAGCGGCAGTATTTACAGCCTGTTCCAAAGATTCTGGTTTACTTAATCCAAGCCGGCAGGATTCGGTGACGACCACACCAGGAAAACCTACAACAGACACGTCCAAACCGGGTTCAGGTACCAAGCCGGGTACCGACACCACCAAACCCGGAACAGGCACTACTCCGGGAACGACCAATCCCGGCACTACCAATCCGGGAACGACCACTCCTCCGGGTACCGGCGTAGCCGGCAACACAATTGACCGCGCCACCCTGCTTAGCCTGGTGAACGATGTACGCAGCAAAGGCTGTAACTGTGGCGGCGACCAGATGCCGCCGGTAGGCCCTGTCACCTGGAACGACCTGCTGGAGAAAGCAGCGTACAATTTCAGTGTGGACATGCAGACCAACAACTTCTTCAGCCACACCTCTCCCAGCGGCTCCACGCCAGGCTCCCGCCTCGATGCTGTGGGCTACAACTGGAACACTTACGGAGAAAACATTGCGCAGGGCTACATGACAGAACAAAGTGTTATCCAGGGTTGGATCAACAGTCCGGGGCACTGTAAAAACATCATGAACGGTAATTTCAAGGAAATGGGCGTCGGCAAGGCCGGCAACTACTGGACCATGGACCTTGGCAGAAGAAGCGGCAACTAATCAGGGTTATCCATTTTTTTGCGCCAGAAACGCCATACCATATAAAGGTAGGCTCCCAGGGACAATACAAACCAGGAGTAAAAGAATATCATCCGGCCGGGGGTTGACTCCTCCGGCACGGCAAATCCCAGGTACAGTCCCAGGAACACATTGAAAACCATCCAGAAAAAACCGACGAAAATAGTACGCATGATCTTGATAAGAAACCAGAAAAGGTCTCTGTCCAGTTTGTCTATCTTTTTCGGTTCTCTTTCGGGGTTTTCTTTTTCTTCTGCCATATGATTAGTTTCAATGCGCCGGTAGGCACAGTTTCGCGAGATCGGCGCTGTCGCCTCTGAATACGTTAAAGTCCACCGTCGTTCTGATGCCGTTCACCCTTCCGATATCACTATGTTGCCAGAAAAGCCACGCCCTTTTGGACGCCGGTCGCTCTTTCTGGTAATAATGCGCTATCCATAGGGGGTAATCATCAAACTCACTGCCAAGATACGTTTCATAGAAATGGATATTGGTGTAGATGATCGGCTTTACTTTATAGGCTTTTTCCATCTCTTCCAGCCATATTTTGGCCGTGCTGCGGATCACCGCGGCCGGCTGATTATTGCTGGTTTCGATATCCAGCACCGGTGGCAGATCGCCCGGCTGCAGGTCCACCACATTGCGGAAATTAATGGCCTGCTTCAACGGGTCCCGCGTGCTGTAAAAAAAGTGGTAGGCGCCCCTCACCAGCCCGGCTTTGCCTGCTCGCTCCCAGTTCTGCCTGAAAGCAGCGTCCTGGCGGGTAATGCCCTCCGTCGCTTTAATAAAGGCAAAGGATATACGAATTTTATCGACCTGCATCTGTTTGACAGCATGCCAGTTAATATCTTTCTGGAATTTGGAGACATCAATACCATGGATTTTATAATTGACCGGTATATCGATCCCAAACTCATCATACCGCACAAAGGAGATGCGCTCCTGGCGGAAATACCACCATTTCCCGGCAACAAGCGCCAGCAGGATGGTCAATACGGTCAATAAAATGATGCGTGTCCGGTTACGTTTCACGTTGTTTTAGTTAGTTGCAGGGATTCGGGTAATACTGCTGTTTAATGCCGGCAGCCGTTTTTTTACGGCAAGTATAGGCTATAATTTGTTTAAAGACGCTACTTTTACATAGGTCAAGTGAATTTTATATGCCCGATTTTAACCTGAATGATACCCTGAACCTCGCTTCCAAATTTACTTTCCGCCGCGCCTTAAACGCCGGGAAAGTGCTGGGGAGCTACTTTATCAGCAAGTGGACCAATAAGCCGGTGCAATGGGGCTATCCCATTTCCATGTCTTTTGAGCCCACCACTTCCTGTAACCTCCGCTGCCCGGAATGTCCGAGCGGCCTGCGGGCTTTTACCCGCCCCACCGGTATGCTGGAACAGGATTTTTTCCGGAAAACCATCGACGAAATCTCGAAAGAGCTGTTATACCTTATCTTCTATTTCCAGGGAGAACCTTACCTCAATCCGGGATTCCTGGATATGGTCAGATATGCGGCTGACAAAGGTATCTATACCGCTACCTCCACCAACGCGCACTACCTGACAGACGCCAACGCCAAAAAAACGGTAGAGAGTGGGCTGGACCGCCTTATCATCTCCATAGACGGCACTACCCAGGACGTATATACGCAGTACCGGGTGGGCGGAAAACTGGACAAAGTGATTGAAGGCGCTAAAAACATCGTGAAGTGGAAAAAAGAACTGAAGTCCTCCAAACCTTTTGTTTTCTTCCAGTTCCTCGTGGTAAAGCCCAATGAACATCAGATCGAAGACATCAAAAGGCTGGCGAAAGAAATCGGGGTAGATCAGGTACGGTTCAAGACAGCACAGGTATATGACTACGAAGAAGGCAACCGCCTCATTCCCACGATAGATAAATATTCCCGTTACCGCCGCAACGAAGACGGTACCTATGCCATCAAAAATAAACTGGGCAACCATTGCTGGCGCCTGTGGCACTCGCCGGTTGTTACCTGGGACGGTCTGGTAGTGCCCTGCTGCTTCGACAAGGACGCACAGCACCGGCTGGGCAACCTGAAAAAAGAATCATTTAAAGCGTTGTGGCACAACAAAGAGTATATACGTTTCCGTAGCCAGATCCTGGAAACCCGGAAAAACATTGATATATGCGCCAATTGCAGTGAAGGAACGAAAGTATGGGGATAACTATTCCTCTTCCGTGTTGGCCTGTGCTGCTTTTTTCTTCTTACGGCGGTTGGTCACTTTATTAAAGATATTGATGCCCAGCTGGACACCAATAAATTCCAGTGCCGTCATCAGGGCGCCGGTGGCAAAGTTTTTAAACTTCCCGCTGCCCCAGGCCATTTTGGCCACGTTGGCTGCAACGTTCAGCACTCCGCTATGTCTGGCACTACCGGGGATAACGGCATTGAGCGCCATCTTTTTGTAGTTGTCTCTGAAGAAGTCAACCCGCTTTCCCAGATCATTTTCCAGTTGCCGGGAACGCATCTTCAAACGGGCTATTTCCAGGTCAAGGGTCTCCTGATTGGTTACTTTTACCTTACGCATGTGTAAACATTTTTCATGTTATCCTTTTGAAGTGTTTTCTGTAGCCTCTTCATTGGGCACATGTCCATATGCATCCTGTTCGTGTCCGGGCTGGTTATGAATATGACCGGATTGCTCATCTCTTTCAGCAATCTCTTCTACCAGTTCAGTCAGCAGCAACCTGGTAAGCGGCCGCTGGATCAACTGCCGGCGGAACACCAGGATCACCACAAACAACAATACAAACAAGCCTGCGGCACACGAAAAACCAATCGTGAAACTGCCGGTCATTTCACCAATCCAGAACCCTACTACCATTCCGAGAAAAACGATCACGAAAAAGAACAGCAGGAAAGCCATCGTCAGGGAAAAAAACAATCCCAACGCTTTCGACAGCTTTCCTGCTGCCTGGAGCTTTAGCAGGTCCAGCCGGGTTTCCAGATATTCTCTGGCCACCTTGCCTGTTTGGTTAAAATAGTTGCCGAAATTTTCTTCCATGCAATGTTTTTTAAACAGCTTAGGGGTTATGCCAACTCATTTTCCAACTCATCCTGGAACTGGTCCTTTCTTTTTCTCCACTTGTCTTTCAGCTTATCTGTCTGGTCTTTCAGTTTTTCCACCAGTTCATCTTTTTTGTCAGAGTTGAGGAAATACCCTACTGCTACGCCTACGGCCGCACCAACAATAAAAGAAACAACAGCTTTGGAACTTGTACTCATAAAATAGGTTTTTTAAGATGAGAGAATAAAGTTTTCATTTTTGGTATCTAAAGGTTCACAAACACCATTCCATAAATGTATAATGTATAAAACTTTCCACTAAAATTCCGCATTAAGAACAAGCTTTGCGGTTTTTTGTTTAGCTATCATGGCCAAAAGCACTGGTTCGTTTTTTGCCTGTACCGTTAAATTATCCGATATTATTGTACTATGAGCTACCTGGACAACGACCGCCTCAAACAAATTGGGTTTCTTTTACTGATCCTTTTCCTGGCTATCCTGCTGTTTAAAGAAACATATATTTACTTCCCGGGCTTCCTGGGGGCCGTAACCCTGTATGTTGCCTCCCGTAAATGGATGTTCCGGCTCGTGGAGGTCCGGAAATGGAAGAAAAACCTGGCCGCCGCCACACTGATGACGGCCTCCTTCCTGATCATACTGTTGCCCATCGGCGCACTGGTGAACCTTCTCTCCTCCCGCGTAGCGTATGCGGCCACCCATTCAGGAGAGCTGATTAACAAGGCCCGGGAGTTCAATGAAAAATTACATCAGGAAATCGGGGTGAACCTGCTTTCCACCCAACAACTGCAAAAGATCCAGGATGGGATAACCGCCTTCCTGCCCGGCTTTCTCGGCGCTACGTTCAATACGCTGACGGCTATCGCCATTATGTACTTTATCCTGTATTTTATGTTGGTCAACGGCAGAAAGATGGAGGAGACCCTGTATGAATATATTCCCCTCCGCGATGAGAATGTGGACCGGTTAGGGAAAGAGTTTAATACCCTGGTATTTGCCAATGCGCTGGGAATTCCGCTGATTGCGGTGATACAGGGCATTGTATCACTGATAGGGTACCTTGTTTTTGGCGTTCCGCAGCCTATGTTCTGGTTTGTGGTCACTTGTTTTACGGCTATGCTGCCTGTTATTGGCGCGGCGGCGGTGTATGTGCCGATGGGCGTGTATCTGCTGGCCGTAGGCAATACCTGGCAGGGAATTGCAGTACTGGTATATGGTTTCGGCGTGGTCGGGATTGTAGATAATCTTGCCCGTTTCATGCTGGCAAAAAAAATAGCGGATGTTCACCCCCTGATCACCATCTTCGGTGTGATCATCGGTGTTAATCTCTTTGGTTTTATTGGCTTGATATTCGGTCCCCTGCTGATCTCCATGTTTATCCTCCTGCTGGAGATCTATTCCAACGAATTCCTGGTGAAAAGAAGGGACCGCCGGCAACCGCGCCCGCAGGAGGCGCCGGCTTCGCCTAACCGCCCCGCAGCTGATTAACGGAAATAGTTATTCTCCTGGATATAATTGATCACGCTGTCCGGCACCATGTACCGTACAGACTTGCCCTCTTTGATCCACTGGCGGATATCGGTAGCGGAAATGTCCAGCATGGGCGCATCGAGTATTTCCACCCGGGCGCCATAGGTATCGGTGATATCATGGCCCGGACGGCGGTATACATAAATCGGATAGTGCTGTACAATGTGCATATAGTTTTTCCACCGCGGCAGGTTCTGAAAACTGTCGCTTCCCATGATGATCGCAAATTCCTGTGTGGGGAATTTCTCCCCCATATAGGCCAGCGTGTCTACCGTAAAGGAAGGCCGTGGCAGTGAAAATTCAATATTGCTGGCGCGCAGGCGCGGCTCATCTTTGATCGCCAGTTCCACCAGGTGAAAGCGGTCATGTTCATTCAGCAAGGTAGAAGAGGTCTTGAGTGGGTTCTGCGGGGAAACCACAAACCATACTTTGTCCAGGTCAGTATTGTATGCTACATAATTGGCAATGATCAAATGCCCTGTGTGTATAGGATTAAAAGACCCGAAATACAAACCTATTCTCATGTTTCATCGTATAATTTGCCAATGGCCACTAATAATACGTGTAAAAATAGGCATTTCCTGTGATAGCCATTGTGGAAACATAGAAACAACGCTTATTCCAGCGGCTTGAATTGCTCAAACACCTGACCACATGATTTGCAGTAATGAATAGCGCGGCATAACGTGGACCCGAATGGTGAACGGAGATAGGTATGCTCACTGCCACAGTGCGGGCAAGGCGTGTTCAGCATGATCTCCGGCCGTACGTCTCCTTCCAGTACTGGCGGCGGGGCTATGCCGAAATTCTTCAGTTTCTCTTTGGCGGTGGCCGTCATCCGGTTGCTCTCCCAATGTACCTGTTTGTCTATTTCAACGGTAACGGCTACACCGAGTGCCTTTTCCACCACTGTTCTGATGTTGTCTTTGATATAGCTGACAGCCGGGCATGCGGCAAATGTAGGGATCATACGGACCAGCACCGGCTGTCCTTCCGTGATCTCCACACCGGTGATCATACCAAGGTCTATCACGCTGAGCACTGGTATTTCAGGGTCCATCACCTGCTCCAGCGCATGGTATACATCTTCCTGTGTAATCGTTGCTGACATCATATTACCAGCTGGCCTCCGTGTCCAGGTTAAATACTTCCCCCATCTCTTTCAGCAACGGGGCCAGGTGGATGGTATGGAATCCCTGCCTGCCACCGTATACCGGCGTGATGGTATTCATGTCGGGGAGATTGAGGGATGCTTTCACCAGTACCGGATAGATACGGTCCAGCCAACGATGGTACAATTCCTTTTCACCAGGATATACCTTTTCAGCTATCAGGGTTTCCTCATGGGCCGCCGAAGGTTCAAAAATGCCTGCCGCCAGCGCAATGGTATCGTTCAGTGCTGTCTGCATCCGGGCATACCCTTCTTCACTGGCCTTGCTGAGCTGCATGATAAATGCGTTGGCATGCAACGTATGGTATTTCAACTCCCCTTTTATTTTTTTGCTGAGCTGCTGAAATGGTTCAAAGCTGCTGTTGTGAAGGCTTTCATACCGTACCGTTTCTGCATGGTCAAACAGGAAATGCCGCATCAGGCTGAAGTCATACCCCCCATTGGGCATCTCCACGAGATGGGAGCATTTGAAGGCGTTTTCCGGCCGCATGAAAGCAAAGCGGTCAGGGTCTTCGCCCCCGAGGTTTTCATGCAGGATGCGGTATAATGCCCAGGCATGACCGATCTTGTCCTGTGCCATGGAGGAAAAGGCAATATCTTCTTCCATCACGGGGCCGAGGCCAGTCCATTCGGAATTGCGGTGGCCCTGAATCAGTTCATCATCGGCCATCTTTATGATTAGGTCTGTTAATGCTGCGTTGCTGATCATTTGGATTGTTTGAATTTGTTGATCTTCTCCATTACTTTGAAACCACTGGCATCGCGGTAGTTCTTTTCCAGGTTGTTGGCGAACATATCTTCATCTTCCACGTCAAAAGCCAGAATGTCGGCACTTCTGACTACCCACAGGTTCACACATTTTTTACGACGGGCAAATTGTTCTTTGGCAAATACCAGCGCCAGTTGCGGGTCCGGTGCATGTACACAGCCCACATGCTCGTGATGGGCGCCTCGTTTCTCCTGATGGAATACTTCATAAACATTCCAGTTCTCTCCTTCCTCCACTTTGATGACCGCGTTGGCGTCACCCAGTTTCAGCCTGTTGACACGCGGATCTAAAGAATCGTTAGACATGAATTTGTTGATTGCTTTTATTAAACGAAAATCTGCCTGCCGACCACTCATCGCAGGCTATAACGTACAGGTATATACGATTTATGCAACCGGCAGTGAGCGCCGTTCTGTCGGGTTCATTAAAGCCTTGCGTACCCAGCGACCTTCTTCTTCCGCCCATTTCCTCACCTGCAGCCGCTCAGCATTGCAGGGACCGCCACCGTTGATCACCCGGAAGAACTCGTTCCAGTCGGGGTCGGTATATTCCCAGCGGCCGGTGCCTGCATTCTTGCGAAGCGCAGGGTCAGGAAGCGTCAGTCCCAGTTCCCATATCTTCGGCACGTAACTGTCCAGGAATTGATTACGCATTTCGTCATTGCTCGCCATCTTCACCTTCCATTGCATCAGCTTTTCGCTGTGCTGGGAAGACTTGTCGGGAGGGCCGAAGAAATGCATGATCGGTTGCCACCAGCGGTTCAGCGCGTCCTGCAGCATGGCTTTCTGTTCCGGTGTGCCGGTAGCCAGCTCAATAAAAGCGTCATGGCCCTGCTTCAGATGGAAGCTCTCTTCATAACAGATACGCTCCAGCGCCCGGCAATAAGGGCCATAGGAGCCTTTGGCATTGGCTACCTGGTTGACAATAGCGGCCGCATCGATCAGAAAACCGATCACGGTAACATCCGCCCATGTTTTGGCAGGATAATTAAATACGTTGGAGTATTTGGATTTACCACTGAGCAGGTCGTTGATCATGGCTTCCCTCGACTTCCCAAGCGTCTCTGCTGCATTGTACAACAGTTGGCCATGACCGATCTCATCCTGTACCTTGGCGATCAACGCCAGTTTACGCTTGAATCCGGGAGCGCGGGTGATCCACGTTCCTTCCGGCAAGGCCCCGATTATCTCTGAGTGCGCATGCTGTTCTATCAAACGGATGAGTTGTCTGCGATATTCCGCCGGCATCCAGTCGCCCGGCTCAATTTTTTCCCCTCTGGCTATTCTTTCTTCAAAAGCCACCAGCTTTTCAGGATCATCATGCAGTTGTTCTTCCCGCAGCTGTTTTCCGTTTGGTTCGTCGAAAATATATCCGCCGCCGTACATAGTGCGATTGTTTTGGTTGGAAGTAAATTACGGAAAAAAGCCCGTTTCCGGCGGAAAATGATTGTTAAAACACCCGGTCCAAATGTTATAGAATTTACAAATTTTGAAGCCGGTTAACAGGCAGTCCGGCATTTTCCTAATTTTAATCCTGTTGTCCACAGGTATGCCACCCTTATTACATATATTTTGTATGCTTTTTTTGCCCTTCGGGCAGATGAAAACGCACATGCCTCCTGCTTCTCCTCCTAAAATCACCACTACCCTGCTGGTATTCGAAGACAGGGAAGGTCCGGACAACGTTCACTCAGACACCCTCTTTTATTCGTCCGCCCGTAAACTGCGCTGGGACGACTTCAGGGGCAAGCCCTCTCCTGCCGGGCCCAGTGCTGCAGTGTCCTATACCAGCTTTTCCTACGAAGGCGCCAGTGCTGTAACACACGATACATTGAGAATCAAGCTCATCATGCAGGTGTTCTTCATCAAAAGCGCATCCTGGGTAAGGGACGACGCCCGTGACAGCTACGCCCTGATGCATGAACAGCTGCATTTCGATATCACCCGGCTGGTAGTGGAACGGTTTAAACAAAAACTTCGGCAAACAGCATTGAACCGGGACGACTATGACAGTGTTATACAATATCAGTATCTCCAATCCTTTCAGGAAATGAACCGCATGCAGTACGCCTTCGACCGCGACACCCATCACGGTACCAATATGGCTGCGCAGTTACGTTGGCGGGATAAAATTAATCTGGGCCTGAAAAACAAAGGGGTCATGCCGGAAGAACTTGGATACGATCTCTTTGGTAACTTTGGTCCACAATAGTATACAACTCTTGTTCGTTTAATCATTCGGGTTATCCTAAAATTGCTGCTATGCAACCAAATCGACGCTGCTGGCTGACCGCCGGCTTCCTATTTATCGCCCTGCTTTCCGCCTGTAAAAAGAAGGACCAGGCAGGCCCGCAAAGGCCACAAGCCAATATCAACGATAGTATCTTCTCCGTATTTAAAGACATTTACCTATGGACAGACGTTATCCCCGATTCAGCGACCTTTAAACCGGAAAGTTATGCCTCCGTCCAGAGCATGTTCAGCTCGCTGATCACCATGAAAAAGAACAATACAAATGGCCAGCCGCTCGACAGGTACAGCTTCATCGATGATGGCACCACCTCCCGCGCCCTGCAGGGCGACATTTTGGGGGACATGGGTTTTGAAGTTGGCTATCAGACAGATAATACCCTCTATGTAATATATGTGTACCCCGGCTCACCGGCAGACAAAGCCGGCATCCAGCGCGGGTGGCAGCTCCTCAGTGTGAACGGGAACAGCAGCTTCCAGGTTGGTCCGGCGACAAACAACATGCTGAACGCCGCCTTCGCCAGCAAAAGCGCCACCTGGGTGTTCCGCAAACCGGACAATAACACCCAAACAAGCACGCTCGCACCAGCTGCGTATAAACTCAATCCCATTCTTTACGCCAATACCTACAACTTTAACGGCACCAAAGTGGGTTATTTTGTTTTCAACAATTTCGTAGCCCTGAATGATGTGAAGCCCACCTTCGACTCGCTGTTCAACGCCTGGGCCCAGGCCGGTGTTACCCGGGTGGTGGCCGATTTGCGCTACAATGGCGGCGGCCTCCTCGAAACAGCCGAATACCTGGCCAACAACCTCGCGCCGGCCAGCGCCAACAATAACGTGATGTATACGCAATCGTTCAACAACAACGTAAACACCAACAACTACAGTTATATCTTCCGGAACATGAAAGCGGTGCCGTATAATCCCAATACATACTGGACCGAGATTTTCCGGCAGGAATCCACCACCTACAGAAGCACCAGTTTCCAGAAACAGGGCTCCCTGGCCCTCACCAACCTCAGCTTCCTTGTTACCAATGGTACCGTATCCGCCAGCGAACTGCTGTACAATGTGCTGAAACCGTCTATGAACCCTCATTTGATCGGCGGCACCACCTACGGCAAACCGGTAGGCTTCATCAATATTACCTTTGGGCAGTATGATATGTATGCTGTCTGCTTCCAGACCTTCAACTCTGCTGGCGAAGGCAACTACTTCAGCGGTATTTCACCTACCATCAACGTAACAGACGACTACACCACCAATTGGGGCAATCTCAATGATCCGTTGTTGCGTACCGCCCTCACTGACATGGGCATCCCGGCGTCGCAGCTGGGCAGAATGGCCGCCACCGAGCTTAATACAAACCGGATTGGCGTTCTGCGCCCGAACAACCGCTTCCAGGGCATGATACAGACTTTGAGAAACTAATCACCTGATATATATGGAAAGGCCTGAGCAGATCCTGCTCAGGCCTTTCCATATATCGGTATGTTCGTTAATTCAATTCAGTGTCTATCTGCTTTGTCATCTCCAGGATCGTCCTCACTGCCTGATAATAAAAACGATGGTTAATGTGGTCATATTCATCCGTTAACTGGTGGTAGTCGGGATGGTCTTCCACCCCGAAGTACAGGAAAGGTATTTTCTGTGCATGAAAAGGTCCCTGATCGCTCTGGTTGGTCCAGTTCTCGCTGCCGCTGCCGGAAACATCATGCCCTGCCAACAGTTTAATACTGCTTTGGGCAGCGGCCGCATCGATGAATTTTTTCAGTTGTGGATAAGGCGTGGAGCCTGCTACATACAGCTCATTCTTATCATTATGCGAAACCATGTCCATATTGATATTGAGCCGTATGGTACCGAGTGGCACTGGTGGCTGTTGCACAAACGCCCGGGAACCCTGCAGTCCTTCTTCTTCCCCGTCAAAAGCAACAAATAACAAGGTGTATTTAGGTGGGTTCTTTTTAAAATATGCCGCCAGCGCCAGGATGGTGCCTACGCCCGACGCATTATCATCTGCACCGTTGTAGATGCTGTCCTGGGCAGCATTGGGCTTCCCGATGCCAAGGTGGTCGTAGTGTGCGGAAATAACTATTACATCGCTGCTCTTGCCCGGTATGTAGCCGAAGAGATTAGTGCCCATGACCTTTTTATTTCCCTCCTGAAAATAAAAGGGGTACTCGTAAGTGTTGTGATAAGGAGTTATACCGATCTGTTTAAACCGGTCGATAATATAAAACTGGGCCAGGCGGCTGCCGCGGGTCCCGGTTTTTCGGCCTTCAAACTTATCGGCGGAAAGGGTACGCACGTCTTTCAGCAGCTGGGCAGAATCAACAGAAGACTGCGCCAACAGTGGCCCTGCAAAAAGCAGTAATAAGCTGTAACAAAGCATTTTCATGGTAATGCAATTTCGTGAGCATTACTGCAATGTACAAGATATTATTTGAAGATATTAAAGATGATCAGACTGCAGACATAGGCCAGTGATGTCATATAAACCAGCTGTATAAAAGGCATTTTCCACGACTTCGTTTCTCTTTTCACGATGGCCATGGTGCTCATGCACTGCATGGCAAATGCATAAAACAGCATGAGCGAAAGTCCCGCCGCCAGCGTGTATACCGGCCGGCCATCCGGCCATTTGGCAGAAGCCATTTTTTCGCGGAGGGTGGCGTTGTTATCGTCCGGATTTTCACCAACGCTGTAAAGGGTGGCCATGGTGCCTACAAATACTTCACGGGCAGCAAAAGACGTGATCAGCGCGATCCCTATTTTCCAGTCGAAGCCCAGCGGGCGGATAGCCGGTTCGATGGCATGACCGAGGATGCCGGCGTAGGAGTGCGACAGTTTTTCAGAACGGAATTCGCGGTCCAGCGCTTCCGCTTCCGGAGAACCTTCCGGCGCGGCGGCGATCAGTTTTTCATATTTCGCATGCAGCGGCTCCATTCTGCTGGCGGGCCCGTAAGAGGCCAGGAACCAGAGGATCACGGAAATTACCACGATCACTTTACCGGCATCGGTAACAAAGATTTTTGCTTTTTCCACCATGGTGGTGCCTACGTTTTTCCAGCGTGGTGCGCGGTATACCGGCAACTCCATAATGAAGTAGCTCTTTTCCTTGATACGCACAAACAGCTTCATAACGGCCGCTATCAGGATAGCCATAAAGAAACCAAGCAGGTAAAGGCCCATCATCACCAGGCCTTGCAGGCCCAGGAAGCCCAGCACCCTTCTGTCGGGGATGACCAGGGCGATCATCATAGTATAGATCGGCAGCCGCGCAGAGCAACTCATGAGCGGTGTGACCAGTATAGTGATGAGGCGTTCTTTTTTGTTTTCGATAGTCCGGGTGGCCATGATAGCGGGTACGGCACAAGCCACGCCGCTGATCAGCGGCATCACGGACTTCCCGTTGAGCCCTACCTGCCGCATCAGGCGGTCGGTGAGGAAGCTGATACGCGCCATATAACCGGTATCTTCCAGCACGGTGATGAGCCCGAACAGGATCATGATCTGAGGGATGAACACTGCAAATCCGCTGATACCGGCCAGGATGCCGTTTACAAATACGTCTGTGACCTTGTTATCAGGCAAAACAGATGTCAGCCAGCCGCTTAATTTACCAAAACCTGCTTCAATGGCGTCCATTGGGTAGGAAGCCAGCCAGAAGATGCTCTGGAACAGCAGGAACATCACCACTAGCAGGATGACGTAACCCCAGAAGCGGTGCAGCAGCAGATCGTCGATTTTTTCCGAGCGCAGTTGTTTCTGCAGCGGGTCGGCTTCCACGACGGAAGCTTTCATGATATGTTTGATGCGGTTGTACCGCTGCATGATTTCTTCCGCCTGTACTTTGGTTTTATTGAATTGATTTCGCTGCAGTGATTCCCGGATAGCTTTTTTCTGTCCGGCGTCGAGGAATGTCAGTTCTTCTGTGTTCACGGCAACGTGCAGGGCACCGTAGTCGCTACAGGCCGGTACTACTTTTTTCACGTCATCGATCACCGCTTCGGCCAGTGCGGCATTACCGATAAAATCGCGGGGGGCCGCGCTATAATTGCCGCGGGCTGCCAGCTCGATGATTTTTTTGAGTTCGGTCACCCCTTTGTTTTTGCGGGGATTGATGGCCACTACCGGCACACCCAGTTCCCTTTCCAGCCCGTCGATATCTATTTCCACGCCTTTCTTGCGGGCAATGTCCATCATGGTGAGGGCAATGATCACCGGAAATTTGAGGTCAATGATCTGGGAACAGAAGAGGAGGTTACGTTTCAGATTGGAGGCATCGGCAACAATGATCACCAGGTCGGGCGTGTCTTCATTCGCCGGGTTGATCAGTACATCGTAGGTCACATATTCATCCGCACTTTTAGGGTACAGGCTATACGTCCCCGGAAGGTCGATAATGTTGGCTGAAAGTCCCGAAACAATGTTGGCCGTTCCGGTTTTCTTGTCTACCGTCACCCCGGGAAAGTTGCTGACTTTCTGATTTAACCCGGTGAGTGCGTTAAAAAGGGAGCTTTTTCCACTATTAGGATTTCCTACCAGCGCGATGTTTATTGGTGCCTGCATTCCTTATCTTATCCTCTTTTTTAATGTTAGAGCCGAATACACAAAGTTAAACATTAATCTTCCTGGGTAATGATCGGATCGGGAAAAAAGAAGCGGGGCAAACCAGAAAGGCCAGCCCCGCTCCCATTAGAATGGCGGAAAATATGTAACTATCTGTGTGTAGTGTCGTTACCTTTATAGTGGTAAGTGTTCTCTACGGAGTCCCTTTCGATTTTCGGGGCAGTATTTTCTTCAGTGACACCGTCCGGGGTCATTTTCAGACGGGTATGGCTTCCGCCGTCCTCATCATCAGAATGGATTCCGATGTACCAATCATCTTCATCATTATAACGGCGGCCATACTTATCAAAAGAGAAGTGGCGGTAGATATCGTCATCGATCTCGAGGTTCTTGCCTACGGGGACTTTGAAGACCACCACCAGGCGCTGGCCCCGGAACGTGGAATGAGGCGGCAGGGAGAAGCCCTGCGGGATATACAGCACTGAGTCTTGTTGCCTGATGGCGAACTGGATATCGCCCGCCAGTCTGTTGGCCTGTTGCAGGGTGCGACCCTGTGAGTAGCGGTACACTTCCACCCGGAAGCTGTCAGTAGTGCTTTTTTCCACTCTCAACTTTACGATGTTGATCATGGTGGTATCATCCGCTACGATCAGGTTATCGTCGAACCAGCTGAAATCGTTGCCGTTGAAGATGCCGGGAGCCACGCGGAGTATCAGTTTCTGTTGGGTAGGCTGTTGTATGGCCACCACTTCTGCAGGCAGGTTGCTCCGCCTTCTGAAATCTTTTGCCAGGGAGGCGCCTACAATTCCGGCGAACACAAGGCCCAGCAACCAGAGGAACACCAGGGTGTAACCCGCATAGCGGCTGCCTTGTTTCACGCCTGTCAGCTTACGGACAATGAAGATCAGCAAGGCTACCACAGGTATGCCCAGGAGCAGCACAATGGCTGGCCAGAAAAGGTAGCTCTGTGCGGAATGGGCGGTGAGCAAAAGATTTTTCAGGGGGAACAGGGCCGCAGAAGAAATCGCGATCGCTATACCAGTGACGATCAGGCAGATCAGTATGACTACTGCCAGGAAGTAAAAGAATCCTTTGGTCACGAAAACCAATACTTTTCCCAACCCTTGTGCAAGGTTTACAAAAAAGCGTTCCAGATCATTACCTACCTGCTTTCCGCGGCCCTGCGAAAAATTTTGGAAGTCTTTTCCTACATTTTTCATCTGGTCCTTCATGCTGCTTAATTCCTCCTGGATGGTAGCCCTGATGTTGTTCAGGTCTACCTTCTCGCCGCGCATTTCCAGTTTTTCCGCTGCAGTGTCAGCAGAAGGCGTGGCCACCCACAGGATGAAATATACCAGTACACCGGTACCGAAGCCACCAACGGCCAGCAGTACGAAGATGATACGGAAGATCACCGGATCTACATTGAAATAAGCGCCCAGGCCGCCGCAGACACCACTCAGTACCTTGTTTTCCGGATCGCGGTAGAGCCGCTTGCGGGGACGGGGCACAAACTGGTCCGCGTTGCTGTCCTGTGACTGCGCACCGCTGCCGGGAGCATCATCAAACTGTTCCGGTGTGCCCATGGATACTTTTACAGCAGCCACGTCTTCATCGGTGATACAGTGAGCGCCTTTTTTCAGTTTATCCTGGAACAACTCGGCAATGCGGCTTTCGATGTCGGCCACAATTTCATCACCTCCTTCTTCTTTAGAGAAGTAGCTCTTCAGGCTGTCCAGATACTGGCGCAATGCTTCGTAGGCACTATCCTCAATGGGAATCAGCCGACTCGACAGGTTTATGTTGATAATCTTTTTCATTTTGTTGGTTCTTTTAGATTTTAGGTTTAGGTATATTCACTACAGCGGTGCGCTGTTTTGTTGTGTTAACTGATGGACTGCATTGGCCAGTTCGTTCCAGGTGCTTTCCAGTTCACGGTAAAAGGTTTCCCCTTTGTCGGTCATGGAAAAATATTTTCGTGGGGGGCCGGAGCTGCTTTCTACCCATCTGTAGGTGAGCAATTCTGCATTTTTCAGCCGTGTCAGTAAGGGATATAAGGTACCCTCCAGGATGTCCAGCTTTGCCTCTTTCATCTTTTCAATGATGTCTGACGGGTAAGCTTCTCCTTGCTTGATGACGGACAGAATGCAAAACTCCAGCACTCCCTTCCGCATCTGTGACTGTGTGTTATCAATGTTCATGGCAAGTGAGCTTTAAATTGTATAACGTAAATGGTGGTTTTTGATTTGTAACAGTTGAGGACCTGTACACCTTCCTTCAACTTTACGATACAAAAATAGGAATTATTTACTACTATGCAATACACAATACCATAGAAAGCAAAATAACTTGTTTAGGATATTACTGCCAATGAGGTCGAAATCCACTACTGTAGGTCATCTCGGGAGAAAATGGTAAAAACGGGTTTAAAAAACAATGTGATAAGCGGCAATTATAAAGGATAATCGGTTTTTGGCGGTTTTTGTGGTTAAAACCCTCCGCCAGTCATCACTAAATTGCTTTAACATTTTTTTAATTACCGTAACTTAGTATATATGGTTTCGCTCATTTACTTTTGTATCAGCAGTTAATACACATGAAGAAAATTATCGGCATATTCCTTTTGGGACTTATGATCTCCCAATTGCTTCCCATCAAGGAGGTAGGAAAACTGCTGTTTAATAACCAGATTGTGGAAGAACATCCTGTTGATGCAGGACATGACCATGTCAAAATTGCGAAGGAATTAAAATTCTGTAAGCAATTTGACGCACTGCAGTTTAATCCGATTTTACTCATTGGCGTTTTGCATCCTCTTTTAATGGAGGATATCCCCAGCAATCCTGCCCAGGAAATCCACGCTCCCCCTCCCAATATCTTCAGAGCGTAATTCGAACCGGCTACTGTCATTACAGTCAGCACGGATTTTCTATTTATTTATTGCAAGCATTTATTATCTCAGGCATTCCGGGGCCATCGTGTATCTGTTAACGTGATACCCGTATTGGTGTCCCAAAGGATGCGTCATCTGTATCTGTAATTACTTCCGCGACGGTAGCGATAGCTGCTGTCCGGCATCGCGATCCTTTAACGGAAAAATGCATTTTTTATGAACAAGCAAACATCGTTATTCTCCAATATCAAGGGGGACTTTTCTGCGGGTCTCGTTGTTTTCCTCATTGCCGTGCCGTTGTGTCTGGGCATTGCCCTGGCCTCCGGCGCTCCGCTCTTTTCCGGTATGATTGCCGGGATTGTTGGCGGATTGGTAATTGGATTTTTCAGCGGCTCACAACTGAGCGTCAGCGGTCCGGCGGCAGGCCTTACTGCCATTGTGCTGACCGCCATCACCAAACTGGGCGCATTCGACATCTTCCTGCTGGCCGTTGTCATCGGAGGTTGCCTGCAACTGGTACTGGGGCTTATCAAGGCGGGAACCGTGGCCAACTACTTCCCTTCCAACGTGATCACCGGTATGCTGGCAGCCATTGGTATTATTATCATCCTGAAACAGCTTCCGCATGCCTTCGGTTATGACGCCGAAAATGAAGGCAGCATTGCCTTCTTCCAGGCCGACGGGGAAAATACTTTCAGCGCGCTGCTGTCCACGCTCAACCATATTAGTATAGGTGCAACTATTATCACCCTCATATCCATTCTTATCATTCTGTATTGGAGCAAGATCCCCAAAGTAAACCTGGTACCAGCACCACTCGTTGCCGTAATAGCCGGTATTCTGCTGAACCGCGCCTTTGCAGGCAACGAAGTGCTGGCCCTGGGTGCTAAACACCTGGTAAGCCTGCCCGTGCCACAGTCGTTTTCCGACTTCCTCGGACAGTTCACCTTCCCGCGCTTCAGCGCCATCACCGACAAGGAAGTGTGGATCACAGGTCTTACCATTGCCATCATTGCTTCTGTGGAAACACTGCTCAACGTGGAAGCGACCGACAAACTGGACCCGCTGAAGCGCCACACCTCCCCTAACCGGGAACTGAAAGCACAAGGCATCGGTAACATTGTGAGCGGCCTTATCGGCGGCCTGCCTATTACTTCCGTAATTGTGCGTTCCAGCGCCAACATTAACGCTGGCGGCCGTACGAAAATGTCTACCATGATACACGGCTCCCTGCTGCTGATCTGTGCGGCACTTATTCCCATGGTGCTTAACATGATCCCGCTGGCCACGCTGGCCGCGGTACTGCTGGTGACCGGTTACAAACTGTGTAAACTGCAGGTCTTCAGGGAAATGTTTAAAAATGGCAAATACCAGTGGGTACCATTTGTGGCCACCGTTGTCTCCATCGTGTTTACAGACCTGCTGATTGGTATTGGTATCGGTATGGCCGTAAGCGTACTGGCCATTCTGCGAGGTAATATGAAGAGCTCCTATTATTTCCGCAAAGAAAAATACCAGACCGGCGACACCATCCGCCTGGAACTGGCACAGGAAGTATCTTTCCTGAACAAGGCCAGCATCCTGCTTACCCTGGACCATTTGCCTGCGGATACTACGGTGGTGATAGATGCCCAGAAAACAGCCTATATCGACTTTGATGTGTTGCAAACCATCCGGGAATTCAAAGACATCAAGGCGCCACAAAAAAATATTACCGTCATCCTGGTGGGATTTAAGGACGTATACAAAATTCCCAACACCCCCGGGAGCCTGGTAGAAGAACATGCGCGGAAAGCTAACGGGCACGTACACACTATTGCAGCCGGCAATCACAAGGAATTATTAAAAGAATTACAGTTGAACTAAACGGCTTATAGCGTAAATAGAGGCAAGAGAAACCGGAAACCATGCTCTCTTCCTCCCTTCATTCACCCATCAAAACGAACAATCATGAAAACATTGAATAAAGTATCACAGAGTGAGATTACACCGACACAAGCTTTGGAATTATTGAAATCAGGTAACCTGCGTTTTGTGGACAACCTCCGCATCAACCGTAACCTGTTGCAAATGGTAAACGACACCCGCGACGGGCAATGGCCGATGGCTGCCATTGTAAGCTGTATGGACTCCCGCACTTCCGCTGAACTGGTATTCGACCAGGGCCTGGGCGATATCTTCAGTATCCGCCTGGCGGGCGCCGTGATCTCTGACAATGTGCTGGGAAGCCTGGAGTATGCCTGCAAAGCAGCCGGCTCCAAGTTCATCGTAGTACTGGGACACACCAAATGCGGCGCTATCTGTGGCGCCTGCGACGCGGTGGAAATGGGCAACCTCACCGGTCTGCTGAATAAAATCACCCCGTCTGTTTTTGCGGAAAAAACTGTCACCGAAAACCGCACCTCCAAAAATCCGGAGTTTGTGCAGGCCGTGACGAACATTCATATTGAACGCTCTGTGCAGGCTATCATGGAACAGAGCCATATTCTGCGTGACATGATCCTGAAAGGGGACGTAGGCATCGTGGGCGCCATGTACGACGTGGAAACCGGCGTTGTCAACTTTATGGAACACACGCTGATCCTCAAAAAAGATAAGGAAACGGTACCGGCCATGGCCGTTTAATAAAAAGTCTCCTTGTGAGGAGACGTATGTTTGCTTGTGATATTAATGGGGCCGAGATAGCCAGGCCAGGCCGGTTTTTATAGGGGTACCTGTCTGGCGGCTGTCGAAGCCCCATTATATCTTGTCATTGGGTATTTTTATTTTGATATTTAGCGGGCGTCTGAGGAGTGTAGATTCCTAAGCACATTGACTAAATTTCCCAATAATTAAATTCCTATATATTTCTAAGGCGTGCTGCCGCCTGTTCCAGCGTCGTTTCTTTTTTGGCAAAACAGAAACGCACTACATGATCATCTTTGCCATCGTGGTAGAATGCGGAAACCGGAATCGCCGCTACGCCAAATTCTTTGGTCAGGCGGGTGGCAAATTCCTTGTCTCCTTCCGAAGATATCTGATCATACCGCATCAGTTGAAAGTAACTTCCCTGACTGGCCAGTGGTGTAAACCGTGAGCCGTTCATCAACTCCAGAAAATAATCTCTCTTTTGCTGATAAAATGCCGGCAGTTCCAGGTAATGTGCCGGTGTTTCCAGGAACTCGGCCAATCCGTACTGCATTGGTGTGTTCACTGAAAAACAAAGGTACTGGTGTACCTTCCGGTATTCCTTCATCAGATGCTCGGGCGCAACGCAATAGCCCATCTTCCAGCCGGTATTGTGAAAGACCTTTCCAAAGGAGAACACGACAAAGCTGTTTTTATAGATGGCAGGATAACGCAGCACACTGAGATGGCGGGCGCCGTCAAATACCAGGTGTTCGTATACTTCGTCTGATAGTACCAGCAGGTTATGTTCTGCTACCAGCTTTTCCAGTTCGGCCATGTCCTCTTCCTGAAGAATGCTGCCGGTGGGGTTGTGTGGTGTGTTAACCATGATCATGCGGGTGCGGGGAGTGATCTTGCGGCGCACCTCCTGCCAGTCAATCCGGTAATCCGGGAAAGAAAGCGATATTAGCACCGGTTTGCCACCGTTGACCAGCACATTGGGGATATAGCTGTCATATGCCGGCTCGAATATGATCACTTCATCTCCCGGATGAATGTAGGTGGCAATAGCCGTATAAATGGCATAGGTACCGCCTGGCGTGATGGTGATGTCGGTGTCCGGGTTGATGGTTTGCTGGTACAGCGATCTGATTTTGGCCGCGATAGCTGTGCGGAGCTGCAAGAGGCCGGGCATGGGCGCGTATTGGTTGTGCCCCTGTTGCATGGCCTGGTTGACCATTTCCTTTAGTTCATCGCTGCAATCGTAGTCGGGGAAGCCTTGTGACAGGTTGATGGCTTTGTGTTCCGCTGCCAGGGCTGACATAACGGAAAAAATGGTGGTTCCTGTGTGTGGTAATTTGGACATACATAAATCAATTACGAATTACAAATTACGAATTACGAATTAGGAAGTCCCTCTTCCTTTGTATTAATTCGTAATTCGTAATTTGTAATTCGTAATTGACTAGAGATATTTTTCGCCTTTGTTGCGCTTGATTTCCGCCACATATTCCTTGATCTGCTGCTCATTGTCTTTCCGGCAAATTAGGAGCACGTCGTTTGTATCAATCACGATAAATTCATCGAGGCCCTGCAGCAGTACCAGTTTCTCATTTGGCACTTTCACCATGCACTTGGTAGCGTCTATTACTACCACGTTTTTTCCCTGTACAGCGTTGCCCAGGTAGTCTTTTTCCAGGTTTTCGTAAGCGGAGGCCCAGGTGCCCAGGTCACTCCAGCCGAAGTTGGAAGGGATCACGTACACGTTATCAGCTTTCTCCATGATACCATAGTCGATGGAGATATTGGTGCATTGCGGATATACTTTTTCGATGGCTTCCTTTTCTTCCGGTGTGTTCAGGGCTGATGTGCTTTGTTCAAACAGCTCATCTATTTCGGGGAGGTATTCCCGGAAAGCAGCGAGGATGGTTTTCACATTCCATACGAAGATGCCGGCATTCCAGAGGAAGTCGCCGCTTTGCAGGAAGGTTTTGGCCAGTTCCAGGTTGGGCTTTTCGGTAAATGTTTTGACTTTATAAACGTTGTCAGCCACCTGTTGCGGTTCATACTGGATGTAGCCGTACCCGGTATCAGGGCGGGTGGGTTTGATGCCAAGCGTTAACAGGGCGCTGTGTTTCTGTACAAACAGCAGGGCGTTCAGGCAGGCCGAGGTAAATGCCGGTCCGTCCATGATCAGGTGATCAGCCGGAGCACAGATGATATTGGCCAGCGGGTCCTGTTTATGTATTTTATGGGAGATATAGGCAACGCAGGGGGCCGTGTTTTTGCGGGAAGGTTCGCTGACAATATTTGCTTCCGCCACTTCGGGCAGTTGTTCCGCCACTTTGCCGGTATACTGATGATGCGTCACCACGAAGATGTTTTCCTTTGGAATGAAGGTCGCAAACCGTTCATATGTCCATTGGAGCAATGTTTTTCCCGTGTTCAGGATGTCCAGGAACTGCTTGGGATTATCTGTCCGGCTATGGGGCCAAAAACGGCTGCCAATGCCTCCGGCCATGATGGCCACATAAAAATGGCTGTTCAGTTGTGTCATTATATAATTCCTTCTCTGATTAAATCATGTAAGTGAATCACGCCGCAGTACCGGTCACCGTCCATGGCCAGCAATTGTGTGATATCGTGCTGGCGCATCATCTCCAATGCGTTGATCGCCAATTCGCTTTGCTGGATATTTTTCGGGTTGACCGACATGATATCTTTGGCTGTTACGCCGGCGGTAGCAACATTTTTTTCCAGCATGCGCCGCAGGTCACCATCGGTGATAATTCCCTGAAGAGCACCTTTTTCGTCCAGAACGGCGGTGACGCCCAGCATTTTGGAGGATATCTCCACGATTACTTCCCTTAATGTGCTGGTTAACAATACGCTGGGAGCCTGATGTAATTTGCAGAGGTCTGCCACCTTCAGGTATAATTTTTTACCTAATGCACCACCGGGATGGAACTTGGCAAAATCAGCAGCCGTAAATCCGTGCCATTCGATAAGGCAAACGGCCAGGGCATCCCCCATCGCCAATTGGGCAGTCGTGCTGGTAGTGGGTGCAAGGTTATTGGGACAGGCTTCCTGGCTCACCGTGGTATTGAGCACATAGTCCGCTTCCTGTGCCAGAAATGAGCCGGTATTCCCCACCATGGCGACTAAAGTGTTGCCAAAATTCTTCACCAGGGGCACCAGCACCTTCACTTCAGCGGAGGTACCGCTTTTGGAGATACACATCACGATATCTTCCGGCGTTATCATGCCCAGGTCACCATGGATGGCGTCTGCCGCGTGCATAAACAGCGCCGGGGTGCCTGTGGAGTTTAAGGTGGCCACTATTTTCTGGGCGATAATGGCGCTTTTACCGATGCCTGTTACCACCAGTCTCCCTTTGCATTGGGCGACCAGTTCCACCACTTTCTCAAAATCTGCATCTATAAAATGCTGCAAATCATTAATAGCCGCTGCTTCCAAAGCAATTGTGCGTTTGGCTACTGTTCCGATGTTAATGGTTCCATTCCTTTTCATGACGAATTACAAATTTATCATTTTTTAGTCAGCAGCAGAGCGATCACGGAATTTATATTGATACTACGCGCTTTTTTAAGTAACTTCGTGTCCCCTAAAAAACATATAGAACTATTTCATCATTTGTTGATTCTTTAGAGTTTGAGTTTACCATTCTTTTTAAATTTTGAATGCAATGGCTGTTGTAAAGGTAAGTTTGATGGATGCATTACGCGAACATTTCGGGTTCGATTCCTTTAAAGGAAATCAGGAAATCATTATAAATAGCATCCTATCGGGAAAAGATACCTTCGTTATCATGCCAACAGGCGGAGGAAAATCCCTGTGTTATCAATTACCGGCGCTGATGAGCCCGGGTTGTGCACTGATCGTATCTCCCCTCATAGCACTGATGAAAAACCAGGTTGACCTGGTCCGGGGTTATAGTAGTAAAGACAATGTGGCGCACTTTCTGAACTCCACGCTCTCCAAGGCGCAGATCAAAAAAGTACGCACAGACCTGCAAACCGGTAAAACAAAGCTGCTGTATGTAGCGCCGGAAACACTGACAAAACAGGAAAACCTGGATTTCTTCCGGGAACTGGAAATCTCGTTCATCGCAGTAGACGAGGCACACTGTATCTCCGAATGGGGCCACGACTTCCGTCCGGAGTACCGCCGGCTGAAAGAGATGATCGACCAGATCAACGATAAACTGCCGATCATCGCACTTACCGCCACCGCTACGCCTAAAGTACAAAGCGACATCGTTAAGAACCTGGGATTAAACAATCCCAATATCTATATCTCTTCTTTCAACCGTTCCAACCTGTACTACGAAATCAGGCCAAAACGCAAGAAAGACCTGACTATCAAGGATATCGTCAAATATATCCATCAGCACAAAGGCAAAAGCGGTATTATCTACACGCTCAACCGGAAAACCACCGAGGAGCTGGCCGATATGCTGTCTGCCAACAATATCAAGGCCGTAGCTTATCATGCAGGCCTGGACCCTACCACCCGTGCACAACGTCAGGATATGTTCCTGCACGAAGACGTAGAGGTAATTGTGGCCACCATTGCCTTCGGTATGGGCATCGACAAACCGGACGTGCGGTTCGTGATCCACTACAACATTCCCAAAAGCCTTGAAAACTATTACCAGGAAACCGGCCGTGCCGGTCGTGACGGACTGGAAGGCAACTGTATCTGTTACTATTCCCACAAGGACGTACAGAAACTGGAACACCTGATGCGCGACAAGCCCCTCAGTGAAAGGGAAATGGGCGCCCAGCTGATCAATGAAACCGTGGCTTACGCCGAAAGCGCTGTATGCCGCCGTAAAGTTATCCTGCACTATTTCGGGGAAAAATATGAAACAGAAGATTGTGGCCAGTGCGACAACTGCCGCAATCCGAAGGAAAAAATAGAAGTCAAAAACAGGGTGGTGATCGTTCTCAAAGCCATCAAAGCCCTGGAAGAACGTTTTGGCAGCGAATACGTAGTAAATGTGATCACCGGCAAAACCAGTCCGCAGATATCTACCTATCGCCATGACCAGCTGGACATCTTCGGAGAAGGCAAAGAATTTGATGCACATTTCTGGAATTCCCTTATCCGGCAAATGATGCTGGAAGGCCTTATCGAGAAAGACATCGAAGAATACGGCCTGCTGAAGGTAACGGACAAAGGCAAAAAATTCCTCAAAAAGCCCTACTCCATCATGGTGGCCCTCAATCACCAGTTTGACGAAGACGGCGTGGAAGAGGAAGAAGAAGCCAATGCAGAAGCCAACGCCTCTGCCGACCCGGCGCTGTTTGAAATGCTGAAGGAACTGCGCAAGAAAGTAGCCAAAGAAAAAAACCTGCCTCCTTTCGTGATCTTCCTGGAAACATCCCTCGAAGACATGGCCACCCAATATCCCACTACCGTACAGGAACTGGAAAAAATACAGGGTGTCAGCAAAGGTAAAGCAGTGCGCTACGGTAAACAGTTTATCGACGTTATCGCCAAATACGTGGAAGAAAACAACATCACCAAGCCAGATGACTTTGTGATGAAGAGCGTTGTCAACAAAAGCGGCATGAAGGTGTTCATCATTCAGAACATCGACAAAAAAATCCCGTTGGAAACCATCGCCAAAAACAAGGAGCTCACCATCTCCCAGCTGCTGGACGAAATGGAGACCATTGTTGCCAGCGGCACCAAACTCAACCTTGATTATTGCATTGATGAAGAACTGGACGACTACGCCCAGGATGAAATCATGGAATACTTCAAGGGTTGTGAAACATCCAGCCTGGCGCTGGCCCGGGAAGAACTGATCGAAAACGATTACACACTGGAACAACTTAAACTGGTCCGCATAAAATTCCTGGTGGAATACGGCAACTAGTGAAGACAGCAGTCATGTGATACCAGTGAACAAACAGTCATAGAATGAACATCGAGAAAATACAGGAAACCATTTCCGCCAACAGGGAAAAAGTTATTTCCCATCCTTTATACGCTTCCCTCGAAACCCTCGACGATATCCGCCTCTTCATGGAATACCATGTGTATGCCGTGTGGGATTTTATGTCGTTGCTGAAAGGCCTGCAGCAGCAGCTTACCTGCGTCAACGTGCCCTGGGTACCCGTAGGTAATGCCGCTACCCGCTACCTTATCAATGAAATCGTTACCGGCGAAGAAAGCGACATTGACATGGACGGTAACCGTTGCAGCCATTTTGAGCTCTATGAAAGAGCAATGGAACAGGCAGGCGCTGACACAAGCAAAATAAAGGCCCTTATTGCCGCTATCGCCGCCGGCACGCCCATACACACCATCCTTGCAGCATCTTCGCTTCCTGAGGCTGTAAAAGGGTTTCTTGGCTTTACTTTCGATGTGATCGCTACCGGTAAGGCACATGTAATGGCAGCCGTCTTCACCTTTGGCCGTGAAGACCTCATCCCTGATATGTTCCATGCCCTGGTAAAAGACCTCGACCGTAAATTCCCCGGAAAACTGGGCACCTTCATCTATTACCTCGAAAGACATATCGAAGTAGACGGCGATCATCATAGTCAATTGGCCATGCAGATGGTACAGGAACTTTGTGGCAACGATTCCAAAAAATGGGAAGAAGCCGCTGAATACGCCGCCCAGTCACTGTTCTGGCGTACTCAATTATGGAGCGGCATCGTTCAGCAAAAAGTTTTTTAGAAATTTCTGAAGAAAAATTTTGCAATTATAAATTTTGTCTTACTTTTGCAATCCCTTCACGAGAGGGACACACAAAAAAAGACACGGTGCGGTAGCTCAGTCGGTAGAGCAAAGGACTGAAAATCCTTGTGTCGGCGGTTCGATCCCGCCCCACACCACAGAAACGGAATAATCGGTATTACACTGGTTATTCCGTTTTGCTTTTAAAGCCATGTGTTAACATCATCGATTTTAACACCAATCAAAAGTTTCTTTCTACAAGGCAAGTACCGGCAGCATGCCACCGGCTTAGTAATTCCATGTAATATTCCTTTTCACCAGTTTAATGGGATTTCCTACATACACCCCCTTTTCCTCTTCTAACTCACGGGAGAGAACAGAATTAGCTCCTATAACACAATTATCAGGAATATTCGCCCCTTTTAAAATCACGGACCGACACCCGATCCAAACCTTATCTCCAATAACAATAGGCATCGGTGAATTAAGGACTTTTCCTGACTCGTCCTCTATTAAATGGAAATCAGTATCCATCACCAGAATATCCCACGACAACAGGTTATTATTTCCAAACGTAACGTTTGTCGTGACAACAATAGATGTCTCTGCAGAAATTACAAAGTTATCACCCAGGGAAAGGACACCTCCTTTCCTTACAGAAATCTTTGAGCCATGGCCAATTACGGCTTTTCCCTTAAAAACAACCTCTCCGCTTACTTCCCAGATGCTTCTTGATTTTTTATGATCAAAAATCCCGACTCCCTCATATCCAATTTGCACCATAGCTGTCCTGACAGGACATTCAAACGATATTTTACCCTTAGCCGCCCTTAGGTAAACCCTTCGGGAAATCAAGATGGGAAGTCTGATTGCCTGGGAGAAAGGGAGATATTTAAAATTAAAATAGATGGTTTTAAGGTTCAGCCGAAAAAAAAAATTAATATATCTTTTCATGGAGCAAATTCAAGCTAATTTGTTAGCTCAATTAAAAAAATAAGATGATCATTAAATCCCTACGAATTGTACAGAAAACAGTAAAGTCGCCCCGAAGATAAAACTATGAGAACTAATATCTCTTAAAATTTATTCTGTAATGCTCATTTCCTTCAGCAACGAGTCTTCGTTCCTGAAAAATTATTGTCCATTTCCAGACCATTTGTCCTTAAACTCCCTATTGTAGAAAATTTAGTTTCCACAAACAAAGTGTAGCAAGCGCTGGCCGTTATCAGGCCAGGTATTTTACGGCTGTCCCTCCGGCAGCTTTTGCACCACATCAAATGAGTGCAGTATATCATACCCGAAAAATCCCCTGCTGTAGTCAATCACCACATATTCAGCCTGTATCACCTGTGGATAACGGGCGAAATCAAATACCAGCTCCTTGTCCACCCCCTGATGATGAATAATCACAGAAGGCTTTTCCATGGCTGTAATACGGCCGGTACTGTCTATCGCCAGATGCTTGCGTTTTACCGGCAGCACCAGTCCCTCGTCCACGCTGCTGGCCCCGTAGTAGTTGATCAGCAGAAACAGGAACGATACCATGCCGCCATAGGCCAACAGACTGTTGGACAGGGCATAAAAGAAGCCTCTGATGCCATATATCCGGTTATAGTGTTTTCGGACCACCACAAAGGCGATTAGTCCGGTTACCAATACAATCCCTATCGGGACCATCAGGGGTATAAAAGTATGGCGGTAAAGGAGATAGGCAAACACCATCAGTATAATCCCCGTTACTAACAGGAATATATATACGTTTTGGTAGAAGCTCTTGCCGGAAAAACGCTTTGTCATGCGAAATGATATTTCATGATGGATAGGAACCTGTAATTTACAACTCCCGGCGATTAAATGTTGCTCTCACTGCAAACCTGTTACAGTAGCGGTTTTTGGGGCTTTTATTGCGCATATCCAGTACGCAGCCCCCTCCTACCTTTGAATTGTTATCCCAAACGTCATTTTTTAACTCATTTATCTCTTTAGTTATGAATGAAGCCAACTTCTGGCAGCTGATAGAAACTGCCTGGTCCGTTTCTCCCGAACTCAATGCGGCCCGCCGGCTTGCTTTAAGGACCAACGATCCCTTTCTTCTCGAATCCCTTAGCTACGAACTGACCGATGTAATCGGCGAAAACCTTCGCCAGGTATTGCAAACACTGGACAAAGCATCCCTGGCGTCGTTCCTGCTCACTATGGAACAAAAACTCTATCATATTGACAGGCAGGAAGTTCAACAATACACCGACGGCTCAGACGACGGTTTTCTCTACTGCCGCTGTTTTATCGTAGGCATGGGCGAAGCCTATTACAACGGCATCGACAGTAATCCTGCACTGGCCGCCATGGACGTGGAAGCAGACAGTATCGGCTTTATCGGCTATGAAGTGTACCTCGAAAAGTTCAATGAGTCCTTTCCGCGTAACAGCATCTACTGTATAGAAAGCGGTTCCAACAGAAAAGGCTGGTAGCGGTCATTCCTCATATATGATCCGGATCATGTTGTTCCGCTTCATATCCGTGCTCAGGTCTACCCTGCGGCTGATCTTATCAAACAATATACGCAGCGCTGCGGTATTGGGCGGAATTCGCCCCAGGTTGTCTGCCATAAACTGCAATCTGTTTTCGCCGGGCTGCAGCGTGATTTTCAGCTCCTGGATCTGTTTCTTTACCGGGAAACCGCTCACGATCCATTTCTCATTGAGGCGAAGGGAAATACTGTCGCCGTCCTCTGTCTGGGCGTCCCACAGCTCCAGCGTGATTTCCCGTTGCTTTACCTTGATAGTGGTCACCCATTGGTCTTTCCGGCTGATGACGGTGCGGGTGAGCGCGGCCGTATCTCCGCCTGGCGGCATCGAAGCCACGGGCGGCGCAGATGGCGGCGTAACCGTTGCCGTAGCCGGCTTTTCCGGCACCGGCCGGCGGTATAACTGCGCCACCAGGAAGGTGGCATAAGCATTAGAACGGTCGCTGAAATCAAAGCTGTATTTTTTCCCATCGATGGCCACCCGCATGTCGCCGGTATTGGGCGGCAGGCGGCCGTAATTGTCCGCAAAGAAAGCCAGCAGGTTCATGCCGGTATCCAGCCGTAGCCGCTGCGATTGCGTCTGCTCGTTGATTTCCTGCGACCGGAGCAGCGTGCGGCCGTTATGCACCAGCGTTACCGTGTCCTTATCCAACTGGTCCTCATCCACGATCGTCAGTTGTCCGGTACTATCATCAACGTCTATACGATCATACAGGCCCAGATAAATGGAATCTCTTTCGGGGTATATTATTCTCTGCGCCTCCGCCCCTGTCCATGGCTGATTATCGATCTTTTTCATTTGAATGGGATTGCGGTACAGCATGTCACGCAGGGTGACTTTGGTGCTAACATAAATCTCGTCATCATCATAGAGGCCTTTCATGAAAATACCGAAGTCCTTTATCCACATGCGCTGGATGTCCATTACAGGTGGTTCGTTCCCTTTCCGGGAATAGTTGAAAGTACCGTTGAGGTACATCATCCAGATGCCCAGTTTGAACGGGGTTTCCCGGACGGGATATTTGCCCCTGCCGATGCCCAGTTGCTGCTCATTTTTCCGGACCAGCAACAGGTAATACGACCCGTGGAACTCTCCATAATCAAGCGATAACAATGCAGGGTACAGCATATGCTGCCTTGGCATGCCTATCTGCAATTGCATGGTCACCGCAGGGATATGCGGCCAGGGTTTGTAATCTACTTTCCAGGTGCCGGCCCACTGGTCATTTGATGTTACTGCCGGCATACGGTTACGTGTTACCGTAGTGCCGTTACTGTTAGACACGGCCCCGGAGCGCCCAGCGGAGTTGTTCCTATTGGGGGAAACACGCTGTGTAGGGGTGCCGGTCCGCCGACCGGTTTGCGCCGAAGCATACTGTACAGTCAGGCAAAAAAGGAATATAACAAGGCTCCTCATATATGGCTCATTCGTTAACAACAACTTAGTGCAACATACGCGATCTCTCTCGAATCATCCTCGTTTTTTTTTAATTTTCCGGGTGATATTTCCGTGGTTTTCGACACTACTCTTTAAACGAAGATTGTATGACCATGCATAACGATCCCATTTTTGAGTCTGTATACCGGGACACCCTTCCGAAAGTGGCGAGGATGGTGCACCGTATGGGGGGCGATCTGGACACCGCCAAAGACATATTTCATGATGCGGTGATCATCTGCCTGGAGAAAAAACAACAAAACGCTGTCAACATAGGCTCTGATCAGGCTTATATCCTGGGCATTGCCCGGATACTGTGCCTGCGCAGGCTGAAAGATGACCGTCAGTATGTGACTATTCATGCTCACGAAGACGATTACGGCATTCCTTCTGACTTCTATGATCCGCCGCCTGTCTCCCAACCGGTGATCAGTTTCCTCAAAAACGCCGGCAAAAGATGCCTGCAGCTGTTACAGGCGTTTTATTACGACAAGCTGCCCATGGCGGAGATAGCCCGTCACCTGCAATACAAAACACAGCACGTAGCCACGGTCCAGAAATACAAATGCCTCGAAAAAATCAGGGAACAGGTAAAACAAACACAACATGAGGAAGCAGCTTTGTGAAATCAGGGACATCGAACAATATCTTGAACACCAGCAGGATACCGCTGATCAACGTGTGTTCGAAGCCAGGGTGCTTACCTCTCCGGACCTGGCAGAAAAAATGAGTTATCAGCAGAAAATAGTACAACTCGTCCGCTGGCTCGCCCGCCGGAACAAGCGGCAGCAGCTGGATACACTGTATCATCAACTCATGACGGATGAAACCTACCGTCAGAAAATCACTTCCATCTTCCGATAAAATCACCTTACATATGGCTTTTCTGATTCCTACCGTCATTGACGGCGATGGCCGCAACGCCTTTGACATATACAGCCTGCTGCTCAAAGAGCGCATCATTTTCCTGGGCACCTCCATAGACGACCAGGTGGCCAACCTTATTGTGGCACAGCTGCTTTACCTGGACAGCATGGGGCACCAGCCCATCAGCATGTACATCAACAGTCCCGGTGGCGTTGTTTATTCCGGCCTGGCCATTTACGATACCATGAAAATGCTGAAATCGCCCGTGTCCACCATGTCAATGGGCTTCACCGGCAGCATGGCTACCGTCATCCTCACTGCCGGCGCCAAAGGGCAACGGTATGCCCTTCCACACGCCACTGTGCATATGCACCCTACCGGTGGCGGTGCCAAAGGCTATACAGAAGATGTACGCATAGCGTACCGGGAACAGGAACGCCTGCAAAGCCAGATCTTCTACCTCATCGCACAACATGCCGGCAGGCGCACGGAAGAGATAGAAGCCGCCTTTGAAAACGACCACTTCATGAACGCCGTGGAAGCGCAGTCGTTCGGCCTTATAGACCAGGTGCTGGGCAGCACGGAAGACCTGATCGCACTGGAACATTCACCGTTCCGGGTGGCGCTCATGCAACAGCAGCCCGGCGCCGGAAAAGCACTCACCGGTGGCCCCCGGCCAGCACTTCCCTGATCACCGTCACCACCTCCTCCGTTCGCTGCGAAAAGCGCAACGGAGAGCGGGTCACCAGCCGGTCGAAATAATGAATGCGCCCATGCCTGATCTTTGCCCGTAAACGCTCCACCTCTTCTTCCGGCACCATGCGCTTATCTTCCCAGCTCCCGGCCAGCACCAGGTAGTGTACCAGAAAACCAGAAGCTTCCAGGTACTGCACCACACTCCTGGCATCGTGCCTGCCTCCGTCCGGGATGAGGCTCAGCATCAGCATAAAAGCCGCGGAAGAAAAAGCATGCCGTCGCATGATCTGACTGATATGCGTACAGAAAACATCCGGCAGATAATCGTGATTACTTTTGTTGATCACCACAAACTTTGTACGCGGAAATACCGCCGGCGTAAAAGGGTCTTTTAGCGGAAAAAAATTCTTACGGGCAAAGATCTCCTGTATCACCTTGCGCTTTCCCGAGTTAGGATAACCAACAATAACAAATAGCGGTCGAGGGTTAAAAAACATGTTTCAAAAGAAAGCGTTTTTTCTCATTGAAATGTTAATCAGTTCTAAACGCTCAAAGAAAAATTTTACACCTGTCCGGCCAGCCACGCAATGAAGGACGCGCCAGGCAACAGTAACAGCTGCGCCAGCAAAGTGCCGGCCACACGGGCAATGACCATATACGTGATATACTGCCGGAAGTAGCTCACACTGACCTTGCCCAACACCACATCATCGGTCAGCACCGAAGAATGCGGATCTATAAAAAGCACCATCAATAAAGTGGCAACTCCATTGATAACGCCCGATAAATTACTGGCCGTGGTCCTGTAAGCGGGATTAATATAAGCGGCATATACGCAACAAAGCACACTGATCGTCATGATTGCTGTAGCGACCAGGTTAGCCAAAAATATTCTTTTGGGAAACCCTTTCGTGGGGTCTAATGCGGTAATGCTTTCTTTGGAAGGCATCTTCAGGTTTTCTTTGATAAACTGTCTACCTGAACCGGAAAAGCCAAGGTATAGCAACCGCGGCACAGAACGATGCACACTAAAATGCTCGACCGCTTTCGATAATACCCGCTGAAAAGATGGAATCAACACCGCGCCAATAACAGAACCAATAGTACACGATAAAATAATCAACCGGAAAACACCTTCATTGCCGGCAGCCTCCTGTTTTAACTGGTCTTCCACCGTCTTCGCCAGCAATGGCGCCTGAAAAGTATTGGCCGTACGGGACACCAGCACCAGGATGTTAAAAAGGGAAAAAGTAATGGCTATCCTCCCGGTCCTAACCCCTACAATCCTCACAGCCAAAGACAGGGTAACAATCAGGTTGATAACGGCTGTCAGTACCAGCACAATGATAATCTGCGGCGTCATAGGCATGCTTTTAAAATCTGTTCCCCAAGCTACGGATTATTCTCTTTGACCCAAACGCCCCTGGTGTATAAAACAATAGCTTTCCGGTAAATTACCATCAGCTTCTTTCCTCAATATTTGTATTTTGTACACTTATTCTCCGCGTTAAACAACAAAACATGAAAAGATTGCTCTGTATAAGCCTTTTGCTGCTTTCCCAGTACACATGGGCACAACGTCAGCAAATACGGCTTTCTACCCGGAACATCAGCCTGGTTTACAACATCAATGCCCAGGGGCGACTGGTACAGCAGTATTTTGGACGGGCCTTACAACCTGCCAATGCCGACACCGCTGCCAAAAGCGGACAGGAAGCCTATGTCACTGCCGGCATGGAAAGCCTCCTGGACCCCGCTGTACGGATCGTACACAACGATGGTAACCCTTCGCTGGAACTGAAATATGTTTCCTCCCGGTCTGACAAAAAAGACGATAACGTATCCTCAACAGCAATTACGCTTCAGGACCCCGTATATCCGGTAAGCGTTATCCTGCATTTCGAAACTTATTTTCAGGAAGACATTATCAAAGCCTGGACGGAAATCAAACACACCGAAAAACAGCCGGTGCAACTGACAGCTTACGCTTCCTCCATGCTGCATTTTAATGCTGCACGTTACTGGCTGACCCAGTTCCATGGCGACTGGGCCAAAGAAGCCACTATGGTCGAAGAAAAACTGACGAAAGGCAGCAAAATACTGGACAGCAAGCTGGGCGTACGCGCCAACATGTACCAGTCACCCATGTTCCTGCTCTCCCTCAACGGAGCTCCCGATGAAAACACCGGTGAAGTACTGGCAGGCACCCTGGCCTGGACAGGCAATTTCCGCTTCGGCTTTGAAGTGGACGAAAAAAATGCGCTGCATGTGAGCGCAGGTATCAATCCTTACGCCAGCGAATACACGCTGCAACCCAATGAAGTATTTACCACTCCTGCTTTCCTCTTCACCTGGTCGGACCATGGCAAAGGCCAAACCAGCCGTAACTTCCAGCATTGGGCAGTGAACTACGGCATCCTCGACGGACACACGCCCCGTTTGACGTTACTGAACAACTGGGAAGCTACCGGCATGCATTTCGACGAAACAAAGCTCACCAGCCTGTTTGGCGGCGCTGCCAAACTCGGCGTAGATCTTTTTCTGCTGGATGACGGATGGTTTGCCAATAAGTACCCCCGCGATGCAGACAACGCCGGTTTGGGTGACTGGGACACCAATAAAGACAAACTGCCACATGGTCTCGGCTATCTCGTGAAAGAGGCTGCCAAACAAGGCGTCAAATTCGGTATCTGGCTGGAACCGGAAATGGTAAACCCTAAAAGTGAATTGTATACCAAACATCCCGACTGGATAATGCGTCTTCCCAACCGCGCAGAAAACTACTACCGCAATCAAATGGTGTTAGACCTGATCAATCCAGCTGTTCAGGACTTCGTTTTTGATATTGTAGATAAGACGATGACCGACAATCCGGGAATCGCCTACATTAAATGGGACTGTAACCGAATGCTCACCAACACCTACTCTCCTTATCTGAAAGGAAAACAATCACATCTTTTTATTGACTATACCCGTAGCCTTTATAAAGTACTGGAAAGAGTGCGCGCTAAATATCCGCATCTGCCTATTATGCTGTGCTCCGGTGGCGGTGGCCGTACTGACTATGGTGCCATGAAATACTTCACTGAATTCTGGCCCAGCGATAATACTGATCCGCTCGACAGGATTTATATTCAATATGGCTACTCCCATTTCTTCCCTTCCAATACCATGGCTGCTCACATTACCAATATGGGAAAACAATCATTGAAGTTCCGTACAGATGTGGCTATGATGGGCAAGCTGGGATATGATATTAAAGTAGACGATTTTACACCGCAGGAATTACAGTTCAGCCACGATGCCGTTTCTACGTATAACCGTTTACGTGATATTGTGTGGTATGGCGACCTTTATCGGCTTGTTTCGCCTTATAACCAGCCTCGCGCGGTGTTTCAATATACCACTGCAGACAAACAAAAAGCAGTGGTGTTTCATTACCTCATGAATACGCGGCGGGTAGATGTTTTCCCGCTGGTGAAGTTACAGGGACTGGACCCGAAAAAGAACTACCGGGTGAGTGAAGTCAATCTGTTTCCCGGAACTAAATCAGCTTTCAGTAACCAGTTATATAGCGGAGATTTTCTGATGAACGTAGGGATTACGCTTACTCCCGGAAAAGTAAAACCACTCTCCAGCAATGTCCTGGAAGTAGTAGCAGAATAACAGCAAAACGGCCGGAAAGTTTCCGGCCGTTTTTTTATTTAAGTATTATCGGTAAGGTTGATCCTTCTTTTATCGTATAGTCTATACCGTTAGCTTTCACCAACAGTCTTCCCTTATCTTTTCTTTTTACTTCGAGATCGAATACTTTACCAAAGGCATGTATGTTCCGTAAAGCCATATGGTCCCAACCTTCCGGCAGACGCGGCGTACAGTCGAAACTATTGAAACCTGTTGGCCTCATACCAAACATTCCTTCCGTAAAAATGCGGCAATACAGACCGCTTTCAGCAGACAGGTGCCGTTGGTTCCCCTCCGGGTAAGCCTCCACGGGATAAGGCACATGTTCACCCAGTAAACGGCGGCGTGAGTAATATTCCAGTTTGTCCATCGCTTTGGCTGTTTCTCCTGCGGCAAATACGCCGCGCAATGCGTACAGCGTGGAGCGGTCCCAGAAAGTACGGTCGCCCGATTGGGACGCCAGTCCATCTTCCGTCCACAACCTGGGGGAAAACAGGGCCGCAATGGTCCCTTCTTTCCTGTCGAACAGGCCCGTCGTCAGCGGCGTAGCGATCCATGCTCTCAGTACTTTATTTTCCTCGTAGTAACGGTAGGTATCAAAACCTTCTACTGTGGCGCCAAAGAACCGGTCAATATTTTTCCTGAGCGCGTCCGCCCTCTGCGCATAGTCACGGGCCGGAACATGTAATTGTCTGGCCAGCAATACCGCCGAACGCAGTGCATCGTAATACAACGCGCTGGTATTAAGATTTGCTTTCCCAGCAGGGAAACGGCCCTCCAGCTCATCGCTGTCCGAATGCACTACTCCGTTTTCATTGACTTGCCGGCGCAGGTATTCCAGGCTCCATTCTATAAGGGGCCATAATACCCGGGCAGAATCGGCATTACCGGCAGCAAGAGCGTAACGGCTGGCGCCGTAGGCGATCATCGCCATATCACCGCGGTCTTTGGCCCCATGCCAGATACCGTCGCCTTCCGCCACGATGGAGCTGGGAATGGGCTTATAATCCTCATTCATATACCTCGCAAACCAGCGATAGGCATTCATAGCGGAATTAAGTGCTATACTGTCGCCCAGGAAGCCAAAGAAAGGGTTTACATATTCTGCCTGGTCATTGGCCCATATAGCGGCATAATAGCGTAATCCGCCCGGGCCATGGAGGTAGCCTCCTTTGGTGAGATAAATACTCTCTGTTGCCCTGATTTTCGCAAAAGCAAAAGCCGTGTTTAGCAGGGTGTCCGGTGTTTCAAGCCGTAATAGGGACAAAATACCGGACACGCGGGCATTACGGCCTGCCAGCTCCGCATCAGCGTTGATCTGTGGCTGGGCTTCGTTACCACGGCTGGCGCTGTACCCGATCACAAAACGAACGGAATCACCGGCACCTACCTCCTGCCTTCCCGCCCCGGCTGTTCGTACTGCAAAATGAAGCGGTCCGTTAGTTGTACGGCTTTCAGCAGGGCTCCGTTCCAGCTGCATAGACTCCATCTCAATAAATACCGGCTGCTGCCCGTGATTGATGAATACCAACTGCTCCAGTGCCAGCGGCAGGATGTCTGACGGGAAAAAGGTCCGCCTGAGTTCTACCTGTCCATCATTTCCCAGTACACTGTTGATGGTGGTAACACCCATATGACGAATGCTGCGTACCTTCTCCGGCAACGCTTTCACCGGACCACCGTTGTAAACGTCCTGTTTCCACAACTTGTTATTGATAAAAAAGCGGGGCAGCATATCGTCTTTGATGCTATACATCATTGCTGTCTCTGTCTTGTTGGGCGACAGGCGATATGTGGGAAATACGATAGTGCGGGTAATGGTACTGGCGCCGCTGCTGTCTACTCCGTATTGCAGCCAGAGCGCCACCTTTTTACCGGCCATTTCGATATGATCGCCATGTGGAAGGTTCCCGGAGACGTTCCAGAGAATGCTGCCGTCCGGCGCTATCTGCCAGCGGTCTGACGTTTGGGCGTAACCTCCGTACGGGCACAGTAGTGCCACGGCCAGCAGCCCTTTGAGTATCGTTTTCATGATGTCGTGGATATCTGAAAAACAAATTAAGTAACCGGCGGGGTAATTCATAGCGGAGCATCCATTCCGGACAGTATTCGGTCAACATCGGATAAAATAATATAAATAGCGGTTTTGTATCTTCATGCTATAAACCTGTTTAACTTTTTAACAGGCATGGCGTTTAATATTTAAACCTTTCAAGAGATTGCATTCGCTCATTAGCTATCTTACCGGATCTGACTGGCACCTGTATGTTAAAATAAGCAGCACAGTGCTGGTGATATTGTCGTTTATCGGTGTGGTATTTACCATCCTGCTGGAAAACAGGAACCCAGTGAAAGCAATGGCTTATATCCTGCTGCTGGTATTTATTCCCCTCGTTGGCCTCATCGTTTATTACTACCTCGGGCGGGACCTGCGCAAAAAAAGGCGGTTTACGCTGAAAGGCAGCAAGGACGAGGTGTTGTTTGCCAAATACTGGCAATCACAACGATCGGAAATAGAGCATATGCAGCTGGAATTGCGGCATGCTGTAGGCACCAAACAGGAACTGTCGGCCATGTTACTGAATACACGTCAATCTATTCTCACCAAAAACAACCGGGTAAAACTGCTGATCAACGGAGAAGAAAAATTCCCGGAAGTAATGGCGGCGCTACGGGCAGCAAAACACCATATCCACATTGAATACTACATGGTGGCTGCAGACGATGTGGGCAACGAAGTAACACAGATCCTGGTGGAAAAGCTCAACCAGGGCGTACAGGTGCGTTTCGTTTATGATGACATGGGCAGCGACAGGATCAAAAATATTCCTACCATACTCAAAGACAACGGCGCCAGCGTATACGCTTTCTCACCCGTGCTGGTAGGCCTGTATAGAAACGCCAACTACCGCAATCACCGGAAAATCATTGTGATAGATGGTACTGTGGGATTTGTGGGAGGTATCAACTTAGACGATCGTTATATCAACAACGGTAAACATGATCTCTTTTGGCGCGATACCCACCTTAAAATTGAAGGCGATGCCGTAAATCTGCTACAGCTGCAGTTTCTGATGAGTTACCGCTATTGCAGCAAAGAAGTATTTCCTTTTGAGGCGCCTTTCTTTGGACGCTCCTCCACGCTTACCGGTACCTGCTTTACTGATATCGTGGCCAGCGGGCCCGATTCTGACTGGCCTATGACCATGAGCTCTATCCTGATGGCTATTAATGTCGCCAAACGAAGGATCAGGATCACCAATCCATATTTTGTACCCACTGAAGAACTGCTGACAGCCTTGCAGATAGCCGCTTTGGCAGGGAAAGACGTACAGCTGATGCTGCCACTGAAAGGGGATTCGTTTATTGTGCAGCACGCGGCGTTATCATATATGAAGCCCCTGCTGGCTGCAGGTGTGAAGGTATTTTTTTACACACGGGGCTTTATTCACGCCAAAACCATGGTAATCGACGACAACCTGGCCTGGGTGAGCTCTGTCAACTTTGACAATCGTAGTTTCTTTCTGAATTGCGAAATCGGTGTATTGGTGTATGACAAGGAAGTGGCCGGCAAACTGGACCGCGCCTTTGACGAAGATCTGCTGTATGCCTTGCCTGTACAGGAAACCCGCTGGAATAAAAGAAATATATTCAAGCGGTTTATGGATTCGGTATGCAGGTTGCTGACACCTTTACTCTAGCTGCTTAGTATTTATCGTCCTCATCCTCTTCTTCGAGGAATTCACCATTGTCTTCTTCCAGGTCACGATGCCGGTCTCCGCCGAGGCTGTACAGGTTGTTTTCTTCATCCTCTTCACCAATGGCTTCTTCATCGTCATCCAGTTCGGACCCTGGCACATCAAGATCCTCGCCGGTTTTGTCCTTGCGCCACGTTTCCTCCTGTTCATCGCTGCGTTTCGGGCTTTTTTGCTTTTCCTCAGGCAGCTCACTGTTATGCCGGAACGAACGTGTCAGATCATCTATGTTCAGGTCCACCTCATTGTCCCGGTTTTCCCTGTTCATGATATCTTCGCTGGCAGGATATTGCGGATATCCCGGAAATTCCTGGTCTTCCTCTCCTGTTTTTTTCTTCTTTTTGTCGTCATGTTTGTTTGCCATAAAGAGATTTTTTGGTACGATGACACGCAGAAAATGACGTGCCATCTGCTATAACAACAAATGGAAGAAACTGATTGTTTTGAGCTGCTATTACGGACAGGAGCGGATTTTCCGATATCAGGGCTTCTTACGGGTGAAGGTCAGATGAATGGTCATTCCGGCGGAATATAATTTCACCTGTCCATATCCCACCCCATTCAGCGGAATTTTGACATAGGGCTGTACCCCCAGCAGCAGGCCACGGCTAACGGGGCGTTGGTAAAGAATACCGGCATTTATAATGGAGAGGTAATGCTGGTTTTCGTTCTTTATGGTTGTTTCCTTAGATGGTCCGTACTCATACAGGTACTCGTATTTTTCCCTGAGCATAAAATAGTTGGAAAAACCGAGTGTAGCGCTGATTTTGTTTCTTTTTACCGACAGGAAAGTGTAATTCATATTAATCGGTATGTCCAATACGTCACAGTCGGCATTTATCTTTTCCAGTGTGCCCCAGGGGGTATTTACATTTCCTGAGCGATAGTCGTTCGGCGTGGCGCCGTATATTTTTTTGCTGTATACCGCTCCTGTGTTAACAAAGAGATTTTTGTTGAAATAATAATGTACCAGTACGCCCGCATTGAAACCGACATTGCCGTATTTAAAAGATGGTGCCACGGTCAGATCGGGACCGAGGACAAGACCGATGTACCAGTTTTTGGTCTTTCTTTTTACTAACGTCTTTGTACTGTCTTTGTAAGCCACTGACACGGTTTTATAATCATCTTTACCGTCAGTGG